>NZ_CAMQSF010000095.1 GCF_947036865.1 uncultured Caulobacter sp. | reverse complement strand
ACATGGCGGCCTTGTCGAAACCCTTGCCCGCGGCGCTGTTGTCGACGACCTTGCACTCCGACAGCTTGCCGTCGGCGGCGGTGCATTCCAGCATCACCTGGGCCGCGTCGCGCGTATTGGCGTACTGCTGCAGGCAGCGCCCCATCTGGTCTTCAAAACCGCCGGCGGCCGAAGCGGCCTGGGCGACGAAAAAGCTGCCGGCGATTCCCGCGGCAATAGCGATCGGATATTTCATCCCGCTGCTCCTAGTAGTCCTAGTAGAGTGATGCCGCCACGCGGACGACGCGCCCTTAAGACGCATCCGCTTTCTCTCAGATCGAAGTTAAGAGAGTCTGAGTCCCGGCGCGCTATTGATGGCTTACTTGCGGATAACCATGCGCAGGTCTGGCGGCGCCGATTTAACCTGAGATGGTGTGACAGTTCAGAGACGACACGCCTGCGACGAAATGTCCATCCTGGCAAGTCTGGCCAAAGATATGTCCAATTGCCTTTAACCAAGTCAGAGTCTGTTAGGACTCTCTGGCGATTATCCCGCTTCAGTTTGGCGATCCGTGGGCACGGAACGCTGGTTGGAGGGGACCTCGCGATGAAACGGATCCGTCTCGTCGATCTACCGTTGATCATCAAGATCGGCTTCGCGCCGGCCTTCGCTTTGCTTGTGCTGGCTTTGATGGCCGGTGGCTCGCTCATGGTTCAGAAAAGCCAGTCGGCGGCTCTGAAGCAGGTCGTCGAGAACGACATGCGCGAGAACATGGAGATCCAGAAGATCTCCAAGCGCATCTCGAACATCAACGGTGAGCTCTACACCGTGATGACTCACAAGGCGGGCAATATCGACGTCGCCAAGAACGACGCGCGCATGGCCGCCGTGCTGACCGAGACCGACGCGGTCAAGAAGGAGCTGGGCAACCTGAAGGCCAAGCTGCCGGCCGCCGAACAGCCGAAGATCGCGGAACTGATCAAGCAGCTCGACGAGTGCCGCAGCGCCATCGACACGGTCAGCGGCATGATCGGCGTCGACTTCAACATGGCCGTCGGCTTCATCGCGCCGTTCGAGGAACAGTACGCGAAGATGACCGCCACGCTGGATCAGGTCGTCGCCGCCGCCAACAAGCGCGTCGAGGCCGAGAGCGCCAAGCGCCAGGCCGAAGCCACGGCCGCGATGAGCGTCACGATCACCATGTCGCTGCTGACGCTGGCCGGCGTCGCGGGTCTGGCCTGGTTCACGGTGACCACCACCCGCAAGTCGATCAACGACATCGCCGCCGCCACGGACAAGCTGTCCAAGGGCGACAACGCCATCGACCTGGAGCGGATGACGCGCGGCGACGAGCTGGGCGCCATCGTCACGGCCCTGAAGGTGTTCCGCGACAACCAGCAGCACCTGGAGCAACTGCGCGCCGAGCAGGAGAAGTCCGCCGCCCTGACGGCCGACGAGCGCCGTGCCAAGGAAGCCGCCGCCGCGGCCGCCGCCCAGGAGGCCTCGACCGTCGTCAGCAACCTGGCCATGGGCCTGGAAAAGCTGGCCTCGGGCGACCTGACCTTCCGCGTCACCGCCGACTTCCCCGGCGAATATCGCAAGCTGAAGGACGACTTCAACGCCGCCATGGGCTCGCTGCAGGAGACGATGAAGGTCATCGCCGCCTCGACCGACGGCCTGCGCACCGGCGCCGACGAGATCGCCCACGCCTCCGACGACCTGTCGCGTCGCACCGAGCAACAGGCCGCCAGCCTGGAACAGACCGCCGCCGCCCTCGACGAGCTGACCGCCACCGTGCGCCGCACGGCCTCGGGCGCGCGTCAGGCCTCCGACGTCGTCTCCACGACCCGTGGCGAAGCGACGCATAGCGGCCAAGTCGTCCACCAGGCAGTCTCGGCCATGGGCGAGATCGAGAACTCGTCCAAGCAGATCAGCCAGATCATCGGGGTCATCGACGAGATCGCTTTCCAGACCAACCTTCTGGCCCTGAACGCCGGCGTCGAGGCCGCGCGGGCGGGCGAGGCCGGCCGCGGCTTCGCGGTGGTCGCCCAGGAAGTCCGGGCGCTGGCCCAGCGCTCGGCCGAAGCGGCCAAGGAGATCAAGGCTCTGATCTCCAGCTCCACCCAGCAGGTCAGCCAGGGCGTCAGCCTGGTCGGTCAGACGGGCGAGGCGCTGCAGCGGATCGTGGCGAAGGTTGGCGAGATCGACGCCCTGGTCACCGAGATCGCCGCCTCGGCCGCCGAGCAGGCGACCGGCCTGAACGAAGTGAACACCGCCGTGAACCAGATGGACCAGGTCACTCAGCAGAACGCCGCCATGGTCGAGCAGACGACGGCCGCGACCCATGCGTTGAAGGGCCAGGCGTCCGAACTGGTCAAGGAGGTGGGCATGTTCTCCATCTCGGCGCGTCGCTCGGCGGCGCCGGCGGCGAGAGCCGAGACGCGGGCCGCCCCGGCGCCCGCCTCCGCTCCGGCTCGGCGCGCCGCGTCGACCGGACGCGCCGCGACGGCGGTCAAGGAGGCCTGGGAGGAGTTCTGAGGCGAGCGGCTAGGGCGCGACCCGTGCCGCGCACAGCAAAACGCCCTCGCCGACCGGAGCGGCGAGGGCGTTGTGTTCCCCAGGAAGGGATCGATCGCTTACGCGCCGCCCGGGAAGCGGAACGGAACCTTCACGGTGCCGGTCTTGCCGCCCATCGGCAGCTTTTCGGCGATGCACATGGCGGCCTTGTCGAAACCCTTGCCCGCGGCGCTGTTGTCGA
>NZ_CAMQSF010000094.1 GCF_947036865.1 uncultured Caulobacter sp. | reverse complement strand
AGCCGCCGCGTCGGGCGCGCGGGCCACGACGACCCGCCCGCCCGCCAGGGCCGAAAGCGCCGGGTCGATCTCGGCGCCGAAGGTCGTGGAGGCCAGGTTGCCGACCAGGCCGTAGGGCGCGGTCGCCGACGGCGCGCGGACGATCTTGCGCTCGCCCTCGAACAGCACCGGGTCGCGCCGCGTCTCGACGCCAACCGTCGCCCGCTCGTCGCCGGCCAGGCGAAAGACGTCGGCGTCGGCGCGCGTGTTGACACGTCCGCCCTCGGTGGCGGCGCCCTTCTCGACCTCGCCGGCCAGGGACCGGAAATGCTGGCGCAGGGTGAAGTTGACCACCCGCTGGTTGGGCCGATAGCCGTAGGACAGCGCCGCCGCCTCGGGCAGGATTTCCATGCGCTGGATCGCCTGGCTGGGCAGGCCGCTGATCTCCTGAAAGCCCGAGATGCGCCGGCCGTTGACCAGATAGACCGGCGGCGGCGCGTCGGGATCGCCGGTGTTGATCTCGGCGTCCAGGCGAGTGACGAGATCGCGCACCGTGGTCGCCCCGGTCGCCTCGATCTCCTCGGCGCTCAGGGTCAGGTCGGGCTGCACCGGCCCCTCGGTCTTGCCCCGAACCGAGGCCTGGATGACCACGCCCTCGACCAGGGCCGTCTGCTCGCTCTCCGGCGGCGTGGAGGTAACCGGCGTCCCCGGCGCCGGCGCGGCGACCTGGAGACCCATCAGCAGACAAACGATCATGCGAAAACGCGCCCAGCCCCAGGACGATAACAGCCTGAAAGGCTGAAACGCGCCAGCGCCAGGATTCCGGCGCGGGCGGCGCTATTTCCGCTTGGGCGTATAGGGCTTCTGGTCGCGCCAGGCCTGGGCGAACTTTTCGAGGTCGGGGTCGATCGTCTCGGGCAGGGTGACCACCAGCCGCGCCAGGAGGTCGCCGCGCTTGCCCTTGGCGTCGGGCATGCCGCGCCCCTTCAAGCGAAGCGTCTGGCCGCTGTTGCTGCCCTTGGGCACGTTCAGCATCACCGCGCCGTCCGGGGTCGGGGCCTCGATCTTGCCGCCCAGCACCGCGTCGGGCACCGAGATCGGCAGGTCCATGACCAGGGCCTCGCCCTCGCGGCGATAGATCGGGTGCGGCTTGATCGACAGCTCGATCAGCGCGTCGCCCGGCCCGCCGCGCCCCTGGCCGCCCTGGCCCTTCAGGCGCAGGGTCTGGCCGTCCTGGGCGCCGGTCGGGATGGTGACGTCGATCGTGCGGCCGTCCGAGAACGCCACCCGCTTCTTGCCGCCCTTGATGGCGTCTTCGAGGTCGATGTCGAGGCGCGCCTTGATGTCGGCGCCCTTGCTGGAGAACCCGCCGGCCCCGCCGCCGAACGGGCCGCGCCCGCCGCCCTGGCCGAACATGCCGCCGAACAGGTCCGAAAGGTCGATCTCCGGCCCCTCGTTCGCGCGATGGAAGCCGCCCTGGCCGAAGCCGCCGGCGTTGAACGGGCCGTTGCCGGGCTGGCCGCCGAAACCGCGCATGGTCTCGCGCCCGTCGGCGTCGATCTGGCCCAGATCGAACTTCTTGCGCTTGTCCGGATCGCCGACGATGTCGAAGGCGGCGCTGACCTGCTTGAAGCGCTCCTCGGCCTTCTTGTCCCCCGGATTGGTGTCCGGATGGTACTGCTTGGCGAGCTTGCGGAACGCCTTGCGGATCTCGTCCGCGCTGGCGGTGCGGGAGACACCGAGTTCCTGATAGGGGTCGCGCGCCAAGGAAGGTCCTCTACGGAAGGTGGGCTGGGTTGGGTATCGCCCTCCATCTAGAACGTCCAGCGCCCGGCGCAAGGGCTAATGTGGCAAATTTACCACAACCCTGTCACCGCGGGCGCGCCGAGCACGCCCAAGGCCGAGCCTTGCCGGATTTCCAGTCGCGCGGCGGGCGATGGCGCGTGCGACGCGCGCAGGGCGGCCGTGTAGACGAAGCTGGCGCTGGTGGTCTCGACCTCCATCAGCACGGCGTCGCCGTCGAGGACGCGCACCTGGAAGCGGTCGCCGCCCGCCTCCAGCGGAACCTCGCCCTCCCAGGCGTCGCCGCCGACCCGCGCGCGGCGTATCCAGCTCACCCGCAGATCGCCGCTCGTCCAGCGCTTGCGCACGTGGGCCGGGGCCAGGGGCCTCAGCGCCCGCGCGGTCCAGGGGACCACGATCTGGCTCATCGCCGGCCCCGCCGGCGGCCCTCCGGCCGGGGCGGCGCGGACGATCAGCGAGGTTCCGCGCTCGAACGCGGCGACCTCCATCGGAACCACCGCCTCGTCCAGCAGCACGACCGGCGCGCCGGCGGAGATGACGGCCTCGCTCGCCGCGCCGTCGCCCTGGCCGCGCAGCAGGCCCGACAGCCGCCAGGCCTCCGGCGCGGTCAGCTGGGCGGCTTGAAAGCCGATCACCTCCCACTCGCCCGAGGGCGTCTGGACCGCCAGCGCGTTGTCGCCGGCCAGCAGGGCGTTCAGCGGCGCCGAGGCTAGGCTCCGGCCCTCCAGCCGCACGGTCAGCGCGCCGGCCCGATCCAGCCGATGCGGCGAGGCGGGCCAGAGGTCGGTCAGCGTCACGCCCAGGGTGGCCGGCGCGGCGAGGCGGGCGCGGATCTTCAAGGTCTCGAGGCTGGCGCCGGCGTGGACGTCCAGCGCGCGCCAAGGCTCGACGGCCGCCGCGATCCGGGGCCGCGCGTCGTCGGTCAGCGCGCCCAGGTTCGGCAGGTCCAGCACGCGCAGCACCGGCGGCGCGGGCGGATCGCGCGGCGGCGGCGGGCTCCAGTCGATCGTCCGCCCCACCCCGACCTCCGAGAGCGCCGGAACCAGCGTCAGGCGCGGCCGCTCGTCGAGGTCCAGCCGCTGG
>NZ_CAMQSF010000093.1 GCF_947036865.1 uncultured Caulobacter sp. | reverse complement strand
CGAAGTCACGGCCGCCGAGCTTGCTCAATCCGCTGAACCCGTAGGGGAGCGCCGCCTTTTCTCTCCTCCCCCTTTTGGGGGAGGGGGACCGGCGAAGCCGGTGGAGGGGGCCAGCGCCGGCGCCTCTGAATCATCACCAACCCCCTCCGTCACGCCGCGCTTCGCGGCGCGACCTCCCCCATGCGGGGGAGGAGAAGGGGAGGGGGCGCTAAAGCCTCACCAAACCCCGATCTTGTTCGCCTCTTGATGGCTGATCGGATGATGCGCGGCCTTGTGGTCTTCCTCGGCCAGGAAGCGAACCGCCTCCAGCGCGGCCATGCAGCCCATGCCGGCCGCCGTCACGGCTTGGCGGTAGACGTCGTCGGTCACGTCGCCGGCGGCATAGACGCCCTCGATCGCGGTCGAGGCCGTGCCCGGCTTGACCTTCAGATAGCCGCCGGGGCCGGTCTCCAGCTGGCCGGCGAACAGTTCCGACGACGGGGCGTGGCCGATGGCGATGAACACGCCGTCGGCGGCGATCTCGGTCGTCTCGCCGGTCTTGACGTTCTTCAGCCGCGCGCCGGTGACGCCCATCGGCTCGGTCTGGCCCAGCACCTCGTCGATGACGCTGTCCCAGACCACGGCGATCTTCGGGTGGGCCAAGAGACGCTCCTGCAGGATCTTCTCGGCCCGCAGCTCGTCCTTGCGGTGCACCAGCGTGACCTTGCTGGCGAAGTTGGTCAGGAACAGCGCCTCTTCCACGGCGGTGTTGCCGCCGCCGACCACGATGACGTCCTTGTTGCGATAGAAGAAGCCGTCGCAGGTGGCGCAGGCCGAGACGCCGAAGCCCTGGAACCGGCTCTCGCTCGGGAGGCCCAGCCACTTGGCCTGGGCGCCGGTGGCGATGATGATCGTCTCGGCGATCCAATCCTGGCCGCTGTCGGTCTTGACCGCGAACGGGCGCTCGGAGAGGTCGACGCTGGTGACGATGTCGCTGACGAACTCCGTGCCGACGTGCTCGGCCTGGGCGCGCATCTGGTCCATCAGCCAGGGGCCCTGGATGACGTCCGCGAAGCCGGGATAGTTCTCGACATCGGTCGTGATCGTCAGCTGGCCGCCCGGCTGGATGCCGGCGATCAGAACCGGCTTCAAGAGCGCGCGGGCGGCGTAGATGGCGGCGGTATAGCCGGCGGGACCCGATCCGATGATCAGGCAGCGGGTCTGGCGGGGGGAGGTCGTGGACATGGGCGATATCTAGGGGCGATTCCGCCTCAGCGCTACATTGGCGGCGCGGAGCGTTAACGCGCCATGGACATAACCCTGTTTCTAGTGTGGACTTCCTCCCGAATGGCGGCACAGCCATACGGAGGAAATCGCATGAAGTTCGGACTTCTGCTGGCCGTGGGCCTGATCGCGCTGTTCGCGGGCCTGGCCAATTTCTGGTTCGGCGACATCAAGCTGGGCCTGGCGCTGATCGGCGTCTTCGTCGCCGTCGCCGGCGTCTCGGCCTGGAACGGCAAGAAGCACTACGACGCGCGACCGCGCGGCGAACCGATCATCGAATAGCATCCCGAGCGGGGGTTTGATCATGAAGGGTGGTCTGGCGATTGGGGCTGGCGCGGGGGTCGCGATCGGCGTCGGCCTTGGCTTGACGATGGGCAACCTGGCGATCGGGACCGCCTTGGGCGTCGCGATCGGGGCGGGTCTCGGCGTGGCGCTCGAGGCGCGCGGGGCCAAAAGCCATCGGCGCGGCGGCGATGCGGCGCCCGTGTTCCCGGCCGGCGGCGATGGCGGCGCGGCCAGTCATGGCGCTCATTGCGGCGGGAGCGACGGCGGAAGCTGCGGCGGCGGTTGACGGCTCGTCCACCTTTGGCGGGTTAAGCTGGCGGCAACCACGTTTTCCGGACGACCCGCCATGTCCAACCCGTCCATCGAGATCGCCCCCTCCATAGAAATAAATGGCCGTCGGATCGGCGTCGATCACGCGCCCTATGTGATCTGCGAGCTGTCGGGCAATCACAACGGCAGCCTGGAGCGCTGCTTGGCGATGGTCGACGCGGCCGCCGACACCGGCTGCGACGCGATCAAGATCCAGACCTACACCGCCGACACCATCACGCTCGACGTCGACCGGCCCGAGTTCAAGATCCATGGCGGCCTGTGGGACGGCCGCTCGCTCTACGAACTCTATCAGGAAGCCCAGACGCCGTTCGAGTGGCACGCGGCGATCTTCGAGCGGGCCCGCCAGCGCGGCGTGACCCTCTTCTCCAGCCCGTTCGACGAGACCGCCGTCGACCTGCTCGACAGCCTGGGCGCGCCGGCCTTCAAGATCGCCTCGTTCGAGGCCGTCGACCTGCCGCTGATCCGCTACGCCGCCGCCAAGGGCAAGCCGCTGATCATCTCGACCGGCATGGCCAACCTGGACGAGATGCGCACGGCGCGCGACACGGCGCTGGAGGCCGGCGCGGCGGGCGTGCTGCTGCTGCACTGCGTGTCGAGCTATCCGGCCACCTTCGCCGACGCCAATGTCCGCACCATCCCCGACATGGCCGCGCGCTTCGGCTGCCCGATCGGCCTTTCGGACCACACGCCCGGCACGGCGGCGGCGGTGGCGGCGGTCTCGGTCGGCGCCTGCTGCATCGAAAAGCACTTCACCCTGGCGCGCGCCGACGGCGGCCCGGACGCGGCCTTCAGCCTGGAGCCGGCCGAGTTCAAGGCCCTGGTCGACGACACCCGAAACGCCTGGGCCGCCCTGGGCGTGGCGCACTACGACGTGCTGGGCTCCGAACAGGCCAACCGCCAGTTCCGCCGCTCGCTCTACGTCACCGCCGACGTCAAGGCCGGCGAGGCCCTGAGCCGGGCCAACATCCGCTCGGTCCGCCCCGGCAACGGCCTGCCGCCGGGCGAGGTCGACAAGGTGCTGGGCAAGCCGGCGACGCGGGACCTGGCGCGCGGGGAGCCGCTGGATTGGTCGATGGTGGGGTAGGGCCGCGAACGGCGAGCGGCGTTCGCGCGCCTATCGGGTCTTCGAAGTGCTCGAAATTCCTCCGGGCCGGAAACGGGGGGCGCCCCGCTCCGACCTTCACGAAACCTGCTCCCCAGACTTGAACGAAACCCCTTGTCTGTGAGGAGCTGTCGTAAGCTTTGGAGGTCTTCCGGGACGCCCGCCT
>NZ_CAMQSF010000092.1 GCF_947036865.1 uncultured Caulobacter sp. | reverse complement strand
GGCGGCGGGGTGGTCCCGCCGGCCAGCGGCGGCGCGGCGGCGGCGGTCTGGGCGGCGGCGGCCTGCAGATCGGCGAGCGTCTTTTCCAGCGCCGCCAGGCGCTGCTCGAGCGCGTCGGCGCGAGCCTTCTGGTCGGCGGCGGCGCGGCGAGCCTGGTCGAGATCGTGGGTCACGGTCTCGTTCTGGCCGTTCAGGCGGGTCAGGGTCTGTTCCAGGTCGCTCAGCCGCTCGTTCAGCGAGGCGATCTGGGCGTCGGTCTCGGCCGGCTGCACCACCACCGGCTTACCGGTGTCGCGACCCTGGAAGACGATGGACCGCAACTCGCGCACCACCTTCTCCATCCGCTCCACGCGCTTGGCCGAACGGTCGTCCAGCGGATCGGCCTCGGGCAGCGGGGTCTGCGCGGCGGCCACGACGGCGGTCGACGCGAGCAAAACGGCGAGCAGAGCGGATTTCAGCTTCATGACCGTGATTTACCGGTAGGACGCGGACAAAACTAGGGCGGCGACTCCGAAGAGCGCCGCCCCATGGATAGCTGTCTTAGCGGGCGCCGTCCGTGATGGCCGTATGGCCGTTACGGTTCTTGGCCCAGGCTTCTTCGGTCGAACCCGGATCGATCGGGCGTTCCTTGCCGAACGAGATCGTCTCGATGCGGGCGGCCGACACGCCTTGAGCGACCAGGAAGTCGCGCACGGCGTTGGCGCGGCGAGCGCCCAGAGCCAGGTTGTACTCGCGGGTGCCGCGTTCGTCGGCGTTGCCTTCGATGCGGATCTTCACCGCCGGATAGCGGTTGAGCCACTGGGCCTGGCCGGCCAGGACCGGCTGGGCGTCGGCGCGGATCGAATATTCGTCGGTATCGAAATAGACCCGGTCGCCGACATTGACGACGAAGTCCTGCACCGAGCCGGGCAGCACGCCGCTCGACACCGGCGGGGCCGGCGGCGGGGTGTAGGGGGTGCTCGGCGCGGCCGGCGCCGGCGCGGGGGCCGGCGGGGCGGGCTGGGGCTTCGGACGCGAAGCGCAGGCGGCGAGCGAGGCGGCGGCCAAGCCGACGAGCGCCAGTCTAGCGGCGCGCTGGGTGTCGAAGCTCATCCAGTTTCTCCTCAGTCTACGAACTCTGGACCTGATCCATACCTGTCCAAGCTTTGGAATGGACCCTCTATAATGTCTGTACAAGCCTCACAATGATGTCAGACGCGCGACAGACGACACGGATTCACTCCCGGGGCGAATAGACGGGACGGTGAAGATCTCGGGCCAACAACGCTCACGCTCCGTCCCGGTTGCGATCGCGACGTTCCGATCAGTCCAGCAGCGGCGACCAGGCGGGGTCAGAGCCCGCGCCGCCATAGGCCGCCGGCCGCAGGATCCGGCCGGTGATGTCGACCGTCCACAGACGCGGATTGCCGCTGGTCCCCTCGCGGAAGAACATCAGCACCCGGCCGTTCGGCGCCCAGGTCGGACCCTCGTCCAGATAGCTGGTGGTCAGAAGGCGCTCGTCGCTGCCGTCGGGCCGCATCACGCCGATGTGGAACTCGCCGCCGGTCTGCTTGGTGAAGGCGATGAAGTCGCCGCGCGGGCTCCAGACCGGCGTCGTGTAGCGACCGCCGCCGTACGAGATCCGGCGCACGCCCGAACCGTCCGCGTTCATCACATAGAGCTGGGCCTGGCCGCCGCGGTCGGAGTTGAAGACGATCTTGCCGCCGTCCGGCGAGAAGGACGGCGAGGTGTCGATGGCCGGATCGGTCGTGATGCGGGTCGTGGCGCGGCTGCGCAGGTCCATCACATAGATGTCGCTGTTGCCGGCCTTCTCGACCGAGAAGGCGACCTTGGCGCCGTCGGGCGAGAAGCGCGGGGCGAACACCATGCCGGGGAACTTGCCGACCGTCTCCTGGCGGCTGGTCTCCAGGTTCAGGAGGTAGATCGACGACCCGTTGGGCCGCAGGGCCATATAGGTCAGTTCCTGGCTGGTCGAGCTGAAGCGCGGCGTCATCACGATGTACGAGCCGTCGGTCAGGTACTGCGGATTGGCGCCGTCCTGGTCCATGATCGCCAGGCGCTTGACGCGGGCCAGCTTGGGCCCGCTCTCGGCGACGAAGGCCACGCGGGTGTCGAAGTAGCCCTTCTCGCCGGTCAGGCGCTCATAGACGGCGTCGCTGATCTTGTGGGCCACGCGGCGCCAGTTGTCCGGCGTCGAGGAGAACTGCAGGCCCAGCAGCTGCTGCTGGCTGAACACGTCCCACAGGCGGAAATCGACGCGCAGGCCGCCGTCCGGGCCCACGGTGACCTGGCCGTTGATCAGGGCCTGGGCGCCCGTCGCCTGCCAGTCGGGGAAGCGCGGCTGGACGTTGACGTCCTGCAGCTTGTCCGGCACCGCCGAGACGTTTAGTGGCTGGAACAGCCCCGAGCGCTCGAGATTGCCGGTGATGACCTGGGCGATCTCGGCCCCGCGCTGGGCGCCGGAAAAGGCCGGGACCGCGATCGGCAGCGGCTTGACCGCGCCCTTGTCGATATCGACCTGGATCTGGGCTCTGGCCGTGACCGGCGACGCCGCGACGGCGAGGCTGACGGCAAAGACGGCGGCGAGGCCGGCGAACACGGACTTCAGGGTCATGTTTTCGTCTTCCCTATCGCGCGGCGCAGGCGTCCCGCGCCTTGAAGTTCAATTCCAGCAGCTGGCCATAATAATCCGGCGGCAGGCCCTCGAAGGGCGCCGACTGGTACACCGCGCGGATGGCGCGGTCGGCGGCGGCCTTCACGGTCGGGTTCGAGGAGCTCTCGGCGCCGCCGGCGGTCACCACGCCCATGATCCGTCCGCCCGGCGCCAGCTTGAAGGTCACCTTGACGTGGACGTCGGCGCCGCCTTCGACCTCGCAATTGGGGTTCCAGCGCCGCTGGATCTCATCCTTCATGCCGGCGATCGCCGCGGCCTGCAGCCCGGTCATCGCCCCCGCGCCGGGGCGCGCCTGGGTGGCGGTCTCGGGCCGCGCCGGCCCCTTGGCGGCGTTGGCCGTGGGCTTGCCGGTCGCCTTCTTGGTCTTGGCGATCGAGGCTTCCAGCGAGGCGAAGAAGTCGGTGTCGGTCTTCTTGGCCGGGGCCGGCTTGGCCGGCGTCGGGCTCGGCGCGGGCTTGGGAACCGGGGTCGGCTTCGGCGGCGGCGCGGGCGCGGGGACCGGCGTCGGCGCGGGGGTCGG
>NZ_CAMQSF010000091.1 GCF_947036865.1 uncultured Caulobacter sp. | reverse complement strand
GGGCAGGGGCGCGGGGCGGATGGCGGTCCCGGGCTTGGTCTGACCGGCGCCGGGGACATCCAGGGTCGGCACGCCGGCCGGGGCGGGCCGGGCCGGCGGGCGGGGCTGGATCGGGGCGGGCGCGGCGGGGAGGGGGCTGGCGGAGGCCGTCGCCGGCCGAGGCTTGGGCCGTTCCGCCCGCACCGGGCGATTCAGCTCGAGCGTGATCGTGTGCTGTTCGTCCGGGATCAGGGTCTCGACCAGCGGCGGAACCGGCAGGGCCAGCCAGGCCAGCAGGCCGACGTGCAGCAGCAGCGAGCCGGCGAGAATCGCCGCGCGCCGTCGACGCGGCGCCCCGCGTCCGTTCCGGCCTTCGATAGCGATCGCCGTCACCCACCCTCCTGGACCCGTCCGCGCGCCCTCCCCACATGGCGAGGGGCGGCGCGAAGACAAGTCGCTCCATCCCAGGGCGAGACTGCACAGCTTTGGATGGCGAAAGAAGGCTTCGATTGGGGCCTTAAGACGGCCTTAACCGACGCGGGAACAGGCGGTTGACGTTCGGCCCCTTCGCGAGTAAATACCGCGCTCTTTTTCGAGGCGGCCGTTCGCGGCCGTCCGATGAGCCTGCGTTCCGCGCGGACCTTTCGTCCAAGCGGAACTTGAACCCGCCGGTGTGCTTCGCGCGCTCCGGCGAGTTTCGTGTTTATCGGGTCTCCAGTCGGAGCCTTGAACCAAGAACAACAAAGACAAGGACCTGAAGCGCCTCGGCCGAAAGGCACACGCTTCCATCAGAGCAGAGACTTAATGCCTACCATTAACCAGCTCATCCGTAAGCCGCGCGCGCCTAAGCCGGCCCGGAACAAGGTGCCGGCCCTGAAGGGCTGCCCCCAGCGTCGCGGCGTTTGCACCCGCGTCTACACCACGACCCCGAAGAAGCCGAACTCGGCGCTTCGTAAGGTCGCCAAGGTCCGTCTGACCACCGGCATCGAAGCCGTGTGCTACATCCCGGGCGAAGGCCACAATCTGCAGGAGCACTCGGTGGTGCTCATCCGCGGCGGCCGCGTCAAGGACTTGCCCGGCGTCCGTTATCACATCCTGCGCGGCGTCCTCGACACCCAAGGGGTCAAGGATCGTAAGCAGCGTCGTTCGCTCTACGGCGCCAAGCGTCCGAAGTAAGGAAGAAGAAGAATGTCCCGTCGCCGTCGCGCCGAGAAGCGCCAGGTTCTGCCGGATCCGAAGTTCGGGGACCTGGTTGTCACGAAGTTCATGAACTACGTGATGTACGAAGGTAAGAAAGCCGTCGCCGAAAACATCATCTACGGCGCTTTCGATATCCTGGAAGCCAAGCGCAAGGACCAAGGTCCGCTCGAAACCTTCCACTCCGCCCTGGACAACGTCGCTCCGGCGATCGAAGTCCGGTCGCGCCGCGTCGGCGGCGCCACCTATCAGGTGCCCGTCGAAGTCCGTCCGGACCGTCGCCGCGCCCTGGCCATCCGTTGGCTGGTGACCGCCGCCCGCAAGCGCGGCGAGAACACCATGACCGAGAAGCTGGCCGGCGAGCTGCTCGACGCTTCGAACAATCGCGGCACCGCGGTGAAGAAGCGCGAAGACACCCACAAGATGGCGGAAGCCAACCGGGCGTTCTCGCACTATCGCTGGTAAGCTTTTCGCTCCCAGCACTCTTTCAGGCGCGGGCGGTTTGAGATAAACCGCCCGCGCCGCACGTTTAATCCCGGTCGTGTCCGTCCTGGGCCGTCCCGTTTCGCAGAGCGATCGCTATGCCCCGCACGCATAAAATCGAAGACTACCGCAACTTCGGCATCATGGCCCACATCGACGCGGGCAAGACGACGACGACCGAGCGGATCCTGTATTACACCGGTAAGTCCCACAAGATCGGCGAAGTCCACGACGGCGCCGCGACCATGGACTGGATGGAGCAGGAGCAGGAGCGCGGCATCACGATCACGTCGGCCGCGACGACCGCCTTCTGGAACGGCAAGCGCCTGAACATCATCGACACCCCCGGGCACGTCGACTTCACCATCGAAGTCGAGCGCTCGCTGCGCGTTCTCGACGGCGCCGTGACGGTGCTGGACGGCAACGCCGGCGTCGAGCCGCAGACCGAGACCGTTTGGCGTCAGGCCGACAAGTACAAGGTTCCGCGGATCGTGTTCGTCAACAAGATGGACAAGATCGGCGCCGACTTCGACAAGTCGGTCGAGTCGATCCGCGACCGCCTGGGCGCCAAGGCCGTGCCGATCCAATTCCCGATCGGCGCCGAGTCGAACCTGAAGGGCCTGGTGGACCTGGTCCGCATGAAGGCCGTGGTCTGGGACAATGACGGTCTCGGCGCCTCGTACCGCGACGAAGAGATCCCGGCCGACCTGGTCGAGAAGGCCAACGAAGCCCGCCACTACCTGATCGAGAACGCCGTCGAACTCGACGACGAGGCGATGGAAGCCTATCTGGGCGGCGAAGAGCCCTCGGAAGAGGTGATCAAGAAGTGCATCCGCAAGGCCGTGCTGACCGGCGCCTTCTATCCGATCCTCTGCGGCTCGGCCTTCAAGAACAAGGGCGTCCAGCCCCTGCTCGACGCCGTCGTCGACTACCTGCCCTCGCCGGTGGACATCCCGCCGACCAAGGGCATCGACTTCAAGACCGAAGCCGAGGTCGAGCGTAAGGCCTCGGACGACGAGCCGCTGTCGGTCCTGGCGTTCAAGATCATGGACGACCCCTTCGTCGGTTCGCTGACCTTCTGCCGCATCTATTCGGGCAAGCTGGAAACCGGCATGTCCCTGATGAACTCGACCCGCGACAAGCGCGAGCGCGTCGGCCGCATGCTGCTGATGCACTCCAACAACCGCGAGGACATCAAGGAAGCCTATGCCGGCGACATCGTCGCCCTGGCCGGCCTGAAGGAAACCCGCACGGGCGACACCCTGTGCGATCCGCTGAAGTCGCCGGTCATCCTGGAGCGCATGGAGTTCCCGGCCCCGGTTATCGAAATCGCCGTCGAGCCGAAGTCGAAGGCCGACCAGGAAAAGCTGGGCGTCGCCCTGCAGAAGCTGGCCGCCGAAGACCCGTCCTTCACCGTCTCGACCGACCACGAGTCGGGCCAGACGATCCTGAAGGGCATGGGCGAACTGCACCTCGACATCAAGATCGACATCCTGAAGCGCACCTACAAGGTCGAGGCCAATATCGGCGCGCCGCAGGTGGCCTATCGTGAATCGCTCAGCCGTAAGGCCGAGATCGACTACACCCACAAGAAGCAGACCGGCGGTACGGGCCAGTTCGCCCGCGTCAAGCTGGTGTTCGAGCCGGGCGAAGCCGGTTCGGGCTTCGTGTTCGAAAGCGCCATCGTCGGCGGCGCGGTGCCGAAGGAATACATCCCCGGCGTCGTGAAGGGCCTGGAATCGGTGAAGGACAACGGTCTGCTGGCCGGCTTCCCGGTGATCGACTTCAAGGCCACCCTGATCGACGGCGCCTATCACGACGTCGACTCGTCGGTCCTGGCCTTCGAAATCGCCTCGCGCGCGGCCTTCAAGGAACTGCGTGAAAAGGGCGCCCCCAAGCTCCTCGAGCCGATCATGGCCGTGGAAGTGGTGACGCCGGAAGAATACCTGGGCTCGGTCATCGGCGACTTGAACAGCCGCCGGGGCATGATCCAGGGCCAGGACATGCGTGGCAACGCCACGGTGGTGAACGCCTTCGTGCCGCTCGCCAACATGTTCGGCTACGTGAACACCCTGCGCGGCATGTCGCAAGGCCGCGCCCAGTTCACGATGCAGTACGACCACTACGAGGCCGTGCCGCAGCACGTCGCCGACGAAGTGATCAAGAAGTACGCCTAACAGAAACCCCAGAAGTCCAACCAATAAAGGCCCCGCTGGGGTCCTGGAGCTAAGAAGATGGCCAAGGAAAAGTTCGAACGCACTAAGCCGCACTGCAACATCGGCACCATT
>NZ_CAMQSF010000090.1 GCF_947036865.1 uncultured Caulobacter sp. | reverse complement strand
CGGACGTCCGGGACCGGGTTTCGCGACCCGGCCCGCCCGCCGGAGGCTTCAAGGGCGGTCAGGCGTGAACAGCGTCGGGCCGCCACGCTTCCGGATAACGACCGCGCGGAGCGTCGGGCCTCGTCGAAACGGTAATTCTCAGTCTTCTCCGGACGGTGTCCGGCGCTCCGTGTCCCTGTCCATCGCCCCGCGGCCCCACGGCGCGAGGACGATGATCCACGGCCTTCCCCCATCGAGGGGGAAGGGAGAGGGGAGCGGCCAGCCCCGGCGCCCGCCGCCTCACCCCGGCGCGATCGGCAGGGCCGTGGTGAACTTGATCTGCTCCATCGCGAAGCTGGACGAGACGTCGGTCAGCGGGGCGGTGGCGATCAGGCGCTTGTAGAAGCGGTCATAGGCGGCGATGTCGCGGACCACGACCTTCAGGAGATAATCGACCTCGCCGCTCATCCGGTAGAACTCGACGACCTCGGGCAGGGCCCTGGCGCCGGCCGCGAAGGTCGCCAGCCAGTCCTCGTCGTGGCGGCCGGTCTTGACCGCCACGAAGACGGTCAGGGACAGATCCAGGGCCTCGCGGTCCAGCAGCGCGACGCGGGCGGTGATGACCCCGGCCTCCTGCAGCCGCTTGATCCGCTTCCAGCAGGGGGTCTGGCTCAGGCCCACCCGCTCGGCCAGCTCGGCGATGGGGACGGTGGCGTCCTCCTGCAGGATGGCCAGAAGTCGCCGGTCGATATGATCTAGATCAATCATCTCGCAATTCCGCCGTCGGGAGAACGAAATTCTCCGTATCGCGGAAATGGTAACCTTTCAAACAATGCCTTTCTCCGAATCCTCGGCATCATGGAACGCCTCGAACATCGCAGCGGGGCTTCCGATGGACCTGTCGTTCACCCGTCACCCGGAATCGGTCGGCGAGACCTATGGCCAGCACATGGGCGTGGCCTTCCGCTTCGGCTTCACCCTGCTGGGCGCGGGCCTGGCCTGCCTGGTGCACGGCGTGCTGCCCTTCGCCTTCGAGCGGACCGGCAGCCAGACGGTGCGCCGGCTGAACGAGCGGCTGTCCAACCGCTGCGCCAAGGCCGACGCCCACTTCGCCGGCGGCCAAGGCGCCTTGCCGGGCGAGACCGTGCGCGGATGACCGCCGCCGCCCTGCGCCTGAACGCCGGCAAGCTGGGGCCGGGCCTCGTCGCCGGCCTGCTGCTGGCGGTGCTGGCCAAGCTCCTGGCCCAGAGCCTGCACGCGCCGGCGCCGCTGATCGCCGTCGTGCTGGGCATGATGCTGGGCGCGCTGGGCCTGCAAAGCCAGCTGGGCGCGGGGCTCGACGTCTTCGCCAAGCCGGGCCTGCGGCTGGGCGTGGCCATGATGGGCGCGCAGATCAGCTGGACCGAGTTCGCCGCCCTGGGCGGGCCGGCCGTGGCCGCCAGCGGCGCGGTGGTGCTGGGCGGCCTGGGCATCGGGGCCCTGGCCGGAACGGCGCTGGGCCTGCCGTTCGCCGAGGCGCTGATCGCCGCCTGCGCCTGCTCGATCTGCGGGGCCTCCGCCGCCCTGGCCGCGTCGCAGGCCGCGCCGGCCAGCGCCGCCAACCAGCGCACGACGGCCCTGGTCATCGTCGGGGTCAACCTGCTGTCGACCGTGGCCATGCTGGCCTATCCGCCGCTGGCCCACGCCCTGGGCCTGTCGGCCCACCAGGCCGGCGTGTTCTTCGGCCTCTCGATCCACGACGTCGCCCAGGTGGCGGGGGCGGGGGCCTCGGTCTCGCCCGAGACCGCCAGCACCGCCGCGCTCGCCAAGCTGGCGCGGATCCTATGGCTCGGCCCGGCCGTGGTCCTGATCGGCGTGGCCCTGACCCGCCGCGAGGGCGGCGAGACGGGCGGAAGCTGGCTGTCGGGCCTGAAGGCGCCGCCGCTGTTCGTGCTGGGCTTCGCGGCCCTGGCCGCCGCCCGGGGCCTGGGCCTCGTGCCGCCGGCCCTGGTCTCGACCCTCGCCGCCTGCTCCAGCTTCCTGCTGCTGGCCGGCGTCGGGGCCATCTCGGCCAAGCTCGGCCCCAAGGCCCTGCTCGAGGTCGAGCCGAAGCTGGCGGTGATGCTGGCCACGGTGACGCTGGCGGTGGCGGTGCTGGCCTACGCCCTGACGAGCATGTTCTTCTAAAGAACGGCCTTGGCGGGGGACGAAACCCGCTCCATGGTCCCGGGGAAGAGCTTGTCCTTCTCGACGAGAATCGATCGAGACGGATAGACAGGCTCGCTGAGAACGCGGAGCCCGGCGCGCGCCGGGCTCTGGTCGGAGGGACCCGAAAAGTGAGCTTCTGGACGCGCCGCAAGGCCATCGACACCATCACCGCCGGGCACGAAGGCGGCCACGAACTGAAGAAGACCCTGAGCTGGCCGCACCTGGTGGCGCTGGGCGTCGGGGCCGTCGTCGGCACCGGTATCTATACACTGGTCGGCGACGGCGCCGGCATGGCTGGGCCGGGCGTGATCCTGTCGTTCCTGATCGCCGGCGCGGTCTGCGCCTGCGCGGCGCTCTGCTACGCGGAACTGTCGACGATGATCCCCGCCTCGGGCAGCGCGTACACATACAGCTACGTGGCCATGGGCGAGCCGGTGGCCTGGTTCGTCGGCTGGAGCCTCGTGCTCGAATACACGCTGGTCTGCGCCGCTGTCGCGGTCGGCTGGTCGGACCACGCCGCGAGCCTTTTCCGATTGGTGGGCTTCCCCGAGGTCCTGCTGCACGGGCCGCACCAGCAGGGGATCATCAATCTGCCGGCCGTGATCATCTCCATGGCGGTCGCGGGCCTGCTGGCCCTCGGCACCCGCGAGAGCGCGACGGTCAGCATGATCCTGGTCGTCGTGAAGATCGCCGCCCTGGCCCTGTTCGTCGCCCTGGCCCTGCCGGCCTTCAACGCCGGCCACTTCACGCCGTTCATGCCCTACGGCTTTGGCGCCCACACCCTTCAGGGCGTCGGCGCCGAAGGGGCCAAGTTCGGGGTGATGGCCGCCGCCAGCCTGATCTTCTTCGCCTTCTATGGCTTCGACGCGGTCTCGACCGCGGCCGAGGAGACCAAGAACCCCAAGCGCGACCTGACCATCGGCATCGTGGGATCGATGGTGGTCTGTTCGGTGATCTACATGGTCGTGGCGGCGACGGCGATCGGCGCCTCGCCGACGGACGTCTTCTCCAAGGAAGGCGCGCCGCTGGTCTTCATCATCAAGAGCCTGCGGCATCCGTTGATGGCCGAGGTCGTGGCCATGGCCGCCGTCGTCGCCCTGCCGACCGTGATCCTGGCCTTCATGTACGGCCAGAGCCGCATCTTTTTCGTCATGTCCCGCGACGGCCTGCTGCCCAGAGCCCTGTCGGCGGTGAACGCCAAGACCGGGACGCCGGTCGTCATGACTCTGCTCACGGGCGCCTTGGCGGCGGGTCTTTCCGGGTTCCTGTCGCTGAAGGAGATCGCCGCCCTGGCCAATGCCGGTACGCTGGCCGCCTTCATCGCCGTGGGGATGTCGGTGATCATCCTGCGCCTGCGCGACCCGCGACGTCCGCGCGTATTCTCGACGCCGATCTGGTGGTTGGTGGCGCCTGGCGCGATCCTGGGGTGCCTCTATCTTTTCTACAGCCTCTCGGCCAAGACCCAGATCTATTTCCTGATCGCCCACGTCATCGGGACGGTGCTCTACCTCGCCTATGGCGTCCGCAAAAGCGTCCTGGCCCAGCAGGAGAAGGCCGCAGGGTAAGGCTTCCATTCTCGGGGGCCATCGCTACAGTCTCGGCAAAACAAGTGTTTGACCGGGAGAAACGCGCATGGCCCTCGACCTGGAGACCCGCGAGCAGCTGATCGACACCGTCGCGCGGTTCGTGGCCGAGCGGCTGCGGCCGATCGAGGCCCAGGTCGCCGAGGACGACGCGGTGCCCGCCGACGTGGTCGAGGAGATGAAGGCCCTGGGCCTCTTCGGCCTGTCGATCCCCGAAGAGTTCGGCGGCCTTGGTCTCGACATGGAGGAAGAGGCGCTGGTGGCCATCGAGCTGGGCCGCGCCTCGCCGGCCTTCCGCTCGGTGTTCGGCACCAATGTCGGCATCGGAAGCCAGGGGCTGGTGATGTTCGGCGACGAGGCCCAGAAGGCCAAGTGGCTGCCGGGCATCGCCTCGGGCCAGATCATCACCTCGTTCGCCCTGACCGAGCCCGAGGCCGGCAGCGACCCGGCAGGGATGCAGACGA
>NZ_CAMQSF010000089.1 GCF_947036865.1 uncultured Caulobacter sp. | reverse complement strand
GCCCTCCCGGCGTCGGCAAGACCTCGCTCGGCAAGTCGATCGCCAAGGCGACCGGCCGCGAGTTCGTGCGCATGAGCCTCGGCGGCGTGCGTGACGAGGCCGAGATCCGCGGTCACCGCCGCACCTATATCGGCTCGATGCCCGGCAAGGTCATCCAGTCGATGAAGAAGGCCAAGACCACCAACGCCTTCGTCCTGCTCGACGAAATCGACAAGATGGGCAGCGACTATCGCGGCGATCCCGCCTCGGCGCTGCTGGAGGTGCTGGACCCGGCGCAGAACTCGACGTTCGGCGACCACTACCTGGAGGTCGACTATGACCTGTCTCAGGTGATGTTCGTCACCACGGCCAACAGCCTGAACATGCCCCAGCCGCTTCTGGACCGCATGGAGATCATCCGCATCCCCGGCTACACCGAGGATGAGAAGCTGGAGATCGCCAAGCGTCACATCCTGCCCAAGCTGGCCAAGGATCACGGCCTGAAGCCGGCCGAGTTCATCGTGCCGGACAAGGCCATACGCGACCTGATCCGCTACTACACCCGGGAAGCCGGCGTGCGGTCGCTGGAGCGGGAACTGGGCGCTCTGGCCCGCAAGACGGTCCGGGATCTGGCGCGCGAGAAGGTCGCCTCGATCACGATCGACGATGAGCGTCTGGCCAAGTACGCGGGCGTCAAGAAGTACCGCTACGGCGAGACGGACGAGGTCGATCAGGTCGGCATCGTCACCGGCCTGGCCTGGACGGAGTTCGGCGGCGACATCCTGACCATCGAAGCCGTGAAGATGCCGGGCAAGGGTCGCATGCAGATCACCGGCAACCTCAAGGACGTGATGAAGGAGTCGATCGCGGCGGCCAACAGCTATGTCCGCTCGCGGGCGCTGCAGTTCGGGATCAAGCCGCCGGTCTTCGAAAAGACCGACGTGCACATCCACGTGCCGGACGGCGCCACGCCCAAGGACGGTCCGTCCGCGGGCGCCGCCATGGGCCTGGCGATCGTCTCGGTGCTGACCGGCGTTCCGATCCGCAAGGACATCGCCATGACCGGCGAGATCACCCTGCGCGGCCGGGTCACCGCCATCGGCGGCCTGAAGGAGAAGCTGCTCGCGGCGCTGCGTTCCGGCGTCAAGACCGTGCTGATTCCGCAGGAGAACGAGAAGGACCTCGTCGAGGTGCCCGCCAGCGTCAAGGACGGCCTGGAGATCATTCCGGTCTCGACCATGGACGAGGTGCTCAAGCACGGCCTCACCGGCCCGCTGACGCCGGTCGAGTGGAGCGAGGCCGACGAGCCGATCGCGGCCGGCGCGAAGAAGGATGATGGCGAGGCCGACGCGGTCCTCACCCACTAAACACAACTAAACGTAGATAACTTAGGCGGCGCGGGATATTCCCGCGCCGCTCGCGTTTGACGGCGCTTTTTCTGTCTTCATAATCCCCGCCGAGCGAAGCGTCGTAAGCCAATAAGCGCCGCCGCTCAGGCTGGGAGAAAAACATGACCACAAAAGCCGAGCTCGTCACCGCGATCGCCGAGAAGGCGGGCATCAACAAGAACCAGGCCAAGGACGCTCTGGAAGCTTTCATCGACGCCGTGACCGACTCGCTGAAGTCGGGCCAGGATGTTCGCCTGGTCGGCTTTGGCACCTTCAAGGCCGTGGCCCGCGCCGCGGGCACCGCGCGCAACCCGCGCACGGGCGAGACCGTCAACCGCCCCGCGTCGAAGACCGCGCGTTTCCAGGTCGGCGAAGGTCTGAAGTCCTCGCTGAACGGCTAGTCGCCTTTTCATCAGTGTCGGGGCGGGGCGTCGGGGCCGGCGCGCCGCCCTTCTTTTCGGGCTAGGCGCAGGGCCTCCGCGCGGCTAGAAGCCCCGCTCCTGAGTGGGCAGTTAGCTCAGCGGTAGAGCGTCTCGTTTACACCGAGAGGGTCGGGGGTTCGATCCCCTCACTGCCCACCATATCTTCCGTACGCGCCAAGTTGCGCCATTTCGACGCTTGGGTAGAAATACGACGGCGACAGCCTTTCGGCGTGCCTTCGGTCGTCCCGATTTCGTCCGGGATCGGCAAGGAACCCCGGTTGTCGCGAAAGCTTTATCGTTCCAGGGCCGTATCGGGGGCTTGGCGTAGCGATGAGGAATCGGTGTGACGGACACGAGATCTGACCGGACGCTGAGCTCGCGCGGGTTTTCCTCTTCTCTCACCGGGCCGACCGACGACGGCGCCCGCCTGGTCGACACCACCATGCTGTACGCGCCGCGCAGCGGCGGCGTTCGCCGTTACCTGTCCTCGAAGCGGGCTTGGTTCGCCGCCAACCGGCCGGCGGTGCGCCACACCCTGGTGGTGCCGGGCGCTCGCGATTCCTATGACGGCCGCGGCCGCGTCTCGATCTATGCCGCGCCGCTGCCGTTCGGGGCGGGCTACCGCTGGCCCATGGTCAAGGCCGCCTGGATGGAGCGGCTGATCCGCCAACGCCCGGACATCATCGAGGCGGGCGACCCCTATACGCCGGGTCTGGCGGCCTTGCGCGCCGGCGACGCGCTCGGCGTGCCGGTGGTGGGCTTCTGTCACACCGATCTTGGCCGGCTGGCCGCCCTGCACATCGGCGAGTGGGCCGAGAAACCCGTGCAAAAGCGTTGGGCGGCCGTCTATCGCCAGTTCGACCAGGCCGTGGCGCCCAGCCGGTTCATCGCCGGGCGCTTGATCGAAGCCGGGGTGCAGAACGCCATCGGCCTGCCGCTCGGCGTCGACACCGAACTGTTCAAGCCCTCGCGCGGCGACCGGGACGCCTTGCGCCGTCGCCTCGGCGTTTCTCCCGACGAGCGTCTGCTGGTCTTCGCCGGTCGACCCGCGCGCGAGAAGAAGCTCGAGGTGCTGGTCGGGGCTGTCGAGCGGCTGGGCCATACCTACAAACTTCTGTTCGTGGGCGCCGGCGGCGGCGCGCCGGTCAGCGATCGCGCGATCGCCCTCGACTATGTCCGTGACCCGGTCGAACTGGCCGGCGTTCTGGCCAGTTGCGACGCGTTCGTCCACGCCAATGACAGCGAGGCCTTCGGTCTGGTTGTTCTGGAAGCGATGGCCTGCGGCTTGCCGATCGTGGGCGTGGCGGCGGGCGGCGTCGGTGAAACGGTCGACGACGAGGTGGGGCAACTCGCCGCCCGTTCGGAACCGGCGGCCTTCGCCGAGGCGATCGAGGCCCTGTTCGCGCGCGATCCGGCGGCCATCGGCGCGGCCGCCCGGCGGCGCGCCGTCGAACGACACGGCTGGGACGTCGTGTTCCGGCAGCTCTGCGGGATCTATGCGGGTCTGACCGGTTTGAGAGCCTTCGGCCCCCTTGCCGCGCTTCGGGATCACTAAGCCGCCCGGCGGCCGCGCCGCGGCCCTATTTCATGACGTCCGCGAGGATCTCGTAGCTGCGTTTGCGCGCGCCGTGATCGTGAATTTGCGAGGCCGCCATCAGCTCGTCGGCGCCCGTCAGTTCCAGGATCCGTTCGATCTTGCGCTGCACGGTCCCCGGCGAGCCGATCGCCGCGTACTGCAAGGTATGGTCCAGTCCCGCCAGTTCCGCCGGCGAGGCATGCTCTCGGATATCTTCGACCGGCGGCGGCAACAGGCCGGGCCGACCCCGGCGCAGGGCCAGGAACTGCTGTTGGGTCGAGGTGGCCAGCCGGGTCGCCTCGGCGTCGGTGTCCGCCGCGCAGACGCCTATGCAGACCATGGCGTACGGCTTGGCCAGCGTCTCCGACGGCTTGAAATGCCGGCGATAGAGGAGCAGGGCGTCGAGCAAGGCGTCCGGCGCGAAATGGGCGGCGAAGGCGTAGGGCAGGCCGAGCGCCGCCGCCAGCTGGGCGCCCCAGGTCGAAGACCCCAGGATCCAGATCGGCACGTCCTGGCCCTCGCCTGGAACGGCGCGAACGTTCTGGTCCGGCGCGGCCGGCTGGAACCAGTGCCGCAGCTCGACGACGTCCTGGGCGAACGAATCGACCGCGCCGGCATAGCGGCGCAGGGCTCGCATGGTCGCCTGATCGGTCCCGGGCGCGCGGCCCAAGCCCAGATCGATCCGGCCCGGATAGAGGGCGTTCAGCGTCCCGAACTGCTCGGCGACCATCAGCGGGGCGTGATTGGGCAGCATGACGCCGCCGGAGCCGACCCGAATCGTCTTCGTGCCGCCGGCGACGTGGCCGATCACCACCGCCGTCGCGGCGCTGGCGATTCCTGGCATGTTGTGATGCTCGGCCAGCCAGTAGCGGTGAAAGCCCAGGGATTCGGCGTGGCGCGCGAGATCGAGGCTGTTGTGAAGCGCCTGACCCACATTGGTCCCGTACGGCACGGGCGCGAGGTCGAGAACGGAGAAGGGCGGGTAAGCGGTCATCCCGAACAGATGGCGCGCGAGGCCGGCGACTCAAGGCGCGGCGGCGGCATTCTTGGTCAGGGGAAACGCACCGAGGGACGGTGGCGCGAATGACGGGGCTCGAACCCGCGACCTCCGGCGTGACAGGCCGGCGC
>NZ_CAMQSF010000088.1 GCF_947036865.1 uncultured Caulobacter sp. | reverse complement strand
TCCCGCCCGCGCGCCGAGCCCCGGCCCCGCCCTGGCCTCGGCCGCGAGCCGCCCGGGCGTCAATCCGGTGGCGGCGGCCCAGGCCAAGCTCGCCAAGGCCGTCGGCGCCTCGTCGTCCAGCGACGACTGGGAAGAGTTCTAGGCCCGCCGGGCCCGCTTGCTTCAGTACGCGTAAACCCCGTCCTCCGACGGGGTCTTTCTCCCCTCGAAACCCCTTGGCCCCGCCTTCCCCCGAGGCGGGGTCTTCTTCTTGCGCCGACGGAACCCGGCGGGCGCGCCAGCGCTGCACTAGGCGTGCTCACCTGGACCCTTCGCCTTGCCTCGTCTCGCCCGTAAGCCGTCCTTTCGCGGCGCCGCCTCGAACGTCGTCGACTGGGTGACGCTGGGAGTGCTGGGCGTCGCCACCCTGGCCCTGGCGCTGTCGTCCCGCCGCGCGCCCGACGCCGAGCGCCGCGCCAGCCGCTCGGCCGAACCCCTTGAGGCGATGTCGGAGCCCGGGCGCGGCCGCCAGGCCCGCACGCCGCGCCAGATCCCGGCGCGCGGCTGGAGCGACATCCTCAAGCGGACCGTCAAGGAATTTCGCGACGACCACGTCGCGCTGGTCGCGGCGGGCATGACCTTCTACGCCCTGCTGGCCTTCTTTCCGGGCCTGACGGCCTTCGTGGCCCTCTATGGCCTGTTCGCCGACGTCGCCGACGCGCGCCGGCAGCTGGAGGCCCTGGCCGGCGTGCTGCCGCCCGACACCGTGCGGTTCATCGGCGACGAGATGATCCGCGTCGCCAGCGCTCGGACCAGCGGCCTGACCTGGACCTTCGCGGTCGGCCTGCTGGTGGCGCTGTGGAGCGCCAACGGCGCGGCCAAGGCCTGTTTCCTGGGGCTGAACATCGCCTATGAGGAGACCGAGAAGCGCGGCTTCGTGCGGCTGACAGTCACCACCCTGGCCTTTACCCTGGGGGTTCTGGCCTTCGTGGTCCTGACCCTGGCCGTCAACCTGTCGCCGGCCTGGGGGTGGCTGCGCTGGCCCGCCCTGGCGGCCTGCGTCGCGGGCGGGGTCGCCCTGCTCTATCGCTACGGTCCGAGTCGCGATCCGGCCCAGTGGCGCTGGGTCAGCTGGGGCGCGGGCCTGACCACCGGCGCCTGGATCATGGGCTCGATCGGCTTTTCGCTCTATCTGTCGCGCTTCGCCCACTATGACCGCGCCTACGGCCCCCTGGGCGCGGTGATCGGCTTCATGATGTGGACCTATGTGTCGTCGCTGATCCTGCTGGCCGGCGCGGAGCTGAACGCCGAGCTGGAGCACCAGACCGCGCGGGACACCACCTCGGGCCCCGCTCTGCCGCTGGGCGCGCGCGGGGCCAGCATGGCCGACACGGTCGGCGCGGCGCAGTAGGGCCCGCCCCTCTCTGGCGGGCGGGGCCGACTTCATCCCCAGCGGGCCGACAGAAAGATGGCGGGGCTCCGTCTCGCGAAACCCCGCCACCTCAAGTCCGTTGGCGCGAACGCCGGATCTTGGCCCCTCGACCGGACCGCCGGCTTCCTAGGCCTGCATCGTCCAGCCTTCGACGCCCATGGCCGCCTGGCGCAGGGCTTCCGAGCGGGTCGGGTGCGGGTGGCAGGTGCGGGCCACGTCCTCCGAGGCGCCGCCGAACTCCATGGCCACGCAGTATTCGGCGATCATGTCGCCGACGTTCGGGCCGACCATGTGGGCGCCCAGGATGCGATCGGTCTTGGCGTCGGCCAGGATCTTCACGAAGCCGTCGGTCTCGTGGTTGATCTTGGCGCGGCTGTTGGCGAGGAACGGGAACTTGCCGACCTTGTAGGCGACGCCCGCGGCCTTCAGCTCGTCCTCGGTCTTGCCGACCGTGGCCACTTCGGGGCTGGTGTAAACCACGCCCGGAATGATGTCGTAGTTCACGTGACCGGCCTTGCCGGCGATCATCTCGATACAGGCCACGGCCTCGTCCTCGGCCTTGTGGGCCAGCATCGGACCCGAGGTCACGTCGCCGATCACCCAGATCCCGTCGACGCCGGTCTTGTAGTGGTCGTTGGCGATCATGCCGCGCTTGTCGGGGGTGATGCCGACGCTTTCCAGGCCCAGGCCCTGGGTGAACGGGCGGCGGCCGATGGCGACCAGCACGTAGTCGGCCTCGATCACTTGAGCCTCGCCGCCGGCGACCGGCTCGTGGGTCAGCTTGACGCCCTTGGCCGAGGCCGTCGCGCCGGTGACCTTGGCGCCCAGCTGGAACTTGAAGCCCTGCTTGGTCAGGATCTTCTGGAAGGCGGTCGCCACCTCGCTGTCGGTGCCCGGCAGGATGCGGTCCAGGAACTCGACCACGGTGACCTCGGCGCCGAGACGCTTCCAGACCGAGCCCAGCTCCAGGCCGATGACGCCCGCGCCGACCACGACAAGGTGCTTGGGCACTTCCGGCAGCGACAGGGCGCCGGTGGAGTCGACGATGCGCTTGTTGTCGATGGTCACGCCGGGCAGCGGGGTCGGTTCCGAGCCGGTGGCGATGACGATGTTCTTGGTCTCGAGCGTAGTTTCCGAACCGTCCTCGGCCTTGACCACGACCTTGCCAATACCTTGAGAGAATGGGCCGTCGATGCGGCCCCAGCCCTTCACGTAATCGACCTTGTTCTTCTTCATCAGGAACTCGACGCCCTTGGTCAGGGCTTCGACGCTCTCGGCCTTCTGGCTCATCATCTGGGCCAGGTTCAGCTTCGGCTTGACCTCGATGCCCAGCTTGGCGAATTCGGCGCCGGTCGCGGCGGCGTACAGTTCCGAGGCGTGCAGCAGCGCCTTGGACGGCATGCAGCCGACGTTCAGGCAGGTGCCGCCCAGCTTGCCGCGGCCTTCGACGATCGCGGTCTTCAGGCCCAGTTGGCCGGCGCGGATCGCCGCGTTGTAGCCGCCGGGACCGCCACCGATGATGACGACGTCATACTGAGCCATGGGTCTTCGCCTTCAGGACGCGCCGATAGCGGCGCCGGACAGAATATGGGGCCTCGCCGGCCCGTTTGTCAGACCTCTGGAGGCCGGTGTTCCTTAGAGGCAACGGGTCGAAAACGGAACCCGCTTTCGACGCCCTCCCCCTTGAAAAGCAAGGGAAATGGACGGCTCGGGCGCGGCGCCGCGACATCCCGCCGCGCGGGCGGCCACAAGCTTGACAAGAAGCCGCCTGGAGAGCGCCGCGGGTCCGTGCCGTCATAGGGACATGATCACGCCCGCCCGCCTCGCCGCCGCCCTCGCCGCCCTCGCCCTGATCGCCGGCGCCCCGCCGCGCGCGATGGCCAACACGCTGGTCCCCCTGGCCAGCGACAAGCCGGGCGACACCCTGGCGGTGTTCTATTCCGGCGACGGCGGCTGGGGTTCGCTGGACGCCGACGTGGCGCGCTATCTCGCCGCGAACGGCGTGCCGACGATCGGCGTCAACTCGCTGGCCTATTTCAGAACGAAGCGCTCGCCCGAGGGCGCGGCCGAGGACCTGGCCGCCGCCCTGCGCGAATACGGCGCGCTGTGGGGTCGAACGAAGGTGGTGCTGGTCGGCTATTCGTTCGGGGCCGACGCCCTGCCGGCGATCGTCCCGAAACTCCCCGACGACATCCGCGCCCAGGTGGGCCATCTGGTGCTGATCGGGACCGGCCCGCGCGGCGACCTGCATTTCCATCCGACCAGCTGGCTCAACATTCCCGCCCGGGATTCCTTTCCGGCCCGCCCGGCGATCACCGCCCTGACCGATCTGAAGATCACCTGCGTCTACGGGGCCAAGGAGCACGCCGACATCTGCGCCAGCCTGCCCGACGCGCAGGTCGCCAAGGTCCGCCTGCCCGGCGGCCACCACTTCAACGGCGACTATGCGAGCCTGGGCGACGTGGTGCTGAAGGCGATCCGGTAGGACGGAATATCAAGGCTTGCGACTGGACGCGTCAGCCGACCAGTCTTCGATCGTTAGACCCGTCACACGCGAAAATTCGCTGAAGTTCGAGGTAGCGAGCGTCCAGCCTCGGTTCGCGGCTTGCCCCGCGATCAAAACGTCATAGGGTCCGATCGGTCTTCCGGCCCGCTTGAGGTCGCTCCGGATCATGGCGGCCGCGAGCATGTCGCTCTCGTCTAGAGGTTCGATCGCAACGTCGGTCAGCACCGCCTTGGTCGCATTCCAACGACGCTTCGGGTCCGCGCTGACGAAAGCGCCATATTGCAACTCGTGATAGACGACAAGCGAGGCGACCAAGGGCCTTCCGGCTAAGATCTGCGCATCATAGCGCGCTCTCACCTCGGGCCGCCGGCCCCGAATGAGATCGATAATGACGTTGGTGTCGAGCGCGAGCGGGATCACCAGTCGAAATCGCGCTCTTGCATCGGCGGCTGCTCGCGATCGGGAAAATCAGCGCCGCCCAGAGCATCGATCCTCGCCCACATCGCCGCCAGATCCTTCGCGGTGCGGGGCGCTTTAGGTCCGACCGGTTCTAGGATGACCCTTTCGCCATCGCGCGTGACGTGGACCTCGGTCCCCTCGAAGCGGAACGCCTTTGGGAGACGAACCGCTTGGCTTCCGCCGTGCATGAAAAGCTTAGCTCGGGCCGAGGGCGTATCGAGCTTTCCCATGGAAGCATCCTGTATCTACGACCTGTAGATACACCATCGGACGCGATCATGAAAGCGGCGCCGGCAACCCATGACGCGCCGCGAGCCAGCGGGTGATCGGGCGGGCGTCGGTCAGGAAGGAGAGACCGTTGGCCGACAGGATCTCGCCGTGCGGGCCGGCGTCGGGCGCGGCTTCCGCGAGGATCAGGGTCGGGGCGTTCTGATGGTCCTCGCCCAGGCGTTCGACCAGGGCCGCGCGGGGGCGGGCGTAGTCGACGCGGACGATGTCCAGGTGGTCACGCAGCGCCGGGAACGCGGCCAGATAGCCCTCCATCATCGCGCAGTCGGGACAGAAGCGCCGCTGGCCGTCCTTGTCGAAGTCCATCGCCAGCAGATAGAGCGTGTCCTTGGCCATCATCCGTATCCTGAAAAGCAAACGGCCCCGGCTTGAACCGGGGCCGCGATCGCTGAATGGGCGTGAAGCCTAGAGCTCCAGCAGCAGGCGCTGCGGGTCCTCGATGGCTTCCTTGACCTTCACGAGGAAGGTCACGGCGCCGGCGCCGTCGACGATGCGGTGATCGTAGGACAAGGCGAGGTACATCATCGGGCGGATCTCGATCTTGCCGTTCACCACCATCGCCCGTTCCTTGATGGCGTGCATGCCGAGGATGCCCGACTGCGGCGCGTTCAGGATCGGGGTCGACATCAGCGAGCCGTAGATGCCGCCGTTGGTGATCGTGAAGGTGCCGCCCTGCATGTCCTCGATGGCCAGCTGGCCGCCGCGGGCGCGCTTGCCCAGGTCGCCGATGGTCTTTTCGATGCCGGCCAGGTTCAGGGCGTCGGCGTCACGGACGACCGGCACCACCAGGCCCTTGTCGGTGCCGACGGCGACGCCGATGTCGTAGTGGTTCTTGTAGATGACGTCCTGGCCGTCGATCTCGGCGTTGACGTCCGGGATCGCCTTCAGCGCCGCGACGCAGGCCTTCACGAAGAACGACATGAAGCCCAGCTTCACGCCGTGCTGCTTTTCGAACACGTCCTTGTACTGGGCGCGCAGGGCCATCACGGCGCTCATGTCGACCTCGTTGAAGGTCGTCAGCATGGCGGCGGTGTTCTGGGCCTCCTTCAGGCGGCGGGCGATGGTCTGACGCAGGCGCGTCATCTTCACCCGCTCCTCGCGCTCGTGCAGGGCGCGCGGAGCGGCCGGAGCGGCGGCCGGAGCCGGGGCGGCGGCGCGGGCCTCCAGGGCGGCCAGGGCGTCGCCCTTGGTCACGCGGCCGTCCTTGCCGGTGCCGGCGACCTTGGAGAGGTCGAGATTGTTCTCGGCGGCGATGCGGGCCGGGGCGTTTT
>NZ_CAMQSF010000087.1 GCF_947036865.1 uncultured Caulobacter sp. | reverse complement strand
CGCGGCGGCTGGCGGCCCGGCGCTCCTGGCGGGCTTCGCGGCGGGAGCGGGCGCGCCGGACCTGGCGGGCCTGACCGCCAATCGCAGCCTGGCGCCGGCGCTGGCGCAGGAAACCTTCAAGGCCGCGATCACGCGGGACATCGCGCGGCGGGTCAGCGTCACGCTGAGTCTTGATCTGGACGACGCCAAGCGCAGCAGCTTCCTGGGCCTGCCCGCGACCTCGGTGCGGCTGCCGGCGGGCAGTCCGTTCTCGCCGTTCGGCCGCGACGTCACCGTCTATCGCTATCTGGACGCGCCCTGGTCGCAGGCGCGCGAAGCCGAGACCTTCAAGGGGCAGCTGGGGCTCGCGGCGAACGGCTATGTCGGCGACTGGCGCTGGTCGCTGACCGGCGACTACGACCGAGGCAGGGTCGAGACCACGACCGGGCGCGGCGTCGACTCCAGCGCCTGGAAGGCGGCGATCGCCGCGCGCGACCCGACCGTCAATCCGTTCGGGCCGGTCTCCCCGAGCCTGCTGAAGGCCAATCCCCTTGACCACGCCAAGAGCCGCTCCCGCGCCGCCAAGGCCGAGCTGGTGCTGAACGGCGATGTGGCCGAGATCGCGGCCGGACCCGTGTCCTCGACGCTGAAGGTGGGCGGGGAGACGATCAGCCAGGCCGCCGACGCGGTGCGCGCCGGGGTCGCCTCCAGCAGCGACTACGATCGCCGGACCGTCTCGCTGCAGGGCGATATCGACGTGCCGCTGGCCAGCCGCGCGCGGGCGGTGGCGCCGGCGCTGGGCGAGCTGACGGCCAGCGTCAACGCCGGCTATGACGTCGAGACCGTCAAGGACCGGCTGGCCTTTGGCGCCGGGCTGCACTGGTCGCCGAGCAAGGTGGTGACGGTCAATCTGGGCGTCAGCCACGAAGAAACCGCGCCGACCGCCAACCAGATCGCCGATCCCGTGCTGCTGACGCCCAGCGTGACCGTCTTCGACTTCGCCACGGGCCAGAGCCTGACCGTCGCGCGGCTCGAGGGCGGCAACACCGCCCTGACCAACGACCGGCGGCGGATCCTTCGGGCGGGGGTCAATCTGCGGCCGGTGGGGCGGGACGGCGGGCCGACGCGGCTGACCGTCAATCTCAACTATGTCCGCACCCGGATCGACAATCCGATCGCCAACTTCCCGCTGATCACCCCGGCCCTGGAGGCGGCCTTCCCCGAGCGCTTCACCCGCGACGCCTCGGGCATGCTGACCGCCATCGACAGCCGGCCGCTGAACTTCGACGGCATCGACCGGGCCGAGCTGCGCGGCGGGATCAACCTGACCCGGCTTCTGGGCCAGGCGCCGCCGGGGGCGTCCAAGGCGCTCATCCAGGCGCGCCGCAAGCAGGTCGGCCAAGTGCAACTGTCGGTGAACGCCGTCTGGCGGCTGCGCGACCAGACCACCCTGCGCGCGGGCCTGCCGCCTCTGGACCTGCTGAACGGCGCCAGCACCAGCCGTCGCGGCCAACCGAGACACGAGCTGAACTGGCGGCTGAACGCGGTCCGCCAGGGCGTCGGGGTCAATCTGACCGGCGTCTGGCGCGGCGGCAGCGTCATCGACGCCGGCCCGGTCAACGGCGGGGCGCTGCGCTTCTCGCCGCAGACGATCTTCAACGTCTCGGCCTTCTACGAGGTCCCGCGCGCGGCGAAGGCCGGCCGCGCCTCGCCCTGGCTGGCGGGGACCCGGGTGGCCGTGGCGGTCGACAACCTCTTCTACAGCCGCCCCGTCGTGAGGGACGCCCGCGGCGTGACGCCCCAGGCCTATCAGGCCGACTATCTCGATCCCCTGGGGCGCACCGTGCGGCTGACGGTGAGGAAGAGCTTGATCGCGATGTGAGCGGGCGCCCAGCCCCCCGGAGAGGATCGAGAAACCGTGACAGAACGCCGCGGCCCGTTCATAACCTGAACGTTCAGTCTCCATTCAGCGAAGGCCCGTTAGACCGGAGAGCATGAAAACGATCCGCGTCATCCTCGCCGCCGCCGCTCTGGCCGCCGCCCTGCCGGGCGCCGGCTTCGCGCAGCATCGTGGTCCCGACTCGCTGGGCGCCGGCTGGCGCGCCCAGTCGGATCAGGCGCGCGACGGCGTGCAGTCGGGCCAGCTGGTCCCGCTGGGCCGGGTCATCGAGATGATCGGCCGCCGCGTGCCCGGCCGCGTGCTCGACGCGGGCCTCGAGGGCTCGTACTACCGGGTGCGCTGGGCGGCCAACGACGGGCGCCGCATCGACTTCATCGTCGACGCCCGCACCGGCCAGATCGTCAGCGGCGGCTAAACAGGGAGTCCTGCATGCGTATCCTGCTCGTCGAGGACGATCCCGACCTGACGCGCCAGCTGAAGCTGGCCCTGGCCGACGCCGGCTACGCCGTGGATCACGCCCCCGACGGCGAGGAGGCCCAGTTCCTGGGCGAGACCGAGCCGTATGACGCGGTGATCCTGGATCTGGGCCTGCCCAAGGTGGACGGCGTCTCGGTGCTGGAGCGCTGGCGGCGGGGCAATGTCACGACCCCGGTGCTGATCCTGACGGCGCGCGGCGCCTGGAGCGACAAGGTCGCCGGCTTCGACGCCGGCGCCGACGACTATCTGGCCAAGCCGTTCCACACCGAGGAGCTCCTGGCGCGCCTGCGGGCGCTGCTGCGCCGCTCGGCGGGCCACGCCGCGCCGTCGCTGTCGTGCGGGGCGCTGCGGCTGGATCCCCGCGCCGCCCGCGCCAGCGTCAATGGCGAGCCGCTGCGCCTGACCTCGCTGGAATACCGGCTGCTGCACTACATGATGATGCACCAGGGCCGGGTGATCGGCCGCACCGAGCTGGTCGAGCACCTGTACGACCAGGACTTCGACCGCGATAGCAACACCATCGAGGTGTTCATCGGCCGGCTGCGCAAGAAGCTGGGCGCCGACCGGATCGAAACGGTTCGGGGTCTCGGCTATCGGCTGGCCCCTCTGCCCGGCGAAGAGGCGGCTTAAGCTTTTGCTGGACCTGCGCCGCCGTTCGCTGGTCCGCCGCCTGGTCCTGATCGCGGGGATCTGGACCCTGCTGGTCTTGCTGATCGCCGGGGTGTTCCTGACCGCCCAGTTCCGGGGCGCGGCCATCCGCCGGTTCGACCAGTCCCTGGCGGTGCTGACCGACGATCTTTACGCCGGCTCGACGGTCGAGGATGGGCAGCTGCGCGCGCCGGTGCTGACCGACATCCGCGCCACGCGGGCCTATTCCGGCCGTTACTGGGTGATCCTGGACAAGCAGGCGGACGGAGCGATGCGGCCGGTCGAGCGCTCGCGCTCGCTGTTCGACAGCGACCTGATGCTGTCCTCCGACCAGATCGACAGGCTGGACGCCGCGCCGGGCAAGACCCAGTACTTCAACATGCGCGGCCCGCAGGACAAGCCGCTGCGGGCGGCCGCGGTGCTGGCCCGGCTGCCGGCCTATCCGGACCCCGTGGTGTTCCTGGCCGCCGAGGACCGCTCGCCGATCGACGCCGACGCCGACCGGTTCGGCGGCATCACCGCCATCGCCCTGCTGATCCTGGGCGGCGGCCTGGTGCTGGGGGTGGTGGTGCAGGTGCGGTTCGGCCTGACGCCGCTGTTCCGCCTGCGCCGGGAGGTCGCCTCGGTGCGGCGCGGCAAGGCCGAGCGTTTGGAAGGCGAGTACCCCGAGGAGCTCGCGCCGCTGGCCGGGGAGCTGAACGCGCTCCTGGCGCACAACCAGGAAGTCGTCGAGCGCCAGCGCACCCACGTCGGCAACCTGGCCCACGCCTTGAAGACGCCGCTGTCGGTCATGCTGACCGAAGCCTCCCAGCAGCCGGGCCAGCTGGCCGAGGTCGTCGCGCGGCAGGCCCAGACCATGCGCGAGCAGGTCGACCACCATCTGCGTCGCGCCCGCGCCGCCGCCCGCTCCCAGACCAGCGGCGAGCGCACGCCGGTCGAGCCCATTCTCGACGAGCTGGCCGTCACCCTGGAGCGGATCTTCCAGGACAAGGCCGACGGACGCGGCATCGAGATCGACTGGCGCTGTCCGGACGACCTGTGCTTCCAGGGCGAGAAGCAGGACTTCATGGAGCTGGCCGGCAACGTCATGGAGAACGCCGGCAAGTGGTGTCGCGGCAAGGTGCGCGCCGAGGCCGCGCCGACGGGGGAGGCGCGGATGCGCCTGGTCGTCGACGACGACGGCCCCGGCCTGCCGCCCGAGGCGCGCGCCCAGGCCCTCAAGCGCGGCCAGCGGCTGGACGAGAACGCCCCGGGATCGGGCCTGGGCCTGTCGATCGTCGACGAATTGGCGCGCGCCTATGGCGGATCGGTGGCGCTTGGTGAATCGCCGCTGGGCGGACTGCGCGTGACCCTGGACTTGCCGCGCGCCGAAGCTTGACCAAAGGTTGTGTCGAAGGCGGTTGGAGGGGCGGTTCCGATCATCGCCGCGCGAGCGCCTAAACTTCAGGTAGGCCGGGGCTTTCGGAGCCGCGACATCTCGCGCCGGAAGCCTTGAAATTCGCGTGATTTCGGAAATCCTTAACCTCGTTCCGAACATGGTTGACGCCTATGGGTCGGACGAGTCCGACGCGGGGGACCATGGCCGCTATCGCCGCGCATAAACTGCAGATCATCCGGACGCTGGTGGAAACCGCTCCGGACGCGGCGCTGCGCAGCCTGGAGCTGGCCCTGTCGGGCGCCGGCGCGACCGGGTCCCTGGCGGCCGTGCGGGGCCTCGTCGAGGACGAGAGCGCCAACCGGTTCGTCCGCAACAATATCCTCGCGCCGATCGTGCCCCTGTGCGCCAAGCGCGCCGAAGGCCAGACGCAGTTTCCGCCGGCGGTGCTGTCGCGGCTGTGGCGGGCGCTGAAGACCCTGGAGCCGACGCGCGTCGAGGACGCGGCGGCCAAGTGCAATCCCTGGGATCTCGAGCAGGGCGTGCCGGAGCTGTTCGACGAGCTCTGCAAGGTCGCCGCGGCGGGCCTGCGCGATCCCGACAACGCGGCCTTCGACGGCGTGCGTTCGCTGTGCGATCCCGAGGAGCTGGCGCTTTGCCTGCAGCTGTCGGCCATAATCCGCTCGTGCCTGCCCAAGCTGGCCGAATGGGTCAGCCGCATGTCGGGCGAGCGCGCGGCCGCCGCGCGGCTGGCCTATCGCGACGCCTGCCGGATCAGCGAGGACGCCGGGCCGCTGCTGCTGGACATCCTGTCGGCCCACCTGCCCGACGACTGGCGCATCCTGCGGGTGATCTCGGCGGTGATGGATCGCCCGACCGACCGCTATCTGGCCTCGTCCGAGGTCAAGGGCTTCGGCGAGCGGATCCTGGCGGAGATCGACGCGGCCATCCTCCGGGTCGAGACCTTCGACTTCGCCGACGGCGAGCGCGCCGGGCGCGAGGCGGCCCAGGCGGCGCACAAGACCCAGCTGCAGATCGTTGAGTTCCAGCAATCGGTCGACGTCGCCAAGGACGGTCCCTGGGGCCGCCGGCTGGCCCATCACAAGCAGGCGATGGCCAAGGCCTGCGAGCTGCGCATGGGCCAGGCCGAGAAGGCGCTGGAGCAGGCGCTGCCGACGCGGCCGATCTCGATGATGGCCAAGAAGGGCTCGCGCGGCGCCGCCAAGCTGGTCGAGGCGCCGGACGAGGCGATGATCCGCCGCGCCCAGGGCGCGCTGGCCTTCGTGGCCGAGCTGCGCTCGACCGCCGACAAGGCCGGCTATGGCAGCGCGCGCACCAAGATCCTCGAGAAGCTGAACGGGCGCCTCGACCCCTATATCGAGGACGTGCTGCACGTGGCGCGCACCGGCGAGGGCGGCGACTCCGGCCTGGCCGTGAAGTACCTGGACGTGGCGGCCGGCTTCATCAGCTACACCCGCGACGACAAGACCGCCGAGATCGTGCGGCGGCGCGCCGCGGCGGCGATCGCCGCCTAAAGCCCGTAGGCGCGGAACCCTTACGCACTTTTCCTACTGACGGAGCGCGCTGGAACACGCTACCACGCGCCCATGATCGCTTTCTGGATCGCCGCGGCGGGGCTGTCGGCCGCGACGGCGGGGCTGGTGCTGCGCGGCGCGGCGCGGGCTCGGCCCGTCGATGACGCCGAGGCCCGGCTCGAGCCGCATCGCCGCCGCCTGGCCGAGGTCGAGCGCCTGGCCCTGGACGGCCTCCTCGCCGAGGCGGATTTGAAGGCC
>NZ_CAMQSF010000086.1 GCF_947036865.1 uncultured Caulobacter sp. | reverse complement strand
CGCGCCGGCTCCGGCCCCCGCTCGCGCCGCGCCGCCGCCCTCGCCGTTCGGAGAGGGCTATTTCAGCTCGTCGGCCTCGTTCAGCCACGATGTCGCCCACGACGATCTCGACGAAGACGCCTTCGATGCTCCGCCGGCGCCTCCGCGCGCCTCGGCGTTCGACGTCGCCGAATTCCCGGCCGCGGAGCCGGAAGAGCCGGCCTTTGCGCATGATGACTACGCGATCGCCGACGGCTTCGACGAACCGCCGACGCCGCGTCACGAGGTGGAGCCGGAGGTCTCGGATTTCGCCCCCGCCGAGCCGCCCCGGCCGATGTCGACCCGCGACATCATCGAACAGGCGAGAGCCGCCGCGCGCGCCGCCGCGGCCAGCGAGACCAAGGGCGGCAAGGCCAAGCCGGCCAAGAAGGCCAAGGGCGAGCCCAAGGCCGAAAAGGCCAGTTCGTCGCTGTTCAGCGGCTTCGGCGGCTTCGGCGCCAAGAAGGCCAAGCGCGGCCTGGCCGCCACCGCCATGACCGGCGTGGCCGTCGTGTTGACCGCGACGGCCCTGGGCGCGGGCGTCGGCGGCCTCCTGATGGCCAACGCCGACAACGCGAACACGACGCCGGCGCGCGTCGCCGCCGCCATCGCCGGTCGCAAGTCCGATGTCGAGGTCAACGGTCCCGAGGCCGACACCACGCCGGGAACGCCGCGCGCCGCCGTGGCGCTCACCGCGACCGCCGCCACCCCGGCCCAGGCCGATACGCCGGCGCCGGTGGTCACCGATGAAGGCAAGGCGCTGTTCGAACAGGGCGTGCGCAAGATCGAGACGGGCGACCGGTCGGGCTTCGACAGCCTCAAGCGCTCGGCCAACGGCGGCTATCCCGCCGCCCAGTTCTATCTCTCGAAGCTTTACGAGAGCGGCAAGTACGGCGTGAAGCAGGACATGCCCGAGGCGCGGCGTTGGAGCGAGCGCGCGGCCAATGGCGGCGACCCGCGCGCCATGCACAACCTGGCGCTCTACTATTTCAAGGGCGAGGGCGGCCCTCGCAACGTGACCACGGCGGCGAGCTGGTTCCGCAAGGCCGCCGATCTCGGTCTCGTCGACAGCCAGTTCAATCTGGCCCAGCTCTATGAGGGCGGTTTCGGCGTGAGCCAGAACCCGGCCGAGGCATACAAGTGGTACGTGATCGCCGGCCGGGCGGGCGACGCCACCGCGCGCAGCCGCGCCGCGGCCTTGCGCGGCCAGCTGACCGCCGAGGCCCAGCAGACCGCCGATCGTTCCGCCTTGGCGTTCCGGCCGCAGACCCAGGTGCAGACCGCCAGCCTGTCGCCGGCCGCGCCCGCCGCGAACGCCAATCTCGGCCTGGCCCAGCGGGTGCTCTCGCAGCTCGGCTACTACCAGGGACCGCGCGACGGCGTGGCCTCGCCCGCGCTGCGGATGGCGATCGCCGCCTATCAGCGCGACCAGGGCCTGCCGGCCTCCGGCGCCATGGACGCCGAGACCCTGAACCGCCTTTCGGTCTACGCCCGATAAGCGCCTTGCGTTGACGCGCCGCCGCCCAGCCGGCAATCAAGGACCCTCCTGACGCCGGACGGACCGCGCGAGCTTTGCATCTCTATCTTCCCATCGCCGAGGTGTCGGTGAACGCGCTGCTGCTCGTGGTGCTGGGCGGGCTCGTGGGGTTCATCTCGGGCATGTTCGGCATCGGCGGCGGCTTTCTGATGACGCCGGTGCTGGTGTTCATGGGCATTCCGCCGGTCGTGGCCGTCGCCAGCGAGGCCAACCACGTCGCCGCCTCGTCGGTCTCCAGCGTCATCGCCTACAGCAAGAAGCGCGCGGTCGACTTCCGGATGGGCGCGGTCCTGGCCACGGGCGGCGCGATCGGCTCGTTCGCCGGGGTCGAGGTGTTCCGCTGGCTGCGCCTGATCGGCCAGGCGGACTTGGCGGTGTCGGTCTCGTACCTGCTGTTTCTGGGCGTGATCGGCGGCCTGATGCTGACGGAGTCGCTCGGCGCGATCCTGCGTCGGCGTCGGGGAGAGCCGCCCAAGCCGCGTCGCGACCGCCGGCCGCTGCTGCTCTACGCCCTGCCGTTCAAGGTGCGGTTTCCGCGCTCGCGGCTCTATATCAGCGTCATCCCGCCCGTCCTGCTGGGCGTGTTCGTCGGCGTGCTGTCGGCGGTGATGGGTGTGGGCGGCGGCTTCATCCTGGTGCCGGCGATGATCTACCTGCTGCGGATGCCGGCGCCGGTGGTGGTGGGCACCAGCCTGTTCCAGATCGTCATCACCACCTCGCTGACCAGCGTGCTGCAGGCCGGCCGCAACCAGACGGTCGACATCGTCCTGGCCACGCTGCTGCTGGTCGGCGGGGTGGTCGGAGCCCAGCTCGGCGCGCGGATGTCCGGACGCTTCCGCGCCGAGGAACTGCGGGCTCTGCTGGCGCTGCTGGTTCTCCTCGTCGGCCTGCGGATGGGCGCGGACCTGTTCCTGAAGCCGGAGGAAGCCTTCGTCTTGATGACGGGGACGCCGCGATGATCCCCCTGGTCCAGGCCCCGCCCGCGCCGGTGGTGTCGGCCGCCCTGACCGACACCGAGATCCGCGTCAGCTCCGGCTTTCGCGGCGCGCGGATCGTGCTGTACGGCGCGGTGTTCGATCCCAAGGCGCGGCCCAGCGACATCGTCGTGATCGTGCGCGGACCCGACCAGCCGCTGCGGATCGCGCGCAAGACCCAGGTCGCGGGCCTGTGGCTGAACAGCCGTCCGGTGGTGTTTCGCGGCGCCCCGGGCTTCTATCGCGTGGCCTCGACGCGCCCCTTGCGGGACATCGCGGGCTTCGCGCCTCTGCGACATTTGGGCGCGGGGCTTGAGCATCTGGCGATCGCCGCGCCGCTGGAGCAGCGGGTCGAGACGACCTATGGCGTGCGCGACGTGGTCGTCAGCCGCCTGGGCGCCGACTATCTCGACTGGCGGCGGGCCGTGTTGCGGCTCAAGCAGAAGGCCGGCCTCTACGCCGCCGACCCGCGCGGCGTTCGCTTTGTCGACAAAGGGCTTTTCCGCGCGGAACTCGATCTGCCGGCCGAGGCGCCGATCGGCCGCTATACCGCGCGCATCGTGCTCTTCCAGGACGGCGCCCCCGTCTCCATCCGCGACCGGACCTTTGTCGTCGAGAAGGCCGGCGCCGAGAGAGCCTTGTATCTATTCGCGAAAGATCGTCCGTGGACCTACGGGCTGGTGTCGGTAATAGTCGCCCTCGGGGCAGGGTGGGCGGCTTCGGTCGCCTTCCGAAGGAGTTGATCATGAGTGAGTCCGCGGGCGAGCGGACGCCGGTTCCGCCGGCGGTATGGGTCTTTGGACTGTCGACCCTCATTCCCTTTTTCGTCGCGTCGGGGCTGTTCTGCTACGGACCCGACAGCGTTCAGAAGTCTTCCCTGCTGGCGATGCTGGCCTATTCGGCGGCGATGGTGTCGTACTTCGGCGGCGTGCGCACGGGGCTGGAGATCGAGAACCCCGCGCCGCGCTGGCGGGTTCTGGGCGTCTCCCTGCTGTTTCCGCTCGCGGCCCTGGGCTTGCTGGTGGGCGAGCTGAAGTTCGATCCGGCTTGGCAGCTCTCGGGCTTCCTGCTGCTCTTCCTGCTGCAATGGCTGTGGGACGTTACGAACCACGAGGGGCCCAGCTGGCGCCCCCGCATGCGCACATTGCTGACGGCCGGCGCGGCGATCTCCCTGGCCTTCTCGCTGGAGCAGGCGCTGCACATGTGACGTTGCGGCCTAGTCCGGCCGCAGCGACTTCACCCCCACCGCATGGACCCGCCTGGGTCCCAGCGCGCCCGCCAGCACGGGGCCGGCGAACAGGTTCGAGAACGCTTCGTCCAGGATGTTCAGCCCGCCGGTGAACGCGCCGAACGCGGGCAGCACCAGCCGTTGGCCGTCGGTGACGAAGCAGCGGCGGCGGACCGTGGCGCGTCCGCTCGAGACCCTGGCCGCCGGATGCAGGTGGCCGGCCACCTCGCCCAGCTGGACGCCGGGCAGGGGCTCGTGGCGCAAGGTCAGGCCCGACAGGCTGGCCTCGTCGATGACGTCGCCGGGCAGGGCCTTGGGGCCGTCGGCGTCGTGGTTGCCCACCGCCCAGACCAGGTCCCGGCCGAGCGCCAGACCTTCCAGGCGTCGATAGTCGTCGGCCGCCAGCCGCGCCTCGCCGTCGCCGTCATGGAAGCTGTCGCCCAGGAAGATCAGCCGGCGAGGCGAGAGAAGGGCGATCTCGCGATCCAGCCGGTCCAGCGTTTCGCGGGTGTCGTAGGGCGGCAGCATCTGGCCGAACCGCGCCGCGTAGCTGCTGCCCTTCTCGAAGTGCAGATCGGCGACGACCAGGGCGCTCTCGCGCTCCAGCCACAGCGCGCCGGAGCCGCGCAGCATCACCTCGACCTCGGCCAGGGCGATCCGCAGGCCCCCGCAGGCGGAGAGGGAAAAGCGAGTCACGGCATGGCCTCGGCGATCAGGTCTTCCTCGGCCTCGGCCAGGATCAGCTCGCCGGCGGCGTCGCCCGGCGCGCGCTCGCGGCCGATCTCCAGCATGATCGGCACGGCGAACGGCGAGACGCGGTCCAGCGCGACGTGCCGGATGTGGCCGTTCACCCGCGCCAGCATGTCGCCCAGACGGGCGATGTCGAGCATGCCGGTGGCCGCGTCGTGGCGGGCGCAGCGCAGCATCAGATGGTCGGGTTGGTGTTTGCGCAGCACGTCGTAGATCAGGTCGGTGGAGAAGGTCACCTGGCGACCGGACTTCTCGGCGCCGGGGTGGCGGCGTTCGATCAGACCGGCGATCAGGGCGCAATGCTTGAAGGCCCGCTTCATCATGAAGCTCTCGTCGAGCCAGGCCTCCAGATCATCGCCCAGCATGTCCTGGGCGAAGAGCTCGTCGAGATCGAGACCATCCATCGGTCGCAGCGCCCACACATTGAGGGCGTAGTCGTTGCAGACGAAGCCCAGTGGTCCGACGCCCAGACGGTCCAGGCGCCGCGTCAGCAGCATGGCCAGGGTGGTGTGGGCGAGGCGGCCGTCGAACGGGTAGCAGACCAGGTGGAAGCGCTTCCCGCGCGGGAAGGTCTCCAGCAGCATCTCGCCCTCGTCGGGGATGGCCGAACGCAGCTTCTGCCAGGCCAGCCACTCCTGGACGTCGGCGGGCAGGGCCGTCCACTCGCGCTCGTCGTGCATCATCTGGCGCACGCGGCTGGCCAGATAGGTGGAAAGCGGGAATTTCGAGCCGCCCCAGCTGGGCATCTTCGGATCGTCGTTGGGCGCGGGCGAGACGAAGGCGTCGGCGCCGACGAGGCTGTTATAGCGCCAGACCTGCCCCGCGAAGACGAAGGTGTCGCCCGGCGTCAGCTGCTCGAAATAGCCTTCCTCGGCCTCGCCGATCTTGCGCCCTCCCATGGGACGTTTGCCGCCGCCGATGCGGATGTTGATCATGCCGGGCGAGACGATGGCCCCGACGTTCATCCGGTGCTGCTGCCGGGCCTGGGCGTTGCGGGCGGTCCACAGGCCGTCCTCGTTCCGGACGATGCGGCGGAACTTGTCGTAGGTGCGCAGGGCGTAGCCGCCGGTCGAGACGAAGTCGACGACGGTCTCGAAGTCCTCCCACGAGAGCTCGGCATAGGGACCGGCCGAGCGAACCTCGTCATAGAGCGCGGTCATCTCGAACGGCTCGGAGCAGGCGCAGCCCATGACGTGCTGAGCCAGGGTGTCGAGCGTACCGACGCGCGCCGGCTCGCCGTCCAGGTGGTTCTCCAGGATGGCGTCGGCGGCGGCGCGGCATTCCAGCATCTCGAAGCGGCTGGCCGGCACGAACAGGGCGCGGCTGGGCTCGTCCAGCCGGTGGTTGGCGCGGCCGATCCGCTGGACCATCCGCGAGGCCCCCTTGGGCGCGGCCAGCTGGATAACGAGATCGACGTCGCCCCAGTCGATGCCCATGTCGAGGGTCGAGGTGCAGACGACGGCCCGCAGCTCGCCGCGCGCCATGGCCGCCTCGACCTTGCGCCGCTGCTCGGCCGAGAGGCTGCCGTGGTGCAGGGCGATCGGCAGACCCTCATCGTTCAGCTCCCACAGCCGCTGGAACGCGAACTCGGCCTGGAAGCGGGTGTTGACGAAGACCAGCGCGGTCTTGGCCTGCTTGATGATGTCATAGACCTCGGCCATGGCGTGCTCGGCCGTGTGCCCGGCCCACGGCACGCGACCGCTCGACACCAGCACCTCCACCACCGGCCGCGCGCCGCCCGAGCCGAGGACGAGGTCGATGTCGGGGGCGGAGATCCTCCCCCTCTGGGGGAGGTGTCGCGGCGCGACGGAGGGGGCAGCATCGCCATCGCCGAGCTGGCCCCCTCCGGCCCTCTGGGCCACCTCCCCCAGAG
>NZ_CAMQSF010000085.1 GCF_947036865.1 uncultured Caulobacter sp. | reverse complement strand
CTAGAAGCCAGCCCTGGCTCCCTCAGATCGCATGAACAACATGGTTGCTCTCTCTTTGAGAGAGGGAGGGGCCCAAGCGAAGCTTGGGAGGGTGAGTGGTTACGCCGTCAGCCGGCGTGCCGGCACATGGATCCAAGCAGCGCCAGAAGCGTCCTCGGGCTTCGCCTACCCACTCACCCTCCCACGCCTGCGGCGCGGGCCCCTCCCTCTCTCTATGAGAGAGGGCTTCCTTGTGCCCGCTCCCCACCCTTCCCGGTCATTCGGAAAGTCCGCGTTCCCGCCGCTCACTCCGGCAGCAGCCCCAGCCGCTTGCCGATCACCCGGTCCAGGTTCCGCTTCGGCAGCACTTCGGTCATCAGCACCTGCAGCGGCGAGGGCGAGACGACGTAGCGGGTCTTGGGTTTGGGCGCGGTCAGGGCGGTGGCGATGGCCTCGCCGATGCGCTCCGGCGGCAGGCCGGACTTGCCCACCGACAGCATGTACTGGCGCAGGCGCTCCAGGGCGGGGGCGTAGGCGGTGTTGGCATAGCGGGCGGTATCGGTCTCGTCGGCCTTGTCCCAGATGGGCGTGGCCACCGCGCCCGGCGCGACCACCACCACGTCGACGCCGAACGGCAGCAGTTCGCGGCGCAGCGACTCCGACAGGCCCTCCAGCCCGAACTTGGTCGTGCAATAGGGGCCCATGAACGGATTGGCGTTGCGGCCGCCGACCGACGAGATGTTGACGATCCGGCCGGGGTTCGGAACGCGCGGGCCGCCGGCGCCGAGCAGCGGCGCGAAGGCCTGGGTGGCGATGACCACCCCGGTCAGGTTGACGTCCAGCTGCGTCTTCCATTCGTCCAGCGGCAGGTAGAGCAGGGGTCCGGCGACGGCGATGCCGGCGTTGTTGACGAGGCCCGCCAAGGTCGCCCCGCTCAGCGCCGCCTCGACCTGCTTGGCGGCGGCCGCGACGGCGGGGGCGTCGGTGACGTCGAAGATCAGCGGCGTGAACGCGTCGCCGAACTCGGCCTTCAGCCGGTCGGCGTCGGCCTGTTTGCGCACGCTGCCGAAGACGTGAAAGCCTTTGCCGACCAGCACCTTGACCGCGCCCCAGCCGATGCCGGTGGACACGCCGGTGATCACCACCGATTTCGCCCGCGCCATGTTCGCCCCTCCTTGAGAAGCGGCGAGGATGAGCGATCTGAACGGTGTTCGCTAGAGGCCGAGGAAGACGTCGGCGACGCGTTCGGCGCCCAGGCCGTCGCAGACTTTCGCGCTGGCGGTCGACAGCGCCGCGCGGGCCTCCGCGTCGGTCAGCAGCCCCTCGGCGGTGGCGACGAACCGGGTCTCGAAGTTCTGAGCCGCGACGTCCAGGCAGGGCGTGACCCCGGCGGCCTCCAGCGCGCGGGCGGCGGCGACCTGGTTGTCGGCCAGGATCAGGGTCAGGGCGGGCAGGGCCAGCACGCAGCGCTCCCAGGTGGTGGAGCCGCCGGCGCCGATCGCCAGGTCCGCGTCCAGAACGAGCTCCGGCATGTGCTGGGTGTCGACGTGCAACACGACGCGCCGGTCCTTCGCGGCCAGATCCCAGAGCGCCGGCAGGCTGGGCGCGCCGCCGCCGACCACCACGTCCAGCCGCGCCTCGCCGGCGATCGGGCGCAGCAGGTCGAGGACCCGTCCGGTGACGCCGCCCACGTCGGTCAGCCCCAGCGAGACCAGGATCCGCCGGACCGGACCGCGCTCGGCCCGGCGGGCCAGGGCGGCCGCGCGCAACTCGGCGAAGGCCGGCCGCACCGGTGCGTAGCGAGGGCCCAGAAGCAGGGTCGCGCCCTCGGGGACCAGGTCGGCATAGTCGGCGGCCGCGCGCGCCGGGCCGGAGTCCAGGACGAGGTCGGCGGCCAGCGGCCGGTCGGCCAGGTCGTCGATGACCAGCGTCGGACGGCCTCGGGCGACGGCGCGGTGGTCGTCCGCCGTCAGGGCGTAGCTGTCGAAGACCAGGGCGTCGGCGTCATCCTCGCGATCGGTGACGGGCATGTCCGGGCCGAAGGCCGCCAGCACCTGTTCGACCTCCGGCGAGGCGCGAAACGCGCAGGTCGCGCCGCGCGTCGCCAGCGCCCGGGCCAGGGTCAGCGAGCGCATCACATGGCCGCCGCCGACGCGGGGGCCCGCCGCGCAGACGAACAGGACCCTGGTCATACCCGCCGGTCGCCGCCGTAGTCGGCGAGGTCGGGGCGGCTTTTCACGAAGGCGCGGACATCGTCGGAGGTGAAGGCCCGGTCCTTCGGATAGAGCGCGTCATAGACCGCCGCGACGAAGGCGTAGTCGTCGGGCCGGTCGACGGTCCAGCGCACCGCGCCCTGGTCGGGCTCGCAGGCCAGCCAGGCGACCTTCCAGCGGTCGGGCTGGTTCCACAGGTCCCAGGTGACGTGCTCGAAGGCTTCCTTCGTGGTCGCCTCGGCGGCCGCGCGGCGCAGGGCGGCGGCGGTCATCACCTCGATGTCCGTGCCCTTGGGGTGGGCGCGGCCCTTGGGCGTGTTGTTGGCGTAGTCGGCGCCCTCGGCCAGGCAGAGGTCGATCGTGGCGTCGATCAGGCTCGGATCGGCCAGCGGGCAGTCGGCGGTCAGGCGCACGACGTGGTCGGCCGGATGGGCGTCCAGGGCGCCGATGAACCGCTGCTGGACGTTGTCGAGCGAGCCCCGGAACACCGCGATCCCCTCGCGGCGGACGGCGGCCTCGATGGCGTCGTCCTCGGGCCGGTCGGAGGTGGCCACCACGATCTTGTCGATGCGCCGGGCCCGCGCCACCCGCTCGATCTGCCGGACGATCATCGGCTGGCGGACCAGCGGCATCAGCACCTTGCCCGGCAGGCGGGTGGAGCTCATCCGGGCTTGCAGAATGGCGAGGATCATAGGCGGATATCGCGCTGGTTCGGCGTCGGCGACAAGCCCAGGCCGGGCGGCGGAAGGGATCGCCGCTTAACCCCGTGAAGACCGTTGAGAGAACGCGCTCGCGCGCGCAAGCGGAAAAATCAGGCTTTCGCCTTTGCCGCGCGTGAGGTTCTCGGCTTGGCGGCGGGCTTCGAAGCCGGATCCGCCGCCGTCTTCGTTCGAGGCTTTCGCGGCGGCTTCGGCGCCTTGGCGCCCTCGATCACGGGCTCTGGAACCTCCACCCCGATCCGCGCCAGCACCTCGCGGGCGGCGCGGTCGGTCTCGTTGACCGGCTCGTAGGTCCAGCCGTGGAACGCGCCGCCATAGGGCCGCGCCGCGCCCAGGCGCTCCAGTTCCTCGTGGAACAGGCGGAACTTCAGGCTGGCGCCGTCCATCTTCAGCACGAAAACCGGCTTGCCGGTCGACGCCGCCTCGGTGGCCATGTTGGTCGAGTCCTCGGTGACGAGGATGTAGTCGGCCGCCGCCAGGAAGGCGAAATAGGGGTTCGGACCCTCGCCGCTTCCGGCGCCATTCGGCCAGATCATGCCGGGCAGATGCCGCAGGCGGGCGGTCATCAGGGCGCGGGCCGGGTCGGGCGTGCGGCGCGAGAAGGTCATCAAGAGGCTGCCGCCGTCCTGCTCCAGCGGGATCTGGATCGAATGGGCGATCTGGGCGGCGCGCTCGCTGGAGAGGTCGAAGGCCTTGGACTTGCCGCCGACCAGCACCGCCACGCGCGGGCGGGGCAGGGCGTCGATGAGGTCCTTGAAGGCCTCGTACTCGGCCGCCAGCCGCTGGGGCGTCACCCGGTGCGGCGAGCCGGTGATGGCGAAGATGTTGTCGCCCGACATCCGGTCGTGCTTGGGCGGCACCACCAGGTCGAACATGGTCGCGGGGACGCGCGGATCCTGGATCTGGACGACGAAGGTCTTGCCGCCGGACCAGCGACGGGCGCGGATCGACAGGGGCAGGGTGGCGCGGCCGGCGGCGATCCAGAGGTCCGGCCAGTCGGCCTTGTTCCGCCCGGCGGGCAGATCGCTCTCGGGCGTCAGCCAGCGGCGGGGCGCCAGGTTCAGCCACCAGGGCAGGCGGCCGGTGTCGCCCTTCCAGCCGACGCGCTTGACGGTGACCTCGCACGGAACCAGGCGGGCGATCGCCTCGGACAGGCCGACCACCTGGGCCTCGATGCCGGCCCGGCCGTCGGACACGGCCCAGACCTTCAGCGGAGCCGGAGCGGGCGCATCTGTGGGAGCTTCGGCCAAGTCGTCGTCCCCGAACAACGCAAACGAAACAAGGCCGCGGGCGCGGCCTTGTTCCATTGGACCCGAGTTATGGCGTAGCTGTGGCGCGGGCGCGCCTTACAGCCACTCCACCTTGGTGATTTCGTAGGCCTTGACGCCGCCGGGCGTGTTGACCTCGACCACCTCGCCGACCTCCTTGCCGATCATCGCGCGCGACAGCGGCGACGACAGCGAGATGCGGCCCGACTTCACGTCGGCCTCGTGGTCGCCGACGATCTGGTAGCGCGCCTCTTCCTCGGTGTCCTCGTCGATGACCGAGACGGTGGCGCCGAACTTGATCTGCTTGCCCGAGAGCTTGGAAACGTCGATGACCTGGGCGCGGGCGATCTTGTCCTCGATCTCGGCGATCTGGCCCTCGATCCAGCCCTGGCGTTCCTTGGCGGCATGGTATTCGGCGTTTTCCGAAAGGTCGCCGTGCGAGCGCGCCTCCGCGATCGCGGCGATCACGGATGGCCGTTCCACGGTCTTCAAACGCTTCAGTTCTTCGTCGAGGGTTTGATAACCCCCGACGGTCATCGGCACTTTTTCCATTGCGGATTTTAGCTCGGACGCCTTGGAAGGAAGATCTTCCGGTCACGGGCGCGCGCAACCGGGGGCTGGGAGGATAGGGGTCCAGGTTCCGATACGCAAGGGGGCGGGCCGGGTGAGCCGCGCCCTGTCCCGCCGCGCCGGGCGGATCGGGCCGGAAAGGAGATCGCTGGTCGGTCCGGTCCTCGCGGACGGTTAATATCGCGAAACCGTGGCGCTTGGTCGCGGCCCCCGCGTCCGGCGACGGGTTCAACTCCAGCGGCAGCGCGTCGGGGATATCGGCCAGTTCAAACCCTGAAACGACAACTCTAAGTCACAAATGTTCAAGGCGCCGATCAAGGTCGAAAGGTCGGATACCAGGTTTGAGTTTCCGTCGCCCGGTCATTATGCGGTCCTTAATCATAAATCATCGATACGCGACCCGACAAAAGGAAATCTTTCTGTTCGAGGGTTGCGCTCCGTGTCTGTCAGCAATGCCAAGGTGCAAACGTTTTCTTCTCGGAAGCTGGAGCGCTTTATTACTCTGCTGATCGTGGGGTTGAGCGCCTTCTGCGTCATCGCCGCCCTGGGCGCCAGCGCGACCATGGAGGTCCAGCGTCGCGCGCGGGCCGCGGAGGCCGCGCGCGATGATCGCGTCCAGAGCCAGACGCTGGAGCTGTCGGTGCTGGCCAAGCAGATCCAGCTCGACGTGGTGCAGGTGCAGCAGTTCCTGACGGACGTTTCGGCCACCCGGGGCCAGAACGGGCTCGACGACGGCTGGGCCGAAGCGGCCAAGAACGCCGAGGCCTTCAAGGCCGACGTGGCGCGGGCCAGCGTCCTGGCCGACGCCCTGGGCGCGACGGAGCTGAAACAGGCCCTGGCCGAGGCGGACGCGGCCTTCCCCGCCTACTACCAGACCGGCCAGAAGATGGCGCACCGCTATGTCGACGGCGGCGCCGAGGCCGGCAACACGCTGATGGGCGAGTTCGACGCGACCAGCGAGACCCTGGCCGGCAAGATGGAGGCCGCGCGGGCGGCGATCGCTCGGCTGGAAAGCCGTCAGGGCGTCCAGGATCGGGCGCACGAGAAGGAGATCCTCGGCCAGCAGAAGCTCGCCATCGCCGTGGCCCTGGTCTTCGCGGCCCTGGCCTGCGTGCTGGGCGGCGCCGCGATCGTTCTGACCCGCACGCGCCTGCTGCGCCCGCTGGGGATCATCGGCGACTATATGGGCCGACTGGCCGAGGGCGATTACGAGCGCGAGCCGCCGTTCCGGAACCGCCAGGACGAGCTGGGCGCCATGGCCCGCACGATCGTCGTGTTCCGCAACGCCGCCCTCGAGCGTCGCCAATCGCGCCTCGAACAGGACGCGGCGCGGGCGGCGAGCGAGGCCGAGCGCGAGGCCAACGAGCAGGCGCGCGCGCGCTCCGACGCCGAGCGTCAGGCGGTCGTGCGCGAATTGGCGGCCGCGCTCGGGCGCCTGGCCGAGGGCGACCTGACCGCCAGCCTGCCCCAGCCGTTCCCGCCCGCCTACGAGGCGCTGCGCACCGACTTCAACGCCGCCCTGGCGCGCCTGTCGCAGACCCTGTCGGCGATCTCGAGCGGGGTTCAGGCCATGCGCGCCAGCTCCGAGGAGATCGCCTCGGCCGCCGACGACCTGTCGCGGCGCACCGAGCAGCAGGCCGCCAGCCTGGAGGAGACCGCCGCGTCGCTGGACCAGATTTCCTCGACCGTCGCCCGGGCCAACGAGGGCGCACGCGAGGCCGCGGCCGTGGTCAGCCAGGCCAAGGCCCAGGCCGAGACCTCGGGCCAGGTCGTCGCGCGCGCCGTCGCGGCGATGAGCGCCATCCAGGAGTCGTCGGACAAGATCGGCCAGATCATCGGGGTGATCGACGAGATCGCCTTCCAGACCAACCTCTTGGCCCTGAACGCCGGGGTCGAGGCGGCCCGCGCCGGCGAGAGCGGCAAGGGCTTCGCGGTCGTGGCCCAGGAGGTCCGGGCCCTGGCCCAGCGCTCGGCCGACGCGGCCAAGGAGATCAAG
>NZ_CAMQSF010000084.1 GCF_947036865.1 uncultured Caulobacter sp. | reverse complement strand
GGATGTTCGGATCCAGGATCTTCTGGGTCTCGACGGTCATCTTCCACTCTTCCTTGGTGAAGCCGTCGTCCATGAAGACGTCGATGTGGGGGATGACGTTGAAGGCGATCTGCTTGGTGAACTTCTTGGGCGGCGGGGCGCCCAGGACGTAGACGCCCTTGGTCTGGTCCCACAGCTCGTCCATGCCTTCCTTGCCCGCGCCCGAGACCGACTGATAGGTCGAGACGACCACCCGCTTGATCTTGGCCTCGTCGTGCAGCGGCTTCAGCGCCACGACCAACTGCGCCGTCGAGCAGTTGGGGTTGGCGATGATGTTCTTCGGGATGGAATTGACCGCCTCGGGGTTCACTTCCGGCACGACCAGCGGCACGTCCGGATCCATCCGGAAGTGGCTGGAATTGTCGATGACGATCGGACCGGCCGCGCCGATCTTCTCGCCCCAGGCCTTGGAGATCGACCCGCCGGCGCTCATCAGCACGATGTCGACCTTGGAGAAGTCGAACTGCTCCAGGTCCTCGCAGCGAATAATCTCGTTGCCGAACGAGACCTCGACCCCGATGGATTTGCGGCTGGCGATGGCGTGCATCTTGTCCACGGGGAATTTCACTTCCTCGAGGATGTTGAACATCTCGCGGCCCACATTGCCCGTGGCGCCGACCACGGCGACCCGGTAACCCATCGCGCTCTCCTCACTTCCGTCCGCGGACGTCGCGGCGTGGCGGTTCCCGTACGCCTCATGCCCGGCGGGCGCAAGGCGAGGAAAGTTGGCCCGGCGATCAGCGATGCTCCGGCGAGGGCGCGGCGGCGCCCTGCGCCGGCTTCGCGCTCTGGGGCGGCTCGCCTTCCCAGTTGAACTGCACCGGGATGGTGATGGTCAGGCCCTCGACGGGGTCACCGTCCTCGGTCCAGGGGTTCATGCGCAAAGCCGCCACGGCCTTGATCGTCGCCGCCCCGAAGTCGAGGCCCGCCGGAGACTCCCGCACCGCCTGGCAATCGGCCAGTTCGCCCGTGGCCGTGACCGTGCACCGCGCCGCGCCCTGGCCGGTCTTCACGCCCGCCTTCACCGCCGCCTCCGGATAGGCCAGGGCCATGCCCTCGGCGGTCAGGGTGCGCACCCAATGCGGGCGGGTCAGGCGACGACCGTCCGGCTCAGACGGCGAGCGGAAGCGGAAGGGAAGATCGACCTTCAGATTGGACAGGGTCTTGGCGTCCTCGGGCTGGAAAGCCACGCGGAACGCCTTGGCCAGCCCCTTGGCCGCCTTGCCGAACCCCTTGCCCCCTGGGCTTTCGGCGATGACGTCGCAGTCGGTCAGCGCGCCGGTCTTGGCGAGACCGCACCGCAGGGCCGCCTGCCCGGAGGCGAGGCCGGCGGCTTCCTTGGGCCAGGCGGCCTTGACCTGGGCCTCCGTCGGCGCCTGGATCCACGGCAGGTCGCGGACCAGGCTGGGGCCCAGGGTCAGGCCCTGCGGCACGTTCGGCCAGATGACGGGCACCGTCACGTCGCCGCCGGGCACGGGCTTGCCGCCCCGAATCTTCGGCGTCATCCGCAGCTGCGGCGCCAGTTGCAGGGCCGCCGCGCCGAAGCCGTAGCCGACCGGGTCCTCGCTCTTGACCTTGCAGGCCTCTAGGAAGCCCTCGACCGTGACCTTGCACTGGATGCTGGCCCGCCCGCTCTGGCCGCTGGCCACGGCCTTCTTGGGAAACACCGCGGCGAGGTCCGAGGCGGTGGGGCGCTTGAGCCAGTCGGGATTGGCGTCGCCGGGGGCCAGCAGTTCGAACCAGGTGCGCACGGGGCGGCCGGCCACCGAGGCGCCCTGGTCGTCCTTGGTCTTGATCCGCTCGTAGCCGACCAGGGTCAGGGCCGCCGCGCCGAAGCCCTGGCCTGCGGGCATTTCCTTGGCGATCTTGCAGTCGACCAGCTTGCCGTCCTTGGTGGCGACGCAGTCGAGCGCGGCGCGCCCGCTTTCCTTGGCGCCCTTGGGAAAGGCCGCCTTGACCTTGTCGCGGGGGGCGTTCGTCGTCCATTGCGGCTTCCAGCCCGCCTGCGGGCCGTCGTCGCCGTCATCGTCGTCCCGCGCGCTCGCCGCGGCGGCGGTGGCGCAGAGACCCGCGGCCAGAAGGGCCAGGAGAAGCTTACGATGCGGCACGATGAACCCCCTTGGAACGGCAGGCGGCGACCTCGCGGGGCGCGACCTTAGGTCGAGCCTAGGCGATCCGATCGCCTCTCGCCAGAGGGTTTCCGCGAGGCCCGGCCTTGCCTATGTTCGCCGCCATGACCGACGTCGTCTCCGAAGCCCCGCCCGCCGCTCACCTGACCCAGGACGGCCCCGCCGTCCGGCTGTTCCTGGTCGATGGCTCGGCCTATCTGTTCCGCGCCTATCACGCCCTGCCGCCGCTGACCCGCAAGAGCGACGGCCTGCCGGTGGGCGCCGTGCAGGGCTTCTGCAACATGCTTTGGAAGCTGCTGCGCGACATGCAGGGCGATACGCCGACGCACCTGGCGGTGATCTGGGACCACTCCGAGCAGACGTTCCGCAACAAGCTCTACGACCAGTACAAGGCCCACCGCCCCCCGCCGCCCGAGGACCTGATCCCGCAGTTCCCGCTGGTCCGCGAGGCCACCCGGGCCTTCGGCGTGCCCGCGATCGAGCTGCCGGGCTACGAGGCCGACGACCTGATCGCGGCCTATGCCTGCAAGGCCCGCGAGGTCGGCGGCGAGGCGGTGATCGTCTCGTCCGACAAGGACCTGATGCAGCTCGTCGGCGATGGCGTGTCGATGTACGACCCGATGAAGGGCGTGCGGATCGACCGCGAGCAGGTGTTCGAGAAGTTCGGCGTCTATCCCGAGCGGGTCGTCGACGTGCAGGCCCTGTGCGGCGACAGCGTCGACAACGTGCCGGGCGCGCCGGGCATCGGGATCAAGACCGCCGCCCAGCTGATCACCGAGTACGGAGATCTCGACACGCTCTTGGAGCGGGCCGGCGAGATCAAGCAGCCCAAGCGCCGCGAGACCCTGATCGCCTTCGCCGACCAGATCCGCCTGTCGCGGGCCCTGGTGAAGCTGGACTGCGACACCCCGCTGCCCGAGCCGCTGGACGATCTGAAGGTGCGCGAGCCGGACAAGGCGGCGCTGGCGGCCTTCCTGGACCAGATGGAGTTCCGGTCCCTGGCCCGCCGCGTGGGCGATGGTTCGGCCGCCGCCGCGCCGGGGACCCTGGATCGTCCGCCGGCCCAGCCCAAGGCGCCGGTCACCACCGTCTCGTACATGGGCGCGGCCGCCCGCGCCGCCGCCAAGCCGGCGGCCGAGCCGATCACCATCGACCACGCGACCTATTCTTGCGTCCGTGACGTCGAGACCCTGAAGGCCTGGGTGGCCAGGGCGACGGCCAAGGGCGTCGTGGCCTTCGACACCGAGACCGACGCGCTGGGTTCGGCGACGGCGGGCCTCTGCGGGATCTCGCTGGCCGTGGCGGCCGGCGAGGCCTGCTACATCCCGGTCGGCCACTGCGAGAAGGAAGGCCTGGCGCTGGAGGCCGCCGCCGATCTCGTGCAGATCCCGCTGGCCGACGTGATCGCCACGCTCAAGCCGCTGCTGGAAGACCCGGCGGTGCTGAAGGTCGCGCAGAACGCCAAGTACGACATCGCCGTCCTGGCCCGCCACGGGATCCAGGTCGCGCCGATCGACGACACCATGCTGATCTCCTACGTGCTGGAGGCGGGCCTGCACGGCCACGGCATGGACGAGCTGTCGGAACTGTGGCTGGGCCACAAGCCGATCCCGTTCAAGCAGGTGGCCGGGACCGGCAAGGCCCAGATCAGTTTCAAGCACGTCGCCCTGGCCGAGGCGACCGCCTACGCCGCCGAGGACGCCGACGTCACCCTGCGCCTGTGGGAGGTGCTGAAGCCGAGGCTCGCCCGCGAGGGGTTGTCCGCGGTCTACGAGACCCTGGAGCGGCCGATGCCGGCCGTGCTGGCGGCGATGGAGAACGAAGGCGTCCGGGTCGATCCCGAGGCGCTGCGCCTGCTCTCCAACGAGTTCTCCATGCGCATGGCCAAGTTCGAGGAGCGGGCCACCGCGCTGGTCGGCCGGCCGTTCAACCTGGGCAGCCCCAAGCAGATCGGCGACGTGCTGTTCGGCGAGATGCAGATGAAGGGCGGCAAGAAGACCGCCACCGGCCAGTGGTCGACCGACAGCGACGTCCTGGAAAGCCTGGCCCTCGAGCACGAGCTGCCGCGCGTGCTGCTCGACTGGCGCCAGCTCTCGAAGCTGAAGGGCACCTATACCGAGAACCTGATCGCCGCCATCGCCGAGCGGACGGGGCGCGTGCACACGTCCTACGCCCTGGCGGCGACCACGACGGGGCGACTGTCCTCGTCGGACCCGAACCTGCAGAACATCCCGGTCCGCACCGAGGAGGGCCGCAAGATCCGCAAGGCCTTCGTGGCCGAGCCGGGCAAGGTGCTGATCAGCGCCGACTACAGCCAGATCGAGCTGCGCCTCTTGGCCCATATCGGCGACATCCCGCAGCTGAAGAAGGCCTTCCAGGAGGGCCTCGACATCCACGCCATGACGGCCTCGGAGATGTTCGACACGCCGATCGAGGGCATGGACCCGATGATCCGCCGCCGGGCCAAGGCGATCAATTTCGGCATCGTCTACGGCATCAGCGCCTTTGGTCTCGCCAACCAGCTGGGCATCGGCCAGGGCGAGGCGGGGGCCTATATCAAGACCTATTTCGAGCGCTTCCCGGGCATCCAGGCCTATATGGACGCCACCAAGGCCTTCGTGCGCGAGCATGGCTATGTGACGACGATCTTCGGCCGGAAGATCAACATCCCCGACATCGAGGCCAAGTCGGTCGCCCACCGGCAGTTCGCCGAGCGCGCGGCGATCAACGCGCCGATCCAGGGCGCGGCCGCCGATGTCATGCGCCGGGCGATGATCCGCATGCCCGCCGCCCTGGAGGCCGCCGGCCTCCAGGCGCGGATGCTGCTGCAGGTCCACGACGAACTGGTCTTCGAGGCGCCGGCGGACGAGGCCGATCGCGCGTGCGATGTGATCCGGAGCGTCATGGAGCGCGCCGCCGAGCCCGCCGTGGCCATCAGCGTGCCGCTTACGGTGGAGGCGCGCGCGGCGCTCAACTGGGATGAGGCGCACTAACCCAAAATGGGTTTCGCTATGTCGCCCATGCGACCTTACGCCGCGTCAAGGTTAACATGTCGGCAACTGATTTCACCGGACTCCTGGGTCGACGGCGAACGGTGAAATAGCAGCGTTATCCGAGGCTTACCGCTCGTCGCGACCGTTGCGAGGAGTCCGGACCGTGTCCTTTGGCGACCTGAAAATCCCCCAGAAATTAATGACGGTGTTCGCCGTCATGCTGGCGACGATCATGGTGATGGGCGTCACGCTCTACGCCAACACCACAAGCTATGGTCAGTCGGTGGAGCGCACCGAGCGAGCCTACGAGATGGTCCGCGCCGCCGATGCGGCGGCCTTCCGCCTGACCCGGCAGGAGAACTCGCTGCGCGGCTTCCTGCTGTCGGGCGACACCTACTACGTCAAGCGCCTGGAGGAGGTCCACAAGCCGAAGTTCCTGAAGGCGCTCGGTGATCTGCGAACCCTCGCCGACGGCGACAAGGCGGACATGGCCCGGATCGCGGCGGTGGACGCCGCCTATGCCGACTATCGCAAGCTGGCCATCGAGCCGGGCGAGACCCTGGGGGCGGATCCGGCGACCCGTCCGCGGGCGGTCGACCTCGTCAAGCACGACGGGGTCGCCGATAAGGCCGTGGAGCCGGTGGAAAACGCGATCGAGGCCATCACCAAGAACGCCGAGGCCGTGCTGGCGACCGAAGCGGCGGCCCAGAAGCAGGCCTCGCTGCGATCGACCCTGGCCCTGGCGATCGGCATTCTCGTCACCGCCGGCATCGCCGTCGGCGGCGGCCTGCTGCTGACCGGCGCGATCGCCAGCCCGGTCACGGCGATGACCAACGCCATGCGGCGGCTGGCGGCCGGCGACAACGCGGTGGCCGTACCCGCCCAGGGCCGCAAGGACGAGATCGGCGACATGGCCGCCGCGGTGGCGCACTTCAAGGACGCGGCCCTCGAGAAGATCCGTGTCGAGCGCGCCGCCGCCGCCGATCGCGCCGCCGCCGAAGGCGACCGCGCCGCCAACGAGGCCGAAAAGGCCGCGATCGCGCGCGACGACGCGATCGCGATCAACTCGCTGAACGAGGCCCTCGACCATCTGGCGTCCGGCGACCTGACCCACCGCATCACCACGCCGTTCGCCCCCAAGACCGAAAGCCTCAAGACCAATTTCAACGCCGCCGCCGATCGCATGCGTGAGGCGATCCAGGCGATCGCCGCCGCCGCCAGCGGGGTCAACAGCGGCTCCGACGAGATCGCCCAGGCCTCCGAAAACCTGTCGCGGCGCACCGAGCAGCAGGCCGCCAGCCTCGAGGAGACGGCGGCCGCGCTGGACGAGATCACCGCCACGGTTCGCAAGACCGCCAGCGGCGCCAAGGAGGCGTCCCAGGTGGTGGCGACCGCGCGCGCCGACGCCGAGCGGTCGGGCCAGATCGTCGACCAGGCCGTCGGCGCCATGACGGCGATCGAGACCTCGGCCAGCCAGGTCAGCCAGATCATCGGCGTCATCGACGAGATCGCCTTCCAGACCAACCTTCTGGCCCTGAACGCCGGCGTCGAGGCCGCGCGGGCGGGGGAGGCGGGCAAGGGCTTCGCCGTCGTGGCCCAGGAAGTCCGCGCCTTGGCGCAGCGCTCGGCCGAGGCGGCCAAGGAGATCAAGACCCTGATCTCGACCTCGACCCAGCAGGTCGAGACCGGCGTGGATCTGGTGGGACAGACCGGCGAGGCCTTGGGCCGTATCGTCGAGCAGGTCGCGGCGATCGACGCCCTGATGACGGAGATCTCGGCCTCGACCAACGAGCAGGCGACCGGCCTCAACCAGGTGAACATCGCGGTCAATCAGATGGACCAGGTCGTTCAGCAGAACGCCGCCATGGTCGAGGAAGCGACCGCCGCCTCCTATGCCCTCAAGAACGAGGCCGCCTCGCTGGCCGAGATGGTCGCGCGCTTCCGCGCCGGCCAGGCGGCC
>NZ_CAMQSF010000083.1 GCF_947036865.1 uncultured Caulobacter sp. | reverse complement strand
GCCGACGGCGACAGACGCAGGACCCGCGCGCGCCGCGCCGCCTCGTCGGCCGCCAGCATCCGCCGCGCCACCGCCTCGGCCTCGGCGGCGGCCAGCACGATCGGCGCGTCCTGGTCGCGCGTTCCCTCGCCCGCCTCGCGCCGGACCAGCAGCGCCCCGACCTGATAGTCGCGCGCGGCGTCGATGAACCGCAGCCGCAGCGCCTCGGCCGCCGGATCGAGCGTGCGGGTCTCGGTCTCGGTCGGCGCATCCTCGGGCAGGACGAGATCCTCGTCGCCCAAGGCCGCGACGGCGAGGCCCGAGCGGCTGACCATCCGGACGTGGTCGCCCCGCTCGACGGGGTCCAGGGCGAAGGCCTCGGTCAGCGGCGACAGGGCGTCGCGCAGCCGCATCGGCCGGTCCAGGACATAGCCGGCCACCGCCCCGCTGGCCTCGCCCGGGTCGATCGTCACGCCCGCCCGCGCGCCCAGGGCCTGGATCAGCTCCGGCAGCGGCGCGATCCCGGCCCGGCCGGTCAGCCAGTGTCCGAGCGTCCAGTTGTCGCCATCGCCCCAGACGTCCGACCGCGCCGGGAAGTCCGGAAACGGCCGCGCGTCCCAGCACCAGGCGCTGGCCGCCTCGATCATCGGCCCGCCATAGACGCTGGACGTCGGGTTGGCGTCCGGCTCGGCCAGCCAGGCCAGCACCGTCTCCAGATAGCGCCGCTGGCCAAAGTCGTCCCGCTCGCCGGTCGAATAGGGCGGCAGGAAGCTCTCGGAGCTCTTCGGGTCGATGAAGAGGTTCGGCGAGTTGCTCCCCTTGTCGACCGCCGGACAGCCGAATTCCGTCAACCGGATCGGCTTGGACATCGGAACCCACGCCGTCGGCGTCGCCGACCGCGTCCCGTTCGGCCGGTCGTGGTGGGGGTTGCTCCACCAGCTCTTGAGGTCCTTGGCCCTGAACATCCAGGCCTCGCCATGCGCGCCGTCGGTGATCGGCGCGCGGATCTGGGCGTCGCGGTCGGCGGGGCTGGCATAGTACCAGTCGAAGGCCTCGCCGCCGGTCAGGCCGGCCCGCAGATAGGACGGGTCGCGCGGCCCCAGGAACCCGGCGACCGCGTCCGCGTGGGTCTCGCCCTCGCGCCAGTCGGTGACCGGCGGATACCAGTCGACGCCGACGAAATCGATGTTCGGATCGGCCCACAGCGGATCCAGGTGGAACACCGCGTGGCCCGAGCCGTCCGCCGGCTGGTGGCCGAAATACTCGCTCCAGTCGGCGGCGTAGCCGAGCTTGGTTTCCGAGCCCAGGAGCGCCCGCGCGTCGGCCGCCAGGCTCTTTAGCTTGGCCACGGCCGGATAGATCCCGCCCGGTCCACGCGTGGTGGTGACGCCGCGCAGCTCCGAGCCGATCACGAAGCCGTCGACCCCGCCGGCCTGAACCGCCAGCGAGGCCTGATGCAGCACCATCCGCCGCAGGCCCCAGGTCCCGTCGAAGAAGGCGTTGACCTGGTCGACCGCCGCCGCCGTCCCGTCCGCGCCCGGCGCGCAGGCGATCCGCCCGCGCCAGGGATAGGCCGCCTGCCCCGCCGGCGGATCCATCAGGATGAACGGATAGAGCGTCACCTTCAGACCGCGCCGCTTCAGCTCGGCGATCGCCTGCAAAACCACCGCGTCGGCCGGCGTGCCGCCATAGGCCGGCGCCCCGTCCTTCAGCGAGATCAGGTGCGCCCCGGTCCGGTCCACGCCCGCCACCGACCAGGTGATCGGCAGGGTGTCCTTGGCTGCCTGCTCGACGCCGGGCCGGATCTCGCACCGGCCGCAGCGCAGGTCCGTGCCGAACCAGGCGACCACCAGGGTCACGTGGTCCACGTTCGGCAGCTGGGCCCGCAGCTGATCCAGGGCCACCACGAGATCGGGCCGGCCCTCGCCGTTGTGCACGCTTTCCGAGGCCGCGCGGGTCAGGCCCTCGCGACGCAGCACCGCCTCGGTGGCGTAGACGAACTCGCCCGCGCCGGGGATCAGGCACACGCCCTTCAGCCGCTCCTCCAGGCCCAACGTCCCCGGCGCGCGCGGCCGGCGGAACACCTCGAACGACAGCTGCGGCGGCCGATTGCCGTAGGGCTCCAGCGGCAGGTCCTCGAACACCACATAGGCGACGCCGCGATAGGCCGGCGCCTGACCCTCGATGGCGGCGATCAGCGGATCGGGTGCCTGGTCCTCGGTTCCCCGATGCAGGCGCATCGTCACGCCCGTCATGTCCATGACCTTGCCGTCGGCCCAGACCCGGCCCAGGCCGTCGATCGGCCCCTCGGCCACGGCCACGGCGAACGACAGGCTGTAGGCGTAGGCGGTGGTCTTCTGGCCCTTGCCGCCGCCGACCCTCCCCTCGACGCGCTTCTCGCGAAAGCGCGCGGCCCAGATCACCTGGCCGCCGACCCGCGCGCGGCCGAACACGCAGGGCAGCGGCGCGCCCTCGCTGGCCCCGGTCAGCCGCAGCTCCGGGATGCGCGGCCCGACCTGGCGCGCGGGCGACAGGGCGCTCAGCGCGGCCTGGTCGACCAGGCCGCCCAGCACCGCGCCCACCGCGCCGCCGATCGGGCCGCCCACCGCCGCGCCGACGCTGGAAAGGATCAGTTGCGCCATCGCGCGCTCCTAGACGGGAGGAAAACCAAAGGCGGCCACGCGCCGCTCGCGCCACCAGCGCCCCAGGGCGCTCTCGACGCAGGCCCGGCCCCAATAGGCGTGGATCATGCGGTCGGGACCGGACTGGATCGCGCAGTGCTTGGCCGCGACGCCAGGGGCCATGCGGAAGACCAGCACGTCGCCAGGCCGGGCCTGGTCGATCGGAACGAGCCAGCGCTCGAAGGCTTCGATCAGCAGTTCGCGCGCGCCGACCTCGGCCCAGTCGGGACGGTAGGGCGGCGGCGCCTGCGGCTCGGCGCCGTACAGCGCCCGCCAGACCCCGCGCACCAGGCCCAGGCAGTCGCAGCCCGCGCCCAGGGTAGAGGCCTGGTGGCGATAGGGCGTGCCCAGCCACAGGCGGGCGTGGGCGAGGGCGGCGGCGCGAAGCTCCTCCCCCTCTGGGGGAGTTGGCCCAGCGGGCCGGAGGGGGCAGCGCGGCGTCATCCGAGATGGCCCCCTCAGTCGCTCCGCGACAGCTCCCCCAGAGGGGGAGCATCTTCTCACCGCCGTCCCCCGTCGTTGCGCTCGCCCTCGACCGGGTACAGCGTCAGGAAGTCCTCGCCCGGCGCCATCGGAAAGCCTCGGAAGTTGTCGCCATTGCCGAAGGCCTCGACACAGGTCGTCCAGCGCTTGTCGCAGCGCGCCCCCGCCGGCGGCGTGATCCCGCAGCGGGCGTCGCCCAGCCGCGCGTCGCACAGTCGCGTGAAGGTCCTCCCCGCCACGCGCTCCAGATCGGCCGCCGGCCCGGCCAGGGTCGCCTTGAACGCCTCGCCCTCCCGGCGCACGGCGGCGATGGTGGCGGTCCACAGCCGGACGAGACGCGTCGGCGCGCTCCAGTCCACCTTCAGCCCCGCCACCCGCGCGCCGTCATAGAGCCCGGCCTCGATATCGGCCCGCGTGATCCCGGCGTCGTCCAGCACGCCCAGCGCCGCGCCCTGCCCCGGCGCGTAGCCGACGGCGCTCTCGCCCGCGCCCGGGCTCCAGCCGCCGTCGGCCCGGCAGGTCACGCCGTCCACCACGAGGTCGCGGTCGTGGTCGGTGAAGCCCAGCCGCGCGCCGTCCGCGCGGACCAGGATCCAGACATCGCAAAGCCGCGCTTCGTCCAGACCTTCCGGCAACGCGCGCATCAGACCCGCACCTCGACCAGGGCGCAGGCGCTCACGCGCCCGGCCGCGAAGCCCTCCAGCGTTACGTCCAGCCGGTCGACGTCGAAGCGCACCGGCGTGTCGAACTCGAACCCCGCCGTCACCGCCGCCCCGGCGGGCGGCGCGGTGTTCAGGGTCACAACACCCGTCGTCGGGTCGACCCCGAAGGCGCTCGCCGCCAGCGGGACGCCGCCCACCGCCACCTTGACCGTGCCTACCGCCGGCTTGGCGATCGTCCGAAGCGTCTCGCCATAGGCCTTGACCAGTTGGAACGCCTTGCGCGTCCCGTCGCCGGTCCCCAGCGCCTGGTCGCCCGCCGCCGGCTGGGCCGAGGGCGCGCACGACTTGAAGTCCAGCGGGTCGCGGAACCGGAAGCCCGCCAGCCGCCCGCGTCGCGCCTCGAAGAACGCGACGAGCTCGGCGAGCTCGTCCAGCGGCCGGGCGGCGGTGGCGATCAGATAGCGGCGTCGCCCTTGGGCCCAGGCGCTGGTCCGGCGCTCGAAGCCCGAGGCCAGGGCGACGACGTCGGTGCGCCGCTCGATCCCGCCCGTGCAGCCGAACGCCAGCCGCGCGGGCAGGCGCGCCTCGTGGAACTCGCTCATCGCGGCGCTCTCCTGAAAATCACGAAAAGGTTTGCGTGGTTTTTGAGGCCAAGCGGAGCCGTCGGCGTCAAAGCCCATTAAGACGGCGTCATGACCCGCTTTTCACTTCATGCGCGGGTCGTCGGCCCCTACCTATGGGTCCGAGATTGGAGACCACGCATGGATTGGAAGACCCTGTTCCTCTCGCCGGAAGGCCGCATCGGCCGGCAGGCGTTCTGGATCGGCTGGCTCGTCCTGCTGGGCGTCAACGTCGCCGTCGGCTGGGTGCCGCTGTTCGGCCACCTGATCGCCCTGGCGACGATCTATTCCAGCATCTGCATCCATTCCAAGCGCCTGCACGACATGGGTCAGACGGGCTGGTGGCAGGTGCTGCCCTGGGTCTTCGGGCCGGTTCTGGTCATGGGCTCGGCCCTGTCGATCGGCGTGCTGCCGGCCATCGCGGCCCTGACCAATGGCGAGCCCGAGCTGTCGGCCCTGACGGCGCTGGGCGGCTTCTTCGTCTCGTGCTTCATCGCCTTCGCCGTCTGGCTGGCCTTCACCCTGTGGGTCGGCTGCAGCAACGGCCAGGCGGGCGACAACAGGTACGGCGCGCCCCCGCCCAACGCCACGGCCGTGGCGCTGTAGAGCTCCTTCTCCCCTTGCGGGAGAAGGTGGCCCGAAGGGCCGGATGAGGGGTCGCGAGGCCGTTCCGCGCACGGTGTCCACCCTACGGCTAGCGGCTTTCGACCCCTCACCCGACCCGCTGCGCGGGCCACCCTCTCCCGCAGGGGGAGAGGGGCTCATAACCCCCTCGCCCCCAGGCTCACCGCTCGCGCCAGGGCCTGGGCGATCTGGGCGTCGGAGCGGATCAGGCTCGACGCCTCCCCGCCCCGCACATTGACCGTCACCGAGATCCCGCCGGCGCCCGGCGGCTCGATGGCGCCGGCGCTGGTCGGCCGGAACACCTCCGGCCCGCGCTCGCCGACCAGATAGGCGCCGCCCGGCAGGACGGGACCGCCGTCGGCCCGCGCGCCGGAAAAGCTCTTGGACAGCGACTCGGTCAGCGGCCCCTTGAGCCCGGCGCCGACCGCGCCCAGCACCGCGCGGGCCAGCTCGCCCAGCGACACCTGGCCGTCCGAGGCCGCCCGCGCCAGCGACCGAGTCAGCGACGCCCCGGCGCGGGCGAAGGCCTCGTCGATCGACCGGGCGGCGCGTTCGGCCGGCGCCTTCAGCGCCTCCAGCGACGCGGCCGCCTCGGCGGCGCGCGTCGGCACGGCCGACAGGCCATCGGTTTCGAAACTCATGATCGCTCCTCGTCGGGAAAGCGCGCGGCCAGGGCCTCCAGCCCCGATCGCGTCAGGGCGGACGCCGGCGGACGCTCCGTCAGCGCCCGCCACTCCTTCAGCGACAGCCGCCAGAACGCCTCGGGCGCGATGCCGAGGCTCAGCGCCAGCCGCAGCGGCTCGGCCCAGCTCACGCGCAGGCCGCCAGGGCGGCGGCCAGGGCGCTGGCGGCCTCGGGGACGGTCGCCCGCCCCGCGATCTCGGCCGGCTCGCCGCCGCCCTCCAGCAGCGCCGCCAGCACGGCGGTCAGGTCCCGGGCGCTAAGGCTGGCGATCCGGTCCGGCAGGGCCGACCAGTCCGACAGCTCCAGCGCCGCCTCGATCCGCGCCAGCGCGCCGAGGGTCAGGCACAGCCGGCGCGGCCCGCCCGCCAGGGTCACGACCACGTCGCCGCGCGCGGCGTTGGGGGACAGCATTAGAGCGCCGTGAACGTGACGGCGCCGGCCGAGGCCAGGCTGAGGGCGAAGGTCGCCTCGCCGTCATGCTCGCCGGCATATTCCAGCGCGGCGACCACGAACGGGCCCTCCAGCTGGCCGAAATCCGGCACGATCAGCCGCCAGGTCCGCGCCGACTGGTCGAAGAAGCTCTGGCGGACCTGCGCGTCAGAGGCGGCGTCGCGGAATACGCCCGCGCCCGACACCGCGACCGAGCGGACACCGGCGCCGGCCAGCAGCTCGCGCCAGCGGCCGGCGCTGTCGCTGTCGGTCGCGTCGATGGTCTTGGCGTTCAGGCTGAGGGTCCGCGCCCGCAGCCCGGCCACGGTGACGAAGCCGCCGGCCCCGTCGCTGATCTTCAGCAGCATGTCCTTGCCGGCTTGAGCGGCCATTCGGAGTCTCCAGTTTAGCACGATCCCCTCCCCCCTGCGGGGAGGGGGCAGGGGGTGGGGGTGTCCGCGCCGGCCGGATGTCGGCGCCGAGTCTCACGCCGCCTCGGTCACCGCCCGCACGCGGACGATCCCGAGCGTCGTCTCGCGGTCCGCCCCGGTGAAGCAGTCGGCATAGGGAACCCGCAGGCTCACCAGCCGCCGCCCGGCCAAGGTCGGCCGCGCCTCGTGCAGCGCCGCGCGGACGGCCGCGACGAGGGCCCGGGCCTCCTCCGGCCCGCCGAAGCGGCTGGCGCAGGTCAGGGTCAGCAGGTGCTCGAGCGTGTCATTCTCGATCCCCGGCCGGCTCTCGGCGCGGGTGACGACGACGCAGGGATAGGTCGGCAGGCGCGGCGCGGCCGGATAGATCCGCTGGCCGGCCACGGCGGTCACGGCCGGCGCGGCCTTAAGCGTCGCGACGATGGCGTCGATCAAGGGCTTGTCGCTCATAGCCGCGCCTTCCGGAACGGCGCCAGCCACGGCTCGACCAGGCTCAGCGGCGGCTCGCCGCCTTCTCGCGCGGCAAACGCTTGGGCGACCAGGATCAGCACGGCCAGGCGCAGCGGCGCGGGGCTGCTCGGCGCCAAAGCGACGCCGGCGGCCGCCGCGACGCGCGCCTCGGCGGCGTCGATCAGCAGCGTCAGCAGCGTGTCCTCGGCCGGATCGGCCACGCGCAGAAACGCCCTGGCCTCGGCCAGGGTGAGGGCTTGGGGCATGGGGGGTCTCTGAAAAGCCCCTCCCCCCAAACCTTCTTCAAAAAAGGGCGGGGAGGGGGCAGGGGGTGGGGGTGTAAGCGCCCTGTTTCCCCTCCAGGCGCCCCGCCG
>NZ_CAMQSF010000082.1 GCF_947036865.1 uncultured Caulobacter sp. | reverse complement strand
CCTGGTCCTTGGCGGCCGCGGCGTCGGTCACGGTGCTGGCGTCGGCGGCGGCGGCCTTGGCGGCGGCGCTGTCGGCGCCGGCCTCGCTCTTCTTGCCGCACGCGGCCAGGGACAGGGCCGAGACGGCCACGCCGGCGATCAGAAGCTTGCGAAGAACGGTGGTGCTCATGCGGTTTCCCTTCCAGCTGGTCGCGTCGTCTTCGAGGAACGACGTCTTGCGGCGCAGGGAATACCGCTTCGAGAGCGCGTGCAAGTTACGAGGCCGACAGCCCTATTCGTTCGGGATCTGCTGCAGCGCCTCTTCCAGCTGGGCGAAGCTGGGCTGGGCCGCCGAGGGGACGTGGCCGCGGCCGATCTCGACCGAGATCTGGGCGGCGTTGCCATGCAGGTGGGCCACCAGCACGGCCTGGATGATCTTGTAGAAGCTGCCTTCCTCGTTCACCACCGACGTCAGGCGCAGGGCGAACGGGGCGACCAGGCCATAGGCCATGAACACGCCCAGGAACGTGCCGACCAGCGCGCCGCCGATCATCGCGCCCAGCACGGCCGGCGGCTCGGTGATCGAGCCCATGGTCTTGATGACGCCCAGCACGGCGGCGACGATGCCGAGGGCGGGCAGGGCGTCGGCCATGGCCTGCAGGGCGTGGGCGGGCTCGAGCGCCTCGTGGTGGTGCTTCTCGAGCTGCTTTTCCATCGCGTCCTCGACCTGGTGGGGGTCCTCCAGGTTCATGGTCATCATCCGCAGCGTGTCGCAGATGAAGTCGACGGCGAAGTGGTCGTGGGTGATCTTCGGATAGCGATTGAAGATCGTGCTCTCGTGCGGCTTTTCGATGTGGCTTTCCAGGGCGATCACGCCCTTGGACTTCATCGTCTTCGTCAGCAGGAACAGCAGGGACAGCAGGTCGCGATAGTCGTTCGCGTTCCACTTCGGACCCTTGAAGATCTTGCCGAAGCCGCCGGCGGTGGCCTTGATCGTGGTCATCGAGTTCGAGATCAGGAACGAGGCGATGCCCGCGCCGAGGATACACATCAGCTCGTGCGGCGCGGCCTCGATGATGACGTCCATCTTGCCGCCGGACATGATGAACGAGCCGAACACCAGGCCGAAGAGCAGGACGATGCCGATGATCTGGAACATGGTGGTGAGGCCGACCCCGATAATGACGGCGCATCTTCGCGGTTAATGATTAACCCGAGGTTCCCGCCGCGCCGGATGCTCGCCATCCGTTGCACGCTTCGGCGGGCGGGTCTAACGGTTGTTTGATGACTGGGGAGACTCAAAACGCCCGGGACAACCGGGGTCCGTTCGCCATCCTCTTCGGCGTGTCCGTCGCGACCGCCTTGGGGAACAACGGCATGCTGTCGGTGCTGCCCGCGATCGGCCGGCAGATCGGCATCCCCGACGCCATGGTGGCGGCCATCTTCTCGCTGTCGGCGGTGCTGTGGGCGATCACCTCGCCGATCTGGGCCCGGCAGTCGGACCTTCGAGGGCGCAAGCCGCTGATCCTGCTGGGCCTGGGCGGCTTCTGCCTGTCGATGACGCTGTGCGCGGTCGTCGTCTCGGCGGGTCTACGGCATCTGGCCCCGCCGATGGTGATCTTCGTGCTGTTCCTGCTGTCGCGCGCGCTGTTCGGCGGGTTCGGCTCGGCCGCCAACCCGGCCACCCAGGCCTATATGGCCGAGCGCACCAGCCGCGAGGAGCGCACCCAGACCATGGCCACCCTGGCCGGCGCCACGGGCCTGGGCACGGTGGTCGGGCCGCTGCTGGCCCCGCTGTTCGTGCTGCCGATCGTCACCCTGGCCGGGCCGATGTTCGCCTTCGCGATCCTGGCGGCGGCCATGCTGGCGGTGGTCTATCGCGGCCTGCCCGAGACCTTCCGGCCGGCCGGCGGAGAGCCGCCGCCCCGGCGGCGCGCCGGCCTGCCGTTCCTGGGCCGCGGCGGCGGGACGGGGCTGTGGAAGGATCCGCGCCTGAAGCCGTTCCTGATCTTCGGATTTCTCGTGGCCTCGTGCCAGACGGCCCAGACCCAGACCCTGGGCTTTCTGATCATCGACAAGCTGGGCCTGACGCCGATCAAGGCCCAGGGCTTCATCACCCTGGCCATGGCCGCCGGGGCGGTGGCGGGTCTCCTGGCCCAGTGGGGCCTGATCCGCATGTTCCGGATGGGGCCCCGCGACCTGATGCGGTGGGGCGTGGCCTGCGCGGCGGTCGGCAACGCGGTGGTCGCCTTCGCGCCGGACTACGCGGCCGTCGCCATCGGCTACGCCATCGCCTGCCTGGGCTACGGCTTCGCGCGGCCGGGCTTCACGGCCGGCGCCTCGCTGTCGGTCGACGCCCAGGACCAGGCCGGCGCCGCCGGGGCGATCGCGGCGATCAACGGCCTGAATGTCGTGGTCGCCCCGCTGTTCGTGCTGCTGTACGAGCGGGTCGGCTGGGGGCCGTTCGTGCTGAACACCGCGATCCTGGTCGGCCTGCTGGCCTACGCCCTGCGCCAGGCGGTGCTGCGAACGGTGAACCAAGCCGGTCCCGAGGACGAAGCCACGATCGCCGGCCTGGAGCGCGCCGACGAGGGCGGGGTTTAGGGGGCTCGCCTCTCTTGAGCCGTAAAACTTGTCATCCCGGCCGAAGGACCGCGCGGCGGGCTGTGGAGCCGGGACTCATGGGCCGCCTCGCCGCGCTTGAGCCTGGGTCCCGGACAGCCTCTGCGAGGCTTCCGGGATGACAGGAATTAAAACCTAGGCCGTCATCCGCTCCAGCGAGCGGCGGTCCTTCAGCACCACGTGGCGGACGCTGGGCAGGGCGATCAGGCCCTCGTCCTGCAGGGCCGTCAGGGTGCGCGAGACGGTCTCGATCGTCAGGCCCAGATAGTCGGCCATGTCCTGGCGGCCCATCGGCACGTCCAGCTCGGCCTCGGCGCGGGTGCGCTGGGCGATGTCGAGCAGCAGGCCCACGACCCGCTCCTGTGCCGAGCGGCGGCCCAGCATCAGCACGTGGTCCTGGCTGCGCTGCAGGCCCTCGGCGGTCAGGCGGAAGATGGCGCGGGCGGCGTCGCCGCGCTGGGCGGCCAGGTCGCTGAGCGCGCCGCGGCGGACCATCCGGACGGTGGCGTCGGTCAGGGCCTCGGCGGTGACCCGGTGGGTGGCGCCCATCTCCAGGCCGAAATAGTCGCCGGCGAAGTGGAACTCGTCGATCTGGCGGCGGCCGTCGCGCAGGATCCGATAGGTGCGCACGGCGCCGGACACGACCTGATAGACATAGTCGGCGTCCTCGCCCTCGCCGAAGATTTCCTCGTCGCGCGACAGGCGCAGACAGGTGGCGGGCATGCCCAGGACGCCGTCCAGGGCGAAGTCGGTGTCGAAGCTCTTGGCGCGGATCGGAGACAACATGGAAAACCCCTCTTTGCGGAGTGGTTTTTGCGCCAACGCAAACGAGTCCGAAATTCGTGTCTTATGCCTAAGGACACCCCTCTAAGGGAACGTCCTTAGAGAGTGGCCCGCGCCCGCCTTTTGAGGCCGATCAAGGTTTTACGGACCGCGCGGCCGCACCGTGGCGGCATGTGCGACTTGCCCGGCCTGACGGACCACGTGGCGGTCCCCCGTCTCATCCTGCTGCTCGTCGCCGACGAGCCGCTGCGGGACGCCCTGCGCTTTTCGCTGGAGACGGAAGGCTACGCGGTCAACGCCCCGGCCAGCCCGGAAGCCTGCCAGCTGTGCGCCGACTGCCGCGCGGCGGCCTGCGTGGTGATCGACGACGGCCTGACCCCGCTGCCGGTCGCCGCGCCCGGCCGGCCGACGGTGGTGCTGACCGGCGACGCCCAGCGCTTCCGGCGACGCGGCGGCGACGGCGCGGTGTTCCTGCTGGAAAAGCCGCTGCTGAACGACTCGCTCGGGCGCGAGCTGGCGGCGCTGCTGGCGGTCCAGTAGCGGTCGCCTCAGGCGGCGAGCGCCCCCGACCGCGCCGCCGCCGCCAGAACCATCGGCCACAGCACCACGATCGCGGCGAAGACGGCGGTCGGGCCCCAGGGCACGGCGGTCGGCCCGGCGGCGCGCCAGAGCGGCAGGACATAGATCAGCAGCCAGGCGCTCTTGTAGACGATCTGCAGCAGCAGCACGGGCCAGAAGAGCCGGGGGGCGACCAGCCCCGCCGCGGACAGGACCAGGATCGCGCCCCACAGGCTGGCGACCAGCAGGCGCAGCCCTTCCGACTCCGCGATCGCGCCGCCCAGCGCCGGCACGCCAGGCCCGTTCCTCAGCAGCAGCAAGCCTGTCAGCACGGGCGCGAGGATGACGATATTGGCGCCATAGGCGGCGCGAAGCCAAAGCTCTCCGGACACGTCGGCGCTCCTTCTGACCCGGGGATCGCCCAGGGTACGCGGGACGGCGCCCGGCGGACGCGCCGGCTCTAGCCGCCGCGCACCGACAGGGTCATCCGCACCAGGGCCGCCAGGTTGTCGGCCTGCATCTTGGTCATCAGCTTGGCGCGGTAGATCTCGACCGTGCGCGGGCTGATGCCCAGCTCGCGGGCAATGACCTTGTTGGCGTGGCCGGCGACGACCCCGTCCAGCACCTGGCGCTCGCGCTCGGACAGGGTCTCCAGGCGCTGCAGCACCACGGCCTGGTCGTCGGTGACCGGCGCGGCCTCGACCGCCTTCAGGGCGCGGCCCAGGGCGTCCAGCATCCGCGCGTCCGAGAACGGCTTTTCGATGAAGTCCACGACCCCCGAACGCATGGCTTCCACGGCCATGGGGATGTCGCCGTGGCCGGTGATCATCACGATCGGCATCCTGACCTTCAGCGCCGCCAGCCGGGCGACCAGGTCCTGGCCGCTCATCTCGGGCATGCGCACGTCGGTGATCACCACGCCGGACCGGGCGGTCGGCAGCGCCTCCAGGAAGGCCGGCGCGCTGGCGTAGGTCTCGACCTCGAAGTCGGCCGACTCCAGCAGGAAGGCCAGCGACTCGCGCGCGCTCTCGTCGTCGTCGACCACGTGCACGACGGGGGGCGGGGCGACCTCTGTCATTCGACGGTCTCCTTCTGATCGGCGGATTGATCGGCCGGCGCCAGGGTGAAGCGGAACACCGCCCCGCCGCCTGGATTGGCCTCGGCCCAGATGCGCCCGCCGTGCGCCTCGATGATGGACCGCGAGATGGACAGCCCCACGCCCATGCCTTGCGGCTTGGTGGTCATGAAGGGCTGGAACAGCCGCTCGCGCACGTCCTCGGCGATGCCGGGACCGGTGTCGGCGACGCTGACCTCCGACCAGCCCTGGTCGGTCACCGCGCTGGTGATGGTCAGGGCCTTGCGCCGCGCGCCGCCCTCCTGCATCGCGTCGATGCCGTTGCGGATCAGGTTCAGCAGCACCTGCTGCACCTGGACCCGGTCGGCGAAGACGGCGTCGGCGGCGGGATCGAGCGACAGGCGCACGTCGACCTGCCGGTCGCGTTCGCCGATCAGGGCCAGGGCCGAGGCCTCCTCGATCAGCTTGGACAGGCTTTCGGGCCCGCGCTCGCTGGCCCCGCGCCGGACGAACTCGCGCATCCGGTGGATCACGTCGCCGGCCCGCAGGGCCTGGGCGGCGGCCTTGTCGATGGCCTCGCGCACCTTGGCCTGGTCGGCCTCGCGCCCCCGGTCGATCAGCCGCCGCGAGCCGGTCAGCAGGTTGGCGATGGCCGACAGGGGCTGGTTCAGCTCGTGGGCCAGGGTCGAGGCCATCTCGCCCATGGCGGTCAGGCGCGAGACGTGGACCAGCTCGTTCTGCAGCTCCTGCATCCGGGTCTCGGTCTCCTGGCTCTGGGTCAGGTCGCGGATGAAGCCGGTGTAGGACGGCGTCGAGCCCCGGGTTTCGCCGACGGCCAGCTCCATCGGGAAGGTCGAGCCGTCCTTGCGGACGCCGACCACCACCCGGCCGACGCCGATGATCCGCTTGTCGCCGGTGCGGTGATAGCGCTGGATGTGGGCGTCGTGGGCGGCGGCGTGGGGCTCGGGCATCAACAGGCCGACATTGCGGCCGATGGCCTCCTGGGCGGTCCAGCCGAACATCCGCTCGGCGGCGGGGCTGAACGAGGTCATGATTCCGTCCCGGTCGATGACCACCACGCCGTCGGGCACGGTGTCGAGGATCGAGCGCAGGTGGTCGTTGATCGCCGCCGCCCGTCGCCGGGCCGCGTGGAACCAGCCGCCGCCGACGGCCATGCCAAAGCCCACCGACAGGAAGATGGCCGCGCAGATGCCGCTGACCAGGTTGAACGGGATGTCGCGCGTCACCCACCAGACGGCGGCCCAGGCGAAGGTGGTGGCGAACACGCCGGGACCCACCCCGCCCAGGGCCGCGGCGATCAGCACGGCCGGCACGAACAGCAGGAACGACGACGGCGCCGTGAACGCCTGCGGCAGATAGAGGCGCGCCACCGCCGTCGCCATCACCGCCGCGAAGGCGGCCATGTAGGCGGTGGGATGGGGGTCGCTGTACAGGGTCGAGGACAGGCCTCGGGCCGGCTTCATCGGCGCTGGGAGCTCCACGGAAATCGCGCCCCTATAGCCGCGCCGTTTTGAGCGAGGTCAAGGCGGGACAATTGCGTAGGGTCAAGGATGAACCCCTCGAAGTTAGGGGAGAATTCCGATGTCGGGCGGACAAATGGCGTATCTGGATCTGGTGATCGGCGCGTTCACGGTCTTCGCCGTCGTGCTTTTCGCGACCTACATTCGCGTGAACATGAAATAGAACCGGTCAATCGGTGGGGACGAGGCTCGGCGGGACGACCGCCGGGCCTTTTTCTTTGGCGGTCATGTCGAGGCGACGACCGCAGATCGCGGTCGGCGCGGGGCGGTGACTGATCACGACGAGGCCCTGGCCGGTGCGGCGCAGGCGCGCGTCCAGTCGCGCGACGACCCGGGCCTCGGTCGCGGGGTCGAGACCCTCGGTCGGCTCGTCCAGCAGCAGCCACGGCGCGTCGCGCAGATAGGCGCGGGCCAGGGCCAGGCGCCGCCGCTCGCCGCCCGACAGCCGCTCGCCCTCGTCGCCGAGATAGGCCGACAGGCCCTCCGGCGCGGCGCGGATCCGGTCGGCCAGGGCGGCCGCCTCCAGGACGTCCCACATCTGCTCGTCGGTCGCCCGGGGCGCGGCCAGGCGCAGGTTGTCGCGCACCGTGCCGGCGATCAGGCCAGCGTCCTGCGGCAGCCAGGCCAAGGTCGCGCGGGGCGGGGCGGTCCCGCCGCGCAGGCCCAGCAGGCTCTCGATCGCGGTGGTCTTGCCGCAGCCGGACGGACCGACGATGGCGAAGCGCTCGCCGGGCGCGAGGCTCTGGCCCAGCACGGTCAGGACCGGCGTCGCCGCCGGCCTTGGATCGGGCGCGCGCGGCGCATGCCGCAGGATCGCGTCCAGTCGGGTCCGCGCCGCGTCGGCCGCGCCGTCCTGGTCGAAGGCCTGGGCGAGGCCGGACAGCGCCTCGACGCTCATCGCCGCCGCCAGACCGGCCAGGGCGGCCAGGGCCGGCCCGGCC
>NZ_CAMQSF010000081.1 GCF_947036865.1 uncultured Caulobacter sp. | reverse complement strand
AGCTTCGTTCAAGCCCGCCTCCGGGTGAACAACCTTCATAGCTTCGACACCTAGGCATCGCCCCGCCTCCGCACATCCTCGCAGGCCATCAGGATCGCCTCCGGCGTCGCCGGCGCGTCGAGGTTCGGAAGCACGCGATAATTCCCCAAGCTCGCCACGGCGTGGGTGATCGCCGAATGCACCGAGATCGCCAGCATCAGCGGCGGCTCGCCCACGGCCTTGGAGCGGTGCACGGTCGCCTCGACATTGCGCCCGGCCTTCCACAGGCGGATGTCCAGATGCGCCGGGCGGTCGCCGATGGTCGGGATCTTGTAGGTCGACGGCGCGTGGGTCCGCAGGCGGCCTTGCGCGTCATAGACCAGCTCCTCGGTCGTCAGCCAGCCCATGCCCTGGATGAAGCCGCCCTCGATCTGGCCAAGGTCGATGGCCGGGTTCAGCGACTTGCCGACGTCGTGCAGGATATCGGCGCGCGTGACCTTCATCTCGCCCGTCAGCGTGTCGATCAGCACCTCGCCGCAGGCCGCGCCATAGGCGAAATAGTAGAACGGCCGCCCGGTATGGGTGGCGCGGTCATAGTGGATCTTGGGCGTGGCGTAGTAGCCGGTCGCCGACAGCGAGATCCGCGCCAGATAGGCCTGGCGGATGAACCAGCCGAAGTCGAAGGTCTCGCCGCCGACGCGCACGCCGTCCGGCGTGAAGGCGATGTCGTGCTCGGGGCAGGCCCATTTCTCGGCGGCGAAGGCCACGAGCCGCGCCTTGATCGTCTCGGCCGCGTTCAGCGCCGCCATGCCGTTGAGGTCCGCGCCCGACGAGGCGGCGGTGGCCGAGGTGTTGGGCACCTTGTCGGTGACGGTCGAGGTGATCTTCACCCGCGACACCTCCACCTGGAAGGCCTGGGCGACGATCTGGGCGATCTTGATGTTCAGGCCCTGCCCCATCTCGGTCCCGCCGTGGTTCAGCATGATCGAGCCGTCGGCGTAGAGATGGATCAGGGCGCCGGCCTGGTTCAGGAAGGTGGTGGTGAACGAGATGCCGAACTTCACCGGCGTCAGGGCGATGCCCTTCTTCAGCACGGGGCTGGTGGCGTTGAAGGCTTCGATCTCGCGGCGGCGGGTCTCGTAGGCGCACGAGGCCGCCAGCTCGTCGATCAGCTGCGGCGCGACATTGTCCTCCACCACCTGATGGTAGGGCGTGAGATTACGGCCCTCGCCGCCATAGAGATTGCGGCGGCGCACCTCCAGCGGATCGAGGCCGGTCGCGGCGGCCACCGCGTCCATCACCCGCTCGATGGCGATCATGCCCTGCGGCCCGCCAAAGCCCCGGAACGCGGTGTTCGACACCGTATGGGTGCGGTAGCGATGCGAGAGGATCTCCACGGCCGGCAGGAAATAGGCGTTGTCGGCGTGGAACATCGCCCGGTCGTTGATCGCCATCGAGAGATCGGTCGTCGCGCCGCAGCGCGAGGACAGCTCCAGCGACAGGCCCGTCAACCGGCCGTCGTCGTCGAAACCGACGTCGTAGGCCGCCTCGAAGTCATGCCGCTTGCCGGTCATGACCATGTCCTCGTCGCGGTCCGGCCGCGCCTTGACTGGTCGACCGCTCTTGACGGCGGCCAGAGCGGCGGCGGCGGCGAACAGCGAGGCTTGGGTCTCCTTGCCGCCGAAGCCGCCGCCCATGCGCCGCACCTCGACGGTGACGCAGTGGTCGGGCTTGCCCAGCACGCGGGCGATCAGGTGCTGCACCTCGGTGGGATGCTGGGTGGACGACCAGACATGGACGTCGCCATCCTCGCGTGGCGTCGCCAGCGCGATCTGGCCTTCCAGATAGAAGTGGTCCTGGCCGCCGATCGCGAACCGCCCTTGGACGCGTCGCGGCGCGGTCGCGAGCGCGCCTTGCGCGTCGCCGCGCGCCATGCGCTGGCTGGCCTCGATCTTCAGGTCCATCGCCCGGGCGGCGGCGATGTCGATGGCGGCGGGCAGGTCCTCGTACTCGATGATCGCCTTCGTGACGGCGGCGCGCGCGGCGGCCGGCGAGGTCGCGGCCACGGCGAACAGGCTCTGGCCCACGCAATAGACCTCGCCGTCAGCGAACAGCCGATCATCGTGGATCACCGGGCTGACGTCGTTCTCGCCGGGAATGTCCGCCGCGCTCAGCACCAGCACCACACCGGGCGCGGCGCGGACCGCCGAAAGGTCCATCCGCACGATCTTGGCGTGCGCCCGGGCGCTCTGGCCGAACGCCAGGTGCAGCAGGCCGGCCGGCTCGGGCAGGTCGTCGATATAGATCGCCGAGCCGGTCACGTGGCGCAGGGCGCTGTCGTGCGGCAGAGGGGCGTGCACGCCCTGGAACGGCGCGGTCTCGGCGCGCGGCGGGGTCGCGGCGGAGTCAGCCATGGGCGCTCTCCGGGACCACGCGGGTTTCCGCGCCGGGCGTCTGGCTCTCCAGAAACACCTTGCGCAGCATGTTGCGGGCCGACAGCGCGCGGTAGGCCGCCGAGGCGCGCATGTCGCTCATCGGCGTATAGTCGGTATCGAGCGCGGTCATCGCCGTCTCGATCGTCGCTTCGGTCCAGGGCGCTCCGATCAAAGCCGCCTCGCAGGCCAGGGCCCGCTTCGGCGTTCCGGCCATGCCGCCGAACGCGATCCGCGCCTCGGTGACCACGCCATCCTCGATCGCCAGAGAGAACGCGCCGCACACCGCCGAGATGTCCTGATCGAACCGCTTGGACAGCTTGAAGACCTTGAACAGCCGCCCGGCCGCCGGCTTCGGGACCAGCACCGCCGCGACGAACTCGCCGGGCCGGCGGTCCTGCTTGCCATAGTCCAGGAAGAAGTCTTCCAGCGGCAGCGCGCGCCGCGCGTCGCCCTGGCGCAGCACCAGGGTCGCCCCGGCCGCGATCAGGGCCGGCGGCATGTCGCCGATCGGCGAGCCGTTGGCGATATTGCCGCCGATCGTGCCGCTGTTGCGCACCTGGGTCGAGCCCAGCCGCCGCATCATCGCGCCGAGCTCCGGATAGAGCCCGCCGAGCGCCGCGAGGGCGTCCACATAGCGCACGCCCGCGCCGATGCTCAGGGCCTCGCCCACGTCCTCCAGGCGCTTCAGCTCGGCGACCTCGGCGAGGCTGATCAGGGTCGGGAGCGGCCGCCGCTGCTTGGTGACCCACAGGCCGACGTCCGTCGCGCCGGCGACGATCGTCGCGTCCGGATGGTCCAAATAGGTCTGGGCCAGTTCATCGACGGTGCGCGGCGCGAACCACTGGCGGGTGACGCCGTGGATCTCGTCCTCGAAGCTCAGCGTCAGCATCGTCTCGTCGGCGACGCGCGCCAGATCGACGTCCGGCGGCGTCTCGGCGGCCACGCCCTTGGCGACCTCCAGGATCGGACCATAGCCGGTGCAGCGGCAGAGATTCCCGGCCAGCACCTCGGCCGGGGGCGCCTCCGCGCCCTTGGCCCGCACCGCGCGGCCGTACAGCGACATGACGATGCCCGGCGTGCAGAAGCCGCATTGGGAGCCGTGCCGCTCGACCAGCGCCCGCTGCACCGGATGCGGCGCGCCGGCCTTCGCCAGGCTCTCCACCGTCACGAGCGCCTTGCCGTGCAGCATCGGCAGGAACTGGATGCAGCTGTTGACCGCCCGCCACGCCACGCCGTCGCCGTCGGCTTCGCCGACCAGCACCGTGCACGAGCCGCAGTCGCCCTCGGCGCAACCTTCCTTGGTGCCGGTCCGCCGCAGCGGTCCGCGCAGGTGTTCGAGCAAGGTCGTGGTCGGGTTGGCCCCGCGCGCCTCGTGGACCTCGCCGTCCAGCAGGAACCGGATCGTGTCGCCCATCAGCTGCCCCGGTAGGTGGAATAGCCGTACGGCGAGACCAGCAGCGGCACGTGCCAGTGCTGCTCTAGGTTCGAGACGGCGAAATCGATAACCACGACGTCCAGGAACGGCGGCTCGGCGAGCGGCAGGCCCGAGGCCTTGAAATAGTCGCCGATGGCGAATTCCAGGCGGTAGCCGCCGACGCGCAGGTCCTCGACGGCGAGAAGCCGCGCACGACCGTCGGAATCGGTGCGGAATTCCGCCACCGGCTCGACCGTCGAACCGTCGCGACGCGACACCCGCACCGCGACGCCGGCGGCCGGCCTTCCGGCCGCTTGATCGAGAATATGCGTCGTCAGTCCGCTCATGATCCGCCCTTGTCCTGGACCCAACGCGATGCTCGGCCCGCCTCGCCGCCCTTGTCCAGCGCCTTGCGCCCTGGCCTTCCCGCCGAAGCGAAAGCGCCGCGCAAGACGGCGACCGGCGCCCGAAGCGCGGGCAATATATAATAGAATTATTACTTGTCAGAGCCCTGATCGGCTCCGCACCCGCCGTCGGCGGCGCGGGGTTGGAAAACCGCCCCAACCCCGGTAGCTAGACCCTGGACGGCCCCCGAGCCAGATGGGCCGCGCGAAGACGCGCGGCGCTTCGAGAGGAACAGCGAATGGACGAGGATTTCCGCAAGGCGGCGCTGGACTATCACCGCCTGCCGCGGCCCGGAAAGCTGGCGATCGAGGCCACCAAGCGGATGGCCACCCAGCGCGACCTCGCCCTCGCCTACTCCCCCGGCGTCGCCGCGCCGTGCGTCGCCATCGCCGAGAATCCCGACACCGCCCGCGACTACACCGCGCGCGGCAATCTGGTGGCCGTGATCTCCAACGGCACCGCCGTCCTGGGCCTCGGCGACATCGGTCCGCTGGCCTCCAAGCCGGTGATGGAGGGCAAGGCCGTCCTGTTCAAGAAATTCGCCGGCATCGACGTCTTCGACATCGAGGTCGACGCCAAGGATCCCGACCGCTTCATCGAGGTGGTGGCGGCCCTGGAGCCGACCTTCGGCGGCGTCAATCTCGAGGACATCAAGGCCCCGGAGTGCTTCATCATCGAGCGCAAGCTGCGCGAGCGGATGAACATCCCCGTCTTCCACGACGACCAGCACGGCACCGCCATCGTCTGCGCCGCCGCCGTCCGCAACGCCCTGCTGGTCCAGGGCAAGGCGCTGAAGGACGTCAAGCTGGTCACCTCGGGCGCCGGCGCCGCGGCCCTGGCCTGCGTCGACCTGCTGGTCTCGATGGGCCTGCCCGTCGAGAACGTCACCCTGACCGACATCAAGGGCGTGGTGCACGCCGGCCGCGAGCCCGACATGCCCGACAACATGGCGCGCTATGCTCGCCAGACCGACGCCCGCACCCTGCCCGAGGTGCTGCCCGGCGCGGACATCTTCCTGGGCCTGTCGGCGCCGCGCGTGTTCAAGCCCGAATGGCTGCCGCTGCTGGCGCCCAACCCGCTGATCCTGGCCATGGCCAATCCCGAGCCGGAGATCCTGCCCGAGCTCGTCTACGCCGCGCGCCCCGACGCCATCATGGCCACCGGCCGCAGCGACTACGCCAACCAGGTCAACAACGTCCTCTGCTTCCCCTTCATCTTCCGCGGCGCCCTGGACGTCGGGGCCAGCGAGATCAACGAGGCCATGAAGGTCGCCGCCGTCGAGGCCATCGCCGAGCTGGCCCGCGCCGAGGCCTCGGAAGTGGTCGCCTCGGCCTATGGCGGCGCGGCGCCGGTGTTCGGGTCGCAGTACATCATCCCCAAGCCCTTCGATCCGCGCCTGATCCTGCAGATCGCCCCGGCCGTCGCCAAGGCGGCCATGGAGAGCGGCGTCGCCACGCGGCCGATCGCCGACTTCGAGGCCTATCTCGCCGAGCTGGAGCTGTTCGTCTATCGCTCGGGCCAGCTGATGCGGCCGGTCTTCGAGCGCGCGCGCAAGGCGCCGGTCAAGGTGGCCTATGCCGAGGGCGAGGACGAGCGCGTGCTGCGCGCGGTCCAGACGGTGGTCGACGAGGGCCTGGCCCATCCCGTCCTGGTCGGCCGCCGCGAGGTCATCAAGGCCAAGGTGGCCGAGATGGGCCTGCGCCTGGATCTCGGCGGCAAGGTCGAGATCGTCGACCCGCAGGCCGACCATGACCTCTTCAAGCCGCTGGTCGCCGAGTACCAGAAGCTGGTGGGCCGACGCGGCGTGCCCCCGATCGCGGCCCAGCGCCGCGTCGAGGGGCGCCGCACGGTGGCGGCGTCGATGCTGCTGTCTTCGGGTTATGTCGAGGCCGCCCTGGTCGGCGGCAGCGGCGACTGGTGGCAGCACATGACCTACGCCCTGCCGATCATTCCGCGCCGCGAGAACGTCAGCCGGGTCTACGCCCTGTCGACGCTGATCCTCGACAACGGCACGCTGTTCTTCTGCGACACCCACGTGAACGTCGACCCGACCGCCGAGCAGGTCGCCGAATGCACCCAGCTGGCGGCCGAGGTCGTGCGGCGCTTTGGCCTGACGCCCAAGGCGGCGCTGCTGTCGCACTCCTCGTTCGGGGCCAGCAATTCGCCGACGGCCCGCAAGATGCGCGAGGCCTTGGCCCTGCTGCGCCAGCAGGCGCCGGAGCTCGAGGTCGACGGCGAGATGCACGCCGACGCCGCCCTCAGCCAGCACCTGCGCGATCGCCTGGTCGCCGATAGCCCGCTGAAGGGCTCGGCCAATCTGTTGGTCATGCCGACGCTGGACGCGGCCAATATCGGCCTGACCCTGCTCAGCGCCGCGACCGAGTCCTTGCTGGTTGGCCCGATCCTGCTGGGCATGAGCAAGCCGCTGCACGTGCTGGTGCCCAGCGTCACCGCGCGCGGCATCGCCAACCTGACGGCCCTGGCGGTGAACCAGGCCGCCTCCGAGCGGGCGCGGCTGGCCGGCTGATCCTGTCCGGAAACGCAAAAAGGCCCCGACCAGCGCATCGCGCCGGCGGGGCCTTCATGAACCTTGGAAAAGGCCGTCCCTCGGGGGCGGCCTTTCGCTTGGAAGGCTTAGAGGATGCGCAGGTTGCCGGCCGAGGTCTTCCCCGAACGACGGTCCTGTTCAAGCTCGTAACCGACCTGCTGGCCTTCGTTCAGGCCGCGCAGACCGGCGCGTTCCACGGCCGAGATGTGCACGAACACGTCGCCGCCGCCGTTGTCGGGCTGGATGAAGCCGAAGCCCTTGGTGGTGTTGAACCACTTCACGACGCCGGTGCCCGACTCGCCGGTGCCCGACGAGAAGCCGCCGCCACCGCCGCCGCCGCGCGGACCGTCGAAGCTGCGCGGAGCGCGCGGACCGCCACGGCCAGCGCCGCCGGCCGGCGCGGCGCCATGGCCGGTGACCCGCAGTTGACCCGCCGAGGTCTTGCCCGAGCGGCGGTCTTCTTCCAGTTCGTACGCGACTTGATCACCTTCATTCAGGCCCGACAGACCCGAACGTTCAACCGCGGCGATATGGACGAAGACGTCCTGGCCGCCGTCCTCGGGCTGAATGAAGCCAAAGCCCTTGGCCGGGTTGAACCACTTAACGACACCGTTCGCCATATTATCCTCAAACACCTCAATCGACGGGCTGATAGTCGGCCCGCGTCCTTCCAACGGAAGTCATGACGCAAAACCGCGCCACGCGCTATGGGCTTTGAACGGAGAAAATCGGCCAGAGGGCGGCGAAGCGCAGAAAAGTTCGCGCTTCAGGCGGCGGGCGTGGCCGAAACGCCACTCTTAATTGCAAATCTCGGCGCGACGATACCGGATCCTTGTCGGCTCGAAGCCGCGAGATCGGTCGGGTCCTGTGGGTGCGGGGACAGGATTTGAACCTGTGACCTTCAGGTTATGAGCCTGACGAGC
>NZ_CAMQSF010000080.1 GCF_947036865.1 uncultured Caulobacter sp. | reverse complement strand
CGGCGGCCTCACCCCCTGGCAGCGTGTAAACAACCTTCTTGGAAACGACACCTAGAACAGCAGCTTCCTGATGCTGAGCTGAACGACGCGGCCCTTCGGGTCCAGATAGTCGGGCTGATAGGTCACCGGCGTCACGCCATTGGCGTCGCGGACGGTCTGGCGGGCGTCGAACAGGTTGTTGACCGACAGGCTGAGACGCGTGCCGCGCAGGATCGGATGGGCCTGGACCAGCTCGCGCCGCACGCCGAGATCGGCGAACAGGCGCAGGTTGATGGTCGCCAGGTCCGAGAAGTCGAGGTCGCTGGACGCGCCGCCCAGGGTTCCGCCGCGCACGTGCGTGGCGCTCTGCCAGTTGGCCGAAAGCCGCGCGCCGAGACCGTAGTGGGTCAGGCCGGCCTGGGCCTCGATCTCGTGCCGGGCCTGACCGCCGCCCGAGCCGAGCACGTCGCCGTGCAGCAGGTCCAGCGTCGGCAGGCTGTCGGCGATGGTCACCTGCTCGCGCAGGTGGATGGTGTGGAAGAGCGCCAGCTGCAGCCGGGTGGCGCGCGGATTGCCGCCGCCCCGCCCGCCGAAGCCGCCGCCGCCGAAGCCACGCCCGCCGCCGCCGCCCCCGCCGTAGCGGCGGCCGTCGCCATCCGAGCGGCCGCCGCCGTCGAAGCTCGGACGAGGCGTGTCGTCGCCGACTTGTGGCGCTGGCGCTTGCGAGGCCTGGTTCGGATCGGTGGTCGCCGGCGCGGCGGGGCGGTTGGCGTCGGAATCGCCACTCGGCGCGCGGTTAAGCAGATCGGCGCCGGGGACCGCCTGGCCGTCCTGGCGCGCCCGGAACCCGCCGAAGCCGCCGGGCGGGGGCGGCGGCGTCTTGCCGATCTGGCGCGAGAAGTTGAAGCCCCAGCGGACCTGGTCAGTCTCGCGACGCGCGAAGTTGACGGGCCGCGTGTCGATGCGGGTCAGAGCCCCGGTCGCGTCGCGCTGGAAGCGGTCGGGGAAGGCGGCCTCGACCGCCGCCGTCGCGGCCGGGAAGCTGGCGACCGGGTTGTCGATGCGCACGCGGGTGTAGTTGGCGACGACCGACAGGCCCTGCACCTGGTCGGGCTTGAACGTGCCGCCCAGCCTCAGGACGTTGCGCTTTTCGGCCAGCAGGTTCGGATTGCCGCCGCTGATCCGCGTCACGTCGACGGTCTGGCCGGTGACATAGTCGAAGACGCGACTGTCGGGCGTGGTGACCAGAGGGCCGCCCAGCTGGGACAGGCTGGGCGCGTTCTCCTGGTGGTTCATCGAGGCCACCAGGGTCAGCGGCTTGACGGGCGACCAGTTCAGGCCGCCGCCGACGCGGGTCAGCGTCCCGAAGTCCGAGAGCTGGTGGGCGGCGAGGTTCACATTGACCGAAAAGTCGCCCAGCCCAGCTCGGACGCCCTTGCGCCGGCTGGTCAGGGGAAGGTCGAAACTGACCTGAGCATTGGCGTCGCGACGCGAGAGGTCGCTGTTGCTCTCAAGCCCCGCGCGGAACGAGCGCGCGTCGAGCTTGGTGCCGTTGACCCCGACCTTCAGGGTGGTCGACAGGTCGCCGGCCCTCAGTTTCATCAGGGCGCCGTTGACGACGAGTTGCAGGTCGCCCGTGTCGCTGATCGAGCGGGCGTTGTCGGTCATGACATTGGGCGCGCCGGTCAGCGGCGCGAACGGATTGAAGGTCGGGTCCAGCGCGTTCAGGCGGGCCTGGGCGCTGGTCAGGTCGACGCTTCGGTCGGTCAGGGTCTTGCTGATGGCGTGGTCGTAGTTGCCGGTCAGGGACAGGCGCAGGGCCTCGGTGTCGCGATTGAGGGTGAAGCCCAGGTGGCCGGCGACGTTGTTGGTGGTCTGCTCCAGCGGGTTCAGCTCGCCCAGATAGCGATAGAGAGCGACGTTCTGGCTGAACGGCGAGAACGGATCGCCGCCGGGGATGGTCAGGCGCGCCCGGGCCGGGCCCAGCAGGGCGTTGTTGCGCGAGGCGGTGAGGCCCAGGTTCAGCGTCGCCGAGACATTGTCGAGGATGTAGCGGTTGGTGACGGTGTTGATCGACAGCTGGGTGTTCTCCGGCAGCAGGGTTCGGCTGTCGGAGAGGTCGCTGGTGTTGGCGCGGTTGGCGGTGGGCAGGAAGGCCGCCAGGCCGGGCCGTCCCGTCGCCGCCGAGGCCGGGACGCCCGCCACGGTCACGGGCTGACCCGCCAGCGCGCTGAAGGCCGGATCGATCTGGCTCGCGCCGGGCAGGCCGGGGCCGATATTGCCGACCAGGTCGTAGAGGCCGCTCTGGCCGGTGCTGACGAGGTCGCGGTCGCTCTCCAGCAGCCGGTCGCTGTGCTGGATCTTGACGGCGAGGTTGGTGCGGCCCTCGCGGTTCAGCTGCAGGCGGCTCCAGTTCAGCTGCTCGCTGGTCTGGCCGCCGGCCGTGGAGCCGCCCACGCCCGCGTCGATCGTCGAGGCGCGGAAACGCTGGCGCAGGACGATGTTCACCACCTTCTGGTCGGCCGTGTAGCCGTACTTCAGCGCGACTTCCTCGGGCAGGATCTCGACGCGCTGGATGGCTTCGGTGGGGATGTCGCGGATCTCGCCCTGGCCGGAGATGCGGCGACCGTTCAGCAGCACCACGGGATCACCGCCCAGGCCGCTGGTGGTCTGGGGCTGCAGCTCGGTGAGCAGGTCCTCCATCGACGAGACGCCGAAGGAGCGCACGTCGGCGGCGTTGAAGGTCTCCTCTGGCGGGATGTCGCCCAGCACCGCGCCGTAGGGCTTGCCGCTGGCGGTGATGGTGACGGCCTCGACCTCGGTGTCGAGATCCTCGGGCGTGACGGGCTTGGCGGGGCTAGGCTTCGGGGTCGCGGCCTTGGCCGGCGTGGTCACCGGAGCGGGCGTCGCCGGCTTGGTCGTCTGCGCACGGGCGGCGCCGGCCAGCACGCTGATGGAGGCGCTGGCCAGGACCAGGTTTCGGCTCAGCAAGACGTATCTCCGCGTTGGGGACCAGGGGGACTCCGCAGGTGCCCGAGACGCATGACACGCGGATTTCAGACTTTTCCGTCGCCGCAACATCAGCGCCGCGATGACGCCTACCGCACCGAGGTCCAAGGCCGGCTCAGCAGGACGGCGCAGTTGATCAGGCCGACCAACGAATAGGTCTGCGGATAGTTGCCCCACAGCTCCCCGTCGGCGAAGCCGATGTCCTCTGACAGCAGGCCGGCGGGCGTGCGGCGCGACAGCATGTCCTCGAAGAGGTCACGCGCCTCGGCGGAGCGGCCCGACAGGTGCAGGGCCTCGATCAGCCAGAAGGTGCAGATGTTGAACGCCGTCTGGGGCGAGCCGAAGTCGTCGGGGATGGCGTAGCGCAGCAGATAGGCGCCGCGCCGCAGCCCCTCCTCGATCGCCTGCAAGGTGGCGACGTTGCGGGGATCGTCCGGCGTGTGGAAGCGCAGGTCCACGAGCTGCAGCAGGGATGCGTCGAGCTCGTCGCCCTCGAAGGTGGCGGCGAAGCGGCCCAGCCGATCGTTCCAGGCGCGATCCTCGATCACCTTGCGCACGTGGGCGGCGCGGCCGTTCCAGAAGGCGGCCTTGTCCCTCAGGCCCAGCTTCTCGGCGGCGTTGCCCAACCGATCGCACGCGGCCCAGCACATGGCCGAGGAATAGGTGTGGACATTGGCCCGGCCCCGGAACTCCCACAGGCTGGCGTCGGGCTGGTCGTGCCGGCGCCAGGCCTGCTCGCCGACGGGCTCGAGGGCCTCGAAGTCCTCGACCGTGGCCGGGCGCAGCAGGCGCTCGTCGAAGAAGGCTTGCACCGTCGACAGCACGATCTGGCCGTAGACGTCGTTCTGGATGTGCTCGAAGGCCTGGTTGCCGACGCGCACCGGGCCCATGCCGCGATAGCCGGGCAGGGCGGGGGCCAGGCGCTCGGTCAGCACCTCCTCGAAGCCGACGCCGAACAGCGGCTGGATGTGGCCGCCCTCGGCCCGGTCGACGATGTTGCGCAGATAGCCGAGATAGTTCTCCAGGATATCGACGGCCCCAAGTCGGTTCAGGGCCTGGACGACGTAATAGGCGTCGCGCAGCCAGCAGTAGCGGTAGTCCCAGTTGCGGCCGCTGTCGGCGTGCTCGGGGATCGAGGTGGTCAGGGCCGCGACGATGGCGCCGGTCTCCTCGTGCATGCAGAGCTTCAGGGTGATGGCGGCGCGGATCACCGCCGTCTGCCACTCCAGCGGCAAGGCCAGGCCCCGCACCCACAGTTTCCAGTATTGCTCGGTCTCGCGCAGCATGCGCTCGCAGGTCGGGCCGATCGGGGCGTCGAAGCCCTCGTCCGCGCCGAGATACATGGCGATCGGCCGCTCCAGCCGGAACGTGCGCTCTTCCAGGATGTGCGAGACCGGAGCGTCGGTGGACAGGCGCAGGGTCATGTCCGAGCACAGATAGCGGATGTGGTTCGAGCCCGAGGTGCGCTCGGCGACCCGGCCGCCCCAGTCGGCGGTGGGCTTCACGCGCAGGGTGATCCTAGCGACGCCGACCAGCGGGCGGATCAGGCGGATGAAGGCCGTCGGGCGAAAGGTGCGGCCGAACTGCTGGTAGCGCGGGGCGAAGTCGAGGATCTCGATCCGCGCGCCGTCCTCGTCGGCGATCTCGGTCCGCAGGATCGGGGTGTTGCGCAGATAGCCCTGGCGGACCTCGGCCCGGCGGTCGACCTGGACGTCCCACAGCCCCTTGGCGTCCGGCCCGTCGGGATCGGCGTCGTCGAGCAGGGCGCTGAACACCGGATCGGAATCGACCCGGGGCGCGCAGGCCCAGACGAAGCGGCCGGCGGTGTCGATCAGGGCGCTGACCGCGCAATTGCCGATCGGGAAGAGGTCGAGCGTCTTGTTCAAGTGATTACCCATGGCAGGCCCCAGCGAGCGCCGCCGTGGCGCTCCCCGTTTTTCAAGTGAAACCGACGGTGTGGCTTGCGGGTTCCTGTCCCTGAAAAACGTTCTCGGGAGCGGATCGGGGGGCTCGCCTTCCGCGCTACTCGCGTTGACGGGGAGGGCCGGGAGCGGCCATCTGGAAACCTTGACGCGGCCTGGCCGCGCGTGCGGCGGGCTGTTCGACGGTGATGCGAGTTTCGAGATTCCACGGCGTCCTGGCGGCGGCGTTGAGCGTTCTGTCTCTAGCGCCGGCTCAGGCGCAGTCCCAGCGTCCGCCGCTGGCCGGCGGTCGTCCCGCCCCGAGCGTCCCCCAGACGCCGCCGCAACGGGTTCCGCAACAGGCCGCGCCGCTCGTGGCCGCGCCGAGGCCTCCGGCCCTCGCCGATCTTTCGGCGATCCAGCTGCGGCCCGACCAGATCGACCTGCTGCGCCAGACCCTGAGCGACGCCTATCTGCATGGCTTCGAGCCGGGCGCCTTCTCGCCGGACCAGGCGATCGGCCTGCTGCAGGCCCGCGATCCGCGCGCCCAAAGCGCCGGACAGACGCAACTGATCAGCCTGACCCTGGCCTATGCCCGCGCCGTGCGGACGGGCCGTCTGCCCGCCAGCGGCTTCATGAACGAGTGGGGCCTGCGTCCCGCGCCTTACGATCCCGCGCCGGACTTCGCCGCCGCCGCGCAGCAGGATCGGCTGGCCGAGTGGCTGGCCAGCCTGCCGCCGCCCTATACCGGCTATCAGACGCTGCAAAAGGGCTTGGCGACCTATCGCGAGATCGCCGCCAGGGGCGGCTGGGCGCCGCTGCCCGCCGGACCGGACCTGAAGGAAGGCGCCAAGGGCGCGCGCGTCGTCGCCCTGGAGGCCCGTCTAGCCCTCGAGGATCCCACCGTGGCCGTCGATGGCGCGCCGATCTTCGACGCGGCCCTGACCCAGGCGGTCCAGCGCGCCCAGAAGCGGTTCGGCCTCAATCCGAACGGCATCGTCGACAAGCGCACGATCGCGGCGCTCAATGTGCCGGTCGAGCGGCGGCTGGATCAGATCCAGGCCAATATGGAGCGCTGGCGCTGGCTGCCTCAGACCCTGCCGGCCGACCGCATCCAGGTGAACGTGGCCGCCGCCATCCTGTCGGTGTTCCACCATGACGTCCCCAGCCTGACCATGCGCGCGGTCACCGGCCGGCCCGGCGACGAGACGCCGATGCTGTCGTCGATGATCCACTCGATCGTGCTCAATCCGCCGTGGAACGTGCCGCCGTCGATCGCGGCCAAGGAGCTGTGGCCCAAGGAGCGGGCCAGTCCCGGCTATCTGGCGCGCAACGACTTCATCGTCATTCCGACCGGCGACGGCGGCTCGCGCCTGCAGCAGAAGGCCGGACCGAAGGCGGCGCTGGGCCAGGTGAAGTTCGACTTCAACAACCCCTACGGCGTCTATCTGCACGACACGCCCAGCCGCTCGAAGTTCGACAGTTTCAGCCGGCTGGCCAGCCATGGCTGCGTGCGCTTGCAAAAGCCGATCGAACTGGCCAAGGCGCTGATGGAGGGCGATCCGACCTGGACGCCGGAGATGATCGACCAGACGATCGCTTCGGGTGACACCGTGCGGGCCAAGCTGCCGCAACAGATCGCGGTGTTCCTGCTCTACTGGACCGCCTATGTGACCCCGGACGGGCAGGTCAATTTCCGTGACGATCCGTACGGCTGGGATCGCGAGCTGGTGCAGCGTATCGCCGCACTTCGCCCCGGCTCAGCTTGATTTCAGGACGCTTTTGGTTTGTCCTCGCCCCCACTTCCAGAGCCTGTCCGTTTCGGATGAGATCATCCGAAAGGGATAAACAGGCTCTGCTTCAAACATCTAGAGCGTGATGGCCGCCGAAACCGCGCACACTTTCGGCTATCACGCTCTAGTGCGGGGTAAGGCGTACCTATGCAACGACGCAAGCTGCTCCAGATGGGGCTTGGCCTTCTGGGGGCGGGGTTTCTGCCGGTCGCGGACGCGCGGGCCGACGACGATATCATCGGGGCGATCCTGGAGGGAAAACAGCCGATCGCGCCACAGGTTCCCGTCATAGCCGCGCCGCCCGCGCTGAGGGCTCGGCCGACGCAAGCGGCGCTGGTCGATCCGCGCTGGGTGCACCTGCACAACGTCCACACCGGCGAGAAGCTGGAGGCGGTCTACTGGGAGCGCGGGGCCTATGTGCCCGACGCGGTGAACGCCCTCGACAAGGTGCTGCGCGACTATCGCAACGACGAGGTCCACCCGATGAATCCGGGCCTCTACGACATCCTCGACCAGGTCGCCAAGAAGACGGGGACCAAGGGGCCGTTCCAGGTGATCTCCGGCTATCGCTCGCCGGCGACCAACAAGATGCTGTCGGAGCGCAGCGGCGAGGTCGCAAAGCACAGCCTGCACATGGAAGGCGAGGCGATGGACATCTTCCTGGAGGATGTCGACCTGAAGTACGTCCGCGCGGCGGCCCTGGATCTGGGCAGGGGCGGGGTCGGCTACTATCCGACCAGCAACTTCGTGCACGTGGACGTCGGTCCGGTGCGCAAGTGGGTCGGCGCCTGACGTCGGCTTTCGTCGCGCGCTGGTAACCAAGCTCTAGTTCCGACGTTTAGAGCATGGTAGCCGGCTGTATCGGCTTTGGCGTGGCGAAAAGGCGAGACGATGAGCGAGCGTCGGAGCAATCCGTTCGGCTGGGTGATCCTGGGCTTCATCATCGGCGTGTTGGCGACCTTCGGGACGATCCTGTTCCTCAGCGCCGGCGACGGCGGCTACGAGGACGGCCCGGCCGAGACCCGCACCGCCGCCGATGACGCCGCCGCGGCCGCGATGGCCGCCAAGTCGAACGCTTCGCGCGCCGCCCCGCCCAAGGCCGAGGCC
>NZ_CAMQSF010000079.1 GCF_947036865.1 uncultured Caulobacter sp. | reverse complement strand
CGCGTGAGCACGCCATGCTCACGCGCCCAGAGCCGGCGAAGCAGTCCGCCCGGCGCCATCAGCACCCCCGCCGCGCCCCCGCCGCCGGCCAGGTGTTTCTCGACCGGCTCGCGCCAGCCTTCCCGCAGCAGCGGCGCGGCGCGCAGGGTCAGGATCCAGTCGCCGCGCGCCGCCGCGACGCCCGCCGCCAGGCGGGCGGCGACATCGCCCGGGGTCGTCACCAGACGCGCGCCGCTGTCTTCGGCCAGGGCCTCGACGCCGGGCTCGCCATCCGCGACCAGCACCACCTCCTTGATCAGGCCGTCCACGGCGGCGGGCACCAGCATGGCCAGCTGGGCGGCCAGGCCCTGAAGGTCCTCGGAGGCGACGAGCACGACGGAGATCATGGCCCCTGCTTCGCCAGGGAGCGCGATCGGGTCAAGGCCTTGCGTGGTCCTAGCCCTTCGACAGGCTCAGGGTGAGGACCAATCTTCGCGCCCTGTCAGTCGATACCTCCCCTAAGCCCGTCGAAGGGCGAGGTGTCGACTTCTCATCCGAACAAATCCATCTGCCCGCTCCCGGGGTTGCGCGGCGGGGTGAACTGGCTGGCGTCCAGCGGGGTCCAGGGCTGGTCGAGACCGAACTTCTTGACCGCCACGTGGAAGCGCTGGCGCAGCACCTCCGCCACCGGCCCATCGCCGACCATTCGCTCGCCCCAGCCCGAGCGATAGGTCTCGCCCTGGCGGATCTGGCGCACCAGCGACATCACCTTCTTGGCCCGGTCCGGATGATCGTGCTCCAGCCACTCCTGGAAGAGCTGGGCGATCTCGCGCGGCAGGCGCAGGGCGACATAGCCCGCGCCGCGCGCCCCGGCCTTGGCCGCCGCCTCCAGCACCGCCTCGCACTCGTGGTCGTTGAGACCCGGAATCGCCGGCGCGAACATCACCGTCACCGGCACGCCGGCCTCGGCCAGCCGCCGCACCGCCTCGATCCGCTTACCCGGCGTCGCCGCGCGCGGCTCCATGCTGCGCGCCAGGGCCCGGTCCAGGGTGGTGATCGAGATCGCCACCCGCGTCAGCCCGCGCGCCGCCATCCGGCTCAGCACGTCGAGATCGCGCAGGATCAGCGCCGACTTGGTGATGATCGTGAACGGGTGGCTGACCCGGTCCAGCACCTCGATCACCTGCCGCGTCACCCGCAGCTGCTTCTCGTCCGGCTGATAGGGGTCGGTGTCACCGCCGATATGGATGGTGGCCGGCTTGTAGCTGGCCTTGGCCAGCTCCTTCTCCAACAGCGCGCCCGCGTTCGGCTTGAAGAAGATCCGGCTCTCGAAATCCAGGCCCGGCGACAGGCCCAGATAGGCATGCGCCGGCCGGGCGTAGCAGTAGATGCAGCCGTGGCTGCACCCCCGGTACGGATTGATCGACCGGTCGAAGCCGACGTCCGGGCTCTGGTTGCGGGCGATGATCGTCCGCGACCGCATCGGCTGCAGCTGGGTCTTCAGCTGTCCCGGCTCGGCGTCCTCGCCCCAGCCGTCATCGAACGCCTCGCGTTCGAGCGCCTCGAACCGTCCGGTTCGATTGGATTTCGCGCCCCGCCCGCGCGGAGCCGGTCCCGCTTTCATCGCCTCGGCCATGGCCGCGACTATGCGCCGGCGACAAGAACATAACAAGAACTTTTCTGTCGGCGGCGGGAAGATGGGACGACGCCGCGACGCCGTCCCGCGCGGATCAGGCCTTCTTCTCGGCGGCCGCCTTCATGTTCGCCAGGCCCGCCTCGAAGTCCTTGCCGATCATCTTGTCCATGTCGAAGATCAGCCCCATCACCTTGGCGATGAAGGGGTTCTTGCCGGTCATCGACCAGGTGACCTTGGCGCCCGCGCCTTGCGGCTCGAAGGTGAAGCGGCCGGCGTTGTTGGCCTCGAACGGCTTGATGAAGTGCAGCGAGAAGCCGACCTCGCGGCCGGGCGTCACCGTCTGGATCTCCATCCGACCCGCGCCGACCTTGTCGTTGCCGACCCAGGCATAGGCCGCGCCGACGCCCTTGGCCGGGCCCTCATAGGTCCGCTTCATGGTCGGATCCATCTTCTCCCAGGGCGACCAGGCGCTCCACTGGTGGAAGTCCGAGACCATGGCCTCCAGCGCCTCGGGCGGCGCGTCGATGACCGCGGTGCGCGTGACGACGAAGGTGTTCGGCCGCGTCGCGGCGAACACCAGAACCGCGCCGATGACGACGACGACCGCGACAAGAATGATCTTCAGCATGAGTTTGGCCCCCTTAGCCCCTCTTTTCACGAATGATTTCCGACCCGCGCCAAGCTGTCACGAGGCGGCGCTGTCCGCCTCGGCGGCGATGCGGTCGAGATACTGACGGATGCTGGCGGCCTCGGCGGCGGTGTTGGCCAGCGAGATGGCGTGGTCGAACGCTTCCCGCGCCTCGGCCTTGCGTCCCGCCTGCAGCAGGAAAGCGCCGCGCGCGCCGTGATAGTGGAAATAGGCGTCGAGACGCGGCGCCAACGGCGCGATCATCGCCAGCGCCGCCTCCGGTCCGCGCACCTTGGCGACCGCCACCGCGCGGTTGAGCGTCACCACGGGCGAGGGCTGCATGATCTCCAGGCTCGCATAGAGCGCGTCGATGCCCGCCCAGTCGGTGTCCTCCGGACGGGCGGCGCGCGCGTGCAGCGCCGCGATCGCCGCCTGCACCTGATACGGGCCTGGCGCGCGCTTGAGCATGGCCTTGTCGATCAGGGCGAGCCCCTCGCCGATCAGCTTGGCGTTCCAAAGGCTTCGGTCCTGATCCTCCAGCAGGATCGCCGCGCCGTCGGCGGTGAAGCGCGCCTCGACACGGGCGTGCTGCAGCAGGAGCAGCGCGGTCAGGCCCATCATCTCCGGCTCGGCCGGGAACAGGCGCAGCAGCAGCCGCGCCAGCCGGATGGCCTCGTCGCAGAGCCCGCCCTTGGCCTCACCGGCGCGGTCCGCCGAATAGCCTTGGTTGAAGATCAGATAGATCATCGAGGCCACGGCCGCGAAGCGCTCGGCGCGCTCCACCGGCCCCGGCGCCTCGAACGGCGCGTCGCCGGCCCCGATGCGCGCCTTGGCGCGGGTGATCCGCTGCTCCATGGCCGTCTCGGTGACCAGGAAGGCGCGGGCGATCTCGCGGACCGACAGGCCCGAGACGATCCGGAGCGCCAGGGCGATCTGCTGGGTCGCCGGCAGGTCCGGGTGGCAGCAGATGAACATCAGCCGCAGCACGTCGTCGCGATAGTGCGCGCCGTCCAGGCGCTCGGCGGCGGCGGCTTCGGCGTCCTCCAGGTCCGAGAGCAGTTCCTCGGGCGGCAGGGCGGTGTTGCGGCTCGTCTTGCGGACGGCGTCGATGGCGGCGTTGCGCCCGACCATGATCAGCCAGGCGGTGGGATCGCGGGGCGGGCCGTTGCGGGGCCAGGCCTTCAGGGCGCGCAGGCAGGCGTCCTGGAACGCCTCCTCGGCCTTGTCCAGGTCGCGGAAATAGCGCAGCAGCGCCGCCATGGCCTGGGGCCGCGCGGCGCCGATCGCCCCCTCGATCCAGGCCAGATCGCTCACGGCGCGGCCGGCTCCTGGCCGGCGGGACCCGGATTGAACAGCGCGATCGGGCGGATTTCGTAGGAGCCGCCGGGATTGGCCTTGCCCAGGTCCTTGGCGATGTCGAGCGCGCCGTCCAGCGAGTCGCAGTCGACGATATAGAAGCCCAGCAGTTGCTCCTTGGTCTCGGCGAACGGGCCGTCCAGCACCAGCGGCGGATCGCGGTCCTTGCGCAGGGTGGTCGCGGCGGTCGTCGGCATCAGCCGCGCGACGGGGCCAAGACGCCCCTCCTTGGCCAGCCGCTCCTGGACGACGCCCAGCTTGGCCATGACCTCGTCGTCGTGCGCCTTGGACCAGGCGCTGGTCACGTCTTCTTGGTTGTAGCAGAGGATGGCGTAAAGCATGAGGCGGTCTCCAGTCCTTAGAGCCTGTCCGCTTTCGGATGAGATCATCCGAAAGCGGAAAACAGGCTCTAATTCAGATATTTAGAGCGTGATACTCGCCGAAACCGCTTACACTTTCGGCTATCACGCTCTAGGACGGCGGACTATGCCCGCTTCCGACATCGGGCCGAGACTTTTTTACAGCGCCCTCAGGCGCCGCCGGAGGGGCTCGTCATAGAGCTTCAGCACCGCCCAAGCGCCGAGCACGATCAGCGGCATGGCCACGGCCGCGAAGCCGAGCGGGTAGCCTTTGCCGCCCAAGGCGCGGAACAGGCGCAACAGCAGCTCCCAGCCCAGCCAGTGCAGCGCGTAGAGCGGGTATGAGAGCGCGCCCGAGACCCGCGCCAGCCGGCCCAGGAGCCCGGGCGGGTCGACGCGTCCGGCCAGCACCATCAGCGGGAAGACGAGGCCAAGGCAGACGAAATCGTAGAGCCAGTTCAACGGCGTCCACGGGAAACTCAACACGCCGAACAGGACCGGCGCCAGGACCCAGGCCGGCAGGCTGAGTTCGGCCACGGCCTGGATACGGTAGCAGCCCCAGCCCAGCAGGAAGGCGAAGGCGGTGCGCAGGCCGCTGATGACGAAGGTCGCCCGGTCCCAGCCGGTCAGCACCCCGCCCATGCCGTGGGCGATATAGGCCATCACCGGGATCAGCAGCACGATCATCATCACGTGCGCCAGCATGCCCAGCCGGCGCATCGGGAACCACAGGGCGCCGACCGCCAGCTCGAAGAACAGCGACCAAGCCGGCGGATTCAACGGGAAGATCGGCGCGAAGCCCGGCTCCTCGGCCCACAGGCGGGGGATCATCAGAAGGCCCAGGCCCAGCCACTCGGGCACGCGCTCGCGGTGCTGGATGATCACCGTCGCGCCGCCCACCATGGTCAGGGCGATTAGCGGCCACAGGCGAATGAGCCTCTGGCCCATGAAGCCCAGCCAGCCGATCTGGCGCCCGCCATAGGCGTGGGCTAGCACGAAGCCGGACAGGCAGAAGAAGAAGTCGACGGCCAGATAGCCGTGGCTCACCAGCCAGGGCCGCCCTGTCCAGCCGCCGATGTGGTAGAGCATCACCCCGACCGCCGCGACGCCGCGCAGGCCGTCCAGCGCCTCGTATCGTCGTCTCGACGCCCGTTGTTCCCGCAAGACCGCTCCCCGCCCGTCGTCCTTGCTTAAAGGACGGGGCGGCGGACGCAACTCAGGTGGCCGGCTTCTCCAGCAGCAGGGCCTTGGTCAGGAAGGCGCGATCCTCGCCGATCACCCGCAGCCCGGCCTCGGCGAACAAGGCCGGCAGGTCGGTCTCGGCATAGCTGCCATAGTAGGGTTCGTGGAAATAGACCGGGAAGGCCTCCAGCAGGCGCGCCAGGTCCGGCGTGTCGGTGGGCTGCACCGAGTCGACGAACACCAGGACGCCGCCGGGCTTCAGCACCCGCGCCAGACTGGCCGCCACCGCCGGCCGCACGCGCGGCGGCAGTTCGTGGAAGAGATAGACGCAACTCACGGCGTCCAAAGCGCAATCGGCGAACGGCAGGGCTTCGACGTTGGCCTGCACCGCGCCCGCGCCGGTTCGCCGTCGGGCCTGGGCCAGATAGGCCGGCGAGAGGTCCAGCCCCGCGATCGCCGCGCGGGGGAACGCCGACTTCAGGTCCTTCAGGAAAGCGCCGGAACCGCAGGCCACGTCTAGGATTTTCGCGTCGCGATGATCCCGCGCGCGCCAGTGCTTGGCCAGCAGCGACAGGCCGCGTCGACGCATGGCCCCGGCCGTGCCGGAGAACAGCGCCTCGACCTGCGCGTCGTAGCGCCGGGCGCTCTCGGGCGTGAACCAGCCGCCGGATTGGAAGTGGAAGTTCTGGCGGTAATAGGTTGGATAGGCTGAACTATCGACCGCGCCTCGAACCTCGACGCCGTCGCCGCGGCGGCGGCGCTGGTCGACCTCGAAGGCGTCGGCCAGGAAGTCGACGGCCTCGATGAGCGCGGCCGAGGGGCGGACGGGGCCGTCCTCGACGGCGGGATAGAGACCGTCGGCCACGTCGCGGGCGTCCTTCTCGAAGGCTTCTAGATAGGCGCGGCGCAGGCTCATCGGCGCCGGCGGCGCGGCGGTGGGCGTGAAGCGTCGGGCCTGCTCGCCCTGGGTCGGCCGGGTCATCGAGCGCGCCAGGGCGCCCGTCGCCGTCCACCAGGCGGCCTTGACCGCCGCCTTGGCCCGCTGGCCCGCCGCGTCGACCGTGAAGGCCGCTCTGGTCCGCCGCTCGTCCATGCTCGTTCGCCCCGGCTTCAGCGCGAGAATACGCCCACCAGCTCGATATGGGGAGACCAGACGAACTGGTCCACCGGCAGCACCTTCTCGAGGCGGAAGCCGGCGTCGACCAGGGCGCGCGCGTCCTTGGCGAAGGTCGCCGGATTGCACGAGACGCCGACCACCTTGGCGACCTTGGACTTGGCGATCTCGACGGTCTGCTCGGCGGCGCCGGCGCGCGGCGGGTCGATGACCACGACGTCGGTCTTGGCCAGCTCGGCGCCCAGCACCGGACGGCGGACGAGGTCGCGGGCCTCGGCGGTGATCGGTTTGAGGCCTGGCGCCGCGCCGATCGCGGCCTTCAGGGCGGCGATGGCCGGCGCGCTCATCTCGGCGGCGTGGACCGAGGCGATCTCGGCGAGGCGGAAGGTGAAGGTGCCGACGCCGCAATAGAGGTCGGCCACGCGGCTCGCGCCCTGCGCTTCGGCTACGGCGAAGTCGACCATCGCCTTCTCCGCCGCCGGCACGGCCTGGAGGAAGGCGCCCGGCGGCAGGGCCACCACGGCGGCGCCCAGCTTCACCAGCGGCTGGCGCGCGCCATAGACGATCTCGCCCGCCAGGGTCACCCGCGCGAAGTCGCCCTCGCCCGCCGCCATCGCCCCCCGCATGCGGGCGTCGGCCGACAGGCCGCCGCTCTTGCGCTCGACGCCGGTGACGTCGATGTCGAGGCCCGTGCCCGTCAGGGTCACGTGCAGGGTCGGCGCCGACTTCGGATGCTCCAGGAACGGCTCTGCCAAGCGCGCGAGCGCCGGCAGGGCCGCGACCAGGCGTGGATGGGTCACCGGGCATTCCTCGATCGGCACGAGGTTCCAGGAGCGCCGCTCTTTGAAGCCCAGCCGCGCCCCCTGCCCCTTCCCGCCCTTGCGGGCGTGCAGCGCGACGCGACGGCGCGAGGCCGGGGGGGCGGCGAAGATCGGCAGGATCTCGGTCTCGAGACCCTCCATCGACAGCTGCAGGCGGATCTGCTCGGCCTTCCAGGCGCGATAGGGCTCGGCCGCCCAGTGCTGCAGGGCGCAGCCGCCGCAGGTTCCGAAGTGCTTGCACGGCGGCGCCGCCCGGTCGGCGCTGGGGGTCAGGATCTCGACGGCCTCGCCGCGCGCGCCGTCCATCTCGGCGCGCACCGTCTCGCCCGGCAGGGTCAGGGGAACGAAGGCGGGCTTGCCGTCGGCGGCGCGGGAAAGGCCGTCGCCCTGCGCGCCGATGGCGGTGATCGTCAGGTCTTGCATCGAAGGTCCATGTCGCGCGTCATCGGGCGCGTCTCGCCGCGTCCATAGCGCAAAATCGTCTGGCTCCGGGGAAATTCCGCGCGCGTGAACGAAGCTGAATATGTCGGTCAGCCGCCGTTCATCTTGGCTGAGCCATAAATCTCATCAACGGATGGGCGTGGGCGCCGACGAGGCGCCCCTAAAAAGACAAGCTTCTCTTATGACCATGATCGCCTCCAAGAGCAGGACCTCCAAGATGAAGACCGTTCTGGGCGTGACCGCCGCCCTCGTCTGCGGCGTGCTGACGCCGACCCTCGCCTCGGCCCAGGCCTATGGCTCGGGCGCCTATTACGGCAACCAGGGCTACTATTACGACCAGTGCCAGCGCTCGACCACGAACCGCACGACGGGCGGCGCCCTGACCGGCGGCGCCATCGGCATGGCGCTGGGCAGCGGCATCGCCGCGCGCGGCCACCGCACCGACGGCTCGGTGGTCGGCGGGCTGCTGGGCGCCGTGATCGGCGGGATGGCCGGCAAGTCCTCGGCCGCCTGCGTCCCCGGTCGCGCCCCGCCGCCCCCGCCCCCCCCCCCC
>NZ_CAMQSF010000078.1 GCF_947036865.1 uncultured Caulobacter sp. | reverse complement strand
TCAAGCGTCAGAGCTTCGAAATCCGTCTTGCGCTAAAGGGGGCGTCCACAGATGGTTAGCCGCCCTTCCACTTTTGATGTTCTCGGATGGAAGACGCCAACTCATGGTACCCGCTAACATCCGCAGTCTCGGAAGGTAGTTGCCCCCCGTCGTTGCGAAGCTCGGTCGAAGCTCCCGCCGCGAGTAGAGCGATCGTCACAGATCGATTGCCCTCCAAAGCCGCGTAGTGGAGTGGCGTGTAACCAAGATCGCCTTTTGCGTTGATGTCGCTCCCCAGCCGTAGCAGGTCCCAGACATCTTCCACCCTTCCTGCAAAAGCGGCTCGGTGAAGCAGCATGTCGTCATCGCTGTCGCGGCTATCGATGCTGACGAACAGCCTCTCCCCTGGCCACTCGTAGGAAGCAGCGATCTGGTCGAGCGTGCGGTCCGTGTATTTGGGGTCTCGCCCTCGTCGCAAACCTTTTGATCGCATGGCCACCCGCTCGACCTGAAGGCGAATGGTCGCGCAAACGTCTAATGGCCGCAAGGGGTGGTTGGCGCACATTGCTCCCTCTCCCATAGGGAGAGGGTTGGGGTGAGGGGTTACAGCGTCCGACGGAGTGCCGGCACGCCGTCAGCCCTCGTAACCCCTCACCCTCCCACCGCTTCGCGCTGGGCCCCTCCCTCTCCCTGAAGGAGAGGGAGCCAAGGTCCGACTAGGGTCGAAAGCCGACCGCCGCGTCGGGTGCGATCCTTAAATCTCTTCGAGGCTCAGCCCTGCGATCGTCGCGCCGTGAGATCTAAGGATGGCTCCCCCGCCGAGGGCGGGGGGAGTTCCTACGAAGGGATCGCCCACCCGAAACCCGCGCTCCATGAGAGAGGGGTTTCGACCAACGCCCCTCACGCCAACGCCTCGCCCTTCTTGTGCGCCTTCGGCCGATCCACCCCCGCCGCCACGGCCGCCGGCGGCGTATGCGCGCCAAGGCGGTCGATCAGGTGGTCGCCGACCCGCATCGCGTTGGCGATCGTGGTCAGGGTGGGGTTCACCGCGTTCGACGACACGAAGAAGCTGGTGTCGACCACATAGAGATTGTCCAACTCGTGGGCCTTGCAGTCGCGGTCCAGCACCGACGAGGCCGGATCGGCGCCGAACCGGGTCGTGCCGCACTGGTGGGCGGTGCCGTACAGCGGCAGCAGCGAGTCGACCTGGAAGTGGTGCTGCGAGATCGGATGGGCGTGGTCGACGAAGCCGTCCAGCGACTCCCGCAGGATCCTCACCAGCCGGTCGTGGCCCTCCAGATTGCCGAACGTGTAGTCCAGCGAGACGCGGCCGTCGGGATTGAGCCGCACGCGGTTGTCGGCCTGGGGCAGGTCCTCGGAGATCACGAGCATCGACAGCATCCGCTCGGCCGCCGCGCCCGACAGCGCGTCCGGCACCAGGGCCGGCGGCAGCCAGTCGGCGACCTGGCCCTCCAGGGTCTGGCCGGACATGTATTCCAGGAGCTGGATGTGCCCCATCGGCAGGTCGTAGCCGCCCTTCGGATCGCCCCAGTAGAAGTCGTTGACCGCCAGGGTCTTCGGGAAGGTGACGTTCTCGCGCCGCAGGGTCATCGAGACCACGGCCGAGGAGTTGTGGAACATGTAGTTGCGGCCGACCTGGTCGGAGCCGTTGGCCAGGCCGTTCGGGTGGGCGGCGTTGGCCGAGGCCTGCAGCACCACGGCGGTGTTGGCCGCCCCGGCCGCCAGCACCACGATGTCGCCGCTCCAGGTCTCCTCGCCGTTTTGCGTATGGCAGACCACCTGCTTCACGGTCTTGCCCGACGGATCGGTCTCCAGCCGCAGCACCTTGCGGCCGGTCAGCAGGGTGACGTTGGGCAGGGCCATCAGCGGCTCGACCGCGATCGTCCGCGCGTCGCACTTGGCCTTGACCAGGCAGGGATAGCCGCCGCAGGTCTTGCACTTGATGCAGGGCGAGGTGACCGGATGGGCCTGGTCCAGCTTGACGCCCAGCGGCAGCGAGAACGGCCGCCAGCCTTGCGTCTCCCAGTGGCCCTTCAGCGCCGCGACGCCCGGATCGTGATGGACGGCGGCATAGGCGTAGGGCGGTTCGTCGCCTTCCTCGGTCGGGTCCTCGCCGCGCGCGCCGTGCACCTGCCACAGGGTCTCGGCCTCGGCGTAGTAGGGGGCCAGGTCCGTCAGGCTGATCGGCCAGGCCGGCGAGACGCCGCCGGCGTGCTTGACCTCGGTGAAGTCGCGGCCGCGCATCCGCATCAGGGCCGCGCCGTAGAAGCTGGTGTTGCCGCCGACCCAGTAGTGGGTGTTGGGCGTGAACGGGTGGCCGTTCTTGTCGTACCAGCGCTCCTGGGTGCGATAGCGGCGCTGGATGAAGACCGACTTCGGATCCCAGTTCTCGGCCTCGCGCGGCAGGTGCTCGCCGCGTTCCAGGATCAGGATCGACTTGCCGGTCGGGGCCAGGCGCTGGGCTAGGGTTCCGCCGCCGGCGCCCGAGCCGATGATCACGATGTCGAAGTGGCTGGGCATCAGTCCTCCAAGTGATACTTGGCCGAGGCGCGCATCAGGATCGCGCGTGTCAGGCCCATCGGCAGCAGGCGCAGAAGGGCGGCGGCCAGGGCGTTGTGCCAGCCGGGAATGATCACCACGCGCCCGGCGTCGTTGGCCTTCAGCGTGGCGGCCACCACCTGGTCGGCGGTCTGGAACAGGCGGCGCGGCGAGGCGTCCATCACCTCGGCCGTGCCGTTTGCGGCGGCGAACTCGGTGATCGTGAAGCCGGGGCAGACGGCGGTCACCTTCAGCCCGCGCGGCCCGTACTCGGCGTCCAGGGCCTGGCTGAAGGTCAGCATCAGGCTCTTGGCCCCCGGATAGAGGCTGTGGCCGGCGACCCCGGGGGCGAAGGCGGCCATCGAGGCGACATTGACGATCCGCCCGCCGCCGCGCGCGACCATGCCGGGGATCACCCCGTGCGCCAGGCCGCAGGCATTGACCACCAGGGTCATCAGGAAGTCGCGCTGCCGTTCCCAGGGCACGGCCGCGAAGCTTTCGGCGATCGAGAAGCCGGCGTTGTTGACCAGCATGTCGACCTGGCGGCCGCGCGCCGTGATCGCGCCGAGGATCGCTTGGGGCGCGTCGGCTAGGGCCAGGTCCTGCGGGATGGCGAAGGCCTCGACCCCGTGCGCCTCAGCGAGCGCCGCGCCCAGGGCCTCCAGCCGGTCGGCCCGCCGGGCGGTCAGCGCCAGATCGTAGCCGCGCGCCGCCAGGGCGCGGGCGAACGCCTCGCCGATGCCGGACGAGGCGCCGGTGACGAGGGCGAGCGGACGAGCGGCAGGGGGCATGGGCGGCGCCAACGGACGGTTGCGCTAGCCCTCACCGGAAACGTGACCAGAAAAAGGCGGTTAGGCCGCCGTCTTCTTCCGCAGGCGCGCCAGGCGCCGTAGCCGGCGCCAGAAGCGGGTCTTTTCCGGCTCGGGATAGGGCTGCAGGTTGCGGAAGAACTCCTCGGCGCAGGCGCGCCACGAGAACTTCTCGGCGAACTTGCGCACCACGGCCCGGTCCAGCTCCAGGCACGCCAGGCACGCTTCCTTCAGGCCGTCGGTCTGGCCCGGGGCCAGGACCCCGGCGTTGGAGCCCGGGATGATGTCCACCGGTCCCGGAGCCGAGAAGGCCGCCACCGGCACGCCGGCGGCCATGGCCTCCAGGATGACGAGGCCGAAGGTATCGGTGAGGGACGGGAAGCAGAAGACGTCGGCGCCGGCGAAATAGCGGGCCAGCTCGTCGCCGAACTTGGCGCCCAGGAACTTCACCTCGGGATACTTCTCGGCCAGCTCCTCGCGCTGGGGGCCGTCGCCGATGACGACCTTGGTGCCGGGCAGATCCAGGCTCGCGAAGGCCTCGATGTTCTTCTCGACGGCCACCCGGCCGACATTGAGGAAGATCGGCCGCGCCAGGCCCTCGAACACGTCGGGATCGCCCGGCTGGCGGGGCTTGAAGATGTCGGTGTCGACGCCGCGCGACCAGGGCGACAGGTTGCGGAAGCCGTGCTTGGCCAGCTCGTCGCGCATGGTCGGCGTCGCCACCATCAGCCGGCCCGACGGTTTGTGGAACCAGCGCATGTAGGTGTAGCCGGCCGCCAGCGGCAGCGGCAGCCGGGCCGAGACATATTCGGGGAACTTGGTGTGGTAGCTGGTCGTGAACGGCAGCTTCCACTCCAGGCAAATGCGCCGCGCCGCCAGGCCGATCGGCCCCTCGGTTGCGATGTGGATCGCCTCGGGCTCGAACGACTTGAAGCGCTCCTGCACCGGCTCATAGGCGCCGATGGCCAGCTTGATCTCGGGATAGGTCGGCAGCGGGAAGGTCGGGAACTGGTCCGGGCTGACGACATCGACCTCGTGGCCCATGGCGCGAAGCTCGTCGACCACGCGGGTCAGGGTGCGGACCACCCCGTTGACTTGAGGCTCCCAGGCGTCGGTCGCGAGCAGAATACGCATCAGGCGGCGGCCGGCTCCGGCAACGGCTCGTCCGCCACGGCGCCCGTCGCGCGCGCGCGATCGATCACCGACCACGAGCGCAGCTTGGCCCATTCCAGGATCTCGAGCCGGCCGTCGGCGTGCTCGGCCAGGGCCGTGCAGCTTTCGACCCAGTCGCCGTCGTTCACATAAGCGATGCCGTCGATGTCGCGCATCTCGGCCTTGTGGATGTGACCGCAGATCACCCCGTCAACCCCCCGACGCCGCGCTTCGTCGGCCACGGCGGCCTCGAAGTTCTCGATGAACTGCAAAGCGTTCTTCACCTTGACCTTCAGATACGCCGACAGACTCCAGTAGCCGAACCCCAGGCGCCGCCGCAGGCGATTCACCACGGTGTTCAGCATGAGGATGGTTCTATAGGACCAATCCCCGAGGAAGGCGAGCCACTTGGCGTGCTGCACGACGCCGTCGAACTCGTCGCCGTGCACCACCAGATAGCGCTTGCCGTCGGCCGCCTCGTGGATCACGTCGCGCGCCACGATCACCCCGCCGAAGTGGGTGCCGCAGAAGTCGCGCACCCGGTCGTCGTGGTTGCCGGGCACATAGATCACCTCGGTGCCCTTGCGCGCCATGCGCAGGATCTTCTGCACCACGTCGTTGTGCGCCTGCGGCCAGTGCCAGCCGCTGCGCAGCTTCCAGCCGTCGATGATGTCGCCGACCAGATAGAGCTTCTCGCACTCGATGTGGCGGATGAAGTCCAGCAGGAGCTCGGCCTGGCAGCCGCGCGTGCCCAGGTGCAGGTCGCTGATGAAGACCGAGCGATAGCGGCGGACGGCGAGGTCGGCGCTCATGATCGTAACCCCCGGATGGCGCCGCCCATCGCTCCGTCCCCGGATCGGAAAAATGGCGGCCAACGGCAGGCGATTAAGCTGATTGCATGTCGCTTTAATGAAATGGAAACACGGCCAGGCGGCCTTCGATTCCGGCCGCTCCGGCCCGGTCCGACCCGCGCGCCGCCCCCGATCGCCCACGAAACGAGCGATTTTCGCCAAACTGTCAAAAGTCCGGGCGCCCGCGCCAGCCCTTTGCCCGTCGGGGATTGGTCTAGCTGTTGCGGTGCAGCATCGCTCGCACTAGATCACCCCCATGGACGCCGCCCGCCTCGCCAAGGATACGCCCAAGTCGCAGAAGACCCGCGCGCGGATCCTCGACTGCGCCATGCGGCTGATCGCCGAGATCGGCTATCACGCGGCCACCAACCCGGCCATCGCCGACGCGGCCGGCCTGACGCGCGGGGCGATGCTCTATCACTTCCCGACGCGCGAGGCCCTGGTCGAGGCCGCCGTGGCCCACATCCAGGCCGAGCGCTCGGCCCTGTTCCGCGCCGCCGCCGACGGCCTGCCGCCCGGCGCCGACGTCACCGAGCACGCGATCGACAGCTACTGGGACTTGCTGCACAGCGTCCCCTTCCAGGCCTTCGCCGAGCTGGAGGCCGCCGGCCGCACCGACCCGGCCATCCACGCCCTGCTGGCCCCCGCCCAGGCCGAGTTCGACCGCGCCCAGGCCGGCGACCACTTCCTGAAGATCCTCCACGCCGGCGCCGGCCCCCGGTTCCAGGCCAGCCGCGACCTCGCGCGCTTCATGCTGGAGGGCCTAGCGCGGACGACCCTGACCTACGACAAGGACGGCCGCAAGGAACGCCTGCTGGCGGTGATCAAGCGGGCGACGCACATGCTGAATAGGAAGGGGGATGTGCAGGATTTGTGGCCGGAGTAGGCCAAAGCGCCCGAAACTTCCAGGGTCATCTTGTAATACGCAAAAAATCATGATTAATTTCCCGGACAACGAGGAGAATCATCGTGATCGATGTGCGCCGCGCAATTCTGGATGCCCTGCCGAAGGATTTGCTGCTCGATCTTGAGGATCGACTGCGCGCCGAGGCGCTGAAAGCTCACGAGGTCGTTCAACGCGAGCTGCCGTTGAATTCGAAGCGCAGCCGTGAGGCCGAGGGGCAAATCCGCTTTCGGCTTCAGGAGCAGGGGTATGAAGAAGTCGTCCAGGTTCACGGCGGCGTTTTGATCACCAGCGGATTGATGTTAGGCACCGACCTAAAGGTGTTTCAGCCCTTCGCCAGATTTGCTGGGCCGGAGGTCGGTGTCATTCTGGGATTCGCCGCGATGCCGGAGCCTGGCAAGCTCCCTGCGAAGAATATGTCGCGGGCGGCGGGCGTGACGCTAAACCTAACGCTACAGCCTGGCCTCTTCGTCGATGGGACCACGCCACAGCCTGCTGACATTTTTGCTCTCTTCCTGACGGCGCGTGACCGTCAGAGAGCCGGGATGATTGAAGAGATTGCCGTTGGGGTCATCGGCTCTAGCTATAAAGACTACGTCTTCTACGAATCGCTCGAAGCCCTTCTCACGGGCTACGTCGCGGCCCCCACGAAGGTCGATAAAGAAGCTCCGACCGAAGAGTATGGCAAGGTGGTCAAGCTTCGTGACAAGCGGCGCTTGTTTATTCCGCCCGAAAGCGTGCCAGACACCGAAGTAGACGATGCCGACGACTAGGTCTAGGCGACCTCTTCTAAGGCAATTGGGGGGCTGCTCCGCGTTTTAGGTCGTGGAGCCGGCGGGATTCTGACATCATGCGTATCGGCACCTCGGGATTTATCCCGGCACGACTGACTCAGCTTCGCGAAGCGCGGCGCGTTGCAACCAAGTCCGCTTTGGCGCGGCGTCTTGGCGTAAGTCCTACTTCGGTGTCGCGTTGGGAGGACGAGTTTGCGGACCAGAGCCCCGATCCGGCAACCCTAGTCCGCCTGGCCCGAGAGCTTCAGGTTCGGCCGGAGTTCTTCCTGCGCGAGCCTTTTAAGAGCGAAAAGCCGACGTTTCTGCGATCGTTGGCGAGTACGTTAGTTCGGGACCTGAACTATCAAAAAGCCCAGATGGAGTGGCTACAAGAAATCAGTTTTGTGCTTAGCCACTACGTTGATCTGCCTCGGGTGGATATTCCCGACGTTTTGGAGGGGGCGAGCTACACCGATCTTCGTGACGACGATATCGAGGCGATCGCGCTCCGACTCCGGAGTCATTGGGGTTTGGGTGATGGACCCAGCGGTGACGTAGTCGCGCTAATGGAGCGCATTGGTATCGTTGTTGCGACGATACCAATGAATACTACTAAACTGGATGGGTTGTGCAGTTGGTCGCCTTTTGATGGCCGTCCTCATGTCCTTTTGGCTACGGACAAGATGTCATTTCCTCGTCGGCAAATGGACGCGGCGCATGAACTAGCTCATACAATTCTTCATCAGAATGTTCCGGAGGAAGAGTTCGAGGCTAATCTACGTATTATTGAGCGACAGGCTTTCCGTCTCGGTAGCGCCTTTCTCATGCCCTCAACCACCTATCCACACGAGGTGAAGCGGCCTTCGTTGGCCATGTTTACAACCCTTAAAGAGCGCTGGCGGGTTTCTATTAAGGCGCAAATTAAGAGACTGTCGGATTTGGACATCCTGTCGGAAGATTATACTCGCCAGCTATATAAACTTTATTCTGCAAAAGGGTGGTCGAATGCTGAGCCCTTGGATCAGCATTGGGCATTGACTGCGCCGAGAGCGCTTCGGGATAGCCTCAATCTGATCGTCGACAATGGCGTTCGTGGAAAAGAAGATTTGCTGGCCACGGAGTTCACCATTTCGGCAGCTGATCTTGAGACGCTTTGCGGATTGCCCAATGGATGGTTTGAGCGTGAGGCGGCGGAGGTTGTGTCCTTGAAGTCAGTTGAAGGGCAGCGGTCTGAACGTTCCGCCTCGGGCGAAATAATTCCATTCCCGGTACGTCGGCGTTAGGGGCTGGCTTGGCTATCGATGAGCACCAAGGCGTGAAACGCCTCCTCATTTGACAGCTGTTGTTAGCGCAGGTCTGAAGCGTTCTAAGCCGACGCCCTCCGCGTCGGAGAGGTCCTTACATCTCTTGGAGGCCGCAGCGTGCAGGGCTGATCGGGTTGGTCAAGGACGGCTTCGCCGCCGCGACGCGGCCGCCCGCAGGGCGGTCCTTGAGCAACCCGATCAGCCCTGCGATCGTCTCGCCGTGAGATGTAAGGCGGGCTCCCTTCCGGCGGGCGGAAGGCGCTTTCACGCTTGCCAAGAATAACCGTCAT
>NZ_CAMQSF010000077.1 GCF_947036865.1 uncultured Caulobacter sp. | reverse complement strand
CGGCCGAGACCGCGCCGATCGACAGGGTCGGGTGGATATCGAAGCCGGCGACCCGCAGCGGCTGTTCCAAGGCCGAGCGCAGCATCTCGGCCGGTTCATAGCCCCTGGGTTCGCACAGCACGGCGAACTCGTCCTCGCCGATCCGGCCCAGCACGGCGTCGGCGGGGAAGGCGGCGGCCAGGCGCGAGCCGAGCGCGGCCAGCACGAGGTCGGCGCGCTCATGGCCCAGGGCCTCGTTGAGGCGGCGCAGGCGATCGAGGTCGGCCACCACCAGCTGGTGCGCCCCCTCCCTGGCGAGGCGCTCGCGGGCGCGGGCGATGAAGCTGCGGCGGTCCAGAAGCCCCGTGAGGTCGCAGCGCTCCGAGGCCGAGAACTTGGTTTCGGGCGCGACCACGCCGGCCGCGCGCACGCCTTCCTCCAGCCAGACTCCCCGCCACAGGCAGGTCTCGCCGCCGCGCACGCGGAAGCGGGCGACGACCTCGCAGCCGGGTTCGCGAACCTTGAGCACTTCCTCGGCCTGGGCGCGGTCCTGCGGCAGGGCCAGGGCGCGGAAGGCGGCGGAAGAACAGTCGGGGGCCAGAGGGCCGAGGCCCAGCGCGCGGGCGGCGCCGTTCAGGCGCAGGCGGTCGGCTTCGGGCTCCCAGATCCACAGCGCGACGTCCGCCCCGCCCAACGCTTCCAGCGTGGCGGTCGTGTCCCAGATCCGTCGCTCGGCCGTCTTGAAAGACATACGCGTCCCACACCTCGGCCTAGTCTTCAGCGCTACTCCGGCGCGACCAAGCCGAACAGGCGATGATCTCGCCAACCGCCGTTAATTTTCAAATAACCCGGCGCATATCCTTCCTCGGAAAAGCCGCATTTGGTGAGCAGCGCCGCCGAGGCGTGGTTGTGCGGCTGGCAGGCCGCCTCGAGCCGATGGAGTCCCAAGCCCTTGAACGCGAACCGGATCAGGGTCTGGACGGCGTCGGCCATATAGCCCTGGCGGGTGTAGGGCCGGCCGATCCAGTAGCCGATCGACCCGGTCTGGGCGACACCACGCCGCACGTGAAACAGTCTGATGGCGCCGACCAGTGCGTCGTCCTGGCGCCGGAAGATGAAGAACGGATAGGCCTCGCCCAGCTCCAGCTCGCGCGCATAGGCGCCGAGCCGGGCGCGGAAGGCGGCGCGGGTCAGATCGTTCTCCGGCCAGGTCGGCTCCCACGGCTCCAGAAAGTCGCGCGACCCGGCCCGCACCGCCGCCCAGGCGCGGTGATCCTCTCGGCGGGGCGGCCGCAGATAGACGGCGCGCCCCTCCAGCCGCAAGCGCGGCCCGGGCTTCAGAAAGGACGGCAGGGCGATCACGGCGGCCACCTCCGACGCTCAGCGCGCGGCGAACAACGCCTTGTCGAACGCCTCGCCGGCCTTCAAGGCCGACTTGGCGCCCAGCACGGCGGTGGCGGCCCGGCCCGCCAGCAGGCGCTGGCCCACCCGCGCCACGTCGGCCGGGGTCACCGCGTCGACCTCGGCGGCCAGCTCGGCCGGGGGATAGAGCCGATCGAACAGCAGCACCTGGCCGGCGCCCTGCTCGGCGCGCGACAGCGGCTGCTCGCGCGCCATGAACATGTGGGCCTTCAGCTGGGCCTTGGCGCGCGCCAGCTCGGCGTCCTCGATGCGCGAAACCAGCTTGGCCACCTCGTCGGCGCAGACCTTGGCGGTCTCGACCGCGTCGCCGGCCGCGCAGCCGACATAGATGCCCAGCGCGCCGTGATCGGCATAGGTGTCGGCATAGGCGTCGATATTGTAGGCGAGGCCGCGCTTCTCGCGCGCCTCCTGGAATAGCCGCGACGACATGCCCCCGCCCAGGCATTCGGCGAAGATCCGCAGGGCGAAATAGTCGGTGTCCCGTGAGCCGCAGGCCGGCAGCATGAAGACGAGATGCGCCTGCTCCAGCTTGCGCGCCTCGGTCCGGGGACCGCCGATGAAGGCCGCGGGCGGCGGGATCTCGGCGCCGGGCGTGGCGGGCAGGTCGCCGAAGGCGCGCTCGGCGGCCGCCATCAGCTCGGCCTCGTCGACCGCGCCGGTGGCGCTGATCACCAAGTGGTCGGCGGCGTAGAGCGCCTCGCGCCAGCTCGACAGCGCCGCCGGCGTCGCCGTCTCGACCGACTCGACGGTGCCGAGAATGGGGCGGCCGATCGGATGGTCGCCCCAGCTGGCCTCTTGGATCAGGTCGAAGACATAGTCGTCCGGCGCGTCGGCGGCCTCGGCGATCTCCTGGGCGACGACCTGCTTCTCGCGGGCCAGATCGCTGGCGTCCAGCGTCGGGCGGCGCACCAGGTCGGCGATGACGTCCATGCCCAGATCCAGGCCGCCCTTCAGCGCCCGGACCTGGAAGCTGGTGCGCTCATAGCCGGTGGCGGCGTTGATCGAGCCGCCGCCGCTCTCGATGACCTCGACGATGTCGCGCGCCGAGCGGCCGCCCGCGCCCTTGAACACCATGTGCTCCAGGAGGTGCGACCAGCCCGACCGCGCCGGGTCCTCATAGGCCGCGCCGCGTCCCGCCACCACGCTGAGCGCCAGGGTTTCGAGGCCCGGCATGGGGTCGCAGACGACGCGGACGCCATTGGGCAGGGTGCGGAGGATCGCGGTCATGAGGCGCGGTATCTAGGCGCTCGCGGCCGTAAAGACCAGTCCGCGCTCAGCTGGTCGCCGCGAAGGTCCGCACGAAGGCCTTCACCGCCGCGCCGTCGGCGGGCAGCCGCTCGAACTTTTCCGGCTTCTTGGAAAGGTCGGGCGTCGCGCGCGGCGTGGTCGGCGACAGGCCCGTCGCCGCCTCGACCGCCTCGGGGAACTTGGCGGGGTGGGCGGTCGACAGCACCACGACCGGGATCGACGGATCGACCCGGACCCCGGCCGCCGCCGCCAGGCCCACGGCCGTGTGCGGGTCGACGATCTCGCCCGTCTCGTTCAGCGTCGCCAGCATGGTCTTGGCGGTGTCGGCCTCGCTGACGGAGGCTCCGCGGAACAGCTCGCGCATCCAGGCGTGGCCGCCCGGCGGGATGTCCAGGAGGCCCGTGTCGGCGAAGGCGCGGAAGGCGCGCCCCGTCTCGACGCCGTCGCGGCGCACGGCCTCGAAATAGAGCCGCTCGAAATTGCTGGCGACCTGGATGTCCATGGCCGGGCTCTGGGTCGCGGCGACCGCGCCGCGCGCATAGCGGCCGTCCTCGAAGGCGCGGGCCAGGATGTCGTTGGAATTGGTGGCGGCGGTCACCGAATGGATCGGCAGGCCCAGCTTCTTGGCGACGAACGCGGCGTAGGCGTCGCCGAAATTGCCGGTCGGCACCACGAAGGCGACCTCGCGCGCCGGCGCGCCCAGGGCCACGGCGGCGGTGAAGTAATAGACGCTCTGGGCCGCGATCCGCGCCCAGTTGATCGAGTTGACGCCCGAAAGGTCCACCGCGTGGCGGAACTGGTCGTCCTGGAAGGCCTGTTTGACGATGTGCTGGCAGTCGTCGAACGAGCCCAGCACCGAGATGCAGGCGACATTGGCGTCGGTCGCCGTGGTCATGAACCGGCGCTGCACCGCGCTGATCCGGCCCTCGGGGAAGAGGGCGACGATGCGGGCGTTCCTGCGGCCCCGGAAGGCCTCGACCGCCGCGCCGCCGGTGTCGCCCGAGGTGGCGCAGATGATCGTCATCTTCCGCGACTGGCGCTCGAGCACGTAGTCGTAGAGCCGCCCCAGCAGCTGCATCGCCACGTCCTTGAAGGCCAGGGTCGGACCGTGGAACAGCTCCAGCAGGTAGCGGCTCGCCGTCAGCTGCTTCAGCGGGACGACGGCGGTGTGGGCGAAGGTGGCGTAGGCCTCCTCGCACATGGCCAGGAGATCGGCCGGCGGAATGTCGTCGCCGACGAACTTGCCGACCACGGCGGCGGCGACCTCGGCATAGGGCTTGCCGGCGAAGGCGGCGATCTCGGCGGCCGTGAAGCTCGGCCATTCCGACGGGACATAGAGGCCGCCGTCGGGCGCGAGGCCGGCCAGCACCGCATCCAGAAAGCCGATGGGCGCGGCCTGGCCGCGGGTCGACACGTAGCGCATCAGGATTTCAATCTCCGCCAGAGCATGGCGGCATAGATAAACAGCAGGGTTACGGCAAGACCGAACCACGTCAGGGCATATTCGAGGTGCCGATTGGAAATTTCTACCGGCAGCGGCGCGGGCGTGAGGCCCGCCGCGGCGGGCGTTTCCTGCTCGGCCATCAGCACCAGCGGCGCGGGCTTGCGGCCGGGGAAGCGTTTCAGCACCTCGGCGCGGTCGCCGCCCAGCTGCGCGATCGGCGTCAGGACGCCGACCACCCGCCGGGGCGCGTCGAACGCCCGGGCCGGCGGCGACACCTGGCCCGTCAGGCCGGGCACGAGGCCGCGATCGACCAGGATCATGTCATAGGGGCCCGCCAGGATCGCGCAGGGGGCCTGGGCGCGCCAGATCACGTCGCCCTCCCGCACGCCATAGACCAGGGGCAGCGGCGGGCTGGCGACGTCGCCGCAGTCGACGCTGACCCGGGTCCAGGCCAGGTCCTCCGGCTTGGTCTGAGCGGTCAGCACCTGGACCAGCGGCAGGGCGGGCGCGGTCTTCAGCTTCTCGATCCGGGCCAGCAGGCCCTCCTTCCAGTGCAGGCGCTGGACCTGCCAGGTCCCGAGCCCGCAGAGGAGGACGAAGGCGATCGCCGTGGCGATCGTCAGGCCGACGGGGAAGCCGGCTTTCCTCGGCGCGATCTCAGACATCGCCGCGTCCCGCCTCGGAGGCCTTCTGCGCGACCTGGGCGGCGACCATCAGCCCCTTGGCCGGCCGCATCAGGCCCAGGGTGATGACCAGCACGGCAGGCAGCCAGACGACCAGCAGCAGCCAGACCGGCCAGTTCCAGGCGAACATCGAGAACAGCGCCCCGAACGCGCAGATCGTCCCGGCGATCAGGATCACGAAGGTCGCCGCGCCGTCGCCGGTCTCGTACTTGCCGAGCTCGAAGCCGCAGGCCTCGCAGAAGGGCTGCACCTTCAGGAAGCCCTCGAACAGATGGCCTTCGCCGCAGTGGGGGCAGAGGCCGCGCGCGCCGGCGGCGTAGGGGTTCACGTGGGTCATTGGAACCTTTGGCCCGAAATCCCCGCCTTTCGACAAGCTCAAGGTGAGGATTTCTACTGTGTCGACGATAGCCCTCATCCTGAGCCTGTCGAAGGACGAGGGCGACCCCACCGCCCTCAAACGAAAAAGGCCCGGAACGCTGGTCGGCGCTCCGGGCCCCTGGGATCCGAGGATCTTAGTGGGGCGAGGCCCCGAAGATCACGTAGATGAAGGCGAACAGGAACAGCCAGACCACGTCCACGAAGTGCCAGTACCAGGCGGCGGCTTCGAAGCCGAAGTGCTTCTGCGGCGTGAAGGCCCCGTTCATCAGGCGGATCAGGCAGACGATCAGGAAGATCGTGCCGACGAACACGTGGAAGCCGTGGAAGCCGGTGGCCAGGAAGAAGGTCGAGCCGTAGAGGCCCGAATTGGCGGCCGCTTCCGAGTAGAACAGGTGCTCGTGATTGATGTGGCTGTACTCGTAGACCTGAATGGTCGTGAACAGCGCGCCGAGCAGGATGGTCAGGATCAGACCCCACTTGGCGCCCTTGCGGTCGCCGACCTGCAGGGCGTGGTGGGCCCAGGTCACGGTCGTGCCCGACAGCAGCAGGGTCAGGGTGTTGACCAGCGGCAGGTGCCAGGGCGAGACGGTCTCGACGCCGGCCGGCGGCCAGGTGGCCCAGGCGGTGCGGACTTCCTCGATCGAGGACAGGGTCCGGTGGTGATGGAACAGCGCCATCTCGAAGAACATCCAGAACCACGCCACGAAGAACATCACTTCCGAGGCGATGAACAGGATCATGCCGTAGCGCAGGCCGATCGAGACGACCGGGGTGTGGTCGCCGGCGCGGGCTTCCTTGGCCACGTCCGACCACCAGCCGAACATGGTGTAGAGCACGCCCGCGATCCCGGCGGCGAAGATGGCCCAGTTGCCCTTCTCGATGCCGAAGACGCCGCCCTTGATCCAGCCGATGAGGCCGATCGCCATGACGGTCGCGGCGGCCGAGCCCACGAAGGGCCACGGGCTGGGCGGAAGGATGTGGTAGTCGTGTTTGACGGCGCCGGCCATGTTGCTGCTAACCCTTATATCCCTCTGAGCCCGGTCGCTGGTCCCCCGCGCCGGGATCGTTGTGAACGCTATAGCCCTCTCGACGGTGCGCCGCCAAGGGGTTCCACGATACGAGCCGGCGCCGGAGCGCCGCCTTTGGCGGTCTTTCCGTCGTCGACAGCCGGGAAGAACGTGTAGCTGAGCGTGATCTCGCTCTTGCCCTTGGTCTCCGGGTCGTCCGCGAACTGGGGATCGACGAAATAGACGACCGGGAACTCGACCGTCTGGTGCGGCTGGATCGTCTGGCTGGAGAAGCAGAAGCACTCCAGTTTCTGGAAGTACGGCCCCGCCGATTCCGGCACCACGTTGTAGAGCGCGCGGCCCGTCTGCGGCTTGTCGGTCGGGTTGGTGACCTTGAAGAAGGCCAGGCCCGTCTCGCCGATGCGCACGTCCTGGCTGGCCTGCATCGAGCGGAACTGCCAGGGCAGCTCGCGGATATTGGCGTCGAAGCGGATGGTGACCTTGCGATCCAGGATCCGGGTCGGCTTGGCGGCCGCCTTGCGCACCGTGCCGTCGAAGCCGGTGGCCTGGCAAAAGAGCTTGTACAGCGGCACGGCGGCATAGGCCGCGCCGACCATGCCGAAGAAGGCCGCGACGCAGATCAGCGCGACCTTGCGGTTGCGGCGCGCGGCGTCGGCCGGCTTGCGGTCCTGGGTCTCAATGGGGGTGCGCGACATTGCCGCCAAGCCTCACCAGGGTCACCACGAACACCAGGATGACGAACGCCACGAGGCCCAGGCCCAGCGCGATGTTGCGGCCGTCGCGGGCCTTCTTGGCGGCCGCTTGGGCCGCCGCTTGGGCCGCGTCCTTGTCTAGGGGCGGATTCACTTCAAGAGCTCCAGCGGATGCAGGCCCGTGACCGCCTCGCCCAGCAGGGCGGCGAACAGGGCGAAGAGATAGAGGATCGAGAACGCGAACAGATTGCGCGCGGCCTTGGACCCGGCGGCCTTTTCGTCCTCGGTGACGTCGTAGAGGGCGCGGTCCGCCACGCGCGGATCGGCCGCGTCGCCGGCCTTGCTGGCGAACACGCGGGCCGCCAGGATCAGGAACACCGCCCCGCCCAGGGCCGCCACCGCCAGATAGAGCGGGCCGCCCAGGCCCGTCAGCACCGGCGACAGGCAGATCGGGATCAGGATCAGGCTGTAGATCAGGATCTGCTTGCGCGTCTCCTTGGCGCCCTTGACCACCGGCAGCATCGGCACGCCGGCCTTGGCGTAGTCGGTGGTGACATACAGCGACAGCGCCCAGAAGTGCGGCGGGGTCCAGAAGAAGATGATCGCCACCATCAGCCAGGCGTTCAGCGGCGCGTGACCGGTGGCCGCCGCCCAGCCGATGGCGGGAGGCAGGGCGCCGGCCAGGCCGCCGATGACGATGTTCTGCGCCGTCCAGCGCTTGAGCCACATCGTGTAGACCACGGCGTAGAAGACGATGGTGAAGGCCAGGAGACCCGCCGCGAACCAGTTGATCGCGAAGCCCAGGAACATCACCGACAGCAGGCCGAGCACCACGCCCAGGGCGGCGGCCTCCTCGCCCTTGACCTTGCCCGAGGGCACCGGCCGGCCGCGCGTGCGGCGCATCTGGCGGTCGATGTCGGCGTCGTACCACATGTTCAGCGCCCCCGAGGCCCCGGCCCCGACGGCGATGCACAGCACCGCGATCGCGCCGAGGAACGGGTGGATCGGCGCGCGGGCGGCCAGAAGGCCCGTCAGGCCGGTGAAAACCACCAGCGACATCACGCGCGGCTTCATCAGCTGGAAATAGTCCTGCCAGCGAGCGGTCTCTGTCGTGTCGACGGACACGGTCTCCGGGGTCATGGCGAGGGTCTTCGACATCGAGGGAAATATATCGGTCTTGAATGGGCGAAGGGCGCGGCCCGGACCCTTAAGGATCCCGACCGCGCCCCCTTTTGCTTCAGATCAACCCGAAGGCGGTCTTTAGTGGTGGTCGTCCGCCTTGATCACCGGCGGTTCGCTGAACTGGTGGAACGGCGGCGGCGAGGACAGGGTCCATTCCAGCGTGGTGGCGCCTTCGCCCCACGGATTGGCCTCGGCCTTGCGGCGGCGGACGGCGGCTTCGATCAGGACGATCAGGAAGACCGCGACGCCGACCACGGTGATCGCGTAGCCCACCGACGAGATGTAGTTCCACTTCTCGAAGGCGACCGGATAGTCGACATAGCGGCGCGGCATGCCCTGCAGGCCCAGGAAGTGCTGCGGGAAGAAGATCAGGTTCACGCCGACGAACATGATCCAGAAGTGCAGGCAGCCGAGGAACTCGTTGTACTTCACGCCCCACATCTTCTCGAACCAGTAGTAGAAGCCCGCGAAGATGGCGAAGACGGCGCCCAGCGACAGCACGTAGTGGAAGTGGGCCACCACGTAGTAGGTGTCGTGCAGGCTGTAGTCGATGCCGGCGTTCGACAGGACGACGCCGGTGACGCCGCCGACCGTGAACAGGAAGATGAAGCCGATCGCCCACAGCATCGGCGTCTTGAAGTCCAGCGAGCCGCCCCACATCGTGGCGATCCAGCTGAAGATCTTCACGCCGGTCGGGACGGCGATGATCATCGTGGCGGCCACGAAATAGGCGCGCAGGTTGATGCTCATGCCGACCGTGTACATGTGGTGCGCCCACACGACGAAGCCGACGAAGCCGATGGCGACCATCGCGTAGGCCATCGCCAGGTAGCCGAACACCGGCTTCTTGGAGAAGGTCGAGACGATGTGGCTGATGATGCCGAAGCCCGGCAGGATCAGGATGTACACTTCCGGGTGACCGAAGAACCAGA
>NZ_CAMQSF010000076.1 GCF_947036865.1 uncultured Caulobacter sp. | reverse complement strand
CGCCGCTCCGGCCGCGCCGGCGTCGCCCGTCGGCGCGCCGCTCGCGACGGCGGTGCGCGTGGCGACGGCGGGCGAGGTCAGCGGGATCCAATAGGCCGCGGCGGCCGGCCTCCAGTCAAATTGACAACGATGTCTTTTTGATGCGTCACTCGCGCGTGGCGCTCTGGAGACAGAGAAGCGGTCCGCGACCCATCGACTGACGCGGCCTCGCCCGCGCGGCGATCGGGCGGCGGCGGCCTCTGCGCACCCGAGCGAAAAAGGCGCGAAGCCAAGTTCGCATTAGGGGCGTTTTGACGTGTCAGACATTCTCGCGGCCACGCTGAAGACGGCGTCGGAAGTGCTTTCCGCCCACGGACCGGCCACCAAGGCCGCGGCCCACAGCTACGCGCCCGGCGACTTCTCGGTGCATTTCTTTTTGCAGTTGGCGGTGATCCTGCTGACCTGCCGGGTGGTGGGGTGGCTGGGCCAGAAGGTGTTGAAGCAGCCGCAGGTGGTTGGCGAGATGATCGCCGGCGTGGTGCTGGGACCGTCGCTGCTGGGCCTGGTGTTCCCGGACTTCCAGGCCGCGCTGTTCCCCAAGGAGACCCGGAACGTCCTCTATGTCGGCGCCCAGCTGGGCGTCGGGCTCTACATGTTCATGGTCGGCACGAGCTTCCAGGCCGACCACTTCAGGGCCAAGGCCAAGAGCGCCATGAGCGTGTCGTTCGCCGGCATCGCCGCGCCGTTCGCCATCGCCGCGCTGATCACGCCGTTCCTGCTGAAGGTGCCCGGCCTGTTCGCCCCGACCATCAGCCAGGCCAACGCCACCCTCTTCATGGGCGCCTGCATCGCCCTGACGGCCTTTCCGATGCTGGCGCGGATCATCAACGAGCGCGGGCTGGCCAAGACATCGCTGGGCACGCTGTCCCTGACCGCCGGGGCGTTCGACGACGCCTGCTCGTGGTGCGTGCTGGCGGTGGTGCTGGCGACGTTCGGCGGCGGGCCGGGCGTGGCGGTGCTGGCCATCGGCGGCGGGCTCTCGTACGTCGCCTTCATGGTCCTGTTCGGCAAGCGGATCCTGGCCCCGCTGGGCCGCATGGTCGAGCGCGAGGGCCAGATGAGCCCGACCGTCCTGGCTCTGACCCTGATGGCCTTCTGCCTGTCGGCCTTCCTGATGGACGCGGTCGGCATCCACGCGATCTTCGGCGGCTTCCTGCTGGGCGTCTTCATGCCGCGCGGCCTGTTCGTCGCCGAGCTGAAGAAGAAGGTCGAGCCGCTGGCGGTGGTGCTGCTGCTGCCGATGTTCTTCACCTATTCCGGTCTGAACACGCGGATGGACATGGTCAATTCGCCGGAGCTGCTGCTGATCGCGCTGGGCGTCCTGGCCGCCTCGATCGTGGCCAAGTGGGGCGCCTGCTATGTCGCCGCGCGCGTCACGGGCGAGGCCCACGCCACGGCCATGGGCATCGGCGCGCTGATGAACTCGCGCGGGCTGATGGAGCTGATCATCATCAATATCGGCCTGCAGAAGGGCGTGATCGGTCCGACCCTGTTCTCGATGCTGGTGCTGATGGCGATCGTCACGACCGTGATGGCCAGCCCGTTGTTCGAGGTCGTCTACGGCCGCAAGGCGCGGGAGAGCGGCGAACTGGGCGCCGTGCCGGATCCGGCGAGCGCCTGAGGTCCAGCCCCAAGAAAACGCCGTGTTCATGTTGAGCGTGGCGGCGGGTCCGGCTGGAAATCCTCGCCCCGTGACAAGCCCGGGATGAGGATTTCGCGCCCGCGAGGCCGACAGTCGTCCTCACCCTGAGCCTGTCGAAGGGCGAGGGCGGCGCTGAAGCGGCTCGAGGCTAGTACAGCGCAAAAAAAGGCCGGGGATCGCGCCCCGGCCTTTCGTCTTTCAGGATGGCGCGCCGGCCTAGACCTTGGCCAGCTCCATCTTGGGCGACAGCAGGTGGATGACCAGCAAGGCCACCAGATAGGCGCTGCCGGCCACGATGAAGATCGGGGTGTAGACGCCGAGGCTGTCCAGCACCTTGCCGATGTACTTCGAGAACACCATGCCGCCGACGGCCCCCAGCATGCCGCCGATGCCGACGACCGAGCCCACCGCGCCGCGCGGGAAGACGTCCGAGGGCAGGGTGTAGAGATTGGCCGAGAAGCCCTGGTGAGCGGCGGTCGCCACGCCGATGATCAGCACGGCCAGCCACACGCTGTCGGCCTTGGCCGCGAACATCACCGGCACGGCCAGGAGGGCGCAGATCAGCATGGTGGTCTTGCGGGCGTTGTTGATGCTCCAGCCGCGCTTCATCAGCGACGACGACAGCCAGCCGCCGGCCACGGAACCGACGTCGCTCATCAGATAGATGACGATCAGGGGCGGGCCGAAGGTCTTCAGGTCCATGTGATAGGTCTTGCCCAGGAAGTCGGGCAGCCAGAACAGGAACATCCACCAGATCGGATCGATCAGGAACTTGCCGAGCGCGAAGGCCCAGGTTTCCTTCTTGGTCAGCAGCTTGGTCCAGGCGACCTTTTCGACCGGATCGGCGGGATCCTGCTCGATATAGGCCAGCTCGGTCGCCGACAGGTTCTTCTGCTCGCGCGGGGTGCGGTAGACCAGCAGCCAGATCGGCAGCCAGACCAGGCCCGCGACGCCGGTGACGATGAAGGCCATCTGCCAGCCGAAGGCCAGCACGATCCCCGGAACGACCAGCGGCGTGACGATCGCGCCGATATTGGTGCCGGCGTTGAACAGGCCCGTGGCGAAGGCGCGCTCCTTCTTGGGGAACCACTCGGCCACGGCCTTGATGCCGCCCGGGAAGCCGCCGGCCTCGCCGATGCCCAGGCCCATGCGCACCGCCAGGAAGCCGGTGAAGCCGCGCGCGGCGGCGTGGGCGATGTGGGCCACCTGCCAGATGGCGAAGGCCACGCCGAAGCCCCAGCGGGCCCCGATCTTGTCCATCACCTTGCCCCAGCCGAGATAGGCCACGGCGTAGGCGAGTTGGAAGTAGAAGACGAGGTCGGCGTAGTGCGTCTCGTTCCAGCCGAATTCCTTCGACAGGTCCGCCTTCAGGAGGCCGATCGTCTGGCGATCGACATAGTTGATGACCATCGCCGCGAACAGCAGGCTGACGATCACCCAGCGGTACCGGCCGATCTTCTCGGACGGGGCAGGGGCCTTCGAAACGTCCATGGCCTAGCGCCTTCCTTCCCTTTGTCGTCTTTTTTGTCTTAGCGGGCCGGGACGGCGACGCAGTCCACGGTGCCGTACGGTCCAAAGCTCACGCGCGCCACGTCGCCGGCGACCACGTCATGAATGCCCGTCGTGGCGCCGGTGGTGACGATCATGCCCTTCTTCAGCGGCTTGCCCCGCGCGGCGACCGCGCCGAGCAGGAAGGCCAGGGCCGCCAGCGGCGAGCCCGGAATGGTCGCCGCCGTGGCGACGCCCACGGACTTGCCGTTGATGAAGGTCTCGACCGGCATATCCTCCCAGGCGATGTCGCGCCAGTTGGAAATGGCCTGACCAATTATCTGGCCGTCGTTGTTGCCGAAGTCGGACGCCACGACCGTCGGACCCAGGGCGTTGATGGTGGCCAGGGGGCTGCCGGCGATCTCGACGCCGACCAGAAGCTCGCCGACATAGGCGGCGGCTTCCTCGGGCGTCCATTGCGTCTTGTCGGCCGGAGCGTCCTGGCCCAGGCGGAAGATGAACTCGGCCTCCACGGCGCAGAAGCCGCCCTCGATGGCGCGGAATTCATTCGGCTTGTCGGCGGAGGCCTGCTGGACGCGCGATTCGAAGATGCAGCCGGCCAGGCGGTCGACGCCCAGGCGCTCGCGATGCTGCGGCGGCACCAGGCCGACCTTCCAGCCCACCAGGGCTTCCGGCCAGGCGGCGATCGCCAGATCCTGCACCGCGTAGCCTTCGGCCATGTTCGCGGGAATCACCCCGCCCGGATAGCCGGGGACGCTCACGCCGTCCTGCCGGGCCTTGACGAACTGGGAAGCAATGGCCGCGGGGGCGAAGATCGCGCTTTCGGCCTCGGTAACGGTCACGCCGCTGGTCCTCCCTTACATCATCGTCGCGGGTCCGCTGGCGGGCCGCTTTAGTCGGTTTGTCACGTCTCTAGTGGAAACCGGTGTCATTGACAATCCAGCGGCGGTTGGGCGGCGCCCGAAAAGCGGGGCCCCGCTTGCGGTCGGCGCCCGCTTGACACCCGTAATAGCGGGTATAGCGTCACGCGTTGAATTACGGATGTAAGCGTCATGCACATCACCGCCGCCGAAGCCCACGTCATGGAAGCCCTCTGGCGGCGCGCGCCGCTGTCGGCCGACGAGCTGGTGGCCGAGGTCGGCGCCGCCCAGCAGTGGGGCGAGGCCACGGTCAAGACCCTGATCAACCGCCTCCTGAAGAAGAAGGCGATCAAGTCGGAGCGCGCCGAGGGCAAGCACGGCTATCGCCCGCTGGTCGACCGCAGCGCCTATGTGCAGTCCGAGAGCCAGGGCCTGCTGGATCGCCTGTTCGACGGCCAGCTGGCCCCGCTGATCAGCCACTTCGCCCAGCACCGTCCGCTGAAGCCGGACGAGGTGGAAAAGCTGAAGACGCTGATCCAGGGGCTCGAGGAGAAGGGCTAGTCTAGAGGTAGGGGCCCCACATCATCCTGAACGCGCCGAAGGCGCCGGCGGCGACATAGAGCGTCGACACCAGGATCACCCCGCTCGCCGCCCATTCCAGCGCCGGCTTCTCCCGGCTCCGCGCGGCGAAATGCAGCTCCAGGATCGCCAGGGGGATCAGGTAGCTGCCGAACGCCAGCACCACGTCCGCCGGGCCGGTCATGTGGTCGGTCATGCCGAGCGGGCGGCCGTTCAGCACGATCCAGCCCATCAGGCCGACCCGGAGGAACCAGACGCCGCTGACCACCATGAAGGTTCGCATCGCCCAGCGTCGATGCTGTTCGAACCGGCGGGCCAGGGCCGTCCGCCAGGCCAGGACGGCGAAGACCAGGATCAGGGCGGCGTCGCCCAGGATCGCGATGGCCGAGATCAGGGACAGATAGGTCCCGCGCGCGGCCGCCATCCAGGCTCCGCTCAGGGCCAGGAAGCACGCAAGCGTCAGGAAGGTCCTGCCGGTCCAGCGATGCAGCGCCGGCGCCGCGCGCCGGAAGGCCGGGACCAGTTGGGCCAGACCGGCCAGGGTCACGACGGCGGCCAGCAGCACGTGGGCGGCGAACACGGCGTTGCCGGCGTGATCGCCCTTCACATAGCCGGTGATCAGCGGCTTGTCGTTCCAGGCGGCCCAGCGCCCGGACGCGGTGCGGGTCCCGTAGAACGCGACGATGAAATAGATGAACACGGCTTGGCCCGCCGCCGCGACGGCGAACCACAGGTTCGCGGACCATCGATGCGCCCGGGCTGAAACTTGGTTGCGAGACATTTGACCTCCTTCGCGGCCGACCCCTGTCGGGCGCGGGAAGGTCGATGCGGCGGGTCGGGGAGGGCGTCTCGCCGATTTGGAAATCGGCCAAAGATTCTGGTTTGGAAATCGGCCAAAGATTCTGGAGCCGCGCGGCGCTGGACAAGGCTTAACGAAGGTGCGCGATGATGGCGGGCGGAATATCCGGATAGCGCATGGACCTTACGCTCCTCTCCCCGAATCTGGACTCGGCCCCGGCCTCGGTCCCGACCAATCGCGCGCCGCGTCCGCCCGCGCGGCTGCGGGCGCACTGGGCGCTGACGACCGCCTCGCTCGTCTGTTTCGTGCTCGGACAGGTGCTGGGCGCGCGGGCTGGGGCGCTGGCGACGCCGCTGGCGATCGGCGGCGTGGCGGGCTGCGGCTTTTCCTGGCTGCTGACCAGGGCCCTGTTCGATCCGGCCGAACATGACGCGCGCTGGTCCCGGATCGTCGTGGCGGTGGTCTTCCTGACCGGCGTCATATCGGTGCTGGGCGGCGGACTGACGGGGCCGGTCGCCCGCGCGATCGAGAACACGCATGGCTTGGGCAGCTCGACCGTGCTGCTGCTGACCTTCGTCGAGCCGTTCAACGGCTTTCGCGGCGATCTGCCGGCGACGGAGAAGCGCTTTCGCCTGATCTATGTCGCCGTCTACGCGGTGCTGATGGGCAGTTCGGTGCTGGCCGTCAATCAGCCCTTCGCCAGCGCGCCGGAGCGCGATTTCGCCGAGCTGGTCAAGACGATCTGCGCGTCCGCCGCGACGCTGTTCTGCGCCGGAGCCGTCTGGTTCCGCGCGCGCCATCCCTTGACCGCGCCGGCTCGGCGCCGGGCGGCGCCGAGCGCCGACGACGCCCAGCTGACCGCGCGCCTGGAGCGGCTGTTGCGCGAGGAGGGGGTGCACGCCTCGCCGAATCTGAAGGTCGCCGATCTGGCGCGACGGCTCGGCGAGCCGGAGTACAAGGTCAGCCGCTGTGTTACGTCGGGCCTCGGCTTCGCCAACTTCAACCAGATGCTCAACAGCTATCGGATCGCCCGGGCCACCGAGATGCTCGCCGATCCGGCGCTGAGGGAGCGATCCATACTGCTGATCGCCCTGGACTGCGGGTTCGCGTCGATCGGCCCGTTCAACCGCGCCTTCAAGGCGGCGACCGGGGCCACGCCCCGCGCGTTCCGCGCCGCCGCCAGGCGCGAGGTCTAGGCGCGCACCGCCGTCGCTTCGGGACCGGCGCGCAGCGCCTTGGCCGCGACGTCTAGGCTCTTTACCGGCGCCTTGGGGACGTCCGCGCCGGCCTCGCCCGGCCCCGGTCGCGCCCTCAGGGCGGCCACGAAGTCGTCGCGCCAGGCGGTCACGTCCTCGCGATTGACGTTGTCGAACAGGGCCTCCCAGCGCCGCTTGCGCTCGGCGACGTCCATCGACAGCGCGCGCTCGAGGGCGTCGGAGATCTCCTCCGGGCTGTTGGGATTGACGATCAGCGCGTCCTTCATCTGCCGCGCCGCGCCGGCGAAGCGCGACAGGATCAGCACGCCCGGGTCCTCCGGATCCTGGGCGGCGACATATTCCTTGGCCACCAGGTTCATGCCGTCGCGCAGCGGGGTGACGAGGGCGGCCTTGCTGGCGCGGTAGACGCCGGCCAGCTCGTCCCGGCGATACGAGCGGTTCACGTATCGGATGGGCGTGAAGTCCATCTCGGCATAGGCGCCGTTGATCCGGCCGATCAGGCCGTCCAGCCGGGCGCGCAGATCCTGATAGGCCTCGACCTGATCACGCGACAGCGGCGCAATCTGCAGCAGCATCACCTCGCGGCGCAGGTCCGGATGGTCGGCCAGGAAGCGCTCGAAGCCGATCAGCCGCTCCTCCAGGCCCTTGGAATAGTCGAGCCGGTCGACGCCGACGACCATCTTGCGGAACACGCTGTGAGCCATCATCCGGTCATAGACCTTCATGGCCGCCTCGCCCTTCAGGATCTCGGCGAAGTCCTGGGCGTCGACCCCGATCGGGAAGGCGGCGGCGCGGGCGCGGCGACCGAAGGCGACGAGCTCGCCGGCGGCGGTCTTGGAGCCCTGCACCTCGGAGAAGACATAGCCCTCGAAGGCCTCCAGCGACTCCACGGTCTGGAAGCCGATCAGGTCGTAATCGAACAGCGCCTCGACCAACTGGCGGTGTCGCGGCAGGGTGACGACCAGCTGGTGGGCGGGCCACGGGATGTGCAGGAAAAAGCCGATCCGGTTGGTCACGCCCATGCGCCGCAGCTCGCGGGCCAGCGGGATCAGGTGGTAGTCGTGCACCCAGACGACGTCGTCGGGCTCGATCAGCGGCAGCAGGGTCTCGGCGAACCGCTTGTTGACCCGGTCATAGCCCTCGCCGAACGAGCGGTCATAGGCCGTCAGGTCGACGCGGTAGTGGAACAGCGGCCACAGCGTCTTGTTGGCGTAGCCGTTGTAATATTCCTGGTAGTCGGTCTCCTCCAGATCGACGGTCGCGACGGTGACGCCCTCGATCCGCTGCATGTTCAGCTGGCCGGTGAACTCGGGCACGGTTTTGCCGCTCCAGCCAAACCAGATGCCGGAATATTCGCGCAGGGCCGCGGCCAGGGCCATGGCCAGGCCCCCGACGCTGCCTTCGCCGCCCTCGGCGGGATTGGGGGGATTGACCCGATTGGAGACAATGATCAGGCGGCTCATGCGCTCACCCCAGCACCGCCTGAGGGGCGGTGAGGCCTTCGAGCCAGCGGAGCACGGCGGCGGGGTCGGCGAGGCGATAGGCGGCTCCGGTCGGGCGGGGCTGGCCGACCAGCACGCCGAAGCCGCCCAACCGCGCGGCGGCGGCGAAGCCGTCCTCGTCGGTCAGGTCGTCGCCGATGAACACCGGCGTCGCCCCGGCGAACGGCCGCTCGCGCAGGAAGGCCGACACGGCCGCGCCCTTGTCGGCGCCGGGCGTGCGCAGCTCGGCGACCATGTCGCCCAGTTGCAGCACGAGCCCCGTGGCGCGGGCCAGGCGCTCGGCCGCCTCGATCACCGCCTCGGCGCAGTTGGGAGCGTTGCGATAGTGCAGGGCGACGCTGAGGGTCTTGTCCTCGAACAGCAGGCCGCGTTCGCAGTGGGCGAGCTCGCCGAGGATGCGGCGGGCGTCCTCCAGGCCCGCGTGCGGCGGGCGGTCGACGATGACGCCGTCGGCGTTGCGGCGCACCAGGCCGTGCACGGCGGCGATGGCGCGCACGCCGCCGCCCAGGATGTGGTCGAGATCGGGCAGGGCGCGGCCGCTGACGACGGCCACGCGGTCCTCGAACGTCTCGCGCAGACGGGCGATCAACCGCGCGCGGCGCGGATCGGGGCCCACGTCGTCGGGACGCGGCATGATCGGCGCCAGCGTGCCGTCGAGATCCAGGAACAGCGCGCTGCGGCGCGCCAGGTCCAGGGGCGGGCGCGGGAGGTCGACAGACTCCGCCCCCGGCTGAGCCGCGGTCATGGCGAGAACCCCCTGATCGGTAAGCAACATGCCGCTCAAAACGCCGAAGGCCGGGGTTCGATCCGTCGAACGCTCTAGTTTGGCGAGATGGCGGCGCCTAGATGTCGAAGCTATGAAGGTTGTTCACCCGGAGGCGGGCTTGAACGAAGCTG
>NZ_CAMQSF010000075.1 GCF_947036865.1 uncultured Caulobacter sp. | reverse complement strand
CTTGGCGTAGGCGTCCGCGCCGCTGGCCACGCCGCCCGCGCCGATCAGCGCCACGCGGCCGCCGCCGGCGGCGTGGAAGCGCCGCAGCACCGCCGTCGACGGCGCCAGCAGCGGCGCGCCCGACAGGCCGCCGCCCTCCTTGGCCAAGGCCGAGCTCAGGGTCGACGGGCGGTCGATCGTGGTGTTGCTGACGATGATCGCGTCGAGCCCCGCCTGGACGACCGTGTCGACGATGGCCTCGACCTCGCCGTCCTCCAGGTCGGGCGCGACCTTCAGGAAGACGGGATGGTCGCGACCGGACGAGATCCTCAGGGCCTCGCGGGTTTCGGAGAGCCGGCCCAGCAGGTCCTCCAGCGCCGCCTTGGTCTGCAAGGCGCGCAGGCCGGGCGTGTTGGGCGAGGAGATGTTGACGGTGAAATAGTCGCAAAGCCCCCACAGCCGCGTGAGGCCGGCGACATAGTCCCGCACCCGGTCGGCCGCGTCCTTGTTGGCCCCGATATTGGCCCCCGCGACGCCGCCCCGGCCGCGCCGGGCCGAAAGCCGGCGGGCGAAGGGTTCGAGGCCCTCGTTGTTGAAGCCCATGCGGTTGATCACCGCCCGGTCCTCGGTCAGGCGGAAGAGGCGCGGGCGCGGATTGCCGGCCTGGGCCAGCGGCGTCACCGTACCGGCCTCGACGAAGCCGAAGCCGGCGGCCAGCATGGCGTCCGGAACCTCGGCGTTCTTGTCGAAGCCCGCGGCCAGGCCCACGCAGTTGGGCAGGTCCAGGCCCGCCAGGTTCACGGACAGGATCGGATCGTCGGGACCGCTGTCGCGCGGCCCGAGGCCCAGCTTCAGCCCCCGGATCGCCCAGCCGTGCGCGTCCTCCGGATCCAGCGCATGCAGGGCGCGGGCGGCGAGATCGTGCGGGATCATGCGAGGTGGTCGCCCAGCTGGGGGACGCCGTCGGCGTCCAGGACGAGGGCGGCCTCGGTCAGAACCTCGCTGACCCGCAGCGGGCGATAGAGGTGCGGAAACAGCGCCCCGCCGCGCGAGGCCTCCCACTTCAGCGACGACCCCAGCGCCTCGGCCTCGACGCCCAGCAGGACGAGGTCCGCCTGCCCCTGGAACCACTTGGCGGCGGTCTCCTGGGCCTGGTCGGCGGCGGAGAAATGGATGAAGCCGTCGGCGCGGTCGACGGCCGAGCCGTCGAACTGGCCGGCGGCCTTGGCCGCGTCCCACTCGGCGCGGGACAGGATCTTGTAGATCAGGGTCATTCGCCGCCGGCTCCGCCGTTCTCGCTCGCGTAGAAAAGATGCTCCAGGCTCGGCGATCGGAGGCCGCCCGCCGCCGCGTCGAGCGCGAACACCACGGTCGTCGAGGTGGGAAAACGGCCGCGCAGCCTGTTGCTCAGGATGGGCGAGGCCTCGCCCCGCGCGGCCAGGCGGATGGCCAGGTCATGGAGCCCGGGGTTATGGCCGACCACCATCACCGTGGCGGCCGCGTCGCCGTGGTCCTCCAGCGCCTGGACGATCTCCTCGGCCTCGGCGTGATAGAGGTCGCGCAGGTGCTCGATCCGCGCGCGGGGAAAGCGGGGCGCGACCTGCTCGGCGGTCTCGCGCGTGCGGCGCGCCGAGGACACCAGCAGGAGATCGGGTTGAAGACCCGCCTCGGCGATCACCCGCCCCATGACGGCCGCGTCGGCCCGGCCGCTGTCGGCCAGGGCGCGTTCGAAATCGCCGCCGCTGGCGGCATGCCGCTCGGCCTTGCCGTGGCGCATCAGGATCAGTCGCTCCATGCGCCCTCCATAGCCGTCCGTCGCCTTGTCAGGAAGCGCGCGGTTGACACCTTCTTCGCCAAGCGCTCCAAGGCGGCATGGCTGCGCTCGATCTGGTCACGTCCGCCGGCGGCGGAACCTGGCGGTTTCCCGCGAACGCGCCCCTGCGGCTTGATTCCGGGGGCGTCATCGAGGGTCTCGAGGTCGCCTACCAGACCTACGGCCAGCTGAACGCCGACAAGTCCAACGCCGTCCTCATCTGTCACGCCCTGACGATGGACCAGTACGTGGCCTCGCCGCACCCGGTGACGGGAAAGCCCGGCTGGTGGCCTCGTCTGGTCGGACCCGGCAAGCCGCTGGATCCCGCGCGCCACTTCATCATCTGCTCGAACGTCATCGGCGGGTGCATGGGCTCGACGGGGCCGGCCTCGATCAATCCCGCCACGGGCAAGGCCTACGGCCTGTCCTTCCCGGTCATCACCATCGCCGACATGGTGCGCGCCCAGGCCATGCTGGTCTCCGCCCTGGGCGTCGAGACCCTGTTCGCCGTCGTCGGCGGCTCGATGGGCGGCATGCAGGTCCAGCAATGGGCCGTGGACTATCCGGAGCGGATGTTCAGCGCCGTGGTGCTGGCCTCGGCCTCGCGCCACTCGGCCCAGAACATCGCGTTCCACGAGGTGGGCCGTCAGGCGATCATGGCCGATCCCGACTGGCGCGGCGGCGCCTATGCCGACCATGGGGTCCGCCCGGAAAAGGGCCTCGCGGTCGCGCGGATGGCCGCGCACATCACCTATCTGTCGGAACCCGCCCTGCAGCGGAAGTTCGGCCGGGAGCTGCAACGCGACGGTCTCTCGTGGGGGTTCGACGCCGACTTCCAGGTCGAGAGCTACCTGCGTCACCAGGGGTCCAGCTTCGTCGACCGGTTCGACGCCAACAGCTATCTCTACATCACCCGGGCGATGGACTATTTCGACATCGCCGCCAGCCATGGCGGCGTGCTGGCCAAGGCGTTCACCCGCGCGCGTCACGTGCGGTTCTGCGTGCTCAGCTTCTCCAGCGACTGGCTCTATCCCACCGCCGAGAACCGCCACCTGGTCCGCGCCCTGACCGCGGCGGGCGCCCGCGCGGCCTTCGCCGAGATCGAGAGCGACAAGGGCCATGACGCCTTCCTGCTGGACGAGCCGGTCATGGACGCGGCCCTGGCCGGTTTCCTGAGCTCGGCCGAACGCGACCGGGGGCTGACGTGAGCCACATCCGCGAGGACTTCCGCGAGATCCTGCGCCTGGTGCGCCCCGGCTCGCGCGTGCTGGACGTCGGCTGCGGCGAGGGCGCGCTGCTCGATCTCTTGGCCCACGAGAAGCAGATCGACGGCCGAGGCCTGGAGATCAGCGCCGAGGGGGTGGCCGCCTGCATGGCGCGCGGCCTGTCGGTGGTGCAGGGCGACGCCGACCAGGACCTCGACCACTTCCCGGACCGTTCGTTCGACTACGCGGTTCTGTCCCAGACCTTGCAGGCGACCCGCAATCCGCGCCACGTGCTGGACGAACTCCTGCGGATCGCCGACCGCGCTATCGTCTCCTTCCCCAATTTCGGCCACTGGCGGGTGCGGTGGTCGCTGCTGAGCCGGGGGCGGATGCCGGAGACCAAGGCCCTGCCGATGCCCTGGTGGTCGACGCCGAACATCCACCTCTGCACCCTGGCCGACTTCATCGCCCTGGCGGCCGATCTGAACCTGCGCGTCGACGCCAGCGCGGCCTTCGCCGGCAAGGGTCCGGCCCGGCCGATGAACCCGACCGGCGCCCTGGAGAACTGGCGCGCCGAGACCTGCCTCTTCATGCTCAGCCGCAACGGCGCGGCGCCGATCGGGGAACTTCCGTCCGTCTCGGACGATCTCTTCGCCGGATGACGACGCTTCGTCTGATGACCTACAACGTCCACCGCTGCGTGGGCGCGGACCGCAAGCTCGATGTCGAGCGTGTGGCCGAGGTCATCGCGGCCGAACGTCCGGACGTCGTGGCCCTGCAGGAGCTGGACGTCCGCCGCGCCCGCACCCGCGGCGTCGACCAGGCCCACCGGCTGGCCGAGCTGCTGAAGATGAGCTTCCACTTCCATCCGGCCATGACCGTCGAGGAGGAGCTCTACGGCGACGCCATCCTGACCGCCTTGCCCGAGCGCCGGATCAAGGCCCAGGGCCTGCCGCTCTACAAGCGCGTGCCGGGGCTGGAGCCGCGCGGCGCCCTGTGGGTCGAGGTCGAGGTTGGCGACGCCAAGGTCCAGATCATCAACACCCACCTCGGGCTCGTGCCGCAGGAGCAGCAGCGCCAGGCCGCCGCCCTGCTGGGTCCCGACTGGATGGGCGACGATGGCTGGGTGGCGCCCGGCGTGGTGCTGGGCGACTTCAACGCCACGCCCTATTCGGCGACCTATCGGATGCTGCGGACGGCCCTGCGCGACGCCCAGGCCCCCAGCCCGGCCTGGCCCCGGCCGGCCACCGCGACCTTTCCGTCCAGCTTCCCGTTCATGCGGATCGACCACGTCTTTCTGACCAAGGGCCTGGAGACGCGCGCCGTCAGCTCGCCCTACGACGCGCGCGCCCGCTTGGCCTCGGACCACCTGCCGCTGGTGGTCGAGCTGGAGGTCATGGCCGCAGATGCTCCGGCGGCGCCGGCGGCGGCGCGGTAAGGCGGGCGATATCGCGCTTCAGCCGCTTGCGGCGGCCCCACGGCCGCCAAGCGTCGTCCGGCGCGATGGCGTCGCCCAGGCTCCAGTCGGCGATGAACTTCTGCACGCCGTTCAGCGCGCGGACCGGCACGGGCCGCAGCCGGCGCGGCGGGCCGCCGCTGACGTCGAGGGCGTTGATGGCGGCGGCCAGGCCCCCTTCCCGCTCCATCGCCTCCAGGACGTCGATGGCCGAGCGATCGATGAAATGGCCCACGAGCCGGCCAAGGAAGGCGCGAACCGTCTCGCGCTCCAGATCGGACCGGGCCTCGACCGCCAGATCGCACTCGCTGTCGAGGCCGATGGAGCGGTTGTTGAGATTGGCGCTGCCGATCCGCAGCAGGACGTCGTCGATGATCGTCACCTTGGAATGGACGATGATCGGCCCGCCCTTGGGCGTATGGGCCGAGAAGGCCGAGAAGCGCTTGTGGACGTCGACGGCCCGCAGGCGGTTGATCGCCGAGGTCCGGGCGCTGTCCATGGTCATCTGGTCGAAATAGCTGGGACTGCGCGCCGGACCGATCGTGACCACCTCGGGCCCGTCGGGCTCGGCCAGCCGTTCGGCCAGGGCTTCGACGATGACCGGCGAGGTCAGGTACTGGTTCTCCAGATAGATCAGCCGCCGGGCGCGACGGATCGCCGACAGGTGCAGCAGCAGGCATTCGGTGATCTCCGGCCGCTCGCGCCACTCGGGCGAGGTGCGGGCCACCGCGATGGACGCGCGCCGCAGGTCGGGCAGCAGGCCGGCGGGCCAGGGCGTCTCCAGGGGGCGCTCCGGGCGCGCGATCGCCTCGCCGCCCGAGGCCGTCCAGCGATCGACGAACAGATCGGCCATCGCCTCGCCGGCCCGGCCGTCGACCAGCATCGCCACCTCGTGCCGGGGCGGGTAGTGGCGGCCGGTGGGCAGGCGGCGCAGGGGATTGTCGTCGAGGTGCCGGCGGTCATCCCAGCGATCGACGCCGATGTCGCCGCCGCTGACCAGGGCCGTGACGCCGTCGATGATCACCGCCTTCTGGTGATGGCAGGCGCTGGCCGGCAAGGTGGCGTCGAGGCGGTACTTGACGCGCGAGCCGGCGAAGAAGGCCGCGCCGCGATGCGGCCCGAACAGCTGCGAGGCGGCGATCGGGAACGGCATGTCCCAGGTCAGCACCCGAACGTCCAGCGCCGGGTTCAGCGCCGCCTGTCGCCGCAGGATCAGGCCGATGCGGTCGGCCGAGGCGGGGTCTTTGCTCTTGCGCACCCGGTCGGGATCGAGGCGCGTCAGGGGGTCGAACACCCAGGCCAGGATCCAGATCGACTTGCGCGCCGTCAGCAGCAGCGGCTTGAGCGCGTCGAACGCCTCGTCGTTGTCGATGAACAGCGCCACGCGATCGGCGGGCTCCACCCGCCAGCAGTTTCGCCCCGGTTGGAAGACGGAGGTGTTCGGATCCATGTCGCCCCTGAAGCCGTGAGACCCTCAACAACGCTCGGGCGCGTCCTATGGCTCCGCTCCGACGGCGGTCTTGGCTTAACCGGCGATGGCGGCCGCGTCGCGCTCGCCGGTGCGGATGCGCAGCGCCTGCTCCAGGTCCATGACGAACACCTTGCCATCGCCGATCTTGCCGGTGTTGGCGGTGCGCTGCAGGGCCTCGATCACCGGCTCCAGCACGTCGGTCGGCACGGCGATCTCCAGCTTGACCTTGGGCAGCAGCTTCACCTCGTACTCGGCGCCGCGATAGACCTCGGTCTTGCCCTTCTGGCGGCCATAGCCCCGCACCTCGGTCACCGTCAGGCCCGACGCGCCCGCCTCGGTGACCGCCTCGAGGACGGCGTCCAGGCGGCTGGGCTTGATCACGGCGACGATCATCTTCATGGCGCGGCTCCCGCGGACGAACGGTTGTTACGACTCCAAGCTAGGCGTCCGCGCGCTTCGCTCCAAGTCAGATCAGACGTCTCGGGCGCTCGGCGCCTGTCGAACGGGCGCCGCGTGCTCGCCGGAATGCCGCGCGGGGGTCGGTCCCGCCGGCGCCGGCAGCAGGACGCCCGGCGCGAAAACGCGCGCGCGAGCCCGGTGGCCTCGGGGTTTGACCGCGAAGGTCTGCTTGACGGCCTCCATAAGGATCACCCCCGCGAAGCGCGGCCAGAGGCGCGCCCCGACCTGTTCGAAGCCCTCGGCCCACCGGGCCATCGCCTCGACCGGCGGCGCGTAGAGCGCCCGGGTCCATCCGGCGGGTTCCAGCCCGGCCTCGCGAATCAGGCTCTCCAGCTGGCCGCGACTGTAGGGCCGGCCGTGGCCGAACGGCGTCTTCTCCGCGCCGGTCCAGACGCCGTCGCGCGACGAGGCCGCGACGATCAGCCGGCCGGTCGGGGCCATCACGCGGCCGATCTCCGCCAGCAGGGCGGCCGGGTCGTCGGCCTCCTCGAGGGCGTGAACGGCCAGGACGCGGTCGAACAGGGCGTTGGGCAGGGGCAGCGAGGTCTCCTCGACCAGGCAGGTCAGGTTCCGCCCGCCGTGGGGCCAGACCTCGACCCCCTGCTGGGCGGGCATGGCGGCCACGACCCGGCGGGCGCCGCTCCGCGCGGCGTCCAGGAACGGCGTGGCGTAGCCGACGCCCAGAACGTCGAGATCGCGGGTGTCGCCCCAGGCTTCGGCCACCTTGCGGCTCAGCATGGTCCGCGCCGCCCGGCCCAGCGGGGCGGCGTAGAAGGCTCTGAGGTCAAGCACGTCGCGGCGCATTGAGTCTCCCGGGCGTAACGGCCATCCTTGTAGGCGCGCCGACGGCGGCGCGATAGAGCACCCGCCCATGGCCCTGACCGTCCACCAGTTCCCCTGCCTCGCCGACAACTACGGCTTTCTGGCCCGCGACGAGGCCAGCGGCCGGGTCGCCACGATCGACACGCCCGACGCCAACGCCATCCTGGCCGAGCTCGCGCGCCTCGGCTGGAGCCTGGACCTGATCCTCAACACCCATTGGCACCCCGACCACGCGGGCGGCAACGAGGCGCTGAAGGCCGCCACCGGCGCGAGCATCGTCGGTCCGGCCGAGGTCACCCGCATCGCGCCGCTGGACCGCGCGGTGGTCGGCGGCGACGAGGTCATGCTGGGCGAGACGCGGTTCCAGGTGATCGACACCGGCGGCCACACCCTGGGCCACATCGCCTATCACGACGCCGAGGACGCCATCGCCTTCGTCGGCGACACCCTTTTCGCCCTGGGCTGCGGCCGCCTGTTCGAGGGCACGGCCGAACAGATGTGGGACTCGCTGTCGCGCCTGACGGCCCTGCCGGACGCGACGACGCTCTACTGCGCCCACGAATACACGGCCTCGAACGCCCGCTTCGCCCTGTCCGTCGACGATGACCCTGGCCTGAAGGCCCGCGCGGAGGCCATCTTCGCGGCCCGCGAACGGGGAGAGTCGACGGTGCCGACGGTGCTGGCGACCGAAAAGGCGACCAACCCCTTCCTGCGCGCGCCGCTGCTGCGGCCCGCCGCCGCCTCGCCGGCCCAGGCCTTCGCCGAGATCCGCGCCGCCAAGGACGGCTTCAAGGGATGAGCGGCGATCCGATCGGCCTCGCCGGCGACCTCGGCGCCAAGGAAATCGTGCGGATGCTGGGGCTGGCGCCGCATCCCGAGGGCGGCTGGTACCGCCAGACCTTCCAGGACGAACCGGGTCCCGACGGCCGCGCCAAGTCGACCTGCATCTACTTCCTGCTCGAGGCCGATCAGGTCTCGGTGTGGCACCGCGTCGACGCGGTCGAGACCTGGCACTGGTACGCCGGCGCGCCGATCTCGCTGACGCTGTCTCCGCCCGACGGCCAGGGCGCCGAGGCCCACGTCCTGGGCCCCGACCTGCGCGCCGGCTGCCGGCCGCAGGTGATCGTCCCGACGGGCTGGTGGCAGACCGCCGTCAGCCTCGGCGCGTGGACCCTGGTCGGCTGCACCGTCGCGCCCGGCTTCCGCTTCGAGGGCTTCGAGATGGCGCCGCCCGACTGGCGTCCCTCGAGGCCCTGACGCCCCAAGCTTCACTGCGACAACCGGTCGCGGATGCCCGATCAGGGTACCCATTGTGGGCAACTTGGCCGCGCGGCGTCCTTCCCTAAGCCATGCAATCCTTTTCATGTCTGGCGACAGACATGGCCCGGGGGGGAACCGAATCACAAATGTCCGATGAGTACGCCAACGCGCGCGCCGCCAGTCGCTACGCCACCGATTACATCCTGCGCTGGGTCGAGATCGCCACCGAGGTTCACGGGTCCGATCTCCTGTACGCCCTGGTCTTCACCACGCTTTGGGCCGGGAACTGCTCCCACATCCGCGGCGGCGTCTATTCGGACGTCAACGACATTCCGCCCGATCACGAGCGTCGCCCCCTGACCGTTCGTCAGGTCGCCGACTCGCTGGGCCTGCCCTATGAGACCGTGCGTCGCCGCTTCGTCGAGATGCTGGACAAGGGCATGTGCCAGCGCGTCGGCCGCGAAGGCTTCATCGTGCCGCATTCGGCGCTCGCCCGACCGGAAGTGGTGCAGGGCCTCAAGCGCTCGCACGTCAGCCTCGTGCGCTTCCTCAAGGACCTGAAGTCGATTGGGTTCGAGGCGGCCTAGCTGTCGAAGCTATGAAGGTTGTTCACCCGGAGGCGGGCTTGAACGAAGC
>NZ_CAMQSF010000074.1 GCF_947036865.1 uncultured Caulobacter sp. | reverse complement strand
CGACGGTCGCCGCCCCGGCGGCCGCGCCGCCGGCAGAGCAGCCCAAGCCTTAAACCGTCTCCGACGGAACCGAACCGACCCCCGAGGGCGACCTCGGGGGTTTAATCTTGTTGATGAACGCAGGTCTTTTCACCGGCGTCGTCGAATCACGGGTAATCTGATCGCCCATGACGCGGTACATCTTCATCACCGGCGGCGTGGTCTCCTCGCTCGGCAAGGGTTTGGCTTCGGCGGCGCTCGGCGCTCTGCTGCAGGCGCGCGGCTACAAGGTCCGCCTGCGCAAGCTCGATCCGTATCTCAACGTCGATCCGGGCACGATGAGCCCGTATCAGCACGGTGAGGTCTTCGTGACCGACGACGGCGCGGAGACGGACCTGGATCTTGGCCACTACGAGCGCTTCACCGGCGTGTCGGCGACCAAGGCCGACAACATCACCACCGGCCAGATCTACAAGACGATCATCGAGAAGGAGCGCCGCGGCGACTATCTGGGCGCGACCGTCCAGGTGATCCCGCACGTCACCAACGAGATCAAGGATTTCGTCCTGTCGCCGGCCATGGACGAGACGGGCGAGAAGCCCGTCGACTTCGTGCTGGTCGAGATCGGCGGCACGGTCGGCGACATCGAAGGCCTGCCGTTCTTCGAGGCTATCCGCCAGCTGCGCCAGGACCTGCCGCGCCACCAGAGCTGCTACGTTCACCTGACCTTGCTGCCGTTCATCAAGACGGCCGGCGAGATGAAGACCAAGCCGACCCAGCACTCGGTCAAGGAACTGCGCTCGATCGGCATCCAGCCCGACATTCTGCTGTGCCGCTGCGAGCAGGAGATTCCCGCCGAGGAAAAGCGCAAGATCGCGCAGTTCTGCAACGTGAGGCCCAGCGCGGTCATTCAGGCGATGGACAGCTCGTCCATCTACGCCGTGCCGATCGACTATCACGAGCAGGGCCTGGACGCCGAGGTGCTGGATGTCTTCGGCATCCACGACGCGCCCCAGCCCGACCTGTCGCGCTGGAAGCAGATCGACGAGACCGTCCAGCACCCCGACGGCGAGGTCACCATCGCCGTGGTGGGCAAGTACACGGTGCTGAAGGACGCCTACAAGTCGCTGATCGAGGCCCTGCACCACGGGGGGCTGGCCAACAAGGTCAAGGTCAATCTCGACTGGGTCGAGAGCGAGACGTTCGAGGGCGACGAGGGGGCCGCGGCGGCCCGCCTGGAGAACGCCCACGCCATCATGGTGCCCGGCGGCTTCGGCGAGCGCGGCGCGGAGGGCAAGATCCGCGCGGCCCAGTTCGCCCGCGAGCGCAAGGTGCCCTATTTCGGCATCTGCTTCGGCATGCAGATGGCCGTCATCGAGACCCTGCGCAACGTCGCGGGGATCAAGGACGCCACCTCCAGCGAGTTTGGACCGACCGAGCGCCCGGTGGTCGGCATCATGACCGAGTGGATCAAGGGCAACGAGATGGTCCAGCGTCGCAAGGGCGACGACCTGGGCGGCACCATGCGCCTGGGGGCTTACGAGGCGGTGCTGACGGCGGGCTCCAAGGTCGCCGAGATCTATGGCGCGACCGAGATCAGCGAGCGTCACCGGCACCGCTACGAGGTCAATATCGGCTATGTCCACCTGATGGAGGACGCGGGCCTGAAACTGACCGGCCGGTCGCCCAACGGCGTGCTGCCCGAGATCGTCGAGCGGGACGACCATCCGTGGTTCATCGGCGTCCAGTACCACCCGGAACTGAAGAGCCGCCCGTTCGCCCCGCACCCGCTGTTCGCCAGCTTTATCGCGGCGGCCAAGGAGCACGGCCGGCTGGTGTGACGTCTTCTCGCCATGCAGAGCCCGCAATGCGCGTGCGATTCGCTGTAAGCTTCCCGGAAGGGTTGACTCCGACGAGCGGAACAATGCGAATATCGTTCCTCCAAGCTGGGGGGCGATCATGGAAATTCAGGGCGGACTTATCCAGTTGGGAGAGAATAACCACCTCCCTGTGCCGTGGCAGCTTCGAGCTTTTCTAGGACTTCAGTCGGGTGCGCGGGCTTATGTCGGCGTGACCAGACCGAGCGAGAACCATCCGCCCGATATTATCCTCTCTCCGATCGCGCTTGAGAAACTCCCGTACTGCTACAAGCTCATCACGAGCCACACGGAAGAGAAGCTTTCTTTCAACGCCGTTCTTGGCGAGATAAAATCCTTCAGCATAATCAATATCGCGATCGCGGATTCAGTCACTATCGAAGGGCGTACAAGGCATGTCTCCACCCTAGTCTTGGAGCCAGTCGCTTATCCGCCGGAGGGATCGACCAGAATAAATAATCAGAAATTCCAACTCGAAAATTATGTTGAGGAACTTGATAAAGCTGTAAGAAAGATCGAGAGTGCTTTAAATGCCCGATTTGGGGCTGGCGCGGCTATCATAAAAAGAATAGAGGCCCCGTCTAATTATCTCGAAATATATCCTGTATATATGAAGAATGGATTCATTCAAAACTCGAGTTGGTACCATCTGTCATCGAAAAACATGCCAAAGTCTCCTGTCGGAGATTTGTATAATACTCGATTTGTTGTTTGTTCCGGAAATACTGAAAATTCGTATATAAGGTATATATTTCCCGCAAAAGATTCCCTTGAGATTTCTATATCTCACAGAGATATATCTGGCGCGCTGTTCGCGGTTACAAGTTTGATCGGCGAGAGCGGATTTAATATTTTATCTTCCCGTTTGTCCCGGACTCCGCCCAAAGGATTAAATACGGAAATTTCGAGATTCGTGGCGGTGTGCGAGCCGCAACCCGACCGTACTGCGGACAATTGCATGTCGATGCTCTCCTCAAAGCTCGACACACTGATGAAAGAGAACAAGAACCTCCGGCACGGCATCAGCAAGCCCAATATAAAGCCGGTCATACAGGCTGCGAAATCGGTGTTTCTTTCGAGAGCCGATGGCAGAACTATATCTATGCCGGCTCAATTCTCATATGCAACAGATAGGATTATCGAAAAGAGAGATTTCTCTGGCGATAATCGAATTAAGATATTCTTGTGCTATAAATTCTTCGGCAGACCGGGTGACCCGAATGTTCTATTGATAGATGCTTTCAAGGATATAATAAAGCAAGAAGACATGCATTGGGTTGATGCTAGCATAGACGAAGAAAATGACACGACATACGATTATATACAGGCATCTCTATGGATGAGCGATGCCTGTATCGTGCTCGCGTTCAATGAGGAGGGTCGAAAATATACTGGAAATTTAAGTGTCAATCAGACACACGAAATCGGTTTCATGCATGGCCAGATGAAACCGTTCAAGATTGTTGTGCACCAGGACCGGTTTGGCCAAGCACGTTTCAGTAATCTACCCGATCATCAGTTCCTGACCTATAAGGACGATGCGACGGCGGCCCTTCCGAAGCATCCAGATTATATTGGACGCAAACTCAAAACATGGCTCCAGAGCGTCAAGCGCAGCCGGAGCTAGCCGCCTGGCGCTGTCCAGATACCGCTTGAATCTAAAGCGGATATGAGTCATAAGCGCGCCCTCACGCGGCGGCTCGGGCGCTCCCAAGCCGCCGCTTCCGATTTTCACGCTCAGCGAGCAGAGTCACTTCGATGGCCGTTCCTAAAAGAAAAACTTCGCCTTCTCGCCGGAACATGCGCCGGTCGCACCACGCCCTGGGCGCCAACGCGTTCATCGAGGACAAGGACACCGGCGAGCTGCGCCGCCCGCACCATGTCGACCTGAAGACCGGCATGTACAACGGCAAGCAGATCCTGACGCCGAAGGAAGACTAAGGTCTCTTTCGCGTTCGACGCTTGAAAGACGCCGCCCGGCTCCGCCCGGGCGGCGTTTTTTGTCGTATTTTCGTCGCGCGGGCAAAAACGGTGTTAGCCTCCCCCGTGGGAGGTTCGCCCATGCTGACACGCCGCGACATGACGGCGGGAATGGGACTTTCGTTGGCCGCGTCGCCGGTCCTGGCCGCGGCGGTCACGCCTGTTTCACTGTCCCAGACGCCGCCGTCCTCGACCCCCACGCCCCCCGCCGAGCCGCCGTTGCTCGTGCTGGACGCCTCGCTGGACCAGGACGCGCGCCTGACCGTGCCGGTGATGATCAACGATCAGGGGCCTTTCCAGTTCGTCGTCGACACCGGCGCCGACCGCAGCGTCCTGACCCCCGGCCTCGTCGAGCGGCTGGGCCTGGCGCCCGGTCCGGAAGTGATCGTGCATGGCGTCTCCGGATCGATCACCTGCCCCACGGCGCTGACCCCGAAGTTGCGGACGGGCGATGCGCGCCTCGTGAACAGCATCCTGCCGGTCTTGCCCTATGAGCGCGTCGGCGCGGACGGTTTGCTCGGCGTCGACATTCTGGACGGCCGAAACGTGGTGATGGACTTCGAGCGCAAGCAGCTCGAGGTGCGCCGCAGCCAGTCGACGGAAGACTATGTCCGCTCGCCGCGCGAGGTGTCCGTCTGGGCCGACGCCCGGTTCGGCCGCCTGACCTTGGCGGATTCTCGCATCGCCGGCGCCCGCGCGCTGGCCTTCATCGACAGCGGCGGGGGCGTCAGCATCGGCAACATGGCGCTGGCCCGGGCCATCGCCGCGCGCCGACGCAAGTCGGATGTGGTCAGTCAGGCGCGCCTCCTGACCGCCGGGGGCGAGATGAAGCTGGGCGAATTTCGCGTGATTTCCCATATGACCATGGGCGACGTGCGGATCACCAACATTCCCATGGCCTTCGCCGACCTCCACATCTTCGATGTCTGGGGACTCAATGACCGCCCCGCGGCGCTGCTCGGCGTGGATGTTCTGCGGCTGTTCGCGCGGGTCGAGCTGGACTTCGGCGCGGGCAAGGTGCTTTTCCGATTGGGGCAGAGCGGGATCGCGCCTCAGATCCTCAACGCCTAGGCGCCGCGCGCCAAAGGGCCGAGTGTTGCGATTCGAGGGTGGGGTCGGTAAGGGGAGGCGCCTTTTCCAGGAGCGCCCATGACCGAGATCGTCGATATCATCGCCCGCGAAATTCTCGACAGCCGGGGGAACCCGACGGTCGAGGTCGATGTGGTTCTGGAGGATGGCGCGTTCGGCCGCGCCGCGGTGCCGTCGGGCGCCTCGACCGGCGCTCACGAGGCCAACGAAAAGCGCGACGGCGACAAGGACCGCTATCTCGGCAAGGGCGTCCAGCAGGCGGTCGACGCCGTCAACGGCGAGATCTTCGACGCGCTGTCGGGCGTCGACGCCGAGGACCAGCGCCGCGTCGACAACCTGCTGATCGAACTGGACGGCACGCCCAACAAGGCCCGCCTGGGCGCCAACGCCATCCTGGGCGTGTCGCTGGCCACGGCCAAGGCCGCCGCCGAGTCGGCCGGCCTGCCGCTCTACAAGTATGTCGGCGGGGTCAACGCCCGGCTGCTGCCGACCCCGATGATGAACATCATCAACGGCGGCGCCCACGCCGACAATCCGATCGACATCCAGGAGTTCATGATCCTGCCGACCGGCGCCCCGTCCTTCCGCGAAGGCCTGCGCATGGGCGCCGAGATCTTCCACAGCCTGAAGAAGGCCCTGAAGGACGCCGGTCACAACACCAATGTCGGCGACGAGGGCGGCTTCGCGCCGAACCTCGCCTCGGCCGAGGCCGCGCTCGACTTCATCGTCAAGGCTGGCGAGAAGGCCGGCTACAAGGCCGGTGACGACTTCGTCCTGGGCCTGGACGTCGCCTCGACCGAGTTTTTCAAGAACGGCAAATACGAGCTGGAAGGCGAGGGCAAGTCGCTGGATCCGGCCGCCATGGTCGACTACCTGGCCGGTCTCGTCGCCAAGTTCCCGATCCTGACGATCGAGGACGGCATGGCCGAGGACGACTTCGAGGGCTGGAAGCTGCTGACCGACACCCTGGGCAAGAAGGTCCAGCTGGTCGGCGACGACCTCTTCGTCACCAACCCCAAGCGCCTGCGGATCGGCCTGGACAAGGGCCTGGCCAACTCGATCCTCGTGAAGGTCAACCAGATCGGCACGCTGTCGGAGACCATCGACGCGGTCGAGCTGGCCCACCGCCACGGCTACACCAGCGTGATGAGCCACCGCTCGGGCGAGACCGAGGACTCGACGATCGCCGATCTGGCCGTCGCCCTGAACTGCGGTCAGATCAAGACCGGCTCGCTGGCCCGCTCGGACCGGACGGCCAAGTACAACCAGCTGCTGCGCATCGAGGAGATGCTGGACGACCAAGGCGTCTATGCCGGCCGCGCGGCGCTGAAGGGCCGCTGAGCGCGTCTACATCGCTAAGACTTCGAAGGCGCGGTTCCCGTAACGAACCGCGCCTTCTGCTTTACGTAGTCCAGCGGCGCGTCCTTCTTCATCACCATGTAGCCGGTGACGGCGTGATAGCCCGAGGGACCGGTGGACTCGCCATCGGGCGTCGCGCCGCCGGCGGGGTCGCCGACCTCGTCCACGGCCGGAAGGACGGGATGGCCGGGCAGGGCGATCTCGCCCCGCACCAGATCGTCCAGATTGCCGGACTTCAGCTTCCAGCCGCAGCTCTCGAACCGTTCCAGACGTTCCGGCGCGAAGGCCAGGGTCAGAAGCATGAACTTCATCGTGCCGAGCGCGGCGTCCTCGGCGTGTCCCATGGCCAGCATCCGTTGATCGGAGATGGCGTGGCCGTAGGTGACCCAGCGGTCCTCGCCTTCCCATAGCGCCTTGAAGATCGCGTTGTTCATCGGGATCACCAGGCCCTTGCCGAAGTCGAGCTTGGGCGGGCGGCCCTCGATCATGTCCGGCCCGCCGCGCCGGCCCTTGACGATGCCGGGCGTGCTGGCGAAAGCCAGGGACGGGACAAGCAATCCCCCCGCGACTCCTAGAACGATGTTTCGACGCGTCGACATCGGCACGATCCCCTCAAAGCGTCACCACAGGATCAGGCGGATCGTGGCGATTCCGCGACCATGACGGAGCGAGACCGGGCCTCGGTCACGGCGGTCGATCGCGTTAACCCACAAATTTTCTAAAAGCCTAGCGGTCGTTTCAAACGAGACCATTTCTGGTCAGTTCGCGTCCGCGAAATAACTTCGGCGATGCGGCATCTCGATGCGCTTGAAACCATCTCATCTGAAAGCATCGGCGGGATAATTCGCGACCCGATGATAACCCTGCCCAACGCCCGGATTTAGAAGGCGTTAAGCGTGGTCGGCGATCCTGCGATTCCCTTTCCGGGAAGCTCCGATGTTCGCCCGACTGCAACCTTTCCTGCCGACCGCGGCGATCTTTTTCCTGATTTTCTACTTCGCCTTTCACGCTCTGACGGGGGATCGCGGCCTGCTGTCCATCTCGCGACGCAACGCGGACCTCGCAGCAAAAACGAAGGAACTCAGGAAGATACGCGCGGAGAGGATGGACCTGGAGGCCCGCGCTCGTCTATTACGCGGCGGCAGTCTGTCGGCTGATCTCCTGGAGGAGCGCGCGCGTTCCCTCCTAGGCTACGCCGATCCGAAGGACTATGTGATCCGCGTCAAGCGTCCGAGCTGAGCGGGCGCGTAGCTTCGGAATCGATTGCCGACTGGCCCGAGGCCGCCATGGCTTCGCGCTGGTATGATAGTTCATCCGGGTGTTTCCTTCGCGGAACCGACGAATTTTTCGGCGGGAAGCGCCCCCAGGACGAAGGCCGCGATGAAGATGGGCCAGGGAGATTTGAATGGCGCGTACGCGCAAGGCTGAGGCCTCGGAAGGGAAGACGCCGGAAACCGGTGTCAACGCCTTCGTCGGCAAGGACGAGCTCCTGAAATTCTATCAAGACATGCTGCTGATCCGCCGCTTCGAGGAGCGCGCCGGCCAGCTGTACGGCATGGGCCTGATCGGCGGCTTCTGCCACCTCTATATCGGTCAGGAAGCCATCGCGGTCGGCATGCAGTCGATCTCGCAAAAGGGCGACCAGATCATCACCGGCTACCGTGACCACGGCCACATGCTGGCCGCTGGCATGGATCCGCGCGAGGTGATGGCCGAACTGACCGGCCGGGCCGGCGGCTCGTCCAAGGGCAAGGGCGGCTCGATGCATATGTTCGACATCGAGACCGGCTTCTACGGCGGTCACGGCATCGTCGGCGCCCAGGTCTCGCTCGGCACCGGTCTGGCGCTAGCCAACGCCTACAAGGGCAACGGCAACGTGTCGTACGCCTATATGGGCGACGGCGCGGCCAACCAGGGCCAGGTCTATGAGAGCTTCAACATGGCCCAGCTGTGGAAGCTGCCGGTCGTGTACGTGATCGAGAACAACCAGTACGCCATGGGCACCGCGGTCGAGCGCTCGGCGTCCGAGACGGCTTTCCACAAGCGCGGCATCTCGTTCCGCATTCCGGGCGAGGAAGTCGACGGCATGGACGTCATCGCCGTCCGCGAAGCCGGCGCCCGCGCCACCGAGCACGCCCGCAGCGGCCAGGGTCCGTACATCCTCGAGATGAAGACCTATCGCTATCGCGGCCACTCGATGTCCGACCCGGCCAAGTACCGCACCAAGGAAGAGGTCGACGAGGTCAAGACGACCCGTGACCCGATCGACCACATCAAGGAGCGCCTGGCCAAGGCCGGCGTCACCGAGGACGACCTGAAGAGCGTCGACGCGGAGGTGAAGCGCATCGTCGCCGAGGCCGCCGAGTTCGCGCGCACGAGTCCCGAGCCCGATCCTTCCGAACTTTATACCGACGTCTACCTGGAGGCCGCCGAGTGACGGACATCCTGATGCCCGCCCTTTCTCCCACCATGGAGGAAGGCACCCTGGCCAAATGGCTCGTCAAGGAAGGCGACACCATCAAGGCCGGCGACGTGATCGCCGAGATCGAGACCGACAAGGCGACGATGGAAGTCGAGGCCGTCGACGAAGGCGTGATCGAGGCCATCCTGGTCCCGGCCGGCAGCGAAAACGTCAAGGTCAACACCTTGATCGCCCGCCTGAAGGGCGAGGGCGAGGCCGCCTCGGCGCCCGCCGCTCCGGCCCAAGCCACCGGCGAGCCGGAAAAGGCCGCGCCGCAGGCCGCCACGCCCGCGCCCGCGGGGCCGATCTCGGCCGCCTCGACCTTCGCCGATCCTGAGATCGCGGCCGGTACGCCGATGAAGAAGATCACGGTCCGCGACGCCCTGCGCGACGCCATGGCCGAGGAGATGCGCCGCGACGACCGCGTGTTCCTGATGGGCGAGGAAGTCGCCCAGTACCAGGGCGCCTACAAGGTCAGCCGCGAGCTGCTGCAGGAGTTCGGCGACAAGCGCGTCATCGACACCCCGATCACCGAGCACGGCTTCGCGGGCATGGGCGTCGGCGCGGCGATGGCCGGCCTCAAGCCGATCGTCGAGTTCATGACCTGGAACTTCGCCATGCAGGCGATCGACCAGATCATCAACTCGGCCGCCAAGACGCTGTATATGTCGGGCGGTCAGATCAAGTCGTCGATCGTGTTCCGCGGCCCGAACGGCGCGGCCTCGCGCGTGGCGGCCCAGCACAGCCAGGACTACGCCGCCTGGTACGGCAACGTCCCGGGCCTGAAGGTCATCGCGCCCTACGACGCCGCCGACGCCAAGGGCCTCCTGAAGGCCGCGATCCGCGATCCGAACCCCGTCGTCTTCCTCGAGCACGAGATGATGTACGGCCACGAGTTCGACATCCCGGACGTCGAGGACTGGGTCGTGCCGATCGGCAAGGCCAAGGTCCGCCGCGAGGGCTCGGACGTGACGCTGGTCGCCTACAGCCGCATGGTCGGCTTCGCCCTGAAGGCGGCCGAGGAACTGGAGAAGGAAGGCATCCAGGCGGAGGTCGTTGACCTGCGCACGATCCGTCCGATGGACCACGCGACCATCCTGGAAAGCGTCAAGAAGACCAACCGCCTGGTCACGGTCGAGGAAGGCTGGGGCCCGATGGGCGTCGGCGCCGAGATCGTCGCCCGGATCACCGAGCACGGCTTCGACTATCTGGACGCCCCGCCGCTGCGCGTGCACCAGGAAGACGTGCCGCTGCCTTACGCGGCCAACCTGGAAGCCCTGTCGCTGCCGTCGGTCGAGAAGATCGTCAAGGCGGCCAAGACCGTCAGCTACCGCTAGGACGGGCGCGGCCCTTGCTCCCGAACAGCAGGGGCCGCATCGTCTTCGCCAACGCATTCATCCCGTCGGAAGGCGGGGTATCGCGGACGACGGCCCGGCCGACAACGTCCCGAACGCTTGAGGAAGAAGCTCAATGTCGATCGACATCCTGATGCCCGCCCTGTCGCCCACCATGGAGGAGGGGACCCTCGCCAAGTGGCACGTCAAGGTCGGCGACACCGTCAAGGCCGGCGACGTGATCGCCGAGATCGAGACCGACAAGGCGACCATGGAGGTCGAGGCCGTCGACGAAGGCGTGGTCGAGGCCATCCTGGTCGAGGCGGGGACCGAGAACGTCAAGGTCAACGCCCTGATCGCCAAGCTGGCGGGCGAGGGCGAGAGCCCCGCGCCGGCCCCGAAGGCCGAAGCCCCTAAGGCCGCCGAGGCTCCGAAGCCGGCCGCGCCGGTTCAGGGCGGCGGCGAGACCGCCGCGCCCGCCAAGCCCGCGCCGGCCGCTCCGGTGACGGCTGACGGCTCGCGCGTCTTCGCCTCGCCGCTGGCCCGCCGCCTGGCGTCGGCCGCGGGGCTGGATCTGAAGAATATCAAGGGCTCGGGCCCGCACGGTCGCGTGGTCA
>NZ_CAMQSF010000073.1 GCF_947036865.1 uncultured Caulobacter sp. | reverse complement strand
CGCGACTCCGGCGCCCGCCGCGGCCGCGCCGGCCGCTACCCCGGCGCCCGCCGCCGCGCCGACCATCACCGACAAGATGGACAAGGGCGACAACGCCTGGATGCTGGTCTCGACCCTGCTGGTCCTGCTGATGATCATCCCGGGCCTGGCCTTGTTCTACGGCGGCCTGGTGCGCGCCAAGAACATGCTGTCGGTCATGATGCAGGTCTCGACGGTCGGCATCATCGGCCTGCTGGCCTGGGCCATGTGGGGCTACAGCTTCGCCTTCACCGACGGCGGCAGCTGGGACACCTTCGTGGGCGGCCTTAGCCGGCTGTTCCTGAACGGCGTGACGCCCTCGAGCACGGTCGCCACCTTCTCGACCGGCGTCGTGATCCCCGAGTTCACCTATATCGCGTTCCAGTCGACCTTCGCGGCCATCACGGCGGCCCTGGTCGTCGGCTCGCTGGTCGAGCGCTTCAAGTTCTCGGCCGTCGTGGTGTTCGCGGTGCTGTGGCCGCTTCTGTCCTACTATCCGATCGCCCACATGGTGTGGTGGTGGCCGGGCCCGGACGCGATCGCCCTGCACCCGACCGTCGCGCCGAAGGGCGGCCTGTCGTGGGGCTTCGGCGCCCTGGACTTCGCCGGCGGCACCGTCGTTCACATCAACGCCGGCATCGCGGCCCTGGTCGGCGCGCTGATCCTGGGCAAGCGTCAAGGCTACGGCAAGGAGCCGATGCCCCCGCACTCCCTGACCCTGACCCTGGTCGGCGCGGGCCTGCTGTGGGTGGGCTGGTTCGGCTTCAACGCCGGTTCGAACCTGGAATCGAACGGCTACGCCTCGCTGGCCATGATCAACACCTTCCTGGCCACCGCCGCCGCCGGTCTGTCGTGGATCGTCGTCGAGTGGGTCACCCGCAAGAAGCCGTCGGCCCTGGGCCTGGCCTCGGGTCTGGTCGCCGGCCTCGTGGCCGTCACCCCCGCCGCCGGCTATGCCGGTCCGATGGGTTCGATCATCCTGGGCCTCGTCGTCTCGCCGGTGTGCATCTTCTTCTGCTCGGTCGTGAAGAACGCCTTCAAGTACGACGACAGCCTGGACGCCTTCGGCATCCACGGCATCGGCGGCATCGTCGGCGCGATCGGCACCGGCCTGCTGGTCAATCCGAAGTGGGGCGGCGCCGGCGTCGTCGACTATACGAGCTGCGGCAAGGACGGCGATCTGCTGACCTGCGACAACGCCGCCTATGACCTCGTCGCCCAGGTCACGTCCCAGCTGAAGGCCGTCGGCGTCACCGTCGTCTGGTCGCTGGTCGCCTCGGCCATCGTCTTCTTCGTGATCAAGCTGATCATCGGCATCCGCGCCTCGGCCGAGGCCGAGGAAGAAGGCCTGGATATCTCCGAACACGGCGAACGCGCCTACCACAGCTAAGGCTGGCGCGAGACGGAAGGACGAAGGGCGCGGAGGCCAAGGCTTCCGCGCCCTTTCTCTTTGCCTGCGGATCGGCCAAGTTCGGCCCGCTTCGCCTGGAGACCGCCGTGGACGGCCAACTGTTCCTGCTCTGCGTTCTGACCTTCGTCATCCACCTGATCGGGGCCCTGGCCTATGCCGTGCGGATCGCCGGGGTCCGCACCCGGCGCATCGCCATGTCGTTCGCCCTGTTCAACGTCCTGGTGCTGCTTTCGCGCGCCTCGAACGCGTTTCAGGGGCCGTTCCTCTCAAAGCGCATCGAGAGCCACCTGCTGACCGGGGCCGGCCAGAACCTGCTCGGCGACTTCCAGTGGCTGATGGCCAGCGCCAGCCTGGCGGCCCTCATCGGCGCCCTGGCCATCCCGACCGCCCAGCGCCTGTTCACCCGCGCGGTGGCGCACTTCCAAATCCACCGCTCGGTGCCCAAGCTGCTGATGCACGCCTTCGCCAAGGGCGGGCTGTCCTACGTGCGCGACGCCGTCGCCCTCCCCGCGCCCGGCCATCTCCAGAACCTGAAGCAGAAGGTCGAGGTCCCAGCGCGGGTCATCGTGCTGAACGTCCTGGCCCAGGCCCTGCTGACGGTCGGCGTGTTCGCGGCGCTCTATGCGGGCTATCTCGATCCCCGGTTCCGGGTAACCGCCGTCAGTCTGTCGTCGGTGATCAACGGCGTGGCCACCATCCTGCTCTTCGTGCTGATCGACCCCGCGCTGTCGATCATGACCGACGACGTGATGGACGGCCGTGTCAGCGAGCCCGCCTTCCGGCGCGCCGTCGTCTGGTTCGCCGGCAGCCGCGTGGCCGGCACGGTGCTGGCGCAGCTACTGTTGGTCCCGGCGGCCAGTGGCGTCGTCCTGCTGGCCCGGATGATCTAGATCCGCCGCGCCGTCACGATCGGCACGACCGGGTCCAGCATCTGGCCTTCCATCACCGGATTGGTCGCCTTGCCGGGCGTGGGCAGGTTCAGGATCTTGTGCACGACCTCCATGCCCTTGATCACCTGGCCGAAGGCCGCGAAGCCGAGATTGTCGCCCTCGGCCGCCGGGTTGGCGTCGAGATACGGCGCCTCGCCGACGCAGACGAAGAAGTCGCTGTCGCCGCTGCCTGGCGCGCGCCGCGCCAGCGAGACCGTCCCGTCGACGTGGCGCAGGCCCGTCTGGCTCGTCGGCTCGTGCGCCACCGGGGGCAAGACCTTGGCCGGATCGCTCTGCAGCCCGCCCTCGATCAGGCCATAGTCGACCGGGCTCTTGGACTTGGCCGACCGCCAGAAGCTGGCGCCGTCGTAGAGCTTGCCGTCGACATACCGCAGGAAATTGGCGGTGGTTAGCGGCGCCTGCCGCGCCTTCAGGGCGATGACGATCGGGCCGAGGCTGGTCTCCAGGCTGACCAGGATGTCGCCCGGTCCGGGCACGATCGGCGCGGGCGCCAGGTTCAGGATCTGGGCTCGCGCCAAGGCCGGCGTCGCGGCGGCGACGACGCCCAGGCTGGCCAGCAGGTCACGGCGCTTCATCGATCGCTCCTCAGCTCAGGCGGCAGCGCCGCACCCACCAGTCCGGCCGCAGGACTTCCAGCCGCTCGGCCAGGGTCTCGGCCTCGATATCCCCGGCGCAGAGGGCAAAGCACGTCGCCCCCGAGCCGGACATCCGGACCAGCAGACTTTCCGGCTCCTCGCGCAGCACGTCCAGCGCCTCGCCGATCCGGGGCTCCAGCGCGACGGCCGGCGCCTCCAGGTCGTTGCGGGTGGCCACGGCGAGCCAGGCGGCGGCCTCCTCGGCGGTCTCCAGGCGCTCGGGCAGGATCGGCCGCGCCGCGCCGTCCGGGTGCACGGCGGCGTCATAGGCGCGATAGACGGCCCCGGTCGGCGACGGGACGCCGGGATTGACCAGCACCGCGTACAGCGCGGGCAGCGCCGGCGCCGGCGACAGGATCTCCCCCCGCCCCTCGGCCATCAGGGCCGTGGCCCGCAGGCAAGCCGCGCCGTCGGACCCCAGGCTGGCGGCCAGAGGCTCGAGGTCGTCGTCGGAAAGATTCGGCGCCAGGGTGTCGCGCAGCAGCTTCAGCGCCGCGCCCGCGTCGCTGGACCCGCCGCCCAGCCCGGCCGCGATCGGCAGGCGCTTGTCGAGGATCAGGCGATACGGCGGAACCGGCCCGCCCAGCTTGGCGTGAAACGCCCGCGCCGCCCTGACCACCAGATTGTCGCCGTCCGCCGGGATCGCCGCCCCGAACGGACCCGAGGTCTCGAAGGCCGGCGCGTCGCTGGCCTGGATCATCACCTGGTCGCCGACATCGGCGAAGACCATCAGGCTGGAAATCGGATGATAGCCCTCGGCGTCCGGACCGCCCACGTGCAGGAACAGATTGACCTTGGCGGGCGCGAAGGCGGCCAGGGGAGAAGCGGAAGGCCGCATGGATCTTCAAGGCTCGATGGCGGACGAGATCTCGCGATAGCTCAGTTGTTGGCCATGGTCGACTTGGCGGCGGCGGCGCCGGCGGGCCCCATGCCGTTCTTCAGCTTGGCCTCGGCGTCGGCCTTCTGCTTGTCGTCGGGCTCGAGCGTCAGAACGCGCCGCCACTGGAACCGCGCCTCCGTCGTCCGCCCCAGCTTCCAATAGGCGTCGCCCAGGTGGCCGTTGACATCCGGGTCGCCGGGCTCCAGCTCGACGGCGGCCTCCAGCTTCTCGACGGCGGACTTGTAGTCGCCCAGGCGGTAATAGGCCCAGCCCAGGCTGTCGAGCATGGCCCCCGACTGCGGCCGCGCGGCGACGGCCTTCTGGACCATGCCCAGGGCCTCGGCCAGGTGCTCGTTGCGGTCGATCCAGCTGTAGCCGAGGAAGTTCAGCAGGTCCGGCTCGTCCGGATTGAGCTTCAGCGCCGCGCGAAGATCGGTTTCGGCCTCGGGCCAGCGACCGGCCTGTTCCAGGGCGACGGCGCGCATGTAGAGCAGCCGCCAGTCGGGGCTCTCGCGGGCGATCACCGGCGTCAGCACGGCCACCGCGTCGTTCCACTGGCCGCCGGCGCGCAGCAGGTCGGCCAGGGCGACCTGGGCGTCGCGGTCGTTGGGCGCGGCCGCGGCCGCGGCGCGCGCCACCGCCAGCGCCCGGGTCTTGTCGCCGGCCTCGTTCAGCGCCCAGGCGATCTTGCTCTGAGCCGAGGCGTAGAGCGGCGCCCCCGCCGGCACGTGGCCATAGGCCTCGATCGCGCCCTGGCGGTCTTGGCCCTGGTTCAGAAGATCGCCGACCAGCACCCAGGCCTCGTCGCGGTTCGGATCCAGCCGCAGGGCCAGGCGCAGATAGGCCAGGGCGAACTGGGTCTGACGCTCGCCGGCGAACGTCGCCGCGCAGGCCAGCAGGCCCTCGGCCGCGCCCTTGCGGATCGTCGGCGCGGCGGGCGGCGCGCCCTTGGCGGCGGCGCGAGCCCGGGCCCGGATCAACGCCGCGTCGTTGGGCGCCGTCTTCAGGGCCGCGTCGTACAGCGCCACGGCGTCGTCGTGACGCTTGCGGCGCTCCAGGAACGCGCCGTAGTCGAGGGTGAAGATGCTGGCCGTGGCGGCGTTGGCGATCAGGGCCTTGTAGTCGGTCTCGGCCTCGTCATAGCGCTTGGCGCGCTCGAACAGCCGCGCCTGGCCCTGCTGGCCGAAATACTGCACCAACTTGTCGCTGCGCAGCGTCGGCTGGACAATCGCGCCCTCGGCGTCGTTGGCGGCGGCGGCGGCCCACGGCCCCAGCAGCGCCGCGATCTGTTGGTGAGGGAAGCCCAGCGGTTCGCTCTTCAACAGCAGCTCGGCGTCCTTGCCCTTGCCTAGAGCGAGGGCCTCGACCACGCGGGTCAGGACGCCCAGGCGGCGGATCGCCTCGGTCGTGTCCGGGCCGGTGGGCGCGACCGCCGCGGCGCGCGAGATGTCGCCGGCCAGCAGCAGGGCCGTGAACGACCGCTCGCCGATCACGCCGGGGTCGTCGCCGAGCACCGCGGCCTGACCGAAATAGGTCGCCGCCTCCTGGCTCTTGCCGTCGCGCAGCGCCGCCTGGCCGGCCAGGAACTGGCCGTACGACGTTCGCGTGTCGAACATCGACGATCCGAACGACGTCGGCCCGCGCAACATCACTTGGCTGGGGCCGCTGGCGCAGGCGGCGAGCGCGGAAACCGAAACGCAGGCGAGCAGGACTTTGAGACGCGTCATCCCCTCACCCTCGACGGTTTCGAGATCGTCCGCAACAAAAAGCCTCCCGGCGAAAACCGGGAGGCGTCTTGTGCCAATGGGCCGAACCTACATGTTCGGATAGTTGGGGCCGCCGCCGCCTTCCGGCGTGGTCCAGACGATGTTCTGCGACGGGTCCTTGATGTCGCAGGTTTTGCAGTGGACGCAGTTCTGGGCGTTGATCTGGAAGCGCGGATCGGTCCCCTGCTCGTTGTAGAGCACCTCGTACACGCCGGCCGGGCAGTAGAGGCGCGCCGGCTCGCCGTACTTGGGCAGGTTGACCTGGATCGGGACCGAGGGGTCCTTCAGCTTCAGGTGCGCCGGCTGGTCTTCCTCGTGGTTGGTGGCCGACAGGAAGACGCTCGACAGCTTGTCGAAGCTGATCACGCCGTCGGGCTTGGGATAGACGATCGGCTGGTAGTCCTTGGCCAGGCCCGTGGAGGCCGCGTCGGTCTTGTCGTGCGGCAGGGTGCCGAAGAACGAGAAGCCCAGCAGGTGGTTGGTCCACATGTCCAGCATGCCGAAGGCGCCGCCCAGGGCGGTGCCGAACTTGCCCAGCAGCGGCTTGGCGTTGCGGACGACCTTCAGCTCCTTGGCCACCCAGCTCTTTTCATAGGCGGTCTGGTAGGCGGTCAGCTCGTCGCTGGTCCGGCCGGCCTGCACGGCCTCGAACGCGGCCTCGGCCGCCAGCATCCCGGTCTTGACGGCGTTGTGGCTGCCCTTGATGCGCGGCACGTTGACGAAGCCGGCCGAGCAGCCGATCAGCGCGCCGCCCGGGAAGGTGAGCTTCGGCACCGACTGATAGCCGCCCTCGGTGATGGCCCGCGCCCCGTAGGCGATGCGCTTGCCGCCTTCCAGGTACGGGCGAACCGAAGGGTGCTGCTTGAAGCGCTGGAACTCGTCGAACGGCGACAGCCACGGGTTCTTGTAGTTCAGGTGCACGACGTAGCCGATGGCCACGTAGTTGTCCCCGAAGTGGTACATGAAGCTGCCGCCGCCGGTCTGGTTGTCCAGCGGCCAGCCGGTGGTGTGCTCGGCCAGGCCCGGCTGGTGCTTTTCGGGCGGGACCTGCCACAGCTCCTTGATGCCGATGCCGTATTTCTGGGGCGACTTGCCCTCGTCCAGCTTGAACTTGGCGATCAGCTGCTTGGCCAGCGAGCCGCGCACGCCCTCGGCGATGAACACGTACTTGCCGTGCAGTTCCATGCCCGGCTGGTAGTCCGGCTTGTGGTGGCCGTCCTTGGCGATGCCGACCACGCCGACGATCACGCCCTTGACCGAGCCGTCATCGTTCCAGACGAGGTCCGAGGCCGCGAAGCCCGGATAGATCTCGACGCCCAGTTCCTCGGCCTTGGTCGCCAGCCAGCGCGTGACGTTGGCCAGCGAGGCGATGTAGCAGCGGTGATTGTGCATGAACGGCGGCATGGCCCACATCGGCAGGGAGAGCTCGCCCTGCGGCCCCAGCAGCTTGAAGCGGTCCTTGGTGACCGGCGTCTCGAGCGGCGCGCCCTCTTCCTTCCAGTTCGGGAACAGCTCGGCGAGGCCCTTGGGATCGATCACCGCGCCCGACAGGATGTGGGCGCCGACTTCCGAGCCCTTTTCCAGCAGGGCGACGGAGATCTCGGTCCCGGCCTTGGCGGCCATCTGCTTCAGCCGGATCGCGGCCGACAGGCCCGCGGGGCCGCCGCCGACGATGACGACGTCGTACTCCATCGAATCGCGTTCTTCGCTCATGGGGATCTCCCGGCTGGGCCGGCCGCCCGTGGGCCGCCCGGTCTTATGACTGTTTGAATCAGAGCTTATCCGAACGTGACGCGGTGGCGGTCAAGCGCTCACCTCCGCTTTTTTGCTGCGACGCAACGTGGAGCCGGGTCTCGATCCAGGCTAAGACCGTCGCATGAGCCTCGCCGCCGATCAACGCGCCGTCGAAAGCCTGCTGGCCTTCTGGGCCGACGCGGGCGTGGAGGCGATGTACGCGGACGCCCCGATCGACCGCCTGGCCGAGGGCGCGGCGATGCTGCGCGCTCGTAGCCAGCCGCCGCCGCCTCCGCCGCCGGTCGCGCGTCCGGGCCTGGCCATCGCCCGCTCGCCCGACATCGCCTCGGCCGTCGCCGCCGCCAAGGCCGCCGCGGCCGCCTGCCACGACATCGACAGCCTCGCCGCCGCCATCGCGGCCTTCGACGGCTGCCCGCTGAAGACCCAGGGCGCCAAGCAGGCGGTGGTCTATCGCGGGGTCCCCGACGCGCCGCTGATGGTGATCGGCGAAGGCCCCGGCGCCGACGAGGACGCCCAGGGCCAGCCCTTCGTCGGCCGCGCCGGCAAGCTCTTGGACCGCATGCTGAAGGCCGCCGGCCTGGAGGGGCGGGTGTTCATCACCAACACCGTGTTCTGGCGGCCGCCCGGCAACCGCACGCCGACGCCGCAGGAGCAGGCGACCTGCGCCCCGTTCGTCGAGCGCGCCATCGCCCTGGTCAAACCGAAGATGCTGCTGCTGGCCGGCGGCGCCTCGGCAAAGGCCATGCTGAAGCGCGACGAGGGCATTCTTGCGATGCGCGGCCGCTGGTTCGAGTGGCTGTCCGAGGATCAATCGATCGAGCTCCCGGCCATGCCGACCCTGCATCCGGCCTTCCTGCTGCGCACGCCGGCCCAGAAGAAGAAGGCCTGGCAGGACCTCCTGACCCTGACCGAGCGGCTTGATCGTCCCGACCGTCCGCACTAAAAACGTCGCCGACCAGTCGGAACGGGGGACGCGCGCTGGCGGGCGCGCGGAACGCTTTTTGAAGCTTTGGGCTCGCCCTCTGGCCGTGCTTTCGGCCCTCGTCGTTTGCGTTGGCGCCGCCAACGCCCGCGCCGGCGCGCTCGATCCCCTGTCTCCGGAAGACGCCCGCGCCTATCGCGCCGCCTTCGCCGCCGCCGACCGGGGCGATTTCGACGCCGCCGAGGCGGCCTTCGCCAATACCCGCGACCATAGCCTGTCCGGTCGCCTGGCCTTCGCCAAGGTCATGCACCCCACCCGGTACTCGGCCAGCTATGGCGAGCTGACCGGCTGGCTGAAGGCCTATGGCGACGAGGCCGGCGCCGACCGCGTCTACGCCCTGGCGCTCAAGCGCAAGCCCGCTGGCCGCCGCGTCGCCGCCCCGCCCGTGCCGGAACTGTTCGTCGCCGACGAGCGCGGCCCGCCGCCGGCCGACAAGGGCCGCGCCGCGCGCGAGGCCTATTATTCCGGCGATGTCCGCACCGCCCTGACCCTGGCCGTCGCCGGCGGCGAGCGCTGGATCGCGGGCCTGGCCTCCTTCCGCCTGGGCGACGCCGCCAAGGCCCAGCAGTATTTCGAGCAGGTCGCCGACGACGAGCACGAGGACGAGTGGCTGCGCGCCGCCGGCGCCTTCTGGGCCGCCCGCGCCGCAAGCCAGGTGGGCAAGAGCGCCCAGGCTCGCGACCTGCTGATCCAGGCCGCCCGCGCGCCGAACACCTTCTACGGCATGATCGCCGGCCGTCAGTTGGCCCTAGCCGGCGTGGCCATCCCCGACGACACCCCCGACCCGATCGCCTCGCTGATCACCCGCGCCTCCTACGCCGGCCCGGACAGCGCCTCGCTGAACGCCCTGCTGGACAGCGACCCGCGCGCCCACCGCGCCGCCGCCCTGGCCCAGATCGGCCGCTGGCGCGAGGCGGGCATGGAGCTGCGCGCCGGCCTCTCCCTGGCCGACACCGACGCCCTGCGCGCCGACTGGACCGCGCTGGCGCTGGCCCTGAACGCCAACGCCCCGCTGAACGCCGGCCGGCCGGTGCGCCGGGTCGGCGGCCAGGACTATCCCATTCCGCCGCTGGAGCCGATCGGCGGCTTCACGATCGACAAGGCCCTGGTCTACGCCCTGGTCCGCCAGGAGAGCCGTTTCGACCCCACGGCGGTCTCGAACGCCGGGGCGATGGGCCTGATGCAGGTGCGCCCGATCGCCGCCGCCGACGTGGTGGGCGACGACAAGCTGCGGGTTGACGGCAGCCCCCTGCTCGACCCCGCCTTCAACCTGCGCGCCGGCCAGGACTATTTCACCTGGCTGATGGAGCGCGGCGTCAAGAGCCCCGACCTGTTCCGCGCCGTGGCGGCCTATAACGGCGGCCCGGCCCCGCTGAACCGCACCGTCGCCCAGCTGGGCGCCGACTGCGACAGCCTGCTCTTGATCGAGAGCCTGCCCTTCCCCGAGACGCGCAACTATGTCGAGAAGGTGATGGCCAGCTACTGGACCTATCGCCGGCTGATGGGCGCGGAGAACAAGACCCTCGACGCGGTCGCCAGCGGCGCGCGCACCGTCGACTTCCGCCTGGACCCCCAGGTCGAGCTGCCGACCAGCATCGACCAGCTGATGGCGCAGCTGCCGGCGTCGTAGGGCGGGCGGCGAGCTAGACGAGAGGCGCGTTTCGCATGGCGGTCAGTTACCTCCACCTGCCGCACGGCCATAGCCCTCCGAAGATCAAGACAAAGCGCCCCTACCGCGCGGTCGTCGTTCTTGAACAAGTCACGTCGCCCGAATGGCGAGACCAGATCAGCGCCTGGCTCGTCGAGAGTGGATGCCTCTTCATGATGGCTTGGGGGCCGGGCTCCAGCGACTGGGACGACAGCGTGGATTTGGCGAACCTCGCCGCGTTCGACGGGACGGACATTCCCGACGACCACTTCGTCATGACGACTTGGCACGACGCGGAGCCATTGTCCGAAACCCTGTGGTTCGCTGAACACGCCGCGCACCATCCGACGATCCAGATCGGCGAGACGATGATCCTCGACGTGGCGCCGCGGGATCGCGAGGCCGCGTTGCTTGAGATGGTTAGATTGGCTCGCGAACGGACGGTTTGAGGGGCGGCGTTGGGTGCAAAGCAGCCGGCTCTAGATCCTCCCCCACTGGGGGAGGTGGCCCGGAGGGCCGGAGGGGGCAGCGCGGTCTAAGCGGAGCAGCCCCCTCAGTCACTTCGTGACAGCTCCCCCAGAGGGGGAGCATCTTCCGTCCGACTTGGGTCGGGAGCCGACCTTGCGAAGCCTTTCTTCACGGTCACAACGCCAGCCGCTCGCGCAGCGCGGATCGGCATCGCTCGGTTGCTCAATAGCTCAACCG
>NZ_CAMQSF010000072.1 GCF_947036865.1 uncultured Caulobacter sp. | reverse complement strand
TTGACGCTAAGCGCCATCAAACCGTTGGGATGAGAGGCCGTCCACACCAACACATCGCCCGTCAGGCCTTGAGCCATAGCCTCGCCCACCAGTGCGAACCGTCGTCGTCATCGTACTCCACCTCATAGGCCTCAAGGCGCGGATGGATGTGCCAGAAGACGGTCGGCGGCGCGTGGCCCTGGTTATAGGCTTCAAGGTCGTGTGGCCGGTCGGGTACGGATGGCGCGGCCGACGAGACGACATCGGGATTGGCCTCGCGCCGGAACCAGAGGCGCACGAGCTTTTCGCCCTCCGGACCGCCCTCGGCCGGCGCCACATCGGCTCGCGCCACCCAGGGCAGCGACCAGAGCGACGGGTCATGGTCGAGGATGAAGAAGGCGGCGTCGGGCTGGCTGTCGGTCATGGTCGCAAACCTAGTCGCGCGCCGCGCGGGCCGCTAGTCTCGCGGCCATGCCCGGGCCCAGCAACGACGACTTGCCGTCGTCCCTCTCCGATGACGCCGCCTTCGCGGTGGCCGAGATCCTTGAAGAATATGCCCCGGTGAACGCCGACGACTATGCGCGTCTGGCCGATGAAGCCGAGGCTGGCGCGGCGGCCTTCGAGGGCGGCCCGGCCCTGGCGCGGGAGGTCGCCAGCGAGCTGCGCCGACGCGCCCAGGCGCTTCGCGACGCTAGTCGCTAGCGGTTGTCACCGGAAATTCCAGCCCGCCCCTTGGCGCCGCAGACCGTGCAGCGCAGGGCGCGCGCGAGTTCGGCAGGACGCCGCCAAGCGCCGGCCTTGGCGAGGATGGCCTGTTTCGTCCAGGTGACGCTGTAGCCGCAGGCGCAGCGGATCGTCAGCCGCTCGAGCTTACCGGTGCGCGGGTCCATGTCGGCCATGCGTCAGCGCCTCGGCTCCGTCGGGCGCCAGCCATAACCGAGCGCCCGTGGATCAACGCCCGCGCCCCGCAAGGCCTCGATCGCCTCCCAGCGAAATCGCTCGGCGAGGTCCTGCGGCTCCCAGACGCCGCTGACGGCCAGTTGCGCCATCCGCGCGCCGCAGCGCGGACAGGGCGTTCGACGCTGGATTTCGGCGAGGGTGGAACCGAGCAGGGCGCGCGCGCGACCCAGCATGGTGTCCCGTCGCCAGGTCTTGCTGGTCCCGCAGGCCAGGCAACGAAACGTCAGCTCACACTTGCGCTCGAAGAGATCGACAAGGCGCGCCTGTGCGTAATGAGGCTCCAGCGCCATCAGCCTGCGGCGCTGCTGGTCGCTAAGCTCAGGCATCGGGCGGCTCGACCTGACGCACGGCCCGCCAGAACGACCAGGGCTTGCCGCTGACCTCCTCGACCTCGAACCAGGCGTCGTCGCCATCGAAGGGCGGCACGCGCTCGGGGCTTATGAAACTGCAGACGCTGCGGTGCGCACGCCGCGTTCGCCCTGGGAAGGTGAACATCAGCGTCCTGCCATGGTCGTCGCCGCCGTATTGGCGCACGCGATGCAGTTTCACCGTCATCCGATTGAGGATGCGTTCTGGTTTAGGGGCGTGCGTCGTCGCGCGCTCCCGAGCGCGTGGGGTGGGCATGGCGATCTCCGTGTTCTATTTTTGTTCTCTCGCCGACGGTCCGGAGAGTCAATGGCGCGTCGCCCCGAAAAGGCCGTGTCCAGGCGTCGCGCCACGCATCGCGTCCACCTCTCCACGAGACGCCCCTGGCGCCAAGCCAGGCCCGCGACAGCGTTAGCCAGTTGCAGTCGCGCTTGAACGCGCCATCCTGCGCCAGATGACGCTACGTCCCGAACTGTCGTGAGCGACGGTCAAGCTGGGAATGCACGAAACCGGAAAGACGGCTTTGCACGCACAGACTTCCACGGCCGCCAACGCCGCGCCGCTGCGGATCACCCCGCTCGGTCATGTCGACCACTCTGAGTATGGCGAGAAGGGGGTTAAGCTCGTCTACGCCGAAAGGCCCGACCGGAGCCTCGTCCGGGTCGACCAGCTTGAGGAGCCGCGACCTCCGCTGATCTGCCCGCTCTGCCGGACGTCGGTACACAGGTCCAAGAGCAAGACCGGACTGCGGTTCTTCCGCCACAACGCCGGCGGAGAGGGCTGCGGCGGTCCTGAAACAAACGCCCACCTCTGGGCCAAGGCCGAATTGCTCAAGGCCAGGAAGGTGTTCCTGCCAGCTGCGAAGTCCGTCTATCCCGGCGTTGAGCTCGAACTGCAGGCGGCTCGCTGGTTCGAATTCGTCGACATCGAGGTGGAGGTCCGGCGCGGCGATCTCATCCCCGACCTCGTGGCCAAGGCGACTGGCGCCGATGGCGAACTCTTCGAGTTCTGGATCGAGGTTTACGTCACGCACAAGTGCGGCCCCGCCAAGATCGCCAAGATCAAGGCCGCCGGTCCGGACGCGATCGAGATCGACCTGTCGCGCTTTCGAACCTCGTATGATGCGGCGGCGATCCGCGAGGCGCTGCTGGAAGGCCCAAGACGGCATTGGCTGCATAACAGAGCGATCGAGGCCGATTTCGAAGAGCGGACGAAAAGAGCGGAAGCCGAGCGCGCGCGCCAGGAAGCCGAAGCGCAGCGCAAAACGGCAGCGCTCATCCAGGCCTTTCGCGACGCTCGGGCGATCGCGCCTTCCGCCGGCGACAAGGCCACCGTCGCCAGGACCGAGGCCTTGGGACTGTCGGACGTCATAGGCCTGACAACACCCCGTTCGGCGTTCGCCGTCCCGGAGAGGGTCTGGCAGGCCATTCTCTGGGACAAGCTGGTGGTTGAGCCTTTGGCGGCTGGACAGCGGCTGCAACCGCTGACGCCGCTGAAGGCGCTGTCGCTTTTACGGCGCTACCTGCCCCCGGCCATGGGCGGGTTCATCGATCGAGACACCGTGAATGCGGTCAAAGCGATAGAGCCCGGCTTCATGGCGCCGCAGGACGCGCTCACGGCCTACTTCCGTGCCCTGGAGCGGAAGGGTGATGTCTGGTGCCTCGACTTCCCGAAATGGCATGTGTCCGGCCCCCGGCAGGAGGCGATCCGCGCGTATTTCGAGCGAAAGCGGGAAGCGATCGAGCGGACCAAGGCATTGCGACATCGGGTCGAGGGCTTGCTCAACCAGTCGCCCGAGAAGGTTCGCATCAACCTCGACATCTGGTTCGAGCAGCCGTGTCTTGAAGGCGTCTCCCCCTCTCGCCTGATCAGCATGGGCGATGAGGGCTGGCGTCGGCTGGACGAGGCGGTGCGCGATCTGGAGCGAATGGTCGCGGGACCTCCGGTCGATGACCTGCTGGGCCTGCCACTGGCCGCGATCCGCGCGGAGGCCGTGTTGCGGAAGGCCCAGGCGGACGCTGACGAAGCGCGCCGTCAAGCCGAGCGCGCCGCCAAGGAAGCCGACGACCGCGTCGCGGCGCTAGTCGTCCTGGCCGAACACCGACTCGGCGCCGTCACCCAGACCTGGCTGTCGTCGGGACCGGAAGGGGGGCCGTCATTCCGCGAGCTGGCCGCGCAAAGCCCGGCCGGCCTGACGAAGGCCCAAAACGCGCTCTGGGTGAAGGTCGCGCAGCTGGCGGACGAGGCCGAGAAGGCCAGGCGTTTTTCGTTGAATCTCGCCGAGATCAGCCGTCGGGCGGGGCTCTTCTATGACGACGTTAAGAAGGCGCTTTTTCTGAACACGACCCGGCGCGAGCTGGGCGGCATGGCGCCAAAGGACGCCGTGGCGGACGACGAGGGATTGCGCGCCAGCCTTGCGCTCCTCCCGCGCAAGCCTGAGCGTCGCGGTCATTGAAGCGTATTGGGCCTGCGCGCGCCCATGCTCGACGACCCGAGCCGTGGCCCCGGTTGCGACTATCCCGCTACCACGATCGCGGCGCCCCCAAAGGGCGCCGCGCCGGCGCATGGCTCACCTTCGCCGTCGGCCAGCGGCGTCTCGCCATCGCCCAGACTTGGGGCCCGCTTGCCGGGACGCCGTCAGCGCCCCGGCCGCTAGCTTAGTATTCCTCGGCCAGCATCAGGGTCAGTACCCGCCGCGTCACCGTCGGGTTGGCCGGATCGGGTGACGCGCCCGTCAGGCTTAGATCGTAGTAGTCGATCTTCCAGAACAGGCGCTGCCCATCGATCTCGAAGGCGCCGAAGTCGCGCTCTCCGTAGGGGTCGTTGTCCTCGTTGAAGACCTCGAAACAGCGCACGGCCTCAACCGCTCGCGCCAGATTCACGGCACCCAGGGCCTGAACACCTGGCGTCATCACCCATCCCACGCCCGACTGGCGGCGATGGGCGTCGTTCAAAAGGGCCACCCGCTGGCTAAGCTGCTCCTGAGTCATAGGACTATTTTCCTTGAGGCTGGGGTTGCGGACGCAAAGCGCGTCTGCAACCCGACGCCCCTCGGCGAGAGCTGGGGGTGCAAGCGGAGTGGCCGGCTTCGCGGGGACCCGGCTGCAGGGCGCGAAGAGCCCGAAGCTGGGCGGAAGCCGGTCCGAAGCGCGCCGGGGGCGGAGCCCCAAGCGCCCGCGCCCGCATGTCGGGCGCTCATGATGATGGAGCCTGTACAGGAGAGCGCGCGACGCGCGCTCGGGAAGCGGCGCCGAGCCGCCGGCGGCCGGCCAAGCCGGCCCGGAGGGGCGCGCCCGCAGGAGCCCCGAGCGCGAGCGGCGCCCCTATGGGGCGCGGGGCGGGACCGAGCGCGCCCGACGGCGGCTCACCTCTTAGGGCGGCGACCGCCTCGCGTTTTGGACCCCGTCCGGGCGGCCAGCTCCCGCGACGCCAGCTGGGCCGCATAGCCGATGATCGCTTCGTTGGACTGGTCCGGGCCAATCTCCTCCACCGCGCGCCTGACGAAGCGGACGCGCGCCTTCAGCGGAAACTCGTTCCAGAAGTCGACTTGCTCATAGAAGGCCTGCATCAAGGCTTCGGCCCTGGCCTTCCACGCGGGGTAGTCCTCTTCGAGATTGAGCGCTAAGCGAAGGGCGGCGCTCTCCTCGGCGGCGTCCTGGCTCTCTTGAAAATCACGTTGCGCGTCGCTGCGCGCCAGCGCCTCGACTATGCGCAGCAGCGCCGGATCGAGCTCACCGTCACCGTCTGCAGACGCCTGGGTGCTCGCCTTCCCTTTCTGGGGCTTCCGCACAGCGCTGCCGGCGGTGCGCAGTTTCTCGAGCTCGCCCTCCCGGTCCGATGGCGCGGCGTCGCAGGCGCGTTCGACCAGCGCCGCGGCGGTCCGGCGGGCCAAGCTGCGCGCCCGGCACCGATCTTCGCCGCTGATCGCCGTCATGCTCCGCCCGTGCACGAACTGGCTCCGAAGATCAAAGAGCTCACTGTAATCTGCCGCGACCGCCGCATCGCCCAGCAGGCCGGCTAGCCGGTGCTTCACGCATTCGGTCGCGTTGTGCTCATGCTGGCCCAGCGCGGCTTCGATCATGGTGAGGTGCCCCATGAACTCGTCGATGCCATCAGCGGCGAAGGCTCGGACCAGAAAGTGAGCGATGGGCGTCTCGAATAGTGGTGACGTCGCGGCCTGTTCGACACGGCGGATCAGCTCATCGTCAACAAGGGCGCTCACCCTCGAGGCCGCGTCACCTAGCTGATAGCGAACACGCCTTTCCAATTCGATTGTTTCGCCATCGACCTCGAACACGTCCGGCTCGAAGCTGAGTGTCTCGGCGGATGGCAGCCTATGTCGGCTCACGAAGATGTCTTCACTCACCGTGTGAACCCACGGCGCGGTGAAGGCGCGCCAGTTGAGTTCACGGTGTTCCGTCCAGTCTTCCCATGGCGCGAGCAGAATAGCGAAGAGGGCCCGTTCCACCGGGGCGGGATAGCGTTCCTGGTGCGGCTCGATCTTGAAGAAATCTCGATTGAGCGTCTCGAACAGCCATGGCAACGCCCGCTTACCGACGTTGGCGTCGAGCGCGACGGTCTCGCGAACCACGAGCCAGTTTATCTGGGAGAAACGATCGGCGTTGAACGACCAGGATGGTCGAAGACGGTCCACCGCGAGCGGGTCGATCAGGGCCAAGAGCTCGTCGGCCGTCAAAACGCGAACTTCCGCTTCGCCAAACGACCAGGTCGGCAGGTCGTCGGCGAGGTCGAGCGGACAGAGGTGAACCCGTTGAGCCTCCTTCGCCAGAAACCCCCTCTCAAGCCGATCCGCCGCTTGGTCCACCGAGAGTGGCGGGGATTTCGTGGACGGGAGCGAGTAAGGTGCCCCGAGACGCTCAAGGGCGTTGCTGAGCGCCAAAGGAAGCGTCAGCGAGCTCTTGGAGGGCGGGAAAAGCGCCTCGCAGACGGAGACTAGGTTCTTGAAGGCAGACTGCTTGAAGAGGTCGTCTGGACGACGCCGCCAGCTCCACACGCGACCAAGTGATTCAACCAGAGCCTCACGCATAGCCGACCGTCCACCTCGTGCTTGCCGCTAGCGCATCGTCCATGGGCGGACGATCAGGACCAGCATCGTGAAAAGGCCAATGAAGAGCAAAGGCGTGAAAGCCGGGCACATCGAGCGCTCGAACGCCTGAACGACGGTGCTCAGAACGGCGGTAGGCATCACCGCCGCCAAAAGGCAGCCTACCCAGCCGATCGGCTCGCTCCAACGCCGCGGTGCTGGCGTGTCTTCCTCGTCGTTCGGGCTCATGACCACCCTCCCCTTCCTGAGATGTAGCTCAGGCGATCGCGGGTTGGCGATTCGTCGATGTCGCCGTCGGCGGTGGGTAGGTCAGCGAAAAATTGCGCAGACTGGCGGATCGGGGGGCGCTTTCCACGCCGAAGCCGCAGTCACCCCATTACAAACCCCATTACAAACGCGGATTTGTAACGGACCGCTCGCGCGGCTAATTCTCAAATTATTGATTTTAATGGAGAAAATGGCGCGCCCGGAACGATTCGAACGTCCGACCCTCAGATTCGTAGTCTGATGCTCTATCCAGCTGAGCTACGGGCGCGCACTGCCTTGCGGCGAGGCGGGGGAGATAGCCGGTTCGATCCGGGGACGCAAGTGCGGTTTGGCGGATAATTTCGAAAAGTTTGCCGGTTCCGGTCGGCGACCGTCGCCGCTTCGCTCGACGACGGGGCAAGCCGGCGGCGGGCGGCGGTTCGACGCGATAGGCGCGTGACAGCGGCGCGCGATTGGTGTCCATGGACGGTCTCGGGTCGGCGGGCAGGCCGTCCCTCGCCTTCGCCAAGAGGATCCGTATGCGTCGTACCGTCTCCCTGCTCGCCCATTCCCTGCTGGGCGTGGCCGCCAGCGCGCAGCTGGCGCTGGCTCCCGTCTCCGCCGCCCGCGCCGAGTCGATCCCGCTGGGCATGCCGACGCCCCGTCCGGCCTCCACCTCGACCCCCGCCAAGGGCATGGTGGCGGCCGCCAATCCGCTGGCGGTCGAGGCGGGCCTGCGGGTGCTGCGCGACGGCGGCTCGGCCGTGGACGCCGCGGTGGCGATCCAGGCGGTGCTGGGCCTGGTCGAGCCGCAGAGCTCGGGCCTGGGCGGCGGTTCCTTCCTGGTGTTCTACGACGCCAAGACGGGCAAGGTGACGGCCTATGACGGCCGCGAGAAGGCCCCGGCCGGGGCGACGCCCCAGCTGTTCATGGGCCAGGACGGCAAGCCGCTGCCGTTCGTCACCGCCCTGCTCTCGGGCCGCTCCACCGGCGTGCCGGGCGCGGTCGCCATGTTGTCCATGGCCCAGAAGGAGCACGGCAAGCTCCCCTGGAACACGCTGTTCAAGGACGCCGAGAAGCTGGCCGACGACGGCTTCGTCGTCAGCCCGCGCCTGGCGGGCATGATCGCCAGCCGCGCGCCCCAGGCCAGCCAGCCGGACGCGGTCAAGTATTTCACCAAGCCGGACGGGACCCGGTACCAGGCCGGCGACGTCCTGAAGAACCCCGCCTATGCCGAGACCGTGCGCAAGATCGCGGCCGAGGGGCCGGCGGCCCTGCTGGAGGGGCCGATCGCCCAGGCCATCGTCAACCGCCTGCGCGAGGGCGACCTGCCCAGCAGCATCACGCTGGAGGACCTGAAGAGCTACAAGCCGCGCTCGGCGCCGGCCCTGTGCCGTCCGTGGAAGGTCTACACCCTGTGCGTGCCCAACCCGCAGTCGTCGGGCGTGGCGTTGATCCAGGCGCTGCGGATGCTGGAGCACACCGACATCGGCAAGCGCGGCCCGACCGATCCGGTGGCCTGGACGCAGCTGGCCCAGGCCGAGCGGGTCATGTACGCCGACCGCGACCGCTATATCGGCGATCCGTCGTTCGTGACCGTGCCGGTCGACGGGCTGCTGGACCCGAAATACGTCGCCGAGCGGGCCAAGCTGATCACCCAGACGGCGGGCGAGGCCCCGCCGTTCGGTCACCCCAAGGGCGCGCCCAAGGTCGGGGTCGACATGACCCACGAGCCGGGCGGCACGACCCACCTGGTGGTGGTCGACCCGCAGGGCAACGCGGTCTCGATGACCACCACGGTCGAAAGCATCTTCGGCAACGGCCGGATGGTGCACGGCTTCTTCCTGAACAACCAGCTGACCGACTTCTCGTTCACGCCGACCGAGAAGGACGGCGCGCCCGCCGCCAACGCGGTGGCCGGCGGCAAGCGCCCGCGCTCGTCGATGTCGCCGCTGATCGTGCTGGACAAGAAGGGCAAGTTCCTGGCCGCCGTCGGCTCGCCGGGCGGCAACGCCATCCTGTCCTACAATCTGAAGGCCATGGTCGGGCTGTTCTACTGGAACCTGAACGTCCAGCAGGCGGTGTCGCTGCCGAACCTGGTGGCGCGCGGGGATACGTTCTCGGGCGACGCCGACCTGTTCGGACCGCGGATGCTGAAGGCGTTGAACGCCCGCGGCGTCAACGTCAAGGTCGGCCAGATCGAGGGCTCGGGCCTGCAGGGCGTGATCGTCCGGCCCGGCGGGATCCTGGAGGGCGGCGCCGATCCGCGCCGCGAGGGGATCGCCAAGGGGCTCTGACTAGAGCGCGTTAGGTTTAAGTGTGAGCGGTTAAACCGCTCGAACGCGCTCTAAGTATCTGAATCTGGAGCGTCAGGTCTTGGCCTGATGCTCCTCAAGGCCCGCCTCGACCTCGGCGCGGGAGAAGACCTCCTCCTGGCCGTCGATCAGGAGCTCGGCGTCGGCGGCCTCCTGGACGGCGACCATCGCGGCCACGCGGCGCAGGGCGGTGGGAGCGTCCGGCGCCTCGACCGTGATCTCATGGATCGGCGCGCCGCCGGGCGAGGCGCCGATCTTCACCGCGATGGTCCAGGTGGTGCTCATCTGGCGACTCCTTCAAGAGGCGGCGCTGTCCTCCGCCCGGTCCTCGGGCTCGGGGAGTAGATCGGGAACCCCGGCCAGGGTCAGATCGAACACCGAGCCGCCCGGTCCGGTTTCCACCAGCGCCAAATCCCCGCCGTGACCGTGGGCCAGCTCGCGGGCGATGGCCAGGCCCAGGCCCGTGCCGCCGCGCCGCACGGAGCCGACGAAGGGCTGGAAGAGATTGGCGCGCGCTCGCTCGGGCACGCCGGGCCCGTCGTCGGACAGGCGCAGGATGCTCATGCCGCCCTCGCGCCGCAGCTCGACGAACACCTTGCCCTTGCCGCCCCGGTCGGGCGCGCCCTCGATCGCCTCGCGGGCGTTGCGCAGCAGGTTGGTCAGGATGCGATGCAGCTGGTCGGGATCGGCCACCACCTGCTCGCGCGCGCCGATCACGGTCTCCAGCGCCACGCCGCCGGGCGTCAGGCCGGCGTCCTCGGCGGCCATGTCGAGGGCCGGGCGCAGCGGCATGGTCCGCGTCACGGGCTCCGGCTCCTTGGACTTGCCATAGGCCATGACGTCCGAGGCCAGGGTGATGGCGCGATCCAGCGCCCGCTCCAGGCGGGGCAGGGCCTGGGCCACCTTGGGATCGCCCAGGGCGGCCAGGCGGTCCGAGGCCATCTGGGCGCTGGTCAGCATGTTGCGCAGGTCGTGATTGATCTTGGCGACCGCCTCGCCCAGGGCCGCCAGGCGGGCCTTCGAGGCGAGGGCCGCGCGCAGGTCGGCCTGCATCCGGTCGAGCTCGGCCTCGGCGCGGCCGATCTCGTCCCGGCGCTTGGAGACGGCGATGCGGGCCTGGGCGTCCTCGGGATCGACGCGGAAGGCCTCCATGGCCCGGGTGATCCGCTGCATCGGCCGGACCAGGAAGATGTTCAGGAAGGCGTAGACGAAAAGCCCCGCCAGGGCGGCCAGGAACACGGTGACCCCGGTCAGGCGCCAGAAGTAGCTGACCAGCTGCGCCTTCAGCGGCGCGTCGGGCAGCACCACCTCGACGAACTCGGCCTTGCGGAAGCGCGGCTCGGCCATCACCCGGACCATGCTGCCCTTGGGGCTGGTCAGGGTGAAGAACGGCGCGGCCAGCCAAGAGCCGGGGTTCTGGCGGCGCAGATCGACCAGGTAAGGGGTCCGGAACGGCTGCTTGGGCGGCAGGACGAGGCGCCGCGCGCCCTCGGCCTGGACCGCCACGGTCACCGCGCCGGCCTGGTCGAACATCTGGTTGGCGACCGCGTCGCTGACCCGCAGGTTCGGATCGGACTCGGCGATGGTCGAGGCCAGCTCCCCCGCCCGCACCCGATCCAGCAGCCATTGTTCCTCGTAAGCCGCCAGGGTCGGCGGCAGGAAGAGCAGGCCGCCGATCGTGACGATGATCGCGGTGAACAGCAGCAGTCGCGCCGAGAGGCCGCCGGGCCACGGAAAGCGCTTCCGGGGCGGGGCGGTCTCAGTCTCCGACGGCGAACCGGTCTCGACCATCCGATGCGGCTACTTCTCGTCCAAGGGCCTTGGCGACGGCGCGGCCTCGCGCCGCTTGCGCCAATGGCGCCACAACGGCGGCAGAAAGGCCAGAACGCCCATGCCGACGATGGGAAGATAGATGCGTGGCGACAAAAGGGTTTCCAGCGTCACCGGACCGCCCTGGGCGAAGATATGGCCCAGCCCGGCGCCAATGCCGGCATAGACGAAGGAGCTCGGGATCATGCCCAGCACCGAGGCCAGCACGAAGGTCCGCGCCCGGATGTTCATCACCCCCGCGGCGACATTGACGATCAGCAGCGGGAAGGCCGGGATCAGGCGCAGGGTCAGAAGGTAGTTGAAGGCGTCGCCCTTGAAGCCGGCCTCGACGCGGCTCAGGAAGGCGCTGGGCTTGCGCCGCAGGGCGTCGCCGAACGCGGTGCGGAACACCAGGAAGGTGATGGTCGAGCCGCCGCTCGCCCCGGTCACCGCCGCGAAGCCGCCGCCGATCGGCCCGAACAGGAAGCCGCCGGTCAGGGACAGGATCAGCGCCCCGGGCAGCGACACCGCCACCCAGCCGACATAGACGGCCAGATAGATCGCCGCGCAGAGCAGCGGGCGGTCGTGGGCGAAGGCCTGCAGCGTGGTCCCGCTCTCGCGCAGGGCCTCCAGCGAGAGGCGGTCGGTCAGGCCGCTGGCGAAGGCGGCGACGCACAGGAGAGCGATGACCGCCAGCGGTCCGAAGCGGCGCAGCAGCGCTATGGCCCGCTCGCGCGTCATGCCGCCCCGATCGCGTCCTCGACGGCGGCGAAGCCGTCGGCGCGCAGGCGGGCGGCCAGGTCGCGCTTGATCCGCTTGACGAGGCCCGGCCCGGCATAGACCAGGGCCGAATAGAGTTGCACCGCCCGGGCGCCCGCCCGGAT
>NZ_CAMQSF010000071.1 GCF_947036865.1 uncultured Caulobacter sp. | reverse complement strand
CGTTATTACGATCGTTGACCGACTGGACGGCGCATCCGAAACCTTTGCTGCCGCTGGCCTTAAATTTGAGCCGCTGCTAACGCTCGCCGATTTCAGATCATAGGCGCGTCAGAGCGCGGCACGTCAATTACCAGAGATGTTTCTTCAGGAATGCGCTTGTGCGCTCCCAGGCAAGCTCCGCGCAGTGCCGATCATGCACGGTGCGCTGTTCGTTCATGAACGCGTGGCTCGCGTCATAACGATAGAACTCGAACGATTTTGCTGCTGCTTTGAGGCCAGCTTCGAACGCATCGACGTTTTCCGGAGTGACGAAATCATCGCTGTTGGCGAAATGCCCTTGCAGCGGAATTTTTACGTCTGCGGGCTTCGCCACCGCATCGGGCGGCAGACCGTAAAACGGGACTGCGGCTGAAAACTCCGGCACGCGGCAGGCAGCAAGACAGGCAACCGCGCCACCCATGCAGAAGCCCGCAACGGCCACCTTCGGACTGGACTTCAGCAGAAACAGCGCTGCCCCGCGCACGACCTGATCGCAGGCGTCGAGGAAGTTGAGTGACTGCATCTCGCGCAGCGCGGCATCGCTATCGTGGTAGGGAATGACGGTTCCGGCGTAGAGATCCGGCGCAAGAGCGTCATAACCTAGAAGGGCGAAGCGATCGCAGAGCCCCTTGATCTGGTCTTGCAGACCCCACCACTCCTGAACGACGACGACACCGGGCGCGTTCGCTTTACCCGCTAGTGAAAGATAACCCTCGGCTTCTTTCCCGTCGGGACGAGTGAAACGAATGCGGGTGCCCATAGCTGACGCTCCAGATTAAGCCGGCGGGGCTTTTCTAGGCAGGCACGGGAAGATGATCAACACCCTAGGCGACGCACCGCGCTCGCCCCGGACGATGGATGAGATTCACTCAGCCGCGATGCCGCGATCGACGGCTGGGCTCGCCTTCAACACGTCCGCATCGACGTAAGCGGCAAACTTGGCGAAGTTATCGTGGAACATCTGCGCAAGCTTCGCTGCCATGGCGTCGTAGGCTTTCGGATCGCTCCATGTTTCCCGCGGATTGAGAATCGTCTGATCAATACCGTCCATAGCTACGGGCACCGCGAAACCGAAAACGGGGTCGATGCGCATCGGCAGTGCCTTGAGCGTCCCCGAGAGCGCCGCATTGAGCAGGCCACGCGTAACCTTGATCGGCATACGCGTACCCTCGCCGTACTTCCCGCCAGTCCAGCCGGTATTGACGAGCCAGCAGTCGACCCCGTGCCCCGCAATGAGCTTGCGCAGAAGGTTGCCGTAAACGCTTGGGTGCCGTGGCATGAACGGCGCGCCGAAGCAGGTAGAGAACGTTGGTTTCGGGTCCGAACCCATACCCTTCTCTGTGCCGGCGACCTTCGCGGTAAATCCTGAGAGGAAGTGGTACATCGCCTGACTGGGCGTCAGCTTCGCGATCGGCGGCAGCACGCCAAAGGCATCGGCCGTCAGCATCACGATGTTACGCGGGTGACCCGCCGTTCCAGTAGGGCTGGCGTTGGCGATTGCGTCCAGTGGGTAAGCCGAGCGTGAATTCTCAGCCAGCCGGTTGTCATCGAAATTCGGGACACGCGACTTCGGATCGATCACGACGTTCTCGAGTACCGTGGCGAAGCGGTTCGAAGCATCCCAAATCTGCGGCTCGGCCGACTTCGAAAGCCGGATCGTTTTCGCGTAGCAGCCGCCCTCGAAATTGAAGATGCCCTTTTCCGACCAGCCGTGCTCGTCATCACCCAAAAGTTCGCGCGCTGGATCGGCCGAAAGCGTCGTCTTCCCAGTTCCTGAAAGACCGAAGAAAACCGCTGATGCGCCATCCTTGCCGACGTTGGCCGAGCAGTGCATCGGCATGACGTTCTTCGCCGGAAGCACGTAATTGAGATATGAGAAAACGCTCTTTTTTATTTCGCCGGCATAGCTTGTGCCGCCGATAAGAACGATGCGTTTCGAAAAATTGCAGGCGATTACGGTCTCGCTGCGGGTGCCGTGATAGAGCGGAGCCGCACGGAAGCTCGGCAAATCGACCACGGTGAAGTCCGGCACGAAGGATGAAAGCTCGCTCCCATCAGGCCGGCGCAGGAGGTGCCGGATGAAAAGCGATTGCCAAGCATGTTCAGTGATGATGCGAGTATTGAGGCGATGATCCGCATCCGCGCCGGCGTAAAGATCCTGCACGAAGATCTCTTTGTGCCGCGCATAGCTGATGAAATCGGCGAACAGACGATCGAACTGTTCTTCCGACATTTCTTTGGCATTGTCCCACCAGATGGAGGCGTCGGTATCGGCGTCTCTGACGATGTACTTGTCTTCCGCGGAACGTCCCGTGTGTTGACCGGTCTCGACGGCCACCGCCCCGCTCTGCGCCAGCTTGCCTTCGCCGCGCCTGATGATGAACTCCATCAGCTCTGGCTCAAGAAGATTGCGGTGAACTTTCTGCGAAGGCTGGGTCGGAAACAGCTCGGTCATTGATGGTTGCCTTTGGCAAAAGCGCTGACGTGCGCGCACGCGATCTCAGCAGCACAAGGCGAGAAACGCACGGCTCGCCCCTTTGTGCCGCACAATTCTGGCCGCTTCAGGAGGGCCTGCCCCGCAGTGGACGACCGCTATCCCAAACTCAAGCTGTTCAATGGTCCTAGAGAGCGGTAAGAACACGCAAAATCCGATAACACTATGTATCGTCGAGGCATTCCGCAGAGTCGTCTTCGTACGGAGCATGGGTTCAATATTCGTGCCAAACAAGCGGAAATGTGTACTTGTGAGCATCCAAATCGCCCACTTTGCTTGCCGTCAGGGGCGGGGTCGCCTATTCAGGTGGTATTCAGCCTCCGGAGCCCATCTGGTCGGAGCGCCACAATTGCTACACCATGCCGCCATATGCGCAAAAAGAGCGCGGTGTGCATCCCGCCGCGGCTGAGGGGCAGAAGAGGAAAAGATGAAGGAAAAGAGCACCATCGCACTCGTCGACGACGAGCGTAATATTCTGACCTCGTTGCGGATGGCGTTGGAAGCCGAGGGGTACAAGGTTCGCACTTACGGAGACGGGGTTTCCGCGCTCGAAGCCTTGACCGAGGAGCCGGCCGATCTCGGCATCTTCGACATCAAGATGCCCCGCATGGATGGCATGGAACTTCTGCGGCGCGTGCGCCAGCAGTCCGCCATGCCGGTGATCTTCCTGACCTCGAAGGACGAGGAAATCGATGAATTGTTCGGTCTCAAGATGGGCGCCGACGATTACATCGCCAAGCCTTTTTCGCAGCGCTTGATCGTCGAACGCGTCAAGGCCGTGTTGCGCCGTGTCGCCCCAAAGGACGGCACCACGACAGAGGATGAGGCCAAGCGCGTGTTGGAGCGCGGCAAGCTGAAACTCGACCCGGAGCGCCACACGTGCCACTGGGATAATAAGGCTGTGACGCTGACCGTCACCGAGTTCCTGCTGCTCCAGGCCCTGGCCCAGCGTCCGGGGTTCGTGAAGAGCCGCGACAACCTGATGGACGCGGCCTACGACGATCAGGTCTATGTCGACGACCGCACGATCGACAGCCACATCAAGCGCATGCGCAAGAAGTTCCGCCAGGTCGATCCGGAGTTCGACTCCATCGAGACCCTGTACGGCGTTGGCTATCGCTACCGCGAAGCCTGAGCCGGCGGCGCGCGGCTCGGCCGAGCCCCGGCGACGTCTGGCCTGGCCGCGCGGCTCGCGGCTGGGGCGGCTGATCATCATCTTGAACGTGCTGGCCCTGACGATCGTCATCGTCGGGGCCTTGGTGCTGAACGAGCTGCGCAGCGGCCTCGTCAACGCCAAGATCGACAGCCTGACCACCCAGGGCCAGTTGATCGCCAAGATCATCGACCAGTCGGCCACGGTGGGCGAGCCCGAGCCCGCGCTGGACCCCTATACCGCCAGCGCCATCCTGCAGCTTCTGTTCATCCCGCGCTCGCAGCGGGCGCGGCTGTTCGACGCCCATGGCAAGGTGCTGGCCGACTCGTTCGTCGTCGCCGACCGGGTCGACTGGAAGGTGCTGCCGCCCGCCCGCAAGCCCGGCGAGAAGGACCCTTCCGCCGGCCGGTCGCCCCGCGCGGCGCAGAGGGCCGAGCGCGCCCGCAACGCCCTGTCCGGCGAGATCGCCCAGGCCATGCGGGGGCGCACCGTCGCCGGCACCCGCATCTCCGAGGACGGCGATCGGGTGGTGTCGGTGTCGATCCCGATCCAGCACGTCCGCGCCGTGCTGGGCGTCCTGACCCTCGAGGCCGGCGACGTCGACGAGATCATCTCGGCCGAGCGCAAGGCGCTGTTGCCGTTCATCGTCGTGGCCATGACCGCGATCCTGATCTCCAGCGTCCTGCTGCACCGGCTGATCGCCGTGCCCGTCCAGCGCCTGGCCCGCGCCGCCGACCACGTGCGGCTGCAGGGCGCGCGCGCCATCGCCCTGCCCGACCTGTCGCGGCGCGCCGACGAGCTGGGCGACCTGTCGCGCTCGCTCACCGACATGACCCATTCGCTGTCCGAGCGCATGGACGCGATCGAGCGCTTCGCCGCCGACGTGGCCCACGAGATCAAGAACCCGCTGACCTCGATCCGCTCGGCCATCGAGACCTTGGACCTGGTCACCGAGCCGGCCGCGCGGACCCGCCTGCTGGGCATCCTGAAGAACGACGTCAACCGGCTCGACCGGCTGGTCACCGACATCTCCAACGCCTCGCGCCTCGACGCCGAGCTGTCGCGCGAGCAGCCAAAGGCCCTGGACCTCGCCAAGTTGCTGAGCGAGGTGGCCAGCCTCTACGACGCCCAGCTGCGCCCCGGCCCCGCCCCCGGCAGCGTGCGGGTCGGCGTGACGGTCGACGCCGCGCGTCCGGTCCTGGTCCTGGCCCGCGAGACGCCGATGGGCCAGGTGTTCCGCAACCTGATCGACAACGCCCGCTCGTTCAGCCCCGAGGATGGCGAGGTCCGCGTCGTCCTGACCCGGGCGAGGGGCAAGGCGACCGTGATCGTCGACGACGACGGCCCGGGCGTGCCGTCCGACAATCTCGAGACCATCTTCGAGCGCTTCTACACCTCGCGCCCCAAGGGCCGGGCGTTTGGCGGCAATTCGGGCCTGGGCCTGTCGATCGCCCGCCAGATCGTCGAGGCGCACGGCGGCGCGATCCACGCGGAGAACCGCCGCGACGCGACCGGGGCGGTGATCGGCGCCCGCTTCGTCGTCGACCTGCCGGAAACCCGCGAATGACCGGCGCCGTTGAGGTCCGCCACGCGGGCCTGATCGCCCTGCGCCTGGGCGGCCTGTGGCGCGGGGCGCTGATCGAGGGGCCCTCGGGCGTCGGCAAGAGCGATCTGGCGCTGCGCGCGCTCGACGCGGGCTTTCGCCTGGTCGCCGACGACCGCGTGGCGACCTTCGTCGCCGGCGACCGGCTCTATGGCAAGGCGCCCCAAAGCCTGGCCGACCTGATCGAGGTGCGCGGCCTGGGCGTGGTCGCCGCCGCCGCCCTGCCGCTGTGCGAGATCGTCCTGGCGGTCCGCTGCGTCGCCGGTCCCGAAGCGGTCGAGCGCCTGCCGGAGCCCCGCGTGGCGCGGATCATGGGCCTTTCCGTTCCCGTTTTCGACCTGTGGCCGCGAGAACCCGCCGCGCCCGCGAAAATCCGGCGCATGATGCAGTCTCTTGGAGTCGCTCTCTAACGCGCGTATCAAGGCGGCCCGCCCGGCGCTCTCCAGCCGGCGCGGAATGGGGATCCCTGTTGAGATACAAGGCATGATCGGGCTCGTGATCGTGACGCACGGGCGTCTGGCGGAGGAATTCGTCTCCGCCATGGAGCATGTGGTCGGCCCGCAGGCCGCCGTGAAGGCGATCTGCATCGGCCCCGAGGACGATATGGAGCGTCGCCGCGCCGACATCCTGAAGGCCTGCTCGGTCGTCGACGCGGATGGGGAAGGCGTGATCCTGCTGACCGACATGTTCGGCGGCACCCCCAGCAACCTGGCCATCTCGGTGATGGAGCAGACCAAGGCCGAGGTCATCGCCGGCCTCAACCTGCCGATGCTGATCAAGCTGGCCAGCGTGCGCCAGCGCGAGACCCTGCAGACCTGCGTCGCCCACGCCCAGGAGGCTGGACGCAAGTACATCTCCGTGGCCTCCTACGTGCTCGCCGGAGAAAAATAACAGGCATGGCTTCAAGAACGGTCGAGATCGTCAACGAGCGCGGACTGCACGCCCGGGCCTCGGCCAAGTTCGTGAAGATGGCGTCCGGCTTCGACGCGGAGGTGACGGTCAGCCGCGACGGGTCCTCGGTGGACGCCCGCTCGATCATGGGCCTGATGATGCTGGCCGCCGGCATCGGCTCGACCATCGACATCTCGGCCGAGGGCCCGGAGGCCGACGCGGCGCTTGAGGCCCTGTGCGAACTGGTCGCCAACCGGTTCGACGAGGAGCGGTAGGGCTCGCGAGCCGCCGCGTCCGGCCGCCCCGCGATGTTCAGCGCAAGGAGGACCGGCGAGATCGCGCTTGGACGCCGCCGTGGCGCATGCCACTCTATGGCGAGCATTCCGTGGACCACGGATCGGGGGCAGAGCGCGCCCCTGGCCCGCCCACGCGCCTTTCGTCATCCCCTGGCCCATAAGCGAGTCGCCATGCCAAGCGAGGACGGTCGCGGCGAAGACATCACCCGGAAGCTGGCCGCGGCGACGGCCCGGGCGCAACGCCAGGAAGAGCTGTTCCACGAACTGATCGAGCGGTGCCCGTTCGGCATCTATCTCGTCGACGCAGACTTCAAGATCGCGTCGATGAATCTGCGTTCGCAACAGGGCGCCTTCGCCAATGTGCGGCCGGTGATCGGTCGGCCGTTCGAGGAGGCGATGCGCGTCCTCTGGCCCGAGGATGTCGCCCAGGAGATCATCGGCCATTTCCGGCGGACGCTGGACACCGGCGAGCCCTTCTACTCCAGGGACTTCTATCGCCCTCGCAACGACATCGAGGATGTCGAGGGCTACGAGTGGGAGCTTCAGCGCACGCGCACCCCCGACGGACGGTTCGGTGTGGTCTGCTACTATTACGACTCCACCGAGCTGCGGCGCGCCCAGCAGCAGATCTCGGACGACCAGCGCCGCCTGAGACTGCTGGTCGACGAGCTGAATCATCGGGTCAAGAACACCCTGGCCATCGTGCAATCCCTGTCGGCGCAGAGCTTTCGACGCCCGGACATCCCGGCCGACGCGCGTCAAGCCTTCGAAGGCCGGCTGGAGGCGCTCGCCGGCGCGCACGACGTCCTGACCTCGGCGCGATGGGAGCGGGCCGATCTGGCCATGATCGTCGTCGGCGGCGCGCGCGCGTGCGGCGTCGAGGACAGGATCCTCGTCGACGGCCCCGCCGTCGGGCTCAAGCCCCAGACGGCGGTGACCATGGCCATGGCGGTTCACGAGCTGCTCACCAACGCGCTCAAATACGGCGCTCTGTCGAACGCGACGGGAGGCGTGCGCGTCGCGTGGACCGTCGAGGCCAAGCCGGACCCGCGTCTCCGCTGGACCTGGCGCGAGCACGGCGGCCCGCCCGTCGCGGCGCCGACGCGACGGGGCTTCGGGTCTCGCCTGCTGGAAAGCGCCCTGGCCGCCGAGGCGGGAGGCGTGGTCGAGATGAATTTCGCGCCCGACGGCCTGGTCTGCGTGCTGGAGGCCAGCCTGAAGCCCTAGGCGCTTTCGAAGGCGTGTCTTACGAGCCTTGGGGGAACGATCGGTTCGTCGACCGATTGGAGGGGGCCCGTCCCTTGGAGGCCCGATGCCCCTTCTTACCCTCGCGCGAATTCTGTTCGGCCTCGTCTCGCTCGTCATCCTGGCCAGCGCCGCCTATCTGCTCTGGTCATGGTGGGACGGCGCCTGGATCGCCGATCCGGCGGGGCGGCTTCACCTCGCGCGGGAGCCTTGGCGGCTCTGGACGGGCCTGGCCCTGCTGGCCTGGTCGTTCGGCGGCCGGTGGCTGGTGACGCCGCTGATCGCGCGGGACGATGGGGAGCCGGTCAGGGCGGACGCCACCCCCGGCGAGCGCTTTCAGAGCCCGACGGGCTCCTGGATCCATGTCGAGACAGAAGGTCCCGCCGGAGCTCCGACGATCATCATGACTCATGGCTGGGGGTTCGACAGCACCGTCTGGCGCCGGCTGCGGGACAGCCTTTCGGATCGCTTCCGCCTGGTCAGCTGGGACCTTCCGGGCCTTGGCCGATCGCAGGCGGCGCCGGACGGCGTGGCGCTGGAAAGGTTCGCGCTGGATCTTCTGGCGGTGCTCGAGCGCCAGCCGGGCCCCGCCATCCTGGTGGGCCACAGCATCGGCGGCATGACCATCCAGACCTTGCTGAGAGATCATGCCGAACACGTCGCGGGGCGGGTCCGGGGCGTCGTCCTGATGAACACCACCTACACCAACCCGCTGCGCACCATGATCCTCGCCCCGGTCGCCTCGGCGTTGCGCTGGCCCGTGCTCGAACCCGCCATGCGCCTGGCGATCTGGCTGAAGCCGCTCGTGTGGCTGTCGGTCTGGCAGAGCTATCTGAGCGGGTCCGCCCATCTGGCCAATCGGATCGGCTTTTCCGGCGAGGTCACCCGCGCGCAGCTCGAGCACGTCACGCGTCTGACGACCCGCAACTCGCCCTCCGTCCAGGCTCGGGGCAACCTCGCCATGTTCCGCTGGACGGCCGACGGCGCGTTGCCGCGCGCCGGCGCGCCGGTGCTCGTGATCGCCGGCGGCCGCGACATCGTCACCAAGCCGGAGGCGAGCGACGTCCTGGCGCGCGCCGCGGGCCGGGCGCGGCTGGAGGTCGTCGGCGAGGCCAATCACCTGGGCGTCCTGGAGCAGGCGCCACTCTACGCCACGCTGGTCCGGGCCTTCGCCGACGAGGTCGCGGACGGCGCGATCACGTTGGCGCGCTGAGCGCCGCGCGCCCTACTCCGCCGCGATGACCGCCGCGGTTTCGGCCCGGACCGCGCCCATAGGCCGCAGATCCAGGTCCTGGAACAGCTTGGAGTCCTCGTCCATGCCCGGCAGCGGGGTCGTGAGCAGCTTGCCGCCCACGAAGATCGAATTGGCGCCGGCCAGGAAACAGAGCGCCTGCAGCTCACGGCTCATGCCCTCGCGCCCGGCCGACAGGCGGACCATGGACCGGGGACACACGAGGCGGGCCACGGCGATCGTGCGGACGAACTCGATCGAGTCGATCGGCTTGCCCCCATTCTCCTCCTTGGCGCTCAACACCTTGTCGCCGAGCGGCGTGCCGCTGACCGGCACCAGGCCGTTGATCGGAAGGCTGTCGGGGTGGGCCGGCAGGGTGGCCAGCTGATGCAGCAGGCCGGCGCGGTCGCGGCGCGTCTCGCCCATGCCGACGATGCCGCCGCAGCAGGTGCTCATGCCGGCGTCGCGAACATGGGCCAGGGTGTCGAGCCGCTCCTGATAGGTGCGGGTCGTGACGACGGCGGCGTAGTAGTCAGGCCCCGTATCGAGATTGTGGTTGTAGTAGTCGAGTCCGGCGGCCTTCAGGGCCTTGGCCTGGTCGGCGGTCAGCATGCCCAGGGTCGCGCAGGTCTCCAGACCCAGCGCCTTCACCTCGCCGATCATCTCGGCCAGCTTGGGCAGGTCGCGATCCTTCAGTTCGCGCCAGGCCGCGCCCATGCAGAAGCGCTGGGCGCCGCCGTCGCGAGCGGCGCGGGCCCTGGCCACGACCTCGTCGGTCGCCATCAGCTTCTCGGCCTTCAGCCCGGTCTTGAAGTGGGCCGACTGGCTGCAATAGCCGCAGTTCTCGGCGCACCCGCCGGTCTTGACCGACAGCAGCTGCGACAGCTGGACCTCGGACGGGTCGAAATGGGCGCGGTGGACGGCGGCGGCCTGGAACACGAGGTCCATGAAGGGCCGGTCGAACAGAGCCTCGACCTCGGCCAGGGTCCAATCGTGGCGCGGCGTGGAAAAGGCGGGCGGCGAAGCGGCGGTGTCGGTCATGGCGCGCACGTTTGGACCGGCGCCGAAGTCTTGGCAAGCCGTGGACGAGAGCGCATCACTTCCACGAGGCTGGAGGGAGCCGACGGCCCGCGCGGGAGTTGGTCAGGTCATGGATCGCGAGATCGAACTGAAATTCCTGATCCCTCCGGAGGCGGCAGAGCGGGCCTTGGCCGGGCTGCCGGGAGAGGGCGAGACCCGGCGGCTGGACGCCACCTATTTCGACACGCCGGACCATGCCTTGCGCAAGGCGGGCTTTGGTCTGCGGGTGCGCGACGGCGACGGCGGGCGCAAGCAGACCCTGAAGTCAGGCTCGGCCGGCGGCGTCTTCGCGCGCGGCGAGTGGGAGGAGGCCGTCGACGGCCCGGCCCCCGACCGCAAGGCGCTCTGGCGTACGCCGGTGGCGGCGATCCTGGAGGGGCGGCCCCTGACGCCGGTGTTCAGCGCCGAGGTCGAGCGGACGATCCGCACCGTGCGCGCGGGGGACGCGGTGATCGAGGCGGCGCTGGATCGCGGCGCGCTCAGCGCCGGCGATCGTCGCGCGCCGATCTGCGAACTAGAGCTCGAACTGAAGAGCGGCGCGCCGGCCGCCCTGTTCGATCTGGCCCGCGACATCGCGCGGCGCGCGCCGCTGCGGCTGTCGCTGATCAGCAAGGCCGAGCGGGGCTACGATCTCGCCGCGGGCGGACGAGACCTGTCGTTCCGCCCCCGGGCCGAGCCGCTGGATCCCCACGCCACCGTGGCCGAGACCCTGCAGGCGCTGGGCCGGGCGGCGCTGGCGCGGCTGTGCGAAGGTCTGGAGGCGGTTCGCGATCATCCCGAACCCGACAGCGTCCACCAGGCCCGCGTCGCCACCCGGCGGCTGCGCGCGCTGTTGAAGATCTTCAAGCCCCTGGCCCGGGACGAGGACGCCCGGCGGTTGGACGACGCGCTCGACTGGCTGGCGGGCGAGTTCGACAATGCTCGCGATCTCGACGTCTTCCTCGGGGAGGTCTGGGCGCCGGCCGCGTCCGGCGCCGCCTTCGCCGGCCGTCCCGCGTTCGAGACCGCGCTGCAGGCCGCGCACGCCCGGGCCTATATCCGCGTGAGCGCCGCGTTGCAGGACCCGCGCGCCCGCGATCTTCTCCTCGACGCCGCCGCCTGGCTGGAGGCTGGCGCCTGGACGACGGATCCGTCGCTCGCGCCGCCGCGGGAACGGCGCGCGAGAGCCTATGCCCGCGAGGTTCTGGATCACCGCCTCGCCCAGATGCGCAAGGGGGCCAAGCGCTTCGACGACCTCGACGCCCACGGCCGGCACAGGCTGCGCCTGAAGGGCAAGATCCTGCGCTACGCCGTCGAGGACTTCGCGGCGCTGTTTCCAGATCACCCCAAGCGGGTCGCGCGCTTCGTCGCCGCGGCCAAGGCCGCGCAGGATACGCTGGGCGCGTTGAACGACCGGGCGGTGCAGGGCGCCCTGATCCAGGCCCTGGCGGCCGACGACACCGCCCTGGCGCGCGATGCGGCTCGGATCGTGCTGAACGACGATGAGGAAGAGCGGCTGCGCGCCGCCGAAGACGCCCTCGAACGGCTGCTGGACGCCAAGACATTCTGGTGAAGCCAGGACCAGAAACGAAAAAAGCCGCCCGAAGGCGGCCGATTTCAAAAGACCCTTGGGTGCGGGGACAGGATTTGAACCTGTGACCTTCAGGTTATGAGCCTGACGAGC
>NZ_CAMQSF010000070.1 GCF_947036865.1 uncultured Caulobacter sp. | reverse complement strand
AGGCGCCCTTGGCGGCGCGCGCGGCGACGCCCGCCGCCGCGCCCGAGCCGGTGCGCGGCTCGCCCGAGACCGTTGCGGCGCTGTCGGCCGAGATCGTCAAGAAGGCCGACGGCAAGACCACCCGCTTCGACGTCGCCCTGACGCCCGAGGGCCTGGGCAAGGTCGACGTGCGCATCGAGATCGGCCGCGACGGCGTCATGACCGCCGCCATGAAGTTCGACACCGTCCACGCCGCCCAGGAGCTGCGCGGCAAGGCGGGCGAACTGCGTCAGGCCCTCGCCGACGCGGGCTTCAACGTCGCCGACAACGGCCTGTCGTTCGACGTGTCCAGCCAGAACAACGGCCAAGGCTCGAACCCCTTCCACGCCTTCGAGGGCTTCGGCGACCAGGGACAGCGCGCCTTTACCGGCCGCGCGTTCCACGCCGCCCTGACCGGCGAGGAAGACATCGTCATCACGCCCGACCTGCTGCCCGGCCTGAGGACGGCCGCCGACAGCGGCTTGGACATCCGGATCTAAGGAAAGGTCGCGTCATGACCACCACCGCCCCCGTCTCGTCGCAGAACACCAAGTCGGTTCTGGACAAGATCAGCAACTCCCGCACCTCGCTGGCGAACAACGAGCAGACCTTCCTGAAGCTGCTGACCACGCAGCTGAAGAACCAGGACCCGCTCTCGCCCACCGACACGACCCAGATGACCCAGCAGATCACGTCGATGACCGGCGTCGAGCAACAGCTGGTCACCAACGACCTGCTGGCCGCCCTGGTCGGCATGAACACCGGCACGGGCCTGTCCGAAGGCGTCAACATGATCGGCAAGACGGTCACGGCCACGACCGACAACTCGACGCTGAAGGACGGCAAGGCGACCTTCTCGTGGAGCCAGCCCGGCGCCTCGACCTCGCTGAAGGTCGAGATCAAGAACGCCGCCGGCAAGGTGGTTCGCACCCTCGTGCCGGACGACCAGAAGAGCGGCGCCCACACGATCACCTGGGACGGCAAGGACGACACCGGCGCCAAGCTGCCGGACGGCGGCGTCTACACGATCGCGGTCACGGCCAAGGGCGCGGACGGCAAGGATCTCAAGGCGACCAACGTCAAGGGCCGCGCGACGGGCCTGGTCACCGGCGTCGACAACTCCACGGGCCAGACGATGGTGATCGTCGACGGTCAGTCGATCCCGGTCGACAGCGTCATCGGCGTCACGGCCGCCTCCGCCTCCGCCTCCAACGACAAGACCGGCTCGGGAACCGCCTAGCCGCCCAAACCCCATCGACCGGGCGTCAGAACGACGCCGACGCGGTCCCCGGAAGACGGTCTTCCCCGGGATCCAAACGCAAACCGCGCTGAACCCTCGAGCCCCTTCAACGCAGGATTTCAGTTATGAGCATCAACAGCGCCCTGCTCGCCGGCGTCTCCGGCCTGATCGCCAACTCATCGTCGCTCGCGGCGATCTCGGACAACATCGCCAACGTCAACACCGTCGGCTACAAGCGCTCGACCGCCAACTTCTCGACCCTGGTGACGTCCGGCAACCGCAGCCAGACCTACAGCGCCGGCGGCGTGAAGGCCCAGACGCACCAGTTCGTCAGCCAGCAGGGCCTGACCCAGTCGACGACCTCGAACCTCGACCTGTCGATCTCGGGCTCGGGCTTCTTCGTCACCACCGAAAAGCCCGAGAACCTGACCGCCACGGACACCCGCTCGTTCACCCGCGCCGGCTCGTTCCAGCTCGATAACCTGGGCTATCTGCGCAACGACGCCGGCCTCTATCTGCAGGGCTGGCTGGCCGATCCGGTCACGGGCACGATCACGCCCGATCCGTCGGACCTGATGCAACTGTCCTCGATCAACGTCGGCACCGTCGGCGGCACGGCCGAGAAGACGACGCGCGTCGGGGTCAACGCCAACCTGCGCTCGGAGCAGCCCGTCGCCGCGGCGGTGTCGTACAAGGTCGGCACGGCCGGCGGGACGTCGAAGACCAATGTCCCGGACAGCGCCACGCCGTCGGTGAACCACAACTTCGACGTCATCTACAGCTCGACCGGGGTCGCCAACCCGGCCGCCTCTGGCAACAACGAGTACAAGGTCGACATCAAGGAAAACGGCGTCGTGGTCGCCACCGGCGTTGTCGGCTATAACCCGACGACGGGCGCGCTGGTCAGCTCGACCGTCGATTACAAGGGCGCGGCCACGCCCGCCGGTAACCTGACCACGACCAAGATCAACGCGGCCGGCGACACGGTCAACCTGGTCGACCTGGGGATCAAGACGTCCGCGGCGGCGCCGGCCAAGGACTCCGACGACGTCGACAAGGGCAAGCTGTACGATCCGGCCAAGTGGTCGATGTCGGACTACGCCCTGGACAACACCAAGGGCGTCAAGCCGGACTTCGAAATCCAGATGCCGCTGTCCGACTCCAAGGGCGGCCAGCGCACGGTCACCCTGTCGATGCTGAAGGGGCCGGGTCCGAACCAGTGGTACGCCGAACTGCGCGCCAAGCCGGGCGACCTGGCCAATAACGCCAACGGCCTGATCAGCAGCGGCATCGTCACCTTCACCACCGACGGCAAGCTGCAAAGCACGGGCAACCTGTTCGGCTCGACCAGCCCGACCTCGATCACGGTGATGAACTCCGGCTACATCGCGCCCACCACCACGCCGCCGACGCCGCAACCCCCGACCTGGGCCGACGGCCTGGGCATCGACACCCAGACCGTCCAGATCGACCTGGCCAGCGCCGCCGGCGGCCTGACCCAGTACAACAGCCAGTCGGTCGTCCAGTCGGTCAACACCAACGGCACCGCCTTCGGTAACCTGACCAACATCTCCGTCGACGAGCAGGGCTATGTCTCGGCCATCTTCGACAACGGCGTCACTCGCCGGATCGCCCAGGTCGCCGTGGCCACCTTCTCGAACCCCAACGGCCTGAAGGGCGTCAATGGCAACGCCTATCGGGTGACCAACGAAAGCGGCACCTACAGCCTGAAGGCTCCGGGACAGGGCGGGGCCGGCGCGCTGGCGCCCTCGACCCTGGAAGCTTCGACCGTCGATCTGTCCACGGAGTTCACGGGCCTGATCACCACTCAGCGCGCCTATTCGGCGTCTTCGAAGATCATCACCACCGCCGATCAGATGCTAGAAGAACTCTTGAATATTAAGCGCTGATCATAGGTTTTAACACCTCTTAATTCTTGTGTTTCATGTTGAGACACTAAGGACTGCTAAGGAGCCATCTTGTTTAGGCCTTTCTTTACTATTGGAATTAAGCCGCTGTTATTAGGCGGCGCCTATAGTGGCCTTCAACAGTGATGGTTGTGGGAAAGGCGTAAAGCCATGTTGCAACAGCAGCGCACGAACAGCCGGGGTGAAAAGTACGTCATCGGTCCGACCGGGGCGCCTCTGACTCTCTCCGACTTGCCGCCGCCGGAAACCCAGCGTTGGGTGATCCGTCGCAAGGCCGAGGTCGTGGCCGCCGTCCGCGGGGGTCTGCTCTCGCTCGACGAGGCTTGCGATCGCTACAAGCTGACCAACGAGGAGTTCCTCGCCTGGCAGCAATCGATCGAACGGCACGGCATGGCCGGCCTGCGGACCACGCGGATCCAGCAGTACCGCTAAGGCCGAGGCGAGGGTGCGTGGATGTGACCGCCCTCCGCCGCCCTGACAGCCCGGCGGGCCTTGCCCGACTAGGGTTCGAAGACGTTCGACGGCCGTCTCCGAAAGGGGGCGGCCGCGACGTTTTGGCGCCGCCACGGCGCCGCTCGCGGCTCGAATATAAACGCCTCGTTTACCTTGTACTGGGTAAATCCTGCCTACCGCCGGGCGCGTCTCGTTCGCTCGCCGGTCGTCCGCGTCGCGGGCGCTGGGATCAGGGGTGAGGCTTGGACAGCTTTCTGGGGTCGATCAGGCAGTTTGGCGTCGGGCGACTGGCGGCGATGCTGGGCGTGGGCGCCGGCGTGGTCGCGGTCCTGGTGGCCCTGGTCATGTTCATGGGCAAGGAGCCCAATGAGCTGCTCTATTCGAACCTGGATCTGAAAGAGGCTTCCAGCGTCACCCAGGCGCTGGATCAGGCCGGCATCAAGTACGAGACCAAGGGCGACGGCTCGACGATCATGGTGCCGCGCGACAAGGTCGCCAGCGCCCGCCTGATGGTGGCCGGCAAGGGGCTCGTGAGCTCCGGCTCGATCGGCTACGAGATCTTCGACGGCAGCAACGCGCTGGGTCAGACCGACTTCGTCCAACAGCTGAACCGCCAGCGCGCCCTGCAGGGCGAGCTGGAGCGGACGATCAAGGCCATGCAGGGCGTCAACAGCGTCCGCGTCCACCTGGTGCTGCCCAAGCGCCAGCTGTTCGCCGAGGACGCCGAGCAGCCCTCGGCCGCCGTCACCATCGGCGTCGGCTCGCGCGAGCCCTCGTCGGACATGGTCCGCGCCATCCAGAACCTGGTCTCGTCGTCGGTCCCGAACCTGAAGGCCGAGAAGGTCACGGTCATCGACCAGCACGGCAAGACCCTGTCGGCGCCCAGCGACGACAGCCTGGCCGGCAAGGAAGCCCAGGACCGCAAGACCGAGGTCGAGCAGCGGATCGCCAAGACCGTCAAGGACATGATCGAGGGCGTGCTGGGTCCGGGCAAGGCGCGGGTCAACGTCACCGCCGACCTCGACCTGAACCGCGTGACGACTCAAGAAGAGAAGTTCGATCCGGACGGCCAGGTGGTCCGCTCGGAAAGCACCAACGAGTCGGGCAACAGCGAGACCAAGAACGACGACACCGCCGGCGTCACCGCCGCCTCGAACGTGCCGGGCCAGGGCGGCAGCAACGGCTTCCAGCAGCTGGGCTCGAAGTCCAACGCCAACGAGAGCGTGACCAATTACGAGATCTCCAAGTCGGTGAAGACCACCGTCCAGGAGCCGGGCACGATCAAGAAGGTGGCCGTGGCCGTGGCCATCGACGGCGTCACCGCTCCGGCCGGCAAGGACGGCAAGCCGGGCGCCTACACGCCGCGCACCGCGCAGGAGATCCAGCAGATCGAGGATCTGGTGAAGACCGCCGTCGGCTTCGACGCCGCGCGCGGCGACCAGGTCAAGGTCACCAACATCAAGTTCCCGACGCCCGAGGAGCAGGGCCTGGAGAAGCAGGGGCTGCTGGCCGGCTTCGACAAGAACGACATCATGCGCTTCGCCGAACTGGGCGTGCTGGGCGTGGTGGCGCTGCTGATCCTGCTGTTCGCGGTGCGGCCGTTCATCAAGAACCTGTCCGAACCGGCGCCGACGACGATGGCGCTGCCCGGCCCCAGCGGCGGCGGTCAGACCATCACGCGCCTGGTCACCCTGTCGGACGGCACTCAGCAGCAGGTGGTCGTGGACGAGAGCGGCGAGCCGATCGCCATCGCCGGCCCGGTCAACAGCGACATCGACTCGCGGATCGACATCGCCAAGATCGAGGGCCAGGTGAAGGCCTCGTCGATCAAGCGCGTCTCGGAGTTCGTCGATAAGCATCCGGAGGAATCGGTCGCGATCCTCCGTAACTGGCTGCACGAGTCGAACTGATGGCGATGAAGGCGGCCGTCAGCGACATCAAGAACCTCTCGGGGCCCGAGAAGGCCGCGATCGTTCTGCTCGCCCTGGGCGAAGATCACACCCGGATCTGGGAAGCGCTGGACGACGAGGAGATCAAGGAAGTCTCGCAGGCGATGGCCGGCCTCGGCACGGTCTCGGCCTCGGTCGTCGAAGAGCTGCTGGTCGAGTTCGTCTCGGGCATGAGCTCGACGGGCGCGATCATGGGCTCCTACGAGCAGACCCAGCGCCTGCTCTCCTCGTTCATGCCGCCCGAGAAGGTCGACGCCCTGATGGAGGAGATCCGCGGTCCGGCGGGTCGCACCATGTGGGACAAGCTGGGCAACGTGAACGAGGCGGTGCTCGCCAACTATCTGAAGAACGAATATCCGCAGACCGTCGCGGTGGTGCTGTCGAAGGTCAAGAGCGACCACGCCGCGCGGGTGCTGGCCTGCCTGCCGGAAGACTTCGCGCTGGAATGCGTCACCCGCATGCTGCGGATGGAGCCGGTGCAGCGCGAGATCCTCGACAAGATCGAGATGACCCTGCGCACCGAATTCATGTCGAACCTGGCGCGCACGTCCAAGCGCGACAGCCACGAGATGATGGCCGAGATCTTCAACAATTTCGATCGCCAGACCGAGGCCCGCTTCATCGCCGCGCTGGAAGAGCGCAATCGCGAGGCGGCCGAGCGCATCCGCGCCCTGATGTTCGTGTTCGAGGACCTGTCCAAGCTGGATCCGGGCGGCATCCAGACCCTGCTGCGCAGCACGCCGAAGGAACAGCTGGGCCTGGCGCTGAAGGGCGCCTCGGACAAGCTGCGCGACATGTTCTTCTCCAACATGTCCGAGCGGGCCGCCAAGATCATGCGCGAGGACATGGAGAGCATGGGGCCCGTGCGCCTGAAGGACGTCGACGCCGCCCAGGTGGGCATGGTGCAGGTCGCCAAGGATCTGGCCGCCAAGGGCGAGATCATGCTGGCCGGCAGCGGCGGCGACGACGAGCTGATCTACTGAGGCGGATGCAATGATGGACACCCCTCGCAAATTCGCCTTCGACACGGTCTTCGACGATCGCGGCGGCGTCGCCTACGCCCCGCCGAAGGTCAAGAAGTCCTTCACGATCGAGGAGCTGGAAGCCGCTCGCGCCCAGGCCTATCAGGAGGGCGAGCGCTCGGCCGTGGCCCGCGCCGAGCAGGAGGCCGCCCACGCGCTGGGCGAGGTCGCCCACGCCATCCAGCAGGCCTTCGAGACCCTGACCCACGTGGCGCACCAACACCGCGAGGGCTCGGCGATGCTGGCCCTGGCCTGCGCGCGCAAGATCGCCGACGCGGCTCTGACCCACTTCCCCGAGGCGCCGGTGACGGCGGCCCTGGAGGCCCTCGCGCGCGAGGTCGAGGCCCAGCCGCGCATCTTCGTCCGCGTCTCGCCGGAGCTGGAGGAGCGCACGCAACAGGCCCTCGAGCAGGTCGCCGAGCGGATCGGCCACCAGGGCCAGATCGTCGCCCGCGCCGACGGCGCCATGGCCCCCGCGGCCTTCACCTTCGACTGGGGCGAGGGCCGCGCGGCCTTCGATCCCGACGGCGCCGCCCAGCGCGTCGCCGAGGCGCTGGAGGCGGCGATCGCCGCCGAAGGCCTCCACGCCGAACCCCTGTTCTCCTAAGCAAGGCTGACCAAGATGGCCGAAGACAATCTCCCGCTCGACGAATTCGGAGGCGCCATGCTGGCCTCCGAAGCGCCCGTCGAGCTCGCCGACAAGACCGCCTCCGACCTGGCGCCGGTCTTCGACGTGCCGGTCAATATCTCGGCCGTGCTGGGGCGCGCGCACATGTCGGTCGCGCAGCTGCTGCAGCTGGGCCAGGGCTCGATCCTGGAGCTCGACCGCAAGGTCGGCGAGGCGATCGACATCTATGTCAACAACCGCCTGGTCGCCCGGGGCGAGGTCGTCGTCGTCGACGAGCGCCTGGGCGTGACCATGACGGAAATCATCAAGGACGGCGACCAGGGCTGACGCCCGGTGGTCGTTCGAGAGGGAGAGTAAGAGATGCGGCTTCTGGTCGTCGGAAAACTGAACGGGCAGCTCTCGGTCGCCGTGAAGATGGCGATGAACGCCGGGGCGAAGGTCTCGCACGTCGAAACGACGGAGCAGGCGACCAACGCGCTGCGCGCGGGGCAGGGCGCGGATCTGGTGATGGTCGAGTACACGCTCGACATCGCCGGCTTCATCGCCGCCAACGAGGCCGAGCGGATCCGGGCGCCGGTGGTGGCCTGCGGCGTCGACGCCGATCCGATGCGCGCGGCCGCGGCCATCAAGGCCGGCGCCAAGGAGTTCATCCCCCTGCCGCCGGACGCCGAGCTGATCGCCGCCGTGCTGGCGGCGGTGACCGACGACGAAAAGCCGATGATCGTGCGCGATCCGGCCATGGAGCAGGTGATCAAGCTGGCCGACCAGGTCGCGCCGTCCGACGCCTCGATCCTGATCACCGGCGAAAGCGGCTCGGGCAAGGAGGTGATGGCCCGCTACGTCCACGGCAAGTCCCGGCGGGCCAAGGCGCCGTTCATCTCGGTCAACTGCGCCGCCATCCCCGAGAACCTGCTGGAAAGCGAGCTGTTCGGCCACGAGAAGGGCGCCTTCACCGGCGCCATGGCCCGCCGCATCGGCAAGTTCGAGGAAGCCAATGGCGGCACCCTGCTGCTGGACGAAATCAGCGAAATGGACGCGCGCCTGCAGGCCAAGCTGCTGCGCGCCATCCAGGAGCGCGAGATCGACCGCGTCGGGGGCTCCAAGCCGGTCAAGGTCGACATCCGCATCCTCGCCACTTCCAACCGCGACCTGGCCCAGGCCGTCAAGGACGGGACCTTCCGCGAGGACCTGCTCTATCGCCTGAATGTCGTGAACCTGCGCCTGCCGCCGCTGCGCGAGCGTCCGGGCGACGTGATCAGCCTGTGCGAGTTCTTCGTGAAGAAGTACTCGGCCGCCAACGGCATCGCGGAAAAGCCGATCTCGGCCGAGGCCAAGCGCCGCCTGATCGCCCACCGCTGGCCGGGCAACGTGCGCGAGCTGGAAAACGCCATGCACCGGGCGGTGCTGCTGTCGACCGGCGCGGAGATCGAGGAGTTCGCCATCCGCCTGCCGGACGGCCAGCCGATGGCCCCGGCGCCGGACGCCCAGGTGGCCCGCGGCGCCCAGCTGGCCGCTGACGCCGTCTCGCGCACCTTCGTCGGCTCCACCGTCGCCGAGGTCGAGCAGAAGCTGATCATCGACACCCTGGAGCACTGCCTGGGCAACCGCACCCACGCGGCCAACATCCTGGGCATCTCGATCCGCACGCTGCGCAACAAGCTGAAGGAATACGCCGACGCCGGCGTCCCCGTGCCCCCGCCCCAGGGCGGGATCGGGGCGGCGGCGTGACGGGGGCGGAAAACCTCGCCCTTCGACAAGCTCAGGGTGAGGTTTTCTAGTCGCCCAGCGTTCTTTTCGTCCTCACCCTGAGCCTGTCGAAGGGCGAGGACGGCGCGAACGCCGCGACCATCGGTCCGGCGCCGCGTCGCGCTAAATTTGGTTAACGAGATGGCGGCGGGCCGCAAATCGCTTCAAGCGAAGGTCTAGCTTTCCATCCAGGGTTCAAGGTTTCGAATGGCCGACGCCGCCGCGACCAGCACCGCCAGTTCCCTGCCCAGCGCCCGCTCGCTGGTCGACGGGATCCTGCGCGGCGAGATGGGCCTGGCCCTGGCCGTCGTCGGCATCATCGTCCTGTTGATCCTGCCCGTCCCGGCGTTCCTGCTGGACGTGCTGCTGGCCGTGTCGCTGACGGGATCGGTGCTGATCCTGATGACGGCGATCCTGATCAAGAAGCCGCTGGAATTCACCTCGTTTCCGACCGTGCTGCTGGTCGCGACGCTGTACCGGCTGGGCCTGAACATCGCCTCGACCCGCCTGATCCTTGGCCACGGCCAGGAGGGCACCAGCGGGGCGGGCGCGGTGATCGACGCCTTCGGCCACCTGATCATGAACGGCAACTTCGTGATCGGGGTGATCGTCTTCGTGATCTACGTGGTCGTGAACTTCATGGTCGTGACCAAGGGTTCGGGGCGCATCGCCGAAGTCGCCGCCCGCTTCACCCTGGACTCGATGCCCGGCAAGCAGATGGCGATCGACGCCGACCTGTCGACCGGCCTGATCGACCAGGAAGGCGCCAAGATCCGCCGCAAGGAGCTGGAGCAGGAGAGCACGTTCTTCGGCGCCATGGACGGCGCCAGCAAGTTCGTGAAGGGCGACGCGATCGCCGGCCTGATCATCACCGGCATCAACATCGTCGGCGGCATCATCATCGGCGTGGTGCAGCACAAGCTGCCGATCGGCGAGGCGGCCTCGACCTACACCATCATGACCATCGGCGACGGCCTGGTCAGCCAGATCCCGGCCCTGATCATCTCGATCGCCGCCGGCATGGTCGTGTCCAAGGCCGGGGTCGAGGGCTCGGCCGACAAGGCGCTGGTCACCCAGCTGGCCATGAACCCGGTGGGGCTGGGCATGGTCTCGGCCTCGTCGGGCGTCATCGCCCTGATCCCCGGCATGCCGATCATCCCGTTCGCCGCCGTGGCCCTGGGCGCGGGCGCCCTGGCCTACAAGCGCGCGCAGGACGCCAAGAAGCCCAAGCCCGTCGACCCCGCCGCCCTGGCCGAGGCCGCCGCCCCGGCCGAGGCCGAGGAGGAGCCGATCAGCGCCTCGCTGGCCATCGACGACGTCAAGATCGAGCTGGGCTACGGCCTGCTGACCCTGATCAACGACCTGGACGGCCGCAAGCTGACCGACCAGATCCGCGCGCTGCGCAAGACCCTGGCCAGCGAGTTCGGCTTCGTCATGCCGCCGGTGCGCATCCTCGACAACATGCGCCTGGCCAACCAGGGCTACGCCATCCGCATCAAGGAGATGGAGGCCGGCGCCGGCGAGGTTCGGCTGGGCATGCTGATGTGCATGGATCCGCGCGGCGGCCAGGTCGAGCTGCCCGGCGAGCACGTCCGTGAACCGGCCTTCGGCCTGCCGGCCACCTGGATCGCCGACGACCTGCGCGAGGAGGCGACCTTCCGCGGCTATACGGTCGTCGATCCGGCCACGGTGCTGACCACGCACCTGACCGAGATCCTCAAGGAGAACATGGCCGACCTTCTGTCCTACGCCGAGGTGCAGAAGCTTCTGAAGGAGCTGCCCGAGACGCAGAAGAAGCTGGTCGACGACCTGATCCCCGGCACGGTCACCGCCACCACGGTGCAGCGCGTGCTGCAGTCGCTGCTGCGCGAGCGCGTCTCGATCCGCGACCTGCCGCAGATCCTGGAAGGCATCGGCGAGGCCGCGCCGCACACGGCTTCGGTGACCCAGCTGGTCGAGCAGGTGCGCGCGCGGTTGTCGCGCCAGCTGTGCTGGGCCAATCGCGGCGACGACGGCGCCTTGCCGATCATCACCCTGTCGGCCGACTGGGAGCAGGCCTTCGCCGAGGCCCTGATCGGGCCGGGCGACGACAAGCAGCTGGCCTTGCCGCCCTCGCGCCTGCAGGACTTCATCCGCGGCGTCCGCGACAGCTTCGAGCGCGCGGCCCTGGCCGGCGAGGCCCCGGTGCTGCTGACCAGCCCCGGCGTGCGCCCCTATGTCCGCTCGATCATCGAACGCTTCCGCGGCCAGACCGTGGTGATGAGCCAGAACGAGATCCACCCGCGGGCGCGGCTGAAGACGGTGGGGATGGTGTAGGGCTCGTCCGGACCCGGAACATGACAGTTCACGGTGTCGCCGGTATTCACCATTTTCGGAAATGATTAACCGCGAACCTTGGGCCTTCGTTAGACTCTGCCTGCGATAACCATCCCATCAAGTTTGGACCTCCAGAAGGGATGGCTAGGTTATGAAATTCTCGATCGCGATCGCCGCGGGTCTCGCCGGCAGCTTCTTCGTCGCTCAGGCCGCGTCGGCCGCCGGCGGCTTCGAAGACCAGATGGGCCGCTGCCTGCAGCAGTACGCGAACACCCGCGATCCGGCTCAGGTGATGCTGGAATGCACCGCCGCCGACGGCAAGCTGTCGGACTGCAAGGTCGTCGACAACAGCGCCGCGGGCAAGGGTTTCGACAAGGCCGCCATGTGCATCGCCGA
>NZ_CAMQSF010000069.1 GCF_947036865.1 uncultured Caulobacter sp. | reverse complement strand
GCTTCGCCTACCCACTCACCCTCCCACGCCTGCGGCGCGGGCCCCTCCCTCTCTCCATGAGAGAAGGATTCCTTGTGACCGCCATCCACCCTTGGCGGACCTTCAGCACTTCCCCGCTCGGCGCCGCCGCTCGGCCTAGTTCCGCCGCAGCCTCAATCCCGTAGCGCCCTCAGCCGGTTCACATGCCCCATCTTGCGCCCGGGGCGGGCTTCGCCCTTGCCGTAGAGGTGGAGGCGGGTCTCGGGTTCGGCGGCCAGCTTGCGCCAGGCGTCGACGTCGGCGCCCAGCAGGTTGGTCATCTCGACATGGGCGTGGGGCGCGGTGGGCCCCAGGGGCCAGCCGGCGACGGCGCGGATGTGCTGCTCGAACTGGTCGACCTCGCAGCCGTCCTGGGTCCAGTGGCCGGTGTTGTGGACGCGCGGGGCGAACTCGTTGACCAGCAGCTTGCCGCCGGCCAGCTCGAACAGCTCGACGCCGATGACCCCGACATAATCAAGGGCGGTCAGGATCTTGGCGGCGATGGCCTCGGCCTGGTCGCGGGTGGCGGGGGTGATCTTGGCCGGCGCGACGGTGCGGCGCAGGACGCCGCCCTCGTGGTGGTTCTCCGAGACCGGGTAGCAGGCGATCTCGCCGTCGCGACCGCGCGCGGCGATCACCGACAGCTCGCGGCCGAAGTCGGCCGGGGCCTCCAGGATCGCCGCCTGGCGGCCGATCTTGTCGAAGGCGGCCTCGGCGTCGGTCGCCTTCTGGATCCAGGCCTGGCCCTTGCCGTCATAGCCCTCGCGGCGGGTCTTCAACAGCGACGGGGCGCCGAGGCGGGCGACGGCCTCGGCGAGGCTGGCGCCGTCGTGGACCGGCGCGAAGGCCACGGTCGGCACGCCGATCTCGGCCAGGAAGGTCTTCTCGGCCACCCGGTCCTGGGCGGCGGCCAGGGCCTTGGCGCCCGGCGAGACCATGGCGCCCAGGGCCGTCAGCTCCGACACGGTGTCGGCCGGGACGTTCTCGAACTCGTAGGTGACGACGTCGCAGGCCTCGGCCAGGCGCTTCAGCGCCCAGCGGTCGTCATAGGCGGCGACGATCTGGCGGGCGGCGACGCGGCCGGCCGGGGAGCCCTCCTCCGGGTCCTGGATGACGACGTCGAAGCCCAGCCGCGCGGCCGCCAGGGCCAGCATCCGGCCCAGCTGGCCGCCGCCGAGGACGCCGATGGTCGAACCGGGCGCAAGCGGAAACGCGGCCATGCCCTTAGTCCTCGACCGTCTCGGCGACGCCCTCGGTCTGGGCGGCGCGGTAGGCGGCCAATCGCTCGGCCAGGGCCGGATCGGACAGGGCCAGGATCTGGGCGGCCAGCAGGCCGGCGTTCTTGGCGCCGGCCTCGCCGATGGCCAGGGTCGCGACGGGGATCCCGCCGGGCATCTGGACGATCGACAGCAGGGAGTCGAGGCCGCTGAGGGCCTTGGATTGCACCGGCACGCCCAGCACCGGAAGGTCGGTCATCGAAGCCGCCATACCCGGCAGGTGGGCCGCGCCCCCGGCCCCGGCGATGATCACCTTGTAGCCGGCCGCCTTGGCCCCGGTCGCGAACGCCACCAGCCGCTGCGGGGTGCGGTGGGCCGAGACGACCTTGGCCTCATAGGCCACGCCCAGGCTCTCCAGCGCCTCGGCGGCGAGCTTCATCGTCGGCCAGTCCGAGCGGCTGCCCATGATGATGGCGACAGGCGGGGTGGTCGAAGTCATCGCGTCGTCCCTCGGAGCGCGGCGAACGAAAGCCGCCCCGTATGCGCCCCGCTCGTTCCGGGCAAGCCCAAAACGACACAATCGGCCGGCGCGGCGCGCGACGCTCCGCGCCTGTGACCAATTGGCGCCCCGATTGCGTCGAACGCCGTTCCCGTTAACCTATAAGGAGCTTAACAATTCGATTCTCCCCGCGAGACCATGAAGATCACCGGCGCCCGGACCGAACCCTTCGCCGCCATCCGCAAGCGCGCCCTGGTGCGCGCGGGGGCGCAGGTGGCGGCGCGCGAGGTCGCGGCCCCGGACAGCGCCGCGTTCCTGGGTCTCACCGAGGCGGATCTGACGCCCAAGGTCGTCGAAGCCCTTCAGACCCTGATGGCCGAGATCGAGGATCTGCGGAACGAGGTCTCGGCCCTGAAGCTGCGGCTGAACGAGGCCCAGGGCCTGGCCGACATGGACGTGCTGACGCCGGTGCTGAACCGCCGCGCCTTCCTGCGCGAGATGAAGCGCGTGGCCGCCTTCGCCCAGCGCTACGGCTCGCCCGCCAGCGTGGTGTTCTTCGATCTGGACGGCTTCAAGAGCGTCAACGACCGCTTCGGCCACGCGGCCGGCGACGAGGCGCTGAAGGCCGTGGCGCGGCGGCTGCTGGCCAATGTCCGCGAGAGCGACGTGGTCGGCCGCATGGGCGGCGACGAGTTCGCCGTGCTGCTGGCCCAGGCCGACAAGAACACCGCCACCGCCAAGGCCCAGAGCCTGGCCGACGCGGTCCGCGCCCAGCCCGTCGAGTTCGGCGAGTGGTCGGCGCCGCTGCACATCTCGTTCGGCGTGCGCGAGATCGAGCCGGGCGCCGATCCGGAAGAAGCACTGGCCGAGGCCGACGCGGCGATGTTCGTCCGCAAGCGTCGGCAGGCGAGTTAGGCAACCGCTGGTCATGCGACCTTATCGCGCGGCGACGGAGCGCGGTTGGGCAAGGTAACAGGCGTTTAGACTCTGTTAAGTAAGGACAGGACGCGGGCCGATGCAGCGTATTCTGGTCGCCGAGGATGATCCGATCCTGTCGATGATCTACGAGATCACCCTGACCGAGGCGGGGTTCGACATTCTGCTCTGCAAGGACGGCCAGGAGGCGTTCGAGGCGCTGGAGGCCTTCCAGCCCGACCTCGTCATCACCGACCATTCGATGCCGCGGATGAGCGGCGGCGAACTGGTCAGCGCCGTCCGCAGGCTTCGCCCCGGCGCCTCGACCCTGATGGCCTCCGCCGTCGATCTGCGCCTGCTGAAGGACGACCAGCACGCTGACGCCCGCCTGGAAAAGCCGATCACGCCCGGCCGGCTGCTCCAGACGGTCCGCGATCTGGAAGCCGCGCGCTACGCGGCCGAGTGAGCGCCGGCAAGCTGACTTAACCTTAAGCTGACGATAGGGTCGCGCTGGTCCAAGCTGAAGCTTGGGCTGGAAGGAACCTCTCGTGATCGTCAAGACCTTGCTCGCCGCCGGACTGGCGGCTGTCCTGGCCGCGCCGGCCCTGGCCGCGACGCCGCCCGTTGACGTCTATCGCGTCGCGCCCGTGATCGAGAACGGCAAGGTCGCCGCCTTGGCGGTAACGATCACCCTCCCCGCCGACGCCGACGGCGAAACCCGCCTGAGCCTGCCGGACGCCTGGGGCGGCGGCGAGAAGCTCTGGCGGTTCATCAAGGATCCCAAGGTCGGCGGCGGGACCCTGTCCACGCTCGACGAGAAGACCTGGGTCATCAAGTCGAAGCCTCGGGCGCCGCTGACGGTCAGCTATCGCGTCGTCGGCGCCTATGACGGGACGCCGCCCTTCGACAGCGTGACCTACGCCCAGCCCATCGTCGGCCCGGACGGCTTCTATGTCGTCGGCCACACGATCTTCGCGCGGCCCGAGCGACGCGACGGGGACTCGGCGCGGTTCGTCTGGGCGCCCGGGGGTTCTGGCCTGAACTTCGCGTCCGACCTGGAACGCCTGGAAAAGACGCCCGGCAAGCTGAATGACATCGGCCGCAGCGTCATGATCGCCAGCAAGGACCTGCGGGTCCTGACCCGCGACGTCGCCGGCGCGCCGGTGCGCCTGGCCGTCCGCGACGCCTTCGGCTTCAGTGATGACGCGTTCGTCGACATGACGGCCAGCGTCATCCGCGCGGTCCGGGGCTTCTGGGGCGACGGGGGCGAGCCCTTCCTGATCACCCTGATGGCGTACGACGCGCCGAAGGGTTGGCGCTCGCGGCGCGGCTCGGGCCTGGGCGACGCCTTCGCGGTCATCTCGACCCGCGAGCCGACCCTGGACTATTACCCCGTCTTCCTGACTCACGAGTTCTTCCACACCTGGAACCCGGACCAGACCGGCGGGCTCTTGGACGGGCCTCAAGAGCCGTTGGGCTACTGGTTCAGCGAGGGGTTCACCGACTATTACGCCCGCCGACTGGCGCTGCGGTCGGGGCTGATCAGCCTGGAGGCCTTCGTCGCGGACTGGAACCAGGCGCTTGACGCCTATGGCGTTTCCCCGGTCCGGTCCGCCCCCAACGCCGAGATCGCCAAACGCTTCTGGGCCGACAAGATCGTGCACATGCTGCCCTACCAGCGCGGCGCGCAGTTCGCCGTGCTGATGGAGGCGCGCCTGAAGGGCCAAGGCGGCCTTGACCCGGTGATGCTGGCCATGCGCGCGGCGGCGAAGACCCAGGATCCCGCGCGCCGGGGCGGCTCGGCGGCGGCCCTGTTCCCCAGCGTCGTCCAAGCTCGGACGGGAGTGGACGTCACGCCGCAGATCCAGCGCTACATCACCGACGGCGAACCCGTCCTGCTGCCCGCGGACGCCTTCGGCGGCTGCCTGACCGTGGAGACCCGCACGCGCCCGAGCTTCAACGCCGGCTTCGATCTGGACCAGACGCGCAAGACCCGGATCGTCAGCGGCGTGGTCCCCGACGGCCCAGCCTACGCGGCCGGCCTTCGCGACGGCATGAAGTACCTGGGCCGCGAACACGGGGCGGACGGCGACGGCTCGGTCGAGGCCGCCTACGCGGTGCAAGACGACGGACCGAGCCGCGTGATCCGCTACATGCCGGCGGGTAAGGGGACGGTCACCGTCCAGCGGATCGTCATGCCCAAGGACCTGACGCCCGAGGCTCGCGCGGCGTGCGTCAAGGCGGTCGCCGGCTAGGCGGTCGCGGCTAGAGCGTGATAGCCGAAAGTGTGAGCGGTTTCGGCGGCTAGCACGCTCTAAATGTTAGAAAACGAGCCTGTTTATCTGTTTCGAATGACTCCATTCGAAACCGACAGGCTCTAGGCGATGATATCCGGGGTCAGGAGATCCTCCAGCCGGATGATCTCGTCCTTCAGCGCCAGCTTCTTCCGCTTCAGGCGGGCGATCTGCAGCATGTCGGGCTGGTAGCGTTCCTCCAGCGCGCGGATGGCGTCGTCGAGGTCCTTGTGCTCCTCGCGCAGATCCGCGAGGCGACGTTCGATCGCGATGTCGGTGTCGTCCGACGGATCATCGTCGTTCATGGACAGTCTCGAACTGGAGGGACCCCGAAGGGTGATAGAGGGCAAAGGCTGACGAGCGGTAAAGGCGGTCAGGGACTCTTTACGTCGAGCGCGGCCGCCAGGTTTTCAAGGGCCGCGCGACGCGGGGGATCGCCGGAGGCCTCGGCGGCGGCGCGAAGGCCCTCGAGCACCGGCAGCGGCGCGCCGGGCGGTCCGGCCAGGGCTTCCAGGCTTTCCAGCAAAACCCGCTCGCCGCGCAGCTCGACGGCCTTGACCGCCTCGCGCAGCGCCTCCTTGGCGGCCTCGTCGACCGGCGGCCGCGGCGGCTTCAGGGCCCGGCGCACGCCGCGTAGGGGCGCGCCGATCTCGGCGTCCCAGGCTCGCATCAGCCGCGCGGCGGCCGCGAGGTCGGCCTCCCGCCCCTCCTCCGCCATCCAGGCCGCCCACAGCAGGTAGGGCACGTTCTGGCCGTGGGCGTCCTGCAGGTTCAGGCACGCGTCCGCGACAGGTTGACGCGCATAGGCCGTCACGGCCCAGTCCCACAGGCGCATCGGCGTTAACCTTCCCCCCCTGGAGGGCCCTTGCCGGTGATCGTTTCGAGGTCCTCGCCCCAGCGCTTGACGGGCCGCCAGGAGAGGTCGAACAGATCGAGCGCCCGCCCCACCGACTGGTCGACCATCTCGGCGATCGAGGCGGGCTTGGCGTAGAAGGCCGGCAGCGGCGGGGCGATCACCGCGCCCATCTCGGCCAGCCTCGTCATGGTCCGCAGGTGGCCCAGGTGCAGCGGCGTCTCGCGCACCAGCAGCACCAGCGGCCGGCGCTCCTTCAAGGTGACGTCGGCGGCGCGGGTCAGCAGGGAAGCCGTGACGCCGGTGGCGATTTCGCTCATCGTCCGCACCGAGCACGGGGCGATGATCATGCCCAGCGTCCGGAACGAGCCCGAGGCGACGGCCGCCCCAATGTCGCCCACGCGATGCACAACGTCCGCCCGTTCATTGAGCTCGCCCGCCGAAAGACCGGTCTCCTGGGTCAGGGTCAGCACCGCCGACTTGGACACGATCAGGTGACTTTCGACCCCCAGATCGCGGCAGGCGTCCAGCGTCCGGAGGCCGTAGACCACCCCCGAAGCCCCTGAAATACCGACGACCAGTCTTGGGCGATCGGCGTTCTTAGAGGCGTCGGTCATGGTGAATTTTCGTCCGTCTTGGGAGCAAACGCGTCGGCGTCAAGCGCCGCCGCGTGCAATCATATGTGATCTGACAGCGTCACGCAGCGGGTGTTCTCTTTTCCTCGCAACAGCAAGGAGCCGAGAGCCATGGCCATCGAATCCCGTATCCGCGAGCTTGGCGCCCGTCACGAGGGCCTCGACCGCAAGATCCAGGAGGAGACCAATCGACCCGGGTGTGACGGTACGATGCTTAGGGAGCTTAAGCGGCAGAAGCTTCGGCTGAAGGAGGAGATCGAAGGCCTCCGCGCGCGAATGCACTAGCTGCTGACGCAGCCGAAAACACGAGGCCCCGCTCCGGCTGGAGCGGGGCCTTTGTTTTAGGCTGTTCCGAGCCGAGCGGCTCAGGTCCGGACGGAAATCCTCGTCCTTCGACAAGCTCAGGATGAGGATTTTGTGCCCGCGGGGCCGACAGTCGTCCTCACCCTGAGCTTGTCGAAGGGCGAGGACGCCGCCAGGGACTTGGCCGCCCCTACTCCTCGTCTTCCTCGTCGACATAGCCCGACGACTTGCCGAACACGTCCTCGGCCTTGAGGTCGCCGCGCGGGGCGCGGAAGTCTTCTTCCTCCTCGGCCTCGACCTCGGGCTCGAACTGGCCGGCCTCCGAGGCGGGGCGCAGGGTCGGGTCCTCGGGCGTGATGCCGCGCTTGGCGTCGTCCTTGGCCTTCTTCTCGGCCGCCTTCTTGACCAGGCCGTCCAGTTCCAGCTGGCCGACCAGGCCCAGGGTCACCGGATCGACGGGCTTGATGTTGGCCGCGTTCCAGTGGGTGCGGTTGCGGACCTGCTCGATCGTGGCCTTGGTGGTGCCCAGGATCTTGGAGATCTGGGCGTCGGTCACTTCCGGGTGGTGGCGCAGGAACCAGGCGATGGCGTCCGGACGGTCCTGGCGGCGCGACACCGGCGTGTAGCGCGGGGCCTTCTTGGCCGGCTTCAAGAGTTCGGCGTGACGGCTGACCTGGGCCTTCATCCGGTAGTCCGGATTGGCCTGGGCGCGGTCCAGCTCCTCGCGGGTCAGCTGGCCGTTGCCGATCGGGTCGGCGCCGCGGATGTCGCGCGCCACTTCGCCGTCGGCGATGCCGCGGACTTCCAGCGGGTGCAGGCCGCAGAAGTCGGCGATCTGTTCGAAGCTGAGCGAGGTGTTGTCCACCAACCAGACGGCGGTCGCCTTGGGCATCAGGATGTCGGACATGCGGTGCTCCAGAAATGACGGCGCCCGGCCTTTCGGCCGGGCGGGATGTTGCTGAACGCTATAATCCGGTTCGGGAGAAAAGGGAACGGGGCACGCGCGAAGCCGCCGTGCGGCCTAAAGATCCGCCAGGGCCTTCAGGATGTCGGCGTCCTTGGGCGCGGCGCTCTTCACGTCGTTGTCGAAATAGCTGTACGTGTCGCGGCCCGCCCGGCGCTGATCTTCGAGAAAGTCGGCCCAGGCCCGCAAGTCCGTCTCGGCATAGCGTCCGTGATAGCGGCCGCCCGGCCCGTGGCCGCGCGCATAGGCGAAGTCGGCGGTGACCTCCCAGGGCGACGGCGCGTCGTGGTGGTCCGAGATGCAGAAGGCCGCCCCGTGATCGCGCAGGATCGAATAGACGGCCTCGTCGTACCAGCTGACATGCCGGAACTCGACCGTCACGCGCTGGCCCTTGGGCAACCACGACAGGAACCGCTTCAGCCGCTCGTCGTCGCGATGCAGCATCGGCGGCAATTGCACCAGCGCGGGACCCAGATGCGCGCCCAGCGGCGCCATGCGACCGAACACCAGGGCGACGCTGTCCTGGCAGTCCTTCAGCTTCTTGTTGTGGGTGATGTAGCGCGAGACCTTCCAGGCGAAGACGAAGCCGTCCGGCGCCTGGTCGGCCCAGCCCTTGACGGCATTCTCGGACGGCAGGCGGTAGAAGCTGCCATTGATCTCGGTCGTGTCGAACCGGGTGGCGTAGTAGGCGAACCGATCCTTCAACCGCACCGTCTCGGGATAGAACGGCCCGCGCCAGTCGTCATAGGTCCAGCCCGAACAGCCGATGCGGGTCTCGCTCATGCGGGCGGAACGCGGGGGCAGGGCGCGGGGTTCGCGCGCCTCACTTTCCATACCCCGTCATCCCGCGCTTTATGCGCGGGATGACGTCGCTTATCGCGATAAGACCGCTAACCCACCACCAACACCACCTTCCCCACGTGCTCCCCGGCCTCCAGGTGCGCGTGGGCCTTCGCCGCCTCGGCCAGCGGGAAGGTGGCGTCCACGATCGGACGGACCTTCCCCGCCGCGACCCACGGCCAGACCACGCGCTCGACCTCGGCGGTCAGGCGGGCCTTCTCGTCGGCCGAGCGGGGGCGCAGGGTCGAGCCGGTGATCACGGCGCGCTTCTGCATGATCTTCATCACCGGGACCTCTAGCGTCGAGCCGCCCAGGCTGGCGATGTAGACGATGCGGCCGCCGGTGTTCAGGGCGTCGAGGTTCCTGTCGAAATAGCTGGCCCCGACCATGTCGAGGATCACGTCGGCCCCGCCGGCGGCCTTGACGATCTCGGCGAAGTCCTCGGTCTTGGCGTCGACGGCGATGTCGGCGCCCAGCGCCAGGGCCTTGGCCTTCTTGTCGGCCCCGCGCCCGGTGGCGATCACCTTGGCGCCCGCCGCCTTGGCCATGGCGATCGCCGTTGTTCCGATTCCGGACGTTCCACCATGGACCACCAGGGTCTCGCCGGCCTTCAGCGCCCCGTGCTCGAACACATTGGCGAACACCGTGAAGACGGTCTCGGGCAGGGCCGCGGCGTGGACGAGGTCCAGCCCTTCCGGGATCGGCAGGGCGTGGCGGGCGTCGACCGCCGCGTATTCGGCGTAGCCCCCGCCGCCCAGCAGGGCGCAGACCTGGTCGCCCACCTTCCAGCGCCCGGCGGCGACCACGACCTCGCCGGCCACTTCCAGGCCCAGGGTCGCCGGCGCGCCGGGCGGCGGCGGATAAAAGCCCAGGCGCTGCAGGATATCGGGACGGTTCACCCCGGCGGCGGCCACCTTGATCAGAAGCTGCCCCGGTCCCGGCTCGGGACGCGCGGCGGCGACCGCCTTCAGGGCCTCGGCGGGACCCTTGCCGCCCTCGATCGCGATCGCCGTCATCGTCTCGCCCATGGCGCGGTTTCCTCGTCAGGCTTGCCTTGAGGCCTAGGTAGGCGTCAGATGGCGGACGGAAAAGGGAGAACCGCCGATGTTCGAGGAGCCTGCGGAGCCCCGCGCCTTCAGCGGACGCGCGCTGAGCGAGACGACCCACGAGGACCTGGAGGTCTATGGCGTCGCCGAGTTGGAAGAGCGGATCGCCGCCCTGCAGGCCGAAATCGAGCGCACCAAGGCTCAGCTGGCCAAGAAAAAAGCCGGCCGGGACGCGGCCAATGCGCTGTTTGGTCGCTTAGACTAAGGATTCCTTTAGGGTTTCGGTGAGGTTACTGGTGTCTTAAGCGTAATCCGCTTTCGGACACCTCATTGCGTACCAGGTCTGTTCGGAAGGGGCGGGTCGCGAAACGGGACGACGAGTTCTGGCACGGGCGTTGCAGCCGCGTCGCCGAGCGAGACGTCCTCGCGGCCTTTCGAGGGGCATTGAGTAGCTATGACCGATGTGAACGCGTTCGCGGACACGCCTTGGCGCGCTGGAGTGATCCAGGACTTCGCGCGATCGGAACTGTTCGACCGCACCTTCGAGGAAGGCATGCAGCTGGTCGAGGAAACCGCCGCCTATCTCGACGGGGCCGGCCGGCATGACAGCAAGGTGCTCTCGCGCAACGCCGCCCTGGGCTACGCCACCGAAAGCATGCGCCTGACCACGCGGCTGATGCAGGTGGCTTCGTGGCTCTTGGTGCAGCGCGCGGTGCGCGAGGGCGAGATGCCGCCCGAAGCCGCCTGCGCCGAGGCCTATCGCCTGGGCGAGGAAGCCGCCGGCGATCCCCCGCCCGTCGAGGAGCTGCCCTACGGCCTGATGAACCTGCTGCAGCGCTCGGAGCGCCTGTACGAGCGGGTCCGGCACCTGGACCGCCGCATGTATGTGGAAGCGCCGAACGAAGAGGCGCCGCGCCCGGTGCAGGCGCACTTCGACCGCCTGGCGGCGGCGTTCGGCGGGTAGGATTAAAGCTGCTCCCCCCGTTGGGGGAGCTGTCGGCGAAGCCGACTGAGGGGGCTATCGCCGCCCAAGCCGCGCTGCCCCCTCCGGCCCGGAGCCTGTCCTCGGGCGCGCGCTTCGCGCGACCCGTGGGGGCCACCTCCCCCAGGAGGGGGAGGAGAAACTCGCTACCGTCCGTAACGCATCCTCGCCAGCGCCGCGACCATCTCGCCCGCCAGGTCCATCGGCTTCAGCCCCGCCTTCCACTTCTCGAAGGCCATGACGTTGTCGATGCGCGCGTCGAGATGCGACAGCGCCGAGTCGCGGCCCGAGGCCATGTCGACGGCCAGGGTCGAGACCAGGATCCCCGACAGGATCGCCCGCTTGGAATAGTGGTTCTCGTCGGTCGCCGTGTCGCCGGCCCAGCGCCACAGACCATCGGCCGAGTCCCAGGTCAGCCGCAGGGCCAGGGCCAGATTGGTCGGGAAGGCCAGGAACGCCGCCAACGGCCGCAGCACCTCGGCGTTCTCTTGCGCCGCGTCGAGCCGGGCGACCACGCCCTCGCGAATCCGCTGGCGAATCTTCAGCGCCGCCAGGTCGAACGCCTGCAGGCGCTCCAGCGCCGCCGCGTCGTGCCGCCGCGACAACAGGGCGGCCAGATCGCGCGGGCCGCCGGGCAGCAGCAGCTGGCCGTCGGCCTCCGACAGGTCCGCAGCGGCCAGGGCGCGCGACACCATCCCGGCGTTCCAGCCCAGCTTGGGAGCCAGGCGCAGGGCCGCGTCCAGAACGCGTTGTTCGGCCTGATCGGCCCAGCTGCCGCCGGCCCGATCCGAGGCGTGATCGGAGGTCTCGAGGGTTTGGCTCATGAATCCGAGTCTACACCGTGGTTTAGGCCGCGTCGCGCATGGACAGAGCGCGTGCGCTCTGCTATCAGCCCCGCCTCATCGCCTGGAAGCACCCCTTCCGGGTTACCCGGTTTTGTTCGCCCGCCCGGCCCCTCAAGAGGGACTTGGGAAATTGGTCGGGCTGTCGAATGGAGAGATACCCCTGGTCCAGATTTTCGTCCGCGACAACAACGTCGATCAGGCCCTGAAGGCGCTGAAGAAGAAGATGCAACGCGAAGGCTCGTTCCGCGAAATGAAGCGGCACGTGCACTATGAGAAGCCGTCGGAAAAGCGCGCTCGCCAGAAGGCCGAAGCCGTCCGTCGCGCCCGCAAGCTGGCCCGCAAGCGCGCCCAGCGCGAAGGCCTGCTGCCGATGCCGAAGAAGCCGAGCCGGTAAGACCAGGCTCTTCGCTTCGCCGAAGTTTACAAAGGCCGCGCGGCGATCCGCGCGGCCTTTGTTGTTTTCCGCCCCTATAATCCGATCTCCCCGGCGAATGCCGGGGCCCAGATTCATCCGCAGCGGCTGGGGATGATCCGGGATCAGCGGCGCCCCATCCACCGGGCGTCGCGCGGTTCGATCTGGGCCCCGGCATTCGCCGGGGAGACGGGGTGAGGCCTACCCCGCCTGCTTGCGCGCGATGCGGCCGATCAGGGTCCTGAAGTCCACCTTGCCCGTCGCCAGCGCGCCCACGTGGAAGGCTCGCGTCGAGAAGGCCACGATCGCGGCCGTGGTGGCGATCATCAGCACGGTCGTGCCGGCCACCTGGATCGGCGACAAATCTCCGGCGATACGGATCGGCATCAGGAACGGCGTGAACGGCGGGAACCAGGACAGGGCGTTGAGGATCGGCGAGTCCGGCGCGCGGATCGCCTGCCCCATGAAGACCATCGGGATCGTCATCACCATGATGATCGGCCCCAGCAGGGTCTGGGCGTCGCGCTGGCTCTCGCAGAAGGCGCCGATCCCCGCGAACAGGGCCGCGTACATCAGATAGCCGCCGACCAGATAGACGCCGAAGAAGGCGATCAGGCCCTTGCCCAGCAGCACGGCCACGAGGTCGCCGGCCAGGCCCGGGGCGAAGTTGATCAGGGCCAGCCAGCCGCCCATCGCCCAGATGCCCATCACGGTGAGAGTCAGGCCCGCCACCCCCAGGATCTTGCCGCCCATGATCTCGGGCACCGAGGCCGAGGACAGCAGCACCTCCAGGATCTTGGACGACTTCTCCTCGATCACGCTGTTGAGCAGGATGCTGGCCCCGGTCAGGGCCATCGACCACAGCAGAAGGCCCGCGACCAGGCCGACAAAGGTCGGCAGGCGGTCGCGCAGGCTGACCTTGTCGCCCGAGGCGGCCTTGGGCGAGAGGCTGTTGAAGGTGGGCTTCAGCGCGTCGGCCGCCTTAAGGGTCGCGGCCGAGACGCCGGCCCTCGCCAGGGACCGCTCGCGCATGATCTCGCCCACGGACTGCTTGAGGTCGGCCTCCAGCACCGGGGCGGCGAGGTTGCGGCTCCACAGGTCCATGACGATGGCGTCGTCGCGCCCGCTGAGCACCAGCACCGAATCCAGGCGCTTGGCGTTGATCTCCTGGCGGGCGACGAGACCGGCCTCGCGCGGCGTGGCCGCCCGCAGCGCCGCTTCCGGCGCGGGCAGCACCGCCGTCTTGGGCTTGGGGGGCTTGTAGCGCGCGGCGGCGCCGGCGTTGTAGCGCGCCAGCGCG
>NZ_CAMQSF010000068.1 GCF_947036865.1 uncultured Caulobacter sp. | reverse complement strand
ACCCTCCTCTAAACGGAACCCTCAATCTGTCTCATGGGCGCTGACGGCGGACAGCATTTTCTCGGTCCCTCCGCCGCAGGAGGTGACCGCCTTCCCTGAACCGCCTTGATCTACCTCAAATCGCCGACGGGAGCGCTTCGATCTTCAAGGGCGGCGCTCGCGCGCTCATAGGGCGCTTGGGTAGGGCTCCAGAGGCCACGCGATCCCGGCGCCGAAAGTCACTGGAGCGCGCGCATTCCCCGCCTCTCTGGGCGTCGAGCGCTCGATCGCCGTCAAGTGCGTATGTCGCGAGGTCTAGTCAAGGTCGCCCTTTCCGGCCGTCCGGTGGCGGGACGTGATTTTGGTCTCGACCATCCGTCAAATTGGGATATCGTTTGATATCTGGAATCGTCCTCAATGCTGGCCGGTCCAAGGTTCAGCATGACTGCTGGAGGTTCCGACATGCCGATTCCGCGAAAGGAAACGCAGCGCCAAACACGCGACCGGCTGATCGCCGCGGCGCACACCTCGATCGTCGAGGAAGGGGTGTCCGGCATGTCGATCCGCAACATTTGCGGTGCGGCTGGCCACTCTCAAGGCGCCTTCTATTCGAACTTCGCCAGCAAGGATGACCTGCTGGTCGAGGTGATGGAGGCGCACATCCACGATGAAGTCGCGCTTTTGCGCGAGTTGGTGCGCGGCTCCGAAAGCGGCGACATCGAACGGACGCTTCGGCGTCTGGCCGACCGGCTCGCCAATCTGGCCGCCGAGCCGCAATGGTCGCTTCTTTCGATCGAATTGCAGCTTCACGCTCGGCGCGACGCCGCCTTCGCCGCCCGACATCAGGCGGGCAAAGCCTCGTGCTACCGGATGTTCGGTGAGCTCGTGGCCGACCTTACCCTGCGGTTCGATCTGACCCCAGCCCTGCCGCCGTTGCAGGCGGGTATCGGCCTTTACGCCTTGTGGATGGGGCTGGCCGTTCAGGGGCAGGTGGCTGGCGCGATCGGGCGCGAGGAGATGTTGGTCGCCTTCTTTCGCGCCATGGCGGGCCTGGATGCGCGGGCGCCGGCAGGAGCGCGGCCATGACAGGCGCCGTCGTCGCTCGCCGGCGGATTGGTTGCGACGCTGCTGGAGCGCCGCTTCTGGGACGCCTTGATCCGCAGCGACGCTTCACCCTCACGTTCTGCGCGCAGGACGAACACATCGATGAACTGGGCCATGTGAATAACGCCACTTGGGTCGTCTGGATTCAGGAGGCTTCGGTGGCGCATTGGTTCGCCGCAGCCCGACCCGAGGATGCGGATCGCTATGCGGCCGTGGTGCTCCGGCACGAGGTTGACTATCGCGGCAACGTCCTGGCCGGCGCGCACGTCACCGCGGTCACTTGGCTCGATGGCCCGCCGCGTGGCGCGCGCTACGCCCGGCGCGTCGAGTTCATCGACGTGCGCGGCCGGTGTCTCGTCGCGGCCCTGTCCCAATGGGCGCTGATCGATAAGGCGACAGGCAAACTGGTCCGCGTCCCCCGCCAGGTGTCCGCCCCATTTCTCCACGATGCCGCCGAACCCGGGAGCGCTTGCGATGATTGATATCCAGAAGGTCACCGTGCTGGGCACGGGCGTATTGGGCAGCCAAATCGCCTTCCAATCCGCTTTTCGCGGCTTTGACGTTGTCGCCTATGACATCAGCGACGAGGCCCTGGTCCAGGCCCGCTCGCGTTTGGATGGTCTGGTCGCGACCTATGAGAAGGAGATCCCGCAAGCCGCCGGCGGTAAGGCGGCGCAGGCGCTCGGCCAAATCCGGCTGTCGGCCGATCTGGCCGACGCGGTAGCACAAGCGGATCTGGTGATCGAGGCTGTGCCGGAGGTTCTGGCGATCAAGCAGCAGACCTACGAGGCGTTGGCTCGGGTCGCGTCGGACAAGACTATTTTCGCCACCAATTCCTCGACCTTGCTGCCCAGCGCCCTGAAGGATTTCACGGGGCGTCCAGACCGGTTCCTGGCCCTGCATTTCGCCAACAGCATCTGGAAGTTCAACACCGCCGAGGTGATGGGCACGTCCGACACCGATCCGGTCGTCTTCGATGCGGTGATCAAATTCGCCACCGACATCGGCATGGCGCCCATTCCCCTCCGCAAGGAAAAGGCCGGATACGTCCTCAATTCGTTGCTTGTGCCGTTTCTCAACGCCGCGACGGATCTTGCCGCCGGCGGCTACGCCGGTCCCCCCGACATCGACAAGGTCTGGCGGATCGCCACCGGTGCGCCGATGGGCCCGTTCCAGATCTACGACATCATCGGTCTTTCCACGCCCTACAACATCCTCTCCCACGGCGACGAGCATGCTCGCTCGCTCGCCGCCTGGCTGAAGGAAAACTACATCGACAAGGGCAAGCTGGGCGTCGCCGCCGGCGAAGGCTTCTACCGATACTAGTCCCCACAAGATTTTCAGTTCAGCCGAAAGGACTTCGCCATGCACTACAGCAGCGGAAACTATGAGGCCTTTGTCCGTCCGCGCAAAGCCAAGGACGCCGACAAGAAGTCAGCCTGGTTCGTGGGCGCAGGGCTGGCCGGACTGGCCGGCGCGGCTTTTCTGATCCGCGACGCCGGCGTGGCGGGCGAGCGGATCACCATCCTGGAGGAACTCGACATTCCGGGCGGCGCGCTCGACGGCCTGGACGTGCCGGAAAAGGGCTTCGTCATTCGCGGCGGGCGCGAGATGGAGGAGCACTTCGAATGCCTCTGGGATCTTTATCGCTCGATTCCGTCGCTGGAGATCGAGGACGCCAGCGTCCTGGACGAGTTCTACCGGCTCAACAAGGACGACCCGAACGTCTCGTTGCAACGCGTCACCCAGAACCAGGGCCAGGACGTTCCCGACAAGGCGCTGCTGACGCTTAACGATCGGGCGCAGAAGGACCTCATCTCCGTCTTCCTGGCGACGCGCGAGGAGATGGAGAACAAGCGGATCAACGAGGTCTTTGGCGAAGATTTCCTCAAGAGCAACTTCTGGCTCTACTGGCGCACGATGTTCGCCTTCGAGGAGTGGCACTCGGCGCTGGAGATGAAGCTTTATCTGCATCGCTTCATCCACCATGTCGGCCATCTCGCCGATTTCTCCTCGCTCAAGTTCAATCGCTACAATCAGTACGAATCTATGGTCCTTCCGCTGGTCAAATGGCTGAAGGAGCACGGCGTCCAGTTCCGCTACGGTGTCGAGGTCACCGATGTCGACTTCGATATCCAGGCCGACCGCAAGCAGGCCACGCGCATTCACTGGACGGAGAAGGGCCAGGCCGGCGGCGTCGATCTTGGTCCCGACGACCTGGTCTTCATCACCATCGGATCTCTGACGGAGAACTCCGACAATGGCGACCACCACACGCCCGCCAAGTTGAAGGACGGCCCGGCGCCGGCTTGGGATCTTTGGCGTCGCATCGCCGCCAAGGATCCCGCCTTCGGCCGCCCCGACGTTTTCGGCGCCCATATTCCCGAGACCAAGTGGGCCTCCGCGTCGATCACCGCGCTGGACCCGCGCATCGCCCAGCAGGTCGAGAAGATCACCAAGCGCAACCCGTTCACCGGCAAGATCGTCTCGGCTGGGATTGTGACGGTCAAGGACTCCAGCTGGCTGCTCAGCTGGACCGTTCACCGCCAACCGCACTTCAAGAAGCAGCCCAAGGACCAGATGATCGCTTGGTTCTATGCGCTCTTCGTCGACAAGCCTGGCGATTATGTGAAGAAGCCGATGCAGGACTGCACCGGCGAGGAGATTACCCAGGAATGGCTGTATCACCTCGGCGTGCCGGTCGAGGACATCCCGGAGTTGGCCGCGACCGGCGCTAGGACCGTGCCGGTGATGATGCCTTATATCACCGCCTTCTTTATGCCGCGTCAAGCCGGCGACCGGCCTGACGTGGTGCCTAAAGGCGCGGTCAACTTCGCCTTCATCGGCCAGTTCGCCGAGTCCAAGCAGCGCGACTGCATCTTCACCACCGAGTACTCGGTGCGCACGCCCATGGAGGCGGTCTACACCCTGCTGGACGTTGAGCGCGGTGTCCCGGAGGTGTTCAACTCCACCTATGACATCCGCACGCTGTTGGCGGCGATCGGACCGTTGAGAGACGGTAAGGGCATTGACGTCCCGGGCCCTGCATTCCTGCGCAAGCTGCTGATGAAGAAACTGGAAGGCACAGAGATCGCCGCGCTTCTCGACGAATTTCATCTGATTTCGGAATAGCCAGGACAACAGGCCTTAGGGGAAACGCCAATGGCCGACAGGGATCACGAACGAGGAACGGCGGGCGAAAGCGCGGCGGCCAGTGGGGGCGCGCACGGCGACGCGGCGCCGCGCCGAGACCGCGTTCGTGATCCGGTCTGCGGCATGATGATAACGCCGTCGGACGCGACCCTTCGAAGCGACCATGAGGACGTGCGCTATTATTTCTGCTCGACCGGCTGCAAGGCGCGGTTCGATGCGGCCCCTGAATCCTATCGCGCGGCGGCGGGTATCGAGGGCGATGATGCAGGGTTCGCCAAGCCACATGGAGACCCTGTTCATCCGGGGCGTGACCAGCCAGCCGCCAGTTGTCACCCGCATGGTCCCGCCGACGCCGAGAAGGCGTCAAGTGCGCAGGGCGCGATCTGGACCTGCCCCATGCATCCGGAAATCCGCCGGAACGGGCCGGGAAGCTGCCCTATCTGCGGCATGGCGTTGGAGCCGTTGGTGGCGGCGCCCAACACGGGACCGAACCCTGAACTCATCGACATGACGCGGCGCTTCTGGGGCGGGTTTGCGCTCGGGCTGCCTGTGTTTCTGCTCGAGATGGGGGGGCACATCTTCCCCGGGCTGCACCATCTTGTGCCGATGGGGGTCTCCGTCTGGATCCAGTTGCTCCTGGCGACGCCAGTCGTCCTATGGGCGGGATGGCCGTTTTTCGCGCGGGCCTGGGTCTCGCTGGTGAACCGCAGCCCGAACATGTTCACGCTGATCGCCATGGGCGCCGGCGTGGCCTGGACCTACAGCGTCGTCGCCACGCTGGCGCCGCGGATTTTTCCGCCGGCCTTCCAGACCGCCGACGGCATGATCGCCGTCTATTACGAGGCGGCCGCAGTGATTGTCGTCCTGGCCCTGCTGGGCCAAGTCCTGGAACTGCGGGCCCGGGAGCAGACCTCAGGAGCGATCCGCGCTCTGGTCGATCTGGCCCCGAAAACCGCTCGCCGAATCGCCCAGGACGGATCGGAAGACGACATCCGCATCGAAGCCGTCGCGCTCGGCGATCGCTTGAGGGTTCGGCCTGGCGAAACCGTGCCGGTGGACGGCGCGGTCGAAGAGGGGCGCTCCTCCCTGGACGAGAGCATGGTGACGGGCGAGTCCATGCCGGTGACGCGCGGCATCGGCGATCGGGTGATCGGGGGGACCTTGAACCGGTCCGGGGGATTGATCATTCGAGCCGAAAAGATCGGCCGCGACACCATGCTGGCCCGGATCGTCCAGATGGTCGCCGCCGCGCAGCGCTCGCGCGCGCCCATTCAGCGTGTCGCCGATCAGGTCTCCGGTTGGTTCGTGCCGGCCGTCATCGCCATCGCCGCTCTGGCGTTCCTGGCCTGGGGCCTTTGGGGATCAGAACCCCGCCTTGCCCACGGCCTGATCGCCGCCGTCTCGGTTCTGATCATCGCCTGCCCCTGCGCGCTGGGCCTGGCCACGCCGATGTCGATCATGGTCGGCGTCGGCAAGGGCGCGGCGGCGGGCGTGCTGATCAAGAACGCCGAGGCGCTCGAGCGCATGGAAAAGGTCGATACGCTGGTGATCGACAAGACCGGGACCCTGACCGAGGGGCGGCCGCAGCTGGTGGAGATCGTCGCCGCGCCCGGCTTTCAGAGGCAAACCTTGCTCCGGCTGGCGGCGGGCGTGGAGAAGGCCTCGGAGCATCCGCTCGCGCAGGCGATCGTCGCGGCCGCGGAACGCGACAAGATCGAGATTCCTTCGGTCGAAGACTTCGATTCTCCAACGGGGAAGGGCGCGCTGGGGCGCGTGGAGGGGCTGAAGATCGTTCTCGGCAACGCCGCCTTCCTTGCCGAACAGGCGATCAATGTGGGCGAGCTGGCGGCCCGCGCCGATGATCTGCGTGGTGATGGCGCGACCGCGATCTATATCGGCGTCGATGGCCAGGCCGGCGGCGTCTTCGCGATCGCCGATCCTATCAAGGCCACGACGCCGGGCGCGCTGACTACGCTCCACGGTCAGGGCGTGCGTATCGTCATGCTGACCGGCGACAATAGCGTCACCGCGCGGGCGGTGGCTCGCCGGCTCGGTATCGACGAGGTCGAAGCCGACGTGCTCCCCGATCGCAAGGCGGCGATCGTCGAGCGACTGAAAGCCGAAGGCCGGATCGTCGCTATGGCGGGCGATGGCGTCAACGACGCGCCGGCCCTGACCGCGGCCGATGTCGGGATCGCCATGGGCTCGGGAACGGACGTAGCCATCGAAAGCGCCGCCATCACCTTGCTCAAGGGAGACCTGACCGGCATCGTGACCGCCCGACGGCTGTCGCGCGCGACCATGGCCAATATCCGTCAGAACCTGGTCTTGGCCTCCGTCTACAACGCCGCCGGCGTGCCGATCGCAGCCGGGGCGCTTTATCCGATGTTTGGCTTGATGCTGTCGCCCATGATCGCCGCCGCCGCAATGGCTCTGTCCTCAGTCAGCGTGGTCGGCAACGCCCTGCGGCTGCGAACGCAGAGGCTGTGATCGGGCGAGATCGCGCTGAGCCGACCTCCTAGGACGGGTCGCCGTCGTCCGCTCCAACACGCCGGGCGGGCCCAAGGGCCCCAGGATGAGCAGTCAGCTTTTGCCGCCGTGAATGATCTGGAACCTGGGCTGGGGAGGAGGCGGGAAAAGCAACTTGAGAATGTCCTCGACCAGATTGGCGTCGATTTCCCCGCGGGCCTCAATATCCAGTTCGGCGCTGTACTGTCGAAGATTGGCGGCGCAGCGTTCGGCTAAGCGGAGGGTGGGCTCGGATTTCACCGTCGTGATGACGATCGCCAAGATCGCCTCCAGGCTTCGCATCCTATGGGCCGTTTGCGCCGCCACTTCCAGGAGTTGGCTGGAGGCGGCGCGCAGCGCATCCAGGGTGGACTCGAGTTCGCGACCGTCTTGCGCGTGCGTCGGCGGGGCGGCCTCGTCGTCCATGCCGGATCTCATCGTCTGGTGAATTCAATTTAGCTCATACAAACGTTCAATTGCGCCGTTAGGCAAGGCTATGCCGCGCCTGAATCGGATGTTTTATTCAACCTAGGCCTAGACGTAGAGGCTGTCCTTGTAGCGCTTGCACTGGATGCCGATCGGGCACCCAATATCGTCCGGACCGAAAATGTCCACACCATCCTGCCTCTGGCCGGAACGACCGTTTTTCTGGAGGTTGGTGCTCTTCCAACGCTGAGCCTGCGCCTCCCGGACGATGGTCTCGAATTTGTGTTTCGGCTTGCAAAAGTGACCCCCATCTCGGGGATATCGGCGTCCAAAAATGGCTCTGACGCAGATTTGGTGACGTGATCAGATGGCGTGGCCCAGGAGTCTGGCCTCTAGCAGGTCGAGCTTTCCACGGCCGTACATCTGGCGTTTGACGAGCTTGAGCTTGGTGATTTGACCCTCTGTCTGACCGTTTGACCAGCCCGAGGTGATGGCGGCGCGAACGGCGCTGATATCCCGGTCGACGCCGTTGGCGAACGACGCCACTAGGCTGGCGCGGCCACGTTCGATCCAGGGGCAGAGGTCACCTTCAGCTTTACGGCGGATCATCAAGTGGAAGGCGGCGATGATCTCGCGGGCTTCGATCAGCGCAGGCACGCCCGTCTCGATGGCGGCGACGGGAATCTGGGTGTGACCTCGCGGCAAGCCACGAGCGCAAGGTGGCGTTGAACCAAGCCTCAGCGCAGGAACGGGAATGGCGACAGCGACTTGCTGGTCTCCTCGACCAGCAGGGTGCGGTTGATCGGCGCCGCGGCGCGCTGCGGACAGGCGGGCCGCTCGCAGATCCGGCACGAGGGGCCGATCTCGGTGGTGATCGGATTGGCGATGTCCAGGCCGCGCGCGTGCACCAGCTTGCCCGCGTATTTCAGCTCGCAGCCCAGGCCGACGACCAGTTCGTCCTCCAGGCCGGCTTGCAGGCCCGAGGTCCGGCGCACCGTGCGCGACAGGGTGAAGTAGCGCGCGCCGTCAGGCGTCTCGATCACCTGGGTGACGATGCGGCCCGGGGTCTTGAAGCTGTCGTGGACGTTCCAGCGCGGACAGGCGCCGCCGAAGCGCGAGAACGGGAATGGCCCGGCCGCGAAGCGCTTGGAGATGTTCCCCGCCGCGTCGAGCCGCATCATGAAGAACGGCACCCCGCGCGAGCCGGCCCGGCCCAGCGTGGTCAGCCGTTGGGCGGCCTGCTCGTAGCTGATGCCGAAGCGCGGCCGCACCCGCTCGATGTCGTAGCCGCTGGCCTCCATGGCGGCCAGGAACGGCTCGTAGGGCATCATGATCGCGGCGGCGAGATAGCTGTCGAGGAACACCTTCAGCAGCTGGCGAGTCGCGCGGTCGGGGGCCTTGAAGCGGTCGGTCAGGTCCGACAGCACTTCCCCGCCCTCCATCAGGCCCAGCTGGTAGCACATGCCGAAGGTGCGGCTGGCGTGGGCCAGGGTCTCCGACAGCATCAGGCGCTTACGGTGATGGTCGTAGCGGCGCAACGAGCCGGTCATCACCTCAACTGGCATCACGCGCGTCTGAATGTTGAAGCGGCTCTGCAGGCGCTCGCGGACGGCGGGCCCAAGATCCAGCGGGTCGGCTTTCAGCTGGGCGACGATCTTGTCGGCCAGGGTCTCCAGCTCGGCGAAGTGATTGCGCTGGGCGCCGACGAGATCGCGAACCCAGTCGGTCGGCGATTGCTCCGAGACAGTCCCCGGTCCGTCTGGCCGCTCGAACGCGCCCAGGTCAATCAGGCGGCCCCGGTCCAAATAGGCGCGGTAGAGGCGGCTCATCGCCTCGGCCAAGCCAGGCGACAGCTCGGCGACCTCGGCGGCCTCGTGGCGCGAGACACCCAGGTCGGCGAACATCTTGTCGGCCAGCACCTCTTCCAGCCCCGCGCCACCGCCCGGATCGTCGGCCGACAGGCTGCGCAGATCCAGATCATAGGCGTCGGCCAAGCGCAGCAGGATCTGCGCCGTCACCGGCCGCTGGTTGCGTTCCAGCAGGTTCAGATAACTGGGCGAGACGCCCAGTTCCTCGGCCATTCGCGCCTGGGTCACCCCCAGATCGCGCCGCAGCCGCTTCAGCCGTCCGCCAAGAAATAGTTTCTTGTCGCCCAGCTTCGGACTGGAGGGCTTTTTGTCGAGCGTCGCCATTCGGTAAATCTGTCATGACTTTACAGTTTTGACAAAGTCGTTCTTTGACAAATTGCCTTCAATAGATTCGACGCTTACCGCAGCGCAGCGTTAGCTCACCACGACGAGTTTTCCTTGGCCCGCAAGGCGTTACGCCACCGGGCCCCGTAGCGGGATCGAACGACCATGACGCAGCGCAAGACCTATGCCGACCACCGCGACGCCCTGCTGGCGCGCTATCCGCAAGGCGTCACGCCCGGCGGTATCGACATCGACGATATCATCCAGCTGAAGCTTCAGAACACCTTTCCCACCCACCTGGACATCGCCCGTGCGATGGCCCCGGTCATGCGCGCCGACATGGCCGCCTATGACGCCGACAGCAGCAAGTTCACCCAGTCGCTGGGCTGTTGGTCGGGCTTCCACGCCCAGCAGATGATCAAGTCGGTCAAGCGCCTGCGCGGCACGACCAAGGGCGCCTATGTTTACCTGTCGGGCTGGATGGTCGCGGGCCTTCGCAACCGCTTCGGCCACCTGCCGGATCAGTCGATGCACGAGAAGACCTCGGTCGTCGACCTGATCAACGAGATCTACGTCTCGCTGCGCCAGGCCGATGAAGTGGCGATCAACGACCTGTTCAAGGCCCTGCGCACGGCCCGCGAGGCCGGCGATCAGGTCGCCGAACAGGCCGCGATCAAGGCGATCGACAATTTCGAGACCCACGTGGTGCCGATCATCGCCGACATCGACGCCGGCTTCGGCAACGAGCACGCGACCTACCTGCTGGCCAAGGAGATGATCAAGGCCGGCGCCTGCTGCCTGCAGATCGAGAACCAGGTCAGCGACGCCAAGCAATGCGGCCACCAGGACGGCAAGGTCACCGTGCCGCGCGAGGACTTCATCGAGAAGCTGCGCGCCTGCCGCCTGGCCTTCGAGGAACTGGGCGTCGATGAGGGCGTGATCGTCGCCCGCACCGATAGCCTGGGCGCGGGCCTGACCCAGAAGATCCCGGTCAGCCAGGGCGGCGATCTGGCCGCGGACTACATCAAGTGGCTGAAGACCGAGCCGATCACGGCCGAGAACCCGCTGCGCGACGGCGAGCTGGCGATCATGAAGGATGGCACCTTCCACAAGCCGGTGCGCATGCCCAACGGCCTGTTCGCCTTCCAGGAGGGCACCGGCCGCCAGCGCGTCATCGAGGATTGCATCGCCAACCTCACCCAAGGCGGCGCGGACCTACTGTGGATCGAGACCGACACGCCCAATGTCGACGAGATCGCCTCGATGGTGGCCGAAATCCGCAAGGTCGTGCCGAACGCCAAGCTGACCTACAACAACTCGCCATCGTTCAACTGGACGCTCAATCTGCGCAAGCAGGTCCGCGAGCAATGGATCGCCGAGGGCAAGATCCACAAGGACAGCTACCCGGAAGGCAATGCGCTGATGTCGGCCGAGTACGACAAGAGCGACCTGGGCCGTGAGGCCGACGAGCGCCTGGCGCGCTTCCAGGTCGACATCGCCGCTCGCGCCGGGGTTTTCCACAACCTGATCACCCTGCCGACCTTCCACCTGACCGCCAAGAGCGTCGACGAGCTGTCGCGCGGCTACTTCGGCCAGGACCGCATGCAGGCCTATGTCAACACGGTGCAACGTGAGGAGATCCGCCGCGGCGTGTCGGCCGTGAAGCATCAGCACGAGGTCGGCTCGGATCTCGGCGACACCTTCAAGGAGATGGTCGCCGGCGAGCGCGCCCTGAAGGCCGGCGGCCACGCCAACACCATGAACCAGTTCGCGGCCGAATAGCAGCGAACCGCTCCCTCAAACGTTCGCGGCCGCCGGCCGCGAACGGCGCCCCTCCCATCCACCCGATCAACGGATCCGACCCATGACCGCCACGCAATTCGCTCCCGCCGCCATGCCGAACTCCAGCGACCAGCAACGCGCGGTCGATCGGGTGGCCGAAGCCGCGCACCGTCTCAACGAGGCGGTCCAGCGGGCCATCGCGGCCGGCTATTCGGTCGAACTGGTGCGCACCTCGCGCCACCATGACGGCGCCGGCAATTGGGGCGACCAGATCGTCCCGACTGTCCGCGCCAATTCGCGCAACGCCTGACATCTGGCCGCAAGTCATTTCCTCCGTCGTCATTACGCGGGGGACCCCAATAGGAGATCCCATGCCCCTCGACATCGCCGCCAATATCCAGGTCACCGGGCCGGTCGCAGGGCGCGCCGTAGAGATCCTGACGCCCGAGGCCCTGGACTTCGTGGCTGATCTGCACCGCCGCTTCGACGCCCGCCGTCGCGAACTGCTGGCGGCCCGTGACGCGCGCCAGGCCCGGTTCAACGCTGGCGAACTGCCGGACTTCCTGGCCGAGACCGCGCACGTCCGCGCCGGCGACTGGACCGTCGCTCCGGTCCCCGCCGACCTCTTGGACCGCCGCGTCGAGATCACCGGCCCGGTCGACCGCAAGATGATCATCAACGCCCTAAATTGCGGGGCCAAGGTGTTCATGGCCGACTTCGAGGACGCCACGGCTCCGACCTGGACCAACGTCATCGAAGGCCAGGTCAATCTGAAGGATCGCTGGAACGGCGAGCTGACCCACGTCGACGCCAAGTCCGGCAAGGCCTACGCCATGGGCTCGAAGCCGGCGGTGCTGAAAATCCGCCCGCGCGGCTGGCACCTGATGGAGCGCCACATGGAGGTCGACGGCCAGGCCGTGGCCGGGGCGCTGTTCGACTTCGGCCTCTACGCCTTCCACAACGCCAAGGCGGCGATCGCCGCCGGTTCGGGCCCGTACTTCTACCTGCCCAAGCTGGAGAGCCACCTGGAGGCCCGCCTCTGGAACGAGGTGTTCCTCCGCGCCCAGGAGGCGCTCGGCCTGCCGGTCGGCACGATCAAGGCCACGGTGCTGATCGAGACCATCCCTGCCGCCTTCGAGATGGACGAGATCCTGTTCGAGCTGAAGGACCACATCGTCGGCCTCAACTGCGGCCGTTGGGACTACATCTTCTCGTTCATCAAGCGCCTGGGCCGCACGCCCGCCTTCCTGACGCCGGACCGCTCGGCCATGGTCATGGGCAAGGCGTTCCTGGGGGCCTATTCGCTGAAGCTGATCCAGACCTGCCACCGCCGGGGCGCCTTCGCCATGGGCGGCATGGCGGCCCAGATCCCGGTCAAGGGCGACGACGCCGCCAACCAGGCCGCTTTCGCCAAGGTCAAGACCGACAAGGAGCGCGAGGCCGGGGCCGGCCACGACGGCACTTGGGTCGCCCACCCCGACCTCGTGCCCGTGGCCATGGAGGTCTTCGACCGCCTGATGCCGGCCGCCAACCAGCGCGACAGGACGCTGGCCGACCTCGACATCACCGCCGCCCAGATGCTGGAGCTGCACGAAGGCGTCCGCACCGAGGCCGGGGTCCGCGAGAACATCCGGGTCGGCGTCCGCTACACCCAGGCCTGGCTGGAAGGCCGGGGCGCCGTGCCGCTCTACAACCTGATGGAGGACGCGGCGACGGCCGAGATCTGCCGCACGCAGCTGTGGCAATGGGTGCGCCTTGGCGCTGAACTGGACGACGGCCGGGTGCTGACCTCGGAACTGTTCGTCAGCCTGTTCACCCAGGAGATGGCCGACCTGCGCCGCGACTTCGCCTCGCCGCGCCTGGAAGCCGCCGCCGAGCTCTTCACCCGAATGGTGCTGTCAGACAGCCTGGAAGAGTTCCTGACCCTGCCGGCCTACGAGTTGTTGTGAGCGCCAAAGGCCCAGGCTGCGTGGCCCTAGCGTCTCCTTGAGCTTTTGCTCCTTTGTTGAGGCCTAGAAGACTTCGCGACTTGGTCGACGTGTTCTACCAGACCGTCACTGCAACACGCTTGGCCGCCGCCGAGCGGGTGGGGGGGCGGGCTCGTCCCCTCTGGAATGGGACGTCCGGCTTCACGACGCCGCTTCGTTCAGTACCTAGATGTCGTTTCCAAGAAGGTTGTTTACACGCTGCCAGGGGGTGAGGCCGCCGATGCC
>NZ_CAMQSF010000067.1 GCF_947036865.1 uncultured Caulobacter sp. | reverse complement strand
TCACCCCCCCCAGCGACGTCGTCCTGGGCGACGGCTTCACCGAGGAAGAGTGGAAGATGACCGTCGAGACCCAGAAGATCCTGGATCCGAACATCCAGCTGGTCGCCACCTGCGTGCGCGTGCCGGTCATGGTCGGCCACTCCGAAGCCGTGAACGTCGAGTTCGAAAGCCCGCTGGACGAGGACGAGGCCCGCGAGATCCTGCGCGAGGCCGAGGGCGTCGTGGTCGTCGATAAGCGCGAGGACGGCGGCTACATCACGCCCAAGGAATCCCAGGGCGAGTTCCCGGTCTATGTCTCGCGGATTCGCAAGGACCCGACCGTCGAGAACGGCCTGGTGTTCTGGTGCGTCTCGGACAACCTGCGCAAGGGCGCGGCTCTCAACGCCGTGCAGATCGCCCAGCTCCTGCATGACAAGGGTCTGATCAAGGCGAAGGTCCCGGCCTAGCCGTCTCTCTCCGATCTCCCCGGCGAAGGCCGGGGTCCAGATGCGGAAGCGCTGGGTTGCGCTCTAGCAACTCGGCGCTACCGCCATCAGCCCAAGCGCTTTGAGATCTGGATCCCGGCCTTCGCCGGGAAGATCGGATCAGGAGTTTGGCGTCATGCGCCCCAGTGCCCAGACCGACAGCCGTTCCGCCTATATCGCCGGCGTCGGCTGTTACGTCCTGTGGGGCTTCCTGCCGCTCTATTTCCACCTGCTGTCGACCCTGGGCGTCGGGTCGTGGGAGATGATCGCGCACCGTTCGCTGTGGTCGGTGCTGTGGGCCGCCGGCCTCGTCTTGATCGCCCGCCAGGGCGGCCAGGTCGCCTCGGTGCTGCGCCAGCCGCGCACCCTGGGCATGCTGGCGCTGTCGACCTTGGCGATCTTCAGCAACTGGTCGATCTATGTCTTCGCGGTCAACGCCGGCCACGTGATCGAGGCCAGCCTCGGCTATTACATCAACCCGCTGATGAACATGGCCGCCGGAGCCCTGCTGTTCCGCGAGCGCATGACAACCGAAGGCAAGGTCGCCATCGGCTTGGCCGCCGTCGGCGTCGCGATCCAGACGATCGCGCTCGGCCACCTGCCGATCGTCTCCCTAGGCCTGGCCCTGACCTTCTGCGTCTACGGAATCCTGCGAAAGCAGGTTAAGGCCGACGCCCAGACCGGTCTCTTCATCGAGTGCGCCTATCTCGCCCTGCCGGCCCTGGCCTACGTCCTGCACGCCCAAGCCAGCGGCCAGGGCCATTTCGGCAAGGGCGGCGAGGTCACGCTGCTGCTGGCCTTGGCCGGCCCGGCGACCGTGGCCCCGCTGGCCCTGTTCGCCTGGTCGGCGCGCCGGCTGCCGCTCAGCGCCGTCGGCTTCCTGCAGTTCATCGCGCCCACCCTGCAGTTCCTGATCGGCGTCGTGCTGGGCGAGCCGTTCACGCCGCTGCGGGCCCTGTCGTTCGTGTTCATCTGGCTGGGCGTGGCGACCTTCGCCTATGGGGCCTGGAAGCGGACCCGGACGCTGGCGACGAGCTAGAACCGGTGGGCGACCCCGACCACCAGCTCCAGGTCCGGGGTCTGGCGGTTGAGGCCGACATAGGCCGAGGCGTCCAGCTGCACGTCCTTCAGCGCCTTGGGCGCCCAGGCGGCGGTGAGGTCGAAGCTGGCCTGGGTCACGTGGCCCGAGGGGTCCTCGTCGCGATCGACCCACAGCTCGGCGCCGAGGTTCACCGGGCCGACCGCATGTCCCACCCCGCTGACGAGCGCATAGCCCACATGGCGCCCCGCGCCGCTGGCGTTCGCGCGCGCCGCGACCTGCGGCGTCAGGCTCAGCGACCAGTCGGCCGTCAGCGGAACCGACATCGGCGCGATCACGCCGCCCTGCCACAGAGCGCTCCCGATCCCGTTCGACCCCGTCGGGGCCGTGACGAAGGGCTGCAGGGCGATCGACAGGCCGTCGCCGGCGGGGTTCTTCAGCGACCACCGCACGGCCGCCCCGAGGTCGCCCGATCCCGACACCGTCGAGACCACGCCGTGATCCTTGGTCCGCACCCGCTCGCGGGCGGTCCAGGACAGCTGTCCCTCCACGGTCGAGGCGAGGCCGAGCCGCAGTTCCAGTCCGCCATAAGAAACGTCGTCGACCTGGACCCCGCCGCCGCGCGAGAAGGCCGCGTCCACCGCCCCGAGCTCGGCCTGGAAGCGGCCCGGGTCCAGCACGCAGGGCGGCGAGCCCTTGCCGGGCCGGTCGGCGCAGAAGTCGCGGTCCGCGGCGCGGGCGACGCCGGCCAGCGCCAGACAGGCCAGGGCGAGCGAGGCGGTGCGGATCATGCGTCTCTCCTTGGAGACCGACGCCTAAGGGCAAACCCTAAAGACGGTCTAAAGCGAGGCGTAGGCCGCCTCGATCAATCGTACGGCGCGCGGATCGCCGATCAGGGCGGTCCCCTGCTTGTTCATCACATAGGCCCCCGAGACGCCACGCGTCGGATCGGCGAAGGCGCAGGAGCCGCCCCAACCCGAATGGCCGAACGCCTCGGCCGTCGGGCCGTAGAAGAAGTTCGGCGCGTTGCGCATGAAGCCCGCGCCCCAGCTGATCACATAGGGCAGAACGAGGTCCGGGCCGACGATGCGCTGGGCCGTCGCGGCCTTGATCCCGGCCGGGGTGATCAGCGAGCGGCCGTCCAGGCTTCCGCCGGTCGCCAGGGCGCCCATCAGCCGCGCCAGGGCCGCGGCGGTGGCGTGACCGTTGGCCGACGGGATCTCGACCCGTCGCCACTCCGCCGAACTGCGCCCGCCCGGCGAGGACCAGGGCTTCAGGAAGGCCGCCTCGAGCGCCGGATTGATCGCGCCGAAGCTCGGCAGGGCGCTGGGGCGCATCAGCTCCGAGACGCGCCCGTGCTCGCTGTCGGGCAGGCCGATCCAGAGGTCGAGGCCCAGCGGCTGGGCGATGTCCTCGCGCAGCGCCGTCCCCATCGTGCGGCCGTCGACCCGGCGGAAGATCTCGCCGGCCAGATAGCCGTAGGTCACCGGGTGATAGCCGCTGGCCGAGCCGATCGGAAACAGCGGGGCCATGGCCGCCAGCTTGGCGCAGGTCGCGTCCCAGTCGAACCACAGGGCGGGATCGGTCTCGTCCGAAAAGCCCGACAGGCCCGCCTGGTGCGACAGCGCCTGCTCGACCGTCACCGCCGCCTTGCCGTTCTGGGCGAACTCGGGCCAGACGTCGGCGACCGGCTGGTCGTAGGCGAGACGCCCCTCGTCGACCAGCCGCGCCACCATCAGCGCGGCCACGGCCTTGGTGGTCGAGAACAGCGCCGTCAGGGTGTCGGGACCGAACGCGACCTCGCGCTTGCGGTCGGCGAAGCCGCCCATCAGGTCGACGACGATCTCGCCGTCGATCGCGAACGAAAACCGCGCGCCCAGCTCACCATTGTTCTCGAAGTTGGCCGCGAAGACCTCGCGGACGCGGGCGAAGCGGTCGGGGCAGAGGCCGGTGATCTCGGTCATGCTAGGCGAGCCGTTCGATGCGCACGGTGGGCGAGGTCTGCTTGATCCGCGCGCCCATGGCGACGATCGGCAGCTCCGGCGCGTTCCAGATATTGGCGGCCGTCACCGTCTCGGCCACGCCGCCGACCGCGCGGGCCAGGCCGTACGAGAAGGTCTGGCCTTCCAGGATCGAGGCGGCGTAGAGGGCGGTCAGCAGGTCGCCGGTGCCGTTGGGCGCGCGCTCGGCCCTCGCGTGGGCGGCGAGCCAAGCCTCGCGGTGATCGGCCAGCACGGCGCCGATCTCGGCCCCGCGATGCACCGAGGAGACCAGGGTCGTCTTGCCCAGCAGCCGCGCGGCGCGCATGGCCGACTGCGGGTCGCGGGCGTCGGTTCCGGTCAGCTTCTGCAGCTCCCAGGAATTGCAGGCCACGACGTCGGCGCGGGGGATCAGGTCGGCGATGATCTCGTCGGCGGTCTCGGCCGGGATGTAGAGCCCCTTGCCGGCGTCGCCCATGGTGGGATCGACGATCACGATGGGGCGGCGGGTGGCCGCGCCCTGCGGCCGAGGCGTCTCGCGCACGGCGTCGATCACCCGCGCGGTCGCCCGCACCTGGGCGGCGCTGGCGAAATAGCCGGTGATGACGAGATCGACGAGGCCGAACAGGCCGTTGGCCTCGATGCCGTCCAGCATGCCCTCCAGCACCTCGATCGGCACGGGCGCGCCGCCGGGAACGCCCCAGCCCGGATGCCGGCCGAACAGCACGGTCGGCACGGTCATCGAGTCGATGCGGAACTGCGCCAGGGCGGTGGCCTGCGCCGTCGCGCCCACCTGGCTGCCGGCGACATGGCTAGAGATGATCAAGGCTAGCGGCATGGCCAAAGCGATTAGCCGAGCCAGGCGACCTTGAATAGGGCGGCTCTTCATCCAGCCGCGAAAAGAAAAGGCCCGCCGTCGCCGGCGGGCCTTGCCGAAGGAAATCCAACGATTTCCCTTAGGACATCCGTGATGTCAGTAGCGATAGTGGTCAGGCTTGAACGGACCGGCTTCGGGCACGCCGATGTAATCGGCTTGATCCTTGCGCAGCGTCGTCAGCTTCGCGCCAAGCTTTTCCAGGTGCAGGAAGGCGACCTTCTCATCCAGGTGCTTGGGCAGGGTGTAGACCTGGTTCTGGTACTTGTCCTTGTTGGTCCACAGCTCGATCTGGGCCAGGGTCTGGTTGGTGAAGCTGGCCGACATCACGAAGCTGGGGTGGCCGGTGGCGTTGCCGAGGTTCACCAGACGGCCTTCCGACAGCACGATCAGCTTCTTGCCGTCCGGGAACTCCACGTGGTGGACCTGCGGCTTGATCTCGTCCCACTTGTAGTTGCGCAGGGCGGCGATCTGAATTTCCGAGTCGAAGTGGCCGATGTTGCAGACGATGGCGTTGTTTTTCATCTTCCGCATGTCGTCCAGCGTGATGACGTCCTTGTTGCCGGTCGCGGTGACGAAGATGTCGGCCTTGTCGGCGACGTCGTTGAGGGTCTGGACCTCGTAGCCTTCCATGGCCGCCTGCAGGGCGCAGATCGGGTCGATCTCGGTGACGATCACCCGGGCGCCGCCTTGGCGCAGGCTGGCGGCCGAGCCCTTGCCCACGTCGCCATAGCCGCAGACCACCGCGACCTTGCCCGACAGCATGACGTCGGTGCCGCGACGGATGGCGTCGACCAGGCTCTCGCGGCAGCCATAGAGGTTGTCGAACTTGCTCTTGGTGACGCTGTCGTTGACGTTGATGGCCGGGAACGGCAGCTCGCCCTTCTGGGCCATGTGGTACAGGCGGTGGACGCCCGTGGTGGTCTCTTCCGAGACGCCGCCGATGGCCGAGCGGATCGCCGAATAGAAGCCCGGCTTCTCGGCCAGGTACTTCTTCATCACGGCGTAGAGGGCTTCTTCCTCTTCGTTCTGCGGATTGTTCAGGATCGAGGGATCCTTCTCGGCCTTCGGGCCCAGCACGCAGAGCAGGGTGGCGTCGCCGCCGTCGTCGAGGATCAGGTTCGGATAGCCGCCGTCGCCCCACTCGAAGATCTTGTGGGCGTATTCCCAGTACTCGACCAGGTTCTCGCCCTTGAAGGCGAAGACCGGAATGCCGGCGGCGGCGATGGCGGCCGCGGCGTGGTCCTGGGTCGAGAAGATGTTGCACGAGGCCCAGCGGACCTCGGCGCCCAGGGCGACCAGGGTCTCGATCAGCACGGCGGTCTGGATCGTCATGTGCAGGCTGCCGGCGATGCGGGCGCCCTTCAGGACCTGCTTGGGACCGTACTCGGCGCGCGTGGCCATCAGGCCCGGCATCTCGGTCTCGGCGATGGCGATTTCCTTGCGGCCGTAATCGGCGAGCGAGATGTCCTTGACGATATAGTCGGCCACGAGCGGCTCCTGCGGTCGGGTGGGATCTTGCGCGCGCTTATACAGCGCCGAGCCCTTCCGAGCAATTAACGCATAAAGATATCTTTATGCGCTTCTCAGAACCCCAGTTCCGGCTGCATGGCGCCGGGTTGCTGGGTCTCGGGCAGGTGGCAGGTGAAGGTGGAGCCGTTCCCCGGCTCGCTCTCCAGCGCCACCCAGCCGCCGTGAAGCTCGACCAGCGCCTTGACGAGCGCCAGGCCCAGGCCCGGGCCGCCCCGGTCGCGGCCGACGAAGCGGTCGAAGATGTGGGCCTGGACGTGGAACGGCACCCCCCGGCCGGTGTCGGAGACGTCCAGCCGCACCTCGCCCAGGCCTCGCCGGGCCTGCAGCGTGACCCGGCCGCCGGGCGGGGTCTGGCGCAGGGCGTTCTCGACCAGATGATCCAGGGTCTGGGCCAGACGCTTGCCGTCGCCGCGGATCAGGCCGACATCTTCCTCGCACTCGACGGCCAGGGTCACGCCGCCCAGCTGGGCGTCCTTCAGCGCGCGTTCCTGGGCGTTCATCAGCAGGTCCGAGACGCGGACGTCCTCGATCTCCAGCGCCATCTCGCCGGCGTCGATCTGGGCCATGTCGAGCACGTCGTCGATCGAGCGCGCCAGCTGGGTGGCGGCGGCGCGCACGGCGGCCACGTGATTGCGGCCGCGCTCGGAGATGCCGTCGGCCCGCTCCAGGAGCTCGGAATAGCCGATGATCGTGGTCAGCGGCGTGCGCAGCTCGTAGCTGACATTGCCGACGAAATCACGCTTCAGCCGCTCGGCCTCGGCGAGAGCCGCCTCGCGGGCGGCCAGGGCGCTCTGCAGGTCGCGGGTGTCGGTGACGTCGGCGAAGGCGATCAGGGTCGCGCCGTCCGGCAGGGGCCGGCTCTGATAGAGCACGATGCGGCCGTCCGAGGTCCGCACCTCGCCCGAGGTCGGGGCGCGCATCTGCGGGTCGGGATCGGCGACCCGGCCCTTCAGTTCGCGCCAGAAGGCCAGATCGTGCAGGCGCGGCACGCAGAGCTCGACCACGCCCTCGAAGTCGCCGGCCGCCTCCAGGGCGAACGAGGTCACGTTCCAGAAGGTCTCGAACGCCTCGTTGTGCAGCCGCAGGCGGCCGTCCGAGCCGAACACCGCCACGGCGTCGTTCAGCTTGTCCAGCGTGGCCTGCTGCACCTGGATCAGGGCGTTGTACTGCGCCTTCAGGCGCAGCTCGCCGGTGATATCGGAATAGATCAGCAGCATGCCGCCCAGCGGGTGAGGCTGGCGCACCACCTTGAGCGTGCGGCCGTCGGGCAGGTGCCAGAGGTCGTCGGCCTGGGGTCCCAGGTCCTCATAGCGGGCGAGTTCGGCGGCCTTCCAGCCGGCGTAGTCGATGGTCTCGGGCAGGCGGCGGCGCTGGCGCAGGCGGTCCAGCACCTCGCCGTGGGTCGGCCGCTCGGCCAGCCAGGCCGGCTCCAGGCCCCACAGCTCGGCGAAGGCGGTGTTGTGGAACGACAGCCGGCGCGTCTGGCTGAAGATCGCCACCGCCTCGGCGATGTGGTTCAGGGTCTCGTCGTGGGCCTCGACGTGCTTCTTGAAGGCGTCGCGGACGTCCTCGATCTCAGTGACGTCGGCGCAGAACACGCCCACGCCGCCGCCGTCCAGCGGCTGGGCCGACAGCCGGAACGCGCGGCGCCGCCCCTCCAGATTGATCCAGCGCAGGGCCTCGCGGCGCTCGCTTTTCTGGACGGCCTCCACGACCAGGGCGTCGGCGGCGCGGTCGAAGCTCTTGCCCGCCAGCGCGACGGCCGAGGCGGCGGTCGCGCCCACCGCGCGGACGAAGGCGGCGTTGCCCCAGACCGCCTGGCCGTCGGCGCCGGCGATCCAGCACGGCTCGACGACGCCGTCGAACAGGGCGGCGAAACGGGCGGCCGAGGGCAGTCCGGACTCGCCGCCGCTGACCGCGGCCAGACGCAGCCAGGCCAGGGCCCCGGCGGCGCGTCCCTCGACCGACACCCAGCCCTCGGCGCCCCGCGCCTCGAACGCGCAAGGCTCGCCCCGCTCGAGCAGAGCCGAGAGCTTGTGGGCATGGTCGGGATCGGCCTTCGACAAGGCCGCGACCACCGTCTGGACCTCCGCCGCCACGCCCAGCATCCGGGCGCAGGCCGCCAGCCCCTCGCTACCCGCCGCCAGGGAGGCTCGGCCGCCTTCGAGAGCGATGACGGCGGTGTCGAAGGCCTCGACCCAGGCGGGCGCGTCCAGGGCCTCGCCGCCCTGCTCGACCAGGCGCGCCTTCAGCGCCGCGATGCGCGCTTCGAAGCCGCGGCGCTGGCCCAGCGACCACAGGGTGACGCAAAGGGCCAGGCAAACCGCGCCGGCCGTCGCCGCGAGGATCAGGTCGTAGGAAGTCATCAGGCGCGTCGCTTACCCCAGCGGGTCGTCGAATCAGACTCCCAGATTAGTCGGGCCGTGACCAGAGGGCGATCAAGCACCGCTGTGGCGCGCGGTGGCGATTTGCGGAGGCGCATGGTCCAGCCCCACCAACGTGCTCTCCTAGGCCTTGTGCCTAGGACCCATGCCCACCGCGCGCTGTGGTGCGATTTCGGCCCGCCCACCCGCGCCTTGGCCTCCGGAATCTCATCATCCAGCCGACAAATGGGTCCTAGGCACAAGGCCTAGGAAGGCAAGGGTCGGAAGGCAGCGGTTAGGGGGCGAGCGGCGTAAGACCTCTGGCGCCTCTGGCCAATCGCTCTATGTGAGGGCCATGACCTGGTCCGACCGCCTCGCCCCGTCGCTCGACGACTTCGCCGCCCTGGCCCGGCAAGCCTTCGACGCCCTGCCGGGCCCGTTCCGGAAGCTCTCCGGCGAGGTGGTGATCCGGGTCGACGACTTCCCGCCCGACGAGGTTCTGGACAGCCTCGGCATCGAAGACCCGTTCGAGCTGACCGGTCTCTATCAGGGCGTCGATCTGGGCCGCCGCTCGGTGCTGGACGTCGCGACCGAGCCGTCGCGGGTTTTCCTCTATCGCCGCCCGATCCTCGACGAATGGGCCGAGCGCGGCGACGTTTCTCTGGGAGAGCTGATCGCCCACGTGCTGGTTCACGAGATCGGCCATCATTTCGGCCTGTCGGACGACGACATCCACCGCATCGAGGACGAGGCATGAGCTTGTTCGAGGTTGAAGCCTGGAAGGAACGGATGGACGAGCGCTGGTTCGACACCGGCGCGGCCATGGCCGAGGCCGGGGCCGTCGATCTGGTCTCGATCGAGGACGACAAGGTCACCGCCCACGTCACCGGCAGCGTCGGCGACCTCTATGTCGTCCAGCTGTGGGCGCCGGCGGGCGAAGGGCTCTGCACCTGTCCCGGCTTCGAGAAGTTCGGCGCCTGCAAGCATCAGGCGGCCGTGGTCACGGCGGCGAACACGGCCGACCTTGGCAAGGTCCGCGACCGCATGGCCCGCCTGCGCGACGGCCTGGCGCTGGACAGCCGCGAGGCGCTGATCGAGCGGCTGATCGAGCTGGCGCGCACCCAGCCGGCGGTGCTGACGGCGCTGGAGGGACGGTAGCTTACCAAAGGCGCCGGACCGGCCCCAATCCTTCGAGCTCAGCCGCATAAGTCACTTCAACGCCATCGGGCCGACGCACCCGGACACGGAACTCTTGCATGCGCCGGCGATCGGCGAACGCGCTGAACTGGCCGACGCGCTTCACCCGCAGCACCGTCCCCTCGCGGGCGAAGTGGGCGCGGACCCGACGCTCGGACCAGCCCCGCCCTAGCAGCACAAGGACGATGAAGGCGCCGAAAACGATGATCGGGCCGATATAGGGAGTCAGGCCGTTGGACACCGAGGTCCTCCCATCAAGCTCGACCATAGATAGTGGATTCGCCGCACCTCGCCAACGGCCGCTCATAGAAAATCGTCGATCGCCGCTCGCCGCCGCTTCGGCTTCGGCCGCTCCCACATCACGCCCGGATAGCCCTTCAGCGGAACCAGCTTGCCGCCGCCATACGCCCAGTCCGGGGCCTGATCGAGCGAGGTGTGGTAGCGTGGCTCGCGACCGGTGCGCGAAGAGAAAAGCGCGCGCGGCAGGTTGATCATCACCGGCGCCCGCCGACGAGACATGAACACAGGCGTTCCGCACCGTGAACAGAAGCCGCGCGTGGTTCCCTCGTGCTCGAAGCGCGTGACGAGATCTTCCCCCGCGAGCCAGCGGAAGCGGCTGCGATAGCTGGCGACATAGGTGACATAGGCGCAGCCCTGGGCGTGGCGGCTGGCGGCCGAGTGGTCGTGAAACGCCCAGCGGGCGGGCACGCCGATCGCCACCCGCACAGCTCCGCAGGCGCAGGCTCCTTCGGCTTCCTCGGCGGGCGGTTTCATGGCCTTGGGCATCTGCGCTCCACGCGGCGGGTCGTTCTCGAATACAGCGCGCCGCCGCCACATTTGTCAGCAACTCGACTTGACCGCGAAGGCGATCGCCGTTCCCCTCCCGCCCCGGGAGGAACACGTCATGGCGTCTTGGTACGAGCGCAACATCTTGCCGAAGCTGCTGTGCTGCGCCTGCGCCGCGCCGGGCATCCGCGAGCAGCGCGAGAAGCTGGTGCCTCAGGCGCGCGGCCGCGTGCTGGAGCTGGGCGTCGGCGGGGGGCTCAATCTGGCCTTCTACGACCCGGCCAAGGCGACCAGCGTCACCGGCGTCGACCCGCACCCGGAGCTGCGCGCCATCGCCGAGGCCGCCCCGCGCGCCGAGGGCCTCCAGGTCGAGATCACCGACGGCGAGGCCGAGCGCCTGCCGTTCGCCGACGCCAGCTTCGACACGGTGTTGTGCACCTTCACCCTGTGCTCGGTCCGCTCCCCCGCCGCCGCCCTGGCCGAGGCGCGCCGCGTGCTGAAGCCGGAAGGCCGGTTCCTGTTCTGCGAGCACGGCCTGTCGCCCGACGCCGGCGTCTCGCGCTGGCAGCGCGCCCTGGAGCCCCTGTGGAAGCGCCTGGCCGGCGGCTGCCACCTGACCCGCCCGGTGACCAGCGCCGTCGAGGCGGCCGGCTTCGCGGTCGAGAACGGTCAGCGCTTCTATTTCGACAAGGCGCCCAAGCCGATGGCCTGGTGCGAACAGGGCGTGGCGCGAGCGGCTTAGAGGCCGGCGATCACGCCCTCCACCCAGGCCGGCACGACCGCGCTGGCCGCGCCATAGCGCTTCTCGTCGAACACATAGGCGTTGGCCGACGGCTCCAGATTGAGCTCGCAGGTCGCGATCCCCATGGCCCGCGCCTCGGCGACGAAGCCCGCCGCCGGATAGACCGAGCCCGAGGTGCCGATCGACACGAAAAGGTCGGCGCGGGCCAGGGCGTCCTCGATCGCGTCCATGAAGAGCGGGATCTCGCCGAACCAGACCACGTGCGGCCGCGCGCCGCCGGCCCGCCCGCACGCCGCGCAGACGGTGTCGGCGCTCAGCGAACCCGTGTCCGGCCAGGTCGCGGCGCAGTGATGGCAGCGGGTCACGGCCAGTTCGCCGTGCATGTGGATCACGCGGCCGGAGCCCGCCTTCTCGTGCAGGTCGTCGACGTTCTGTGTGCAGAGGAAGAGCTCGCCGCCCCGCGCGGCCAGGGCCGTCTCCAGCCGCGCCAGGGCGGCGTGCGCGGCGTTGGGCTGCGCGCCGGCGAGGTTCGCGCGCCGGGCGTTGTAGAAGTCGCGCACGAGGGCCGGGTTCCGCGCGAACCCCTCCGGCGTCGCGACGTCGTTCAGGTCGTACTTCGTCCAGACCCCGTCCTTGTCGCGGAACGTGCCCAGGCCGCTTTCGGCCGAGACGCCGGCCCCGGTCAGCGCGAAGATGTTCATTCCGAGCTCCAAACTTGACGCGGTCGTCATTTTTAATTTGACCGGCGTCGGCAGTTGAGTTGACACTGTTTAGATAGCCGAGAGACCGCGCAAGCCGGCCCGGCGAGACGATGTCACACGGCCATAGGGAGCGCCGCCATGACGGACAAGAACATCACCAAGGACGCCATGTACGACGCGGTGGCGCCGGACGACTTCGAGTCGATGCTCGAACTCGACCGGTACAACAACCGCTCGAGCGCGTTCGACAAGATCATCGCGGCGACCCACGACCACTTCTGGGACCCGCTGGACAAGGCCTATATCGACTTCGACGAGCCGTTCGACATGGAGAACCAGCCGCTGGTTCCCGAGGACATGGTCATCGCGCTGTCGACGGACTACGTCTCCAACCACCTCAGCGATCCCAAGGTCCGCACCCGGTTCATCAACCAGTCGGTGCTGCGCAGCTTCTCGTCGATCCTGCACGGCGAGCAAGGCGCGCTGAACCTGTCGGCCAGCCTGTGCCACGTGCTGAAGGACCAGGGCGCGCAGGAATACGCCGCCAACCAGACCCGCGAGGAAGCCCGCCACGTCACGGCCTTCGCCAAGTACATCAAGACCCGCTGGGGCCGTCCGGTCGAGTGCGGCCCGGCGCTGAAGACCCTGCTCGTCGAGATCATCGGCTCGCCGGAGGTCTATAAGAAGATCATCGGCATGCAGATGCTGGTGGAAGGCCTGGCCATGGGCGCCTTCGCCACCTTCTTCAACAATATCAACGACCCGGTCGGCAAGAAGCTGTTGCAGCTGGTCATGACCGACGAGGCCTTCCACCACAAGTTCGGGAAGATCTGGGCCGACCGCACCGTGCCCAAGCTGTCGCCCGAGGAGCACGCGATCATCGAGGACTGGGCGGCGCACTGCTTCCAGACCCTGCTGTTCAACCTCGTCTCGCCGCACCAGCAGATGGACCTCTACGCCGAGTTCGGCCTGGATCCGGACAAGGTCGTCGAGGAGTACGGGAAGATCATGACCGACGAGGTGCGTCGGGAGAACATGAAGGAGCAGACCAACATCTTCCGGGTGCTGGTCAAGACGCTGCTGAACGCCGGCATCATCACCGACCGCACCAAGGCCTTCTACGCCATGTATGTCGATATCGCCGAGCTGAAGAGCGAAGGCGACCGCATGGTCGGCGACGACATCGCCGAGGAAGGCATCCGCTACCTGCAGGCCATCAACTTCAAGGACCGCCCGGTCGCGCCGGTCAGCATCGCCGCCGAATAGGGCGAGCGCCGCCATCCAGACCTCGCCGCCCCGCCGGAACCCCGGCGGGGCGGTCGTCGTTTCACGGTCCCGCTTCGTCCGCCGCGCCGCGCTCGCCGTATCCTCGGCGACGACCGCTTGCCCGATCCCTGGAGTCCCCATGCGCGCCGCCCTGCTCGCCCTGCCCCTCGCCATGTCGCTGAGCGCCTGCGTGTCCGGTCCGGTCGGCAATCCGCGTCCGCCGCAGCCGGCCAAGACGGTGGAGCTCGATCGCTACCTGGGCAAATGGTACGAGGTCGCGCGCTACGACATGCGCTTCGAGAAGGGCTGCGAGGGCGTCACGGCCGAATATTCCAAGCGCCCGGACGGGTTGATCCGCGTGCTGAATACTTGCCATCAAGGCGCGGTCGATGGCCCCGTGAAGACCAGCGAGGGCAAGGCCAAGATCGTCGACACGACGACGAACGCCAAGCTGAAGGTCAGCTTCTTCGGTCCGTTCTATGGCGACTACTGGATCCTGGACCACGCCGACGACTACGGCTGGTCGATCGTCGGCGAGGGCTCGGGCCGCTATCTGTGGCTGCTGTCGCGCAAGCTCCCGACCCAGGCCGACCGCGAGGCGTTGACAATCGGAAGAGCGTCGTGTAGGGAAA
>NZ_CAMQSF010000066.1 GCF_947036865.1 uncultured Caulobacter sp. | reverse complement strand
CGCCCGCGCCGAGGCGGGCCGGGGCCTGCTGGCCGCCGCCGACCAGGCCGAAAGCTGGGGCCGGGACGGAACCGGACCGCGCAAGGCCGTGGTGGCGGCGCTCGGCGCGGCTTGCGTGGCGGCCGTCGGCCTCTACGTGTTCCTCGGCCGCCCGGAGATGGCCGACCAGCCCTACAAGACCCGTGTCGCCGAATGGAAGGCCGCCGATCCGGCGACTCTGGAGCCCGCCAAGATCGCCGCCGTGCTGGAGACCGTCGCCGCCGCGCGGCCCAAGGCCGCCGAGCCGCTGATGTTCCTGGCCAAGGCGCGCGCCGCGGCCGGCGATCTGTCCGGCGCCGAGGCGGCGCTGCGCAAGGCCGTGCGGCTGGCCCCCAAGCGGGCCGATCTCTGGAGCCTGCTGGGCGAGACCTTCGTGATGGAGAGCGCCCAGGGCGGCGCCGGTCCCCAGGTGGGCGCGGACGCCAAGCTGGCTTTCGGCGAGGCGCTGAAGATCGATCCGAACGACTTGCGGGCGCGCTATTATCTCGGCCGGGGCAAGATCGCCGACGGGGACGTGGCCGGCGGCCTCGCCGACTGGCGCGCGCTCAGGGCCAATCTGCCGCCCGACAGCGGCCCCTGGGTCGCGATCGGTCAGGAGATCGCGCGGGTCGAGAGCGCCGGCCGTCTGCCCGCCGACCAGCCCGCCGCCGACCGCAATCCCCAGGTCCAGGGGATGATCGCCGGCATGGTCGAGGGCCTGGCCGCGCGCCTGGCCAAGGCGCCCGACGACCCCGACGGCTGGGTGCGCCTGGTCCGCGCCTATGCGGTGCTGGGCGAGACGGCCAAGCGCGACGCCGCCCTGGCCAGCGCCACCGCCCGCTTCAAGGACCAGCCCAAGGTGCTGTCGGCCCTGCGCCAGGCCGCCGACACGCCCGCTCAGAAGATCGCCACGCCATGAGTTTCTGGCCCAAATCCCGCAAGGCCCGCCGGCGCCTGACGATCCTGCTGGCCATCGCGCCGGTGCTGGCCCTGGCGGTCGGCCTGGCCCTTTATGGCCTGCGCGACAGCATCTCGCTGTTCTACACGCCGGCCCAGGCCCAGGAGGCCCACGTCAAGCCGGGCCGCAAGGTGCAGCTGGGCGGCCTCGTCAAGGCCGGCAGCGTGGTCAAGCACCCCGGCGGCGACGTCGAGTTCGTGGTCGCCGACCACAAGGCCTCGGCCAAGGTGACCTATCACGGCGACCTGCCCGACCTGTTCCGCGAGGGCCAGGGGATCGTGGCCGAGGGGACCTTCGACCCCAATGGCGTCTTCGTCGCCAAGCAGGTGCTGGCCAAGCATGACGAGCGCTACATGCCGCGCGACGTCGCCAAGGCCCTGAAGAAGCAGGGCGAGTGGCGCGGGCAGGGGGCGGGGACGCCGGCTTATGAAAGATCCTCCCCCCAAGGGGGAGGTGTCGGCGCAGCCGACGGCGGGGGAAGTTCCGCGGCGCCGGCCACCCCCCCCTCCGACCTTCGGTCGCCTCCCCCGCGGGGGGAGGATCGCTGATGATCACCGAACTGGGCGCCTTTGCCCTCATCCTTTCGCTCATGCTCTCCGTCGCCCAGACCGGCCTCTCGGCCGTGGGCGGCGCGCGGCGCTCGCCGGTGCTGGCCGGGGCGGGACAGGGCGCGGCGCTGGCGGCGTTCGTCGCGGTGCTGGTCGCCTTCGCGGCCCTGATCCACGCCTTCGTGGTCTCGGACTTCTCGGTCGCCAATGTCGCGGCCAATTCGCACACGGCCAAGCCGATGCTCTACAAGGTGGCCGGCGCCTGGGGCAGCCACGAGGGCTCGATGCTGCTGTGGTGCCTGGTCCTGACCGGCTACGGCGCGGCCATGGCGATCTTCGGCGACAGCCTGCCGCCGCGCCTGCGCGCCTACGCCATCGCCGTGCAGGGCGCGCTGGGCGTGCTCTTCCTGGCCTATACGGTCTTCGCCTCGAACCCGCTGGCGCGGCTGGCCGAGGCGCCGGTCGAGGGGCGCTCGCTCAATCCGCTGCTGCAGGACCCGGCCCTCGCGGCCCATCCGCCGTTCCTCTACAGCGGCTATGTCGGGTTCTCGGTGGTCTATTCGCTGTCGTTGGCGGCGCTGATCGAGGGCCGCATCGACGCGGCCTGGGCCCGCTGGGTGCGGCCCTGGACCTTGGCCGCCTGGAGCCTGCTGACCATCGGCATCACGCTGGGCGCCTTCTGGGCCTATTACGAGCTGGGCTGGGGCGGCTGGTGGTTCTGGGACCCGGTCGAGAACGCCAGCTTCATGCCGTGGCTGATCGGGGCGGCCCTGCTGCACTCGGCCATCGTCACCGAAAAGCGCGGCGCCTTGCCCGGCTGGACCGCGTTCCTGGCCCTGGCGGCCTTCACCTTCTCGATGCTGGGCGCCTTCCTGGTGCGTTCGGGCGTCCTGACCAGCGTCCACGCCTTCGCCGTCGACCCGACGCGCGGCGTGCTGCTGCTGATCATGATGGGGATCGCGGCGGGCGCGGGCTTCCTGCTGTTCGGCCTGCGCGCGGGCAGCCTGAACCCCGGCGGCCAGTTCCGCCCGATCAGCCGCGAGAGCGCCATCGTGCTGAACAACATCCTGCTGTCGACGGCGACGGCGGTGGTGCTCCTGGGCACGCTCTATCCGCTGATCCGCGAGGCCATGGACGGCGAGGCCGTGTCGGTGGGCGCGCCGTTCTTCAACCTGACCTTCACGCCGCTGATGGTGCTGGCCTTCGCGATCCTGCCGGCCGGGCCGCTGCTGGCCTGGAAGCGCGGCGACGCCAAGGGCGTGGCCCGCAAGCTGTGGATCGCCCTGGCCGCCGCCGCCGCGCTGGGTCTGGTGGCCTACGGCGTCGTCCAGCCGCGCAAGGCCCTGGCCAGCGGCGGCCTCGTCGTCGGCTTCTGGCTGGTCGGCGGCGCGCTGATCGAGATGGCCGATCGGCTGAAGCTGCTCCGCGCCCCCGCCGCCGAAAGCGTCCGTCGCGCCCGGGGCCTGCCGCGCGGCGCCTGGGGCACGACCCTGGCCCACGCGGGCCTGGGGATCTTCGTGCTGGGCGCCTCGTTCGAGACCGCCTGGAAGGTCGAGGCCGCCCAGGCGCTCAGCCTGAACGGAAGCCAGCCGCTGGGCGCCTATGTCCTGACCCTGACCGATGTCGGCACGGTCGAGGGCCCCAACTATCTGGCCGAGCGCGGCGTCGTCACCGTCGTCGACAAGGCGGGTCGCGAGATCTGCCGGGCCGCTCCGGAGCGCCGCTTCTATCCGACCGGATCTCAAACCACCTCGGAGGTGGCGATCTGTCCGCGCGGGCTCGACGATATCTACATCGTGCTGGGCGAGCGCCGGGCGGGCCAGGGCGGCAAGCCGGCCTGGCTGGTGCGGGCCTATGTCAATCCGTGGGTGCGGCTGATCTTCCTGGGGCCGCTGATCATGGCGATCGGCGGCGTGGTGTCGCTGTCGGACCGCCGGGTGCGCCTGGGCGTCGGCCGGCGGACGCGGGAGGCCGTGTCGTGAGACTCTGTACTGCTCCTCCCCCTCAGGGGGAGGTGGCCCAGCGGGCCGGAGGGGGCAGCGCGGCGGTTGCCGAGATGGCCCCCTCAGTCGCTTCGCGACAGCTCCCCCAGCGGGGGAGCATCTTGAGGTCGTCACTCATCGCCCTGGCCGCCCTGACCCTGACGGCCGGCGCCTCGGATCCGAGCGAGCGGCTGCCCGATCCAGGGCAGGAGGCCAGGGCGCGGACCTTGTTCAAGGAAGTGCGCTGCCTGGTCTGCCAGAACGAGTCGATCGACGACTCCGAGGCGCAACTGGCCTCGGACCTGCGGCGTATCGTCCGCGAGCAGGTCAAGGCGGGGCGCAGCGACGCCGAGATCCGGGCCTTCCTGGTGGCGCGCTACGGCGAGTTCGTGCTGCTGAAGCCGCGCTTTTCGGCCGGCAACGCCGCCCTTTGGCTGACGCCGCTGGGCGTGCTGCTGGTCGGCGGGGGGCTGATGATCGGGCTGCTGCGGCGTCGCGCGACGTCCGAGACCGAGCTTTCGCAAGAGGAAGAGGCGCGGGTGAAGCGCCTGCTGGAAGGCGATTGACACGATTGGGCCGAAAAGGGGCCGCAAGAAGCGCCTCGGCAATGACGGAAAGATAGTTCGAGAACCATTGCACCTTTTACGACCGGGACTAGGTTCTCAAGGAACTGGGACCGCGCGCCGGGCGCGCGGGCGAGGAAAGGGACCGCGCCGCCGCGCGGATGAGGAAAGACGAATGACCGCTAGGAAGTCGGGTTTCATTGTGGGCGCCGTGGCCGGCGCGGGCGTGGCTTGCGCGGCTTTGGCCGGCGTGGGCATGCGGATGGGCGGGGCGGACGCCGCCGAGGCCCAGACGGTCCGCGCCTCGATGTCGGGCGCGCCGGCCTTCGCGCCGCCGCCCGGCGCGCCGATGTCGTTCGCCGACATCTTCGAGAAGGTCTCGCCGGCGGTCGTGCAGATCAACGTGACCTCGAAGGCCAGCCCCCAGGGCCTGCGCATTCCGGGCCTGGAAGGCTTCGACATCGTTCCGCGCGGCCAGAAGGGCAAGCCCGGCCAGAAGGACGGCGGCGATGACGGCGACACGCCGGCCACGCCGAAGCAGCAGTCGGCCGGTTCGGGCTTCTTCATCTCGGCCGACGGCTACATCGTCACCAACAACCACGTGGTCGCCGACGCCGACGACATCCAGGTGGTGATGAAGGATGGCCGCGAGTTCAAGGCCACCCTGGTCGGCCGCGACGAGGGCACGGACCTGGCGGTGATCAAGGTCGCCGATCCCAAGGCCAAGAACGCCGACTTCCCGTATGTGAACTTCGAGAACCAGGCCAAGCCGCGGGTCGGCGACTGGGTGATCACCATCGGCAACCCGTTCGGCCTGGGGGGCACCGCCACGGCCGGCATCATCTCGGCCTATAACCGCGACCTGCAGGATCCGACCTCGCAGTTCGTCAACTACATCCAGATCGACGCGCCGATCAATCGCGGCAATTCGGGCGGTCCCAGCTTCGACATCTATGGCCGGGTGATCGGCGTCAACAGCGCCATTTACTCGCCGACGGGCGGCTCGGTCGGCATCGGCTTCGCCATCCCCGCCGACATCGCCGAGGCCACCGCCAAGCAGCTGATCGCCGGCGGCAAGGTCGTGCGCGGCTATATCGGCGTGGAGATCCAGGACTTCAGCGCCGAGTCGGCCGAGGCCCTGGGCCTGAAGGACGTGAAGGGCGCGATCGTCTCGACCGTGGTGCCGGGCGGCCCCGCCGCCAAGGCCGGGCTGCTGCCCGACGACATCCTGACCGGCGTCAACGGCACGCTGATCGCCAACAAGTCCGAACTGACCCGCGAAGTCGCCAAGGCGCGTCCGGGCGAGCCGATCAAGATGTCGGTGATCCGCGACGGCAAGCCGCGCACGGTGACCGTGGTCTCGGGCACCCGGCCCTCGGAACGGTCGCTGGCGCTGAACGACGACGATCAGGATCAGAACGGCGGCGGCGCGCCGACGCCGGACAAGCCGGCCACCCAACGCGTCGAGGCCCTGGGCCTGACCCTGTCGCCCATCGATCCGGCCTCGCGCCAGACCTACAAGATCGACAGCGAGATCAAGGGCCTGCTGATCACCGGCGTGAAGGGCGACAGCGACGCGGGCGAGAAGGGCCTGGCCAAGGGCGACGTGCTGGCCAACATCAACGGCGCGGCCGTCGCCAGCCCGGCGGACGTCAACGCCGCCGTCGCCGCCGCCAAGAAGGCGGGACGCTCCAACGTCCTGGCCAAGATCGTCCGGCAGAACCGTCCGGTCTTCGTGCCGCTGAAGATCGCGCCGTAGAGCCTGTCTGTTTCGAACGGACTCATTCGAAACAGGCCCGATTTCGGCTATCACGCTTTAGGCGCGATCGGTTCGTGAAACGTCAGAGCCCCGCTCCGGTCCGCCGGAGCGGGGCTTTTTCGTTCCTGACCAAGGTTTAAGTTACGCCGATCCTCGAAAACGCTATCAACCCAGACGACTATCGCGCGAGGCGCGGAATCGGAGGAACGTCGGACCTTCCGAGATTCCGTCCCGCGCAGGAGGGGCTATGCGATGCGTATTCTGATCATCGAGGACGACCTGGAAGCCGCCGGCGCCATGGCCCACGGCCTGCGCGAGGCCGGCTATGACGTCGCCCACGCGCCCGACGGCGAGGCCGGTCTCGGCGAGGCCCAGAAGGGCGGCTTCGACGTGCTGATCGTCGACCGCATGATGCCGAAGATGGACGGCGTCACCGTGGTCGAGACCCTGCGACGCGAGGGCGACCAGACGCCGGTGCTTTTCCTGTCGGCCCTGGGCGAGATCAACGACCGGGTCACGGGCCTGCGCGCCGGGGCCGACGACTATCTGGTCAAGCCCTACGCCTTCCCCGAGCTGATGGCCCGGGTCGAGGCCCTGTCGCGCCGCCGCGAGACCGGCGCCGTCGCCACCACGCTGAAGGTCGGCGAGCTTGAGATGAACCTGATCAACCGCACGGTTCATCGTCAGGGCAAGGAGATCGACCTGCAGCCGCGCGAATTCCAGCTGCTGGAATTCATGATGCGCCACGCCGGCCAGTCGGTGACCCGCACCATGCTGCTGGAAAAGGTCTGGGAGTACCACTTCGACCCGCAGACCAACGTCATCGACGTGCACATCTCGCGACTGCGCAGCAAGATCGACAAGGGCTTCGATCGCGCCATGCTGCAGACCGTACGCGGCGCCGGCTACCGGCTGGATCCATAGGATTTTGGGAACGGCCTGATCGTCGGAACCGCCCATGCGTCTGCCGCGCCTTTTCCGCACCACGCCGTTCCGGCTGACCCTGCTGTTCCTGGCCCTGTTCGCGGCCGCCGCGAGCGCGTTCCTCGGCTACATCTACGTGGCGACGGCCGGCGAGGTGAACCGGCGCGCCCAGGCCGAGATCAGCCGCGAGTTCGAGAGCCTCGAGGCGGCCTATCGCCAGGGCGGGGTCGACGCGCTGAACCAGACCATCGTCGAGCGGGCCACCGGCGAGCGGCCGTTCCTCTATTATCTGGCCGACAAGACCGGCAAGCGGATCTCCGGCTCGATCGAGGAGTCGCCGGTCGCCAACTTCACCGGCGACGGCCCCCAGTGGGCCAGCTTCAAGGTCACCGAAACCGACCTCGACGGGGCCGAGGTCAAGGCCGCCGCGCGCGGGGTGCAGCAGCGGCTGGAGCACGGCGAGATCCTGTTCGTCGGGGCCGATGTCGACGCCTCCGAAGCCTATGTCCGCAAGATCGTCCGGGCGCTGTGGGGCGCGGGGGCGCTCGTCATCCTGCTGGGCCTGGCGGGCGGGGTGCTGATCAGCCGCAATGTCAGCCGCTCGATGCAGGGGCTGGTCGACCTGGTCAACGCCGTGCGGGCCGGCGACCTGCACGCGCGGGCCAGGATCCGCGGCGCCCGCGACGAATATGACGAGCTGGCCGAGGGCCTGAACGACATGCTCGACCGGATCGAGCGCCTGATGGGCGGCTTGCGCCACGCCGGCGACGCCATCGCCCACGACCTCCGCTCGCCGCTGACCCGTCTGCGGGCCCGGATGGAGGTGGCGCTGATCGACGCCGAGAACGGCAAGGGCGATCCGCTGGCGGCGCTCGAAACCGCCCTGGCCGACGCCGACGGGGTGCTGAAGACCTTCAACGCCGTGCTGGCCATCGCCCGACTGCAGGCGGCCGGCTCGGCCCCGGACCAGAAGACCTTCGACGCCTCGGAACTGGCCGCCGACATGGCCGAGCTCTACGAGCTGTCGTGCGAGGATAAGGGCCTGGACTTCAAGGCCGAGATCGTGCCGGCCCTCAGCATCAAGGGCAATCGCGAGTTCCTGGCCCAGGCCCTGGCCAACATCCTCGACAACGCCATCAAATATACGCCCGAGGGCGGGGCGATCATGCTGCGCGCCCGGCGCACCTCGTCGGGGGAACTGGAGTTCTCGGTCACCGACACCGGCCCCGGCGTGCCCGAGGCCGACCGCGCGCGGGTGGTCCAGCGCTTCGTGCGCCTGGAGAACAGCCGCAGCGAGCCCGGCGCGGGCCTGGGCCTGTCGCTGGTCCAGGCCGTGGCCGCCTCGCACGGGGGCCGACTGGAGCTCTCCGAGGGGCCGGGGGAATACAACGGCATGGGCCCCGGCCTGCGCGTGGCGCTGGTGCTGCCGAGGGTGGAGTAGGGGGCGGCAGGGTCGCCGGGGTCGATGTCTGCCGACCCGTTGCGGACATTCCCCCTTCCCCCATCAAGGGGGAGGGGATCACGAGCAAATGTCTCCTCACCATCCTTGCTGACGCTGACGGGAAGGCTCATCCGATCGCCTGGATGGCCAGCGGTCGACTACCGCTCGACCCGCACCCAGGTGATCGCGCCGCTGTAGGGATCCAGCTGGGCCGCCATCTGGGCGCCCAGGTCGGTCGGCCGCGGCCCACGCGGGGCGATGCTCCACACCAGGGCCATGGCGGCCACCGCCAGGAAGGTCGTGGTCAGGAAGCCGGCGATGTCGCGCGCCAAGCTCGGCTCGCCTCGATTCAAAAGCGAGACCCGCAGGATCAGCGGATGGGTGGCCCAGCCGCAGGCCAGCGGTGAGACCGCCCCGCCCATCTGCGCCTTCATCAGGGCCTTGGCGTAGTCGGCGCGGATGTCCGAGCGCAGGGCCACGACCGTGGCGTCGCAGGCCAGCTCCTGGTCGACGCGGACGAGACGCGAGGCCAGAGCGATCATCGGATTGCACCAGCCCAGCACGCCGACGCCGGCGATGAACAGGTTGGCGATCGGGTCGCCGCGGTGGATGTGGGTGCGTTCGTGCAGGGTGATCAGCTCGCGCTCGCGGGCGTCGAAGCGGGCGGTGAAGTCGGACGGCAGCACGACGCGCGGCCACAGGGCGCCCATCACCGCCGGTCCGGCCTGGCCGCGCTCGACCCGGCGGCGGAACAGGTGCTCGCGGACCATCAGCACGGCGGTGGCCAGGACGCAGCCGGCCAGCCACAGCAGGATCAGCTTGCCCGCCCAGACGCCCAGCGGCCGCGATGGCGCGCCCAGCTCCATGGTCTCGGCCAGGCTCGGAAAGAAGGCGGCGGCGGCGGCGGCCGGCACGATCAGCCACAGGCCATAGGCGCGGCGCGGACCGAACAGCTGGCGCGCCGACGGGCGCAGCATGACGACCAGCAGCACCGCCGCGGCGGCGGCGATCTGGGCCCGGATCAGGGCGAGGGCGAAGAGCTCGGTCATGGTCGAACGGTCCCTGCCGTTTTCTTCCATGCATGGTTACAACTGTAATTTGGCGCGTCAAGCCGGAGTCTTGCGGGGCCGAGCGACGCGGGTCACGGTGCCGGAATGACTCGCCTCACCGATCAGCTGACGCCCTGCGGCCACATCCTCGACGCCAAGGCCGCCGAGCGGGCTTACGAAGCGATCGCCAAGCGGGTCGGCGAGGGGATCGTGGCGGTCGACGCGGCGTGGCCCGCCCTCGCGCCGGTGTTCGCCGCTTCGCCCTATCTGGCCGGTCTGGCGCGGCGGAATGGGCTGCGATTGCCCTCGATCCTGACGGTCGACCCGGAGATTCGCCTCAATCAGATCCTGGATCTAGCCGAGGCGGTCGAAGTCGAACCGGACTTCGAGACCGCGCGCTGGACCTTGCGCGAGTTGAAGGCCGACCTGCACCTTCTCACCGCCCTTTGCGACCTCGGCGGCGTCTGGGACCTCGATCAGGTCACCGGCGCCCTGACCCGCTTCGCCGACGCCGCGCTAAAGGCCGCCCTGGCCCAGGCCGTGCGGCAGGAGGTCGATCGCGGCGCCCTGACCCAGGTCGGCCAGGGCCCCGAGGGCCCCGCGCCGGGCCTCTTCTGCGTGGCCATGGGCAAGCACGGCGCGTTCGAGCTGAACTATTCCAGCGACATCGATTTCTCGATCTTCTACGCGCCCGAGAAGCTGCCCGTCGCCGACGGGCACGAGCCGCAGGGCGTGGCCGTGCGTCTGGCCAACCATCTGGGGCGGATCCTGCAGGAACGCACCGGCGACGGTTATGTGTTCCGCATCGACCTGCGCCTGCGCCCCGACCCATCCTCGACCCCGCCCGCCATGCCGGTCGACGCGGCCTTGGACTACTATGAGAGCGTCGGCCAGAACTGGGAGCGGGCGGCCCACATCAAGGCGCGGATCGCGGCCGGCGACCTGGCCGAGGGCGAGGCGTTCCTGAAGGCGCTGCAGCCGTTCATCTGGCGGCGGAATCTCGACTTCGCGGCCATCGCCGACATCCATTCGATCAAGCGGCAGATCCATGCGTACAAGGTCGACGATCGCCTGACCGCCAAGGGCGCGGACCTGAAGCTGGGGCGGGGCGGCATCCGCGAGATCGAGTTCTTCGTCCAGACCCAGCAGCTGATCCTGGGCGGCCGGCAGCCCGACCTGCGCGCGGCCCGCACCCTGGACGCCCTGAAGGCCCTGGCGGCGGCGGGCCACGTGACGGCCGAGGACGCGGCCTGGCTGACGACGGCCTACCAGGACCTGCGGGCGCTGGAGCACCGCGCCCAGATGATCGCCGACGACCAGACCCACAAGCTGCCGGAGTCGGACAGCGAGCGGAAGAAGGTCGCCGCCCTGTGGGGGCAGGACAATCTGCGCAGCTTCGACGCGGCGGTCGGCAAGATCCTCAAGGGCGTCAATCTGCGCTATGGCCGGCTGTTCGCGGGCGAGGAGCCGCTGTCGTCCAAGTTCGGGAGCCTCGTCTTCACCGGCGTCGAGGACGATCCGGAGACCCTGGCGACGTTGAAGCGCATGGGCTTCTCCGCGCCCGAGCGGGTGGCCGCCACGATCCGGGGGTGGCACCACGGCCATATCGCCGCCACCCGCACCGAGCGGGGACGGGAGCTGTTCACGCGTCTGGCCCCCCGCCTGCTGGACGCCGCCAACGCCACGGGCAGTCCCGACCAGGCCTTCAACCGCTTCGCCGACTTCTTCGCGTCGCTGAGCTCGGGCGTGCAGATCCAGTCGCTGTTCCTGGCCCAGCCGCGCCTGTTCGAGCTGATCGTCGAGGTGATGGCCTTCGCCCCCCGGCTGGCCTCGACCCTGGCGCGGCGGCCGACGGCCCTGGACGCGCTGCTGGACCCGGCCTTCTTCGGCCCGATCGAGACGCCGAGCGTCGCGCCCTGGGACCCCGAGGACTTCGAGGGGGCGATGAACGCCGCGCGGCGGCTGTTCCGCGATCAGAGCTTCCGGATCGGCGTGCGGGTGATGAGCGGAACCGCCGACGCCCGCGACATCGGCCGGGCCTTCGCCGACCTGGCCGACCTGATCATCGGCGGCCTCGCGCCCGCCGCCCTGGCCGAGACGGAGAGGCTGGGCGGGGCCTTCCCCGGCCAGGTGGCGGTGGTCGCCCTGGGCAAGGCCGGCTCGCGCGAGATGACCGCCAAGTCGGACCTTGATCTGATGACCCTCTACGCCGCCGACGATCCGCGCGGCATGTCCGGGATCAAGGCCTGGGGCGCGGAGACCTTCTACGCCCGCTTCACCCAGCGCCTGACCTCGGCCCTATCGGCGCCGACGGGGGAGGGGACGCTGTACGAGGTCGATCTGAAGCTGCGGCCGTCCGGGACCAAGGGGCCGGTGGCGGTCAGCTTCGCGGCCTTCGAGGACTATTACGCCCGCGAGGCCGAGACCTGGGAGCTGCTGGCCCTGACGCGGGCGCGGGTCGTCTGGGCCAGTTCGGCCGCGTTCCGGGCGCGGGCCGAGGGGGCGATCGCCGCGGCGCTGCGGCGGCCGCGCGACTGGAAGAGGACCGCCGCCGACGTCGTGGACATGCGTCAGCTGATGGAGCGCGAGCGGCCGGGCAAGGGCGACTGGGACCTGAAGCTCGATCCCGGCGGCCTGGTCGACATCGAGTTCGCCGCCCAGTTCCTGCAACTGGCGCACGCGGCCGACGACGGCCCGCTGCGCCAGAACACCGGCGAGGCCCTGGCGGCCCTGCGCGAAGCGGGTCTGGCCGACGAGGGCGCGCTGTCGCGGCTGGAGGCGGCCTGGCGGCTGGAGCAGGACCTTTCGCAGCTGATCAAGGTGGCGCTGGAGGACGGCGCCGACGTCGAGGGCGAGCCCAAGGCTTTCAAGGCGCTGCTGGCCAAGGCCGGCCACGTGGCCCAGTTCAAGTCGCTGAAACCCAAGCTGGCCAAGGCCAAGGCCGAGGCGCGGGCGGCCTATGAGGCGATCGTCAAGGCGCGAGGCTAGATCGGATTATTTCGGAGCGGCCGACGGATTCCCGGCCGCCGGGCGTTTGTCACCCAGGGGACGCCCGTTGGAGACCCAGAAACGATGATCCTACGCACCGTGATCGCCGCCGGCGCCGTGCTGGCGCTCGCCAGTCCCGCCCTGGCCCAGAAGGCGCCCGACAAGGCCGCCGCGCCCCAGGGCATGACCCTGGAGCAGTTCCAGACCAAGAACGGCGACAAGCTGTTCGCCCGTCTCGACACCAACAAGGACGGCAAGATCTCGCCCGAGGAGTTCGCCGCCTACCGCAAGCCGAAGGCCGACGCGCCGGCCGCGAGCGCGACCGCTCCGGGCGCCGCGGCGACCGCCGACGCCAAGCCGACCAAGGGCGCCAAGCGCGACCAGCGGCTGTTCGCGCGGTTCGACACCGACAACGACGGCTTCATCTCCAAGGCCGAGGCCAACGCGATCGTGGCCCAGCGCTTCAAGCGCCTGGACGCCAATAATGACGGCGTGCTGACCGTCGAGGAGTTGCAGGCCAAGGGCGGCAAGGCCAAGGTCGGGGTCTGATGGCGACGTGCGTGGCGGGTTGAAGGTTGGCGTCCGACGGGAACGATCCCGACGAGGCCTTGCTGGCGGGGGTGGGACGGGGCGACCCGGCCGCCGTCCGTCAGCTTTTGGACCGGCGCCTGCCGCGCATCCTCGCCCTGGCGAGGCGGATGCTGAACGACGCCGTCGAGGCCGAGGACGTCGCCCAGGAGACCTTCCTGCGGGCCTGGAAACAGGCCAAGGCCTGGAAACCGGGCGGGGCGCGGTTCGACACCTGGCTGCATCGCGTGGCCTTGAACCTGTGCTACGACCGGTTGCGGCGTCGGCGCGAGATCGCGACGGACTCGCCGCCCGAGCAGGTGGACGCGGGCCCGGCGCCGGACGCCGGGCTTTTGAGCGCCGACCTCTCGCGACGGGTGGAGACGGCCCTGGCGGCGCTTCCGCCTCGCCAGCGCGAGGCGATCGTGCTTTGCCATCACCAGGGTTTGGGCAATATCGAGGCCGCGGAGCTGATGGAGATCAGCGTCGAGGCCCTGGAGAGCCTGCTCTCGCGCGGTCGGCGGGCGTTGAAGGCGTCGCTGGCCGATCTGGCGGAAGCGGGGCGATGAAGGAGGCGTGGTCATGATGTCTTTCGAACGGTTCGAGGACCTGGCCGAGATCTATGGCGGCGAGATCGCCCGCTGGCCCGAGGCCGAGCGCGAGGCCGCGCGCGCCCTGCTGGTCGCCCACGCCGACCGCCTGTCGCCCGTTCTGGCCGCCGCCGCCCAGCTGGATCGGCTGCTGGACCTGGCGCCGGCCCAGAGCGCGGACGCCGCCCTGCTGGGCCGGCTGATCGCGGCCG
>NZ_CAMQSF010000065.1 GCF_947036865.1 uncultured Caulobacter sp. | reverse complement strand
GGGTCAGATCACCGCAAGAGGGCGATGGGGTCAAGCTGTGGCGGGGGCGAAACCTCGTCCTTCGACAAGCTCAGGATGAGGTTTTCTAGCCATGCGCCAATAATCGTCCTCACCCTGAGCTTGTCGAAGGGCGAGGACGTCTCCCCCTCACCGCCCCGCGACGTTCAGCACCGCCAGGGTCATGGCCTCCACCCCCGTGCGGATGGTCGGTCCCGGCGTCGGGGCGAAGAACGGCGAGTGGTTGGTCGGGAGCGGGCGGCCCTCGGCCTTGGCCTTGGCGACCTCGGCCGGGTCGTAGCCGCCGATGCCGAAATAGACCGACGGCACGCCGGCCAGCACGAACTCCGAATAGTCCTCCGAGGCCGAGCCGGGCTTGTCCTGCAGCACCGCACGCGCGCCGAACGCGGCCTTGAACACCGCGCCGGTCCGCTCGGTCAGGGCCGCGTCATTGACCACCATCTTGCCGCCCGGGGTGAGCGTCAGGTCCGCCGGCGGGGCGCCGGCCATGTCGGTGACGGCCTTCACCGTCCGCGTGACCCCGGCCAGGATCTTCTCGCGCACCGCCTCGTCCTGGGTGCGGATCGTGCCGCGCACGCGGGCCTTGTCGGGAATGATGTTGCCGGCGCTGCCCGCCTGGATCGAGCCGACCGTCACCACGCCGAACGCCGAAGGGTCCTTCTCGCGGCTGATCACGCTCTGGACGTCGACCGTGAACCGCGCGGCCATCATCACCGGGTCGATCGTCGCGGCCGGCATCGAGCCGTGGCCGCCCCGGCCGTTGAAGGTGATGTCGAGCCCGTCCGAGGTCGAGCTCAGCACGCCGGCCTTGTACGACACCTCGCCCGCCGGCCCGTTGCCCACGTGCAGGGCGAAGCCATAGTCCGGCTTGCCGCCGGTCTTGTCCCACAGGCCGTCGGCCAGCATGGCCCGCGCCCCGCCGACCGTCTCCTCCGACGGCTGGGCGATGAAGACCAGCGTGCCCTTCCACTTGGCCTTGAGGGCGACCAGCTGCTTGGCCGTCCCGACCCAGGCGGCCATGTGGATGTCGTGGCCGCAGGAGTGGGCGACGAACACCTTGTCGCCGTTCCAGGTGGCGGTCGCCTGGCTGGCATAGGGCAGGCCCGTCTTCTCCTGCATCGGCAGGGCGTCCAGCTCGGTGCGGACCAGAACCTTCGGCCCGTCGCCGTTCTTGAGGATCGCCACGAGGCCGGTCTTGCCGACGCCCTCCGTCACCGTGAAGCCCAGCGCCCGCATCTGGGCGGCCAGCTTCTTGGCGGTCTCGACCTCCTGGAAACCGAGCTCCGGATGGGCGTGGATGTCCTTGTACAGGCTCTCCAGCGCCGGGTAGTCGCGATCGAGCTGGGCGTCGATCGTCTTGAGGCTGGCGGCGACGTTCAGCGGCGCGGCCTGAACGGCCGTGGCGAGCAGCGCGGCGACGGCGGCGGTGGCGAGGAGCTTCATGAGGGGGGTCCGCGTTGGTGGCTCCCCGGATCGACGCACGAACCGAGCTTAACCGCCAAGCCTTATTTGCTCTCCCGCCCCTCTCCTTCGTCTCTCCTCCCCCATCTGGGGGAGGTGTCGCGGCCGCGAAGCGCGCCGTGACGGAGGGGGTTGGTCATGAGTCAGCCGCGCCGGCGCTGGCCCCCTCCACCGGCTTCGCCGGTCCCCCTCCCCCAAGAGGGGGAGGAGAGTAAACAGTGCTACTCCCCGCCCCCCGGCGCGTAGGGGAAGCTCTCGGCCTCGTAGTCCTCCAGGCTCCGCGCCGGGGGCTTTTCGCCCGGCGGCAGCGGACGCTTCGAGAAGGAGCCGAACCAGGCGATCGAGGCGTCGCGCCACCACTGGGCCTCGTGGCGCTGGATCTTCAGGAAGTCGGCCACCTCGGCGTGGCGCTGGGCGTCGACATAGGGCGCCAGGCTCGCCCAGGTCCGGTTCATGCCGTCGACATAGGCCACGCCGGCCGAGTAGGACTTGACCAAGCCGTCCCACAGCGTGTCGCCCGACTTCAGGCGATAGTCCCAGGGCAGGTGGTGGAACCACAGCAGGGTCTTCTCGTCGACGCACTTCAGGTCGGCGAAGCAAGCCCCGACCGCCGGCGCGTACTGGGCCGTGGCGTTGCTGCCCGTCGGGGTGCGGTCGAAGCCCAGACCGTCCGGCCCGGCCTTGGCGTAGTAGACGCTGGTCCAGTCGGCGCGCGGACCGCCGCTGACCCAGGGGCCCGGCCCGTAGTGGTGGCTGCGGCCCATCTGGTGGTGCAGGCCCAGCGGGGTCATGTAGTTCACCGCCGCCTCGCGCGAGCCCATCATCATCTCGACCGCCGGCGTCACGAAGCGCGGGTCGTTGCTGAAGGTCATCCTCGCCCAGTCGGCGGCGATGTCGCGGCTCGAGGCCTCCGGATCCCAGGCCAGGCGTCCGAAGACGTACCAGTTGGCCTGGTCGAACTGCGAGCCGCTCCAGTTCCGGTCCGAGCCGATATTGGCCACCCCCGCCATCACCGTCAGCTTGCGCCCGTCCAGCTGGCCGTCGATCACCTTGGCCACGGTCGAGCCCTTGCCGTGGGCCATCGTGTCGGACTTCAGCGTCTCCTCGTAGAGCGGGCCCAGATAGACGAGGTGGGTGGCGAAGCCGAGATATTCCTTGGTGATCTGGAACTCCATGCCGAGGTTCGATTTCGGCATGGCCCCGAACAGCGGGTGGAACGGCTCGCGCGGCTGGAAGTCGATGGCCCCGTTCTTGACCTGGATGACGACGTTGTCGCGGAACTGGCCGTCGAACGGCTTGAACTCGCTATAGCCCTGCTTGGCGCGGTCGTCGGGCTGCTCGTGCGAATAGACGAAGGCCCGCCAGATCACGACGCCGCCGTGCGGCCCCACCGCGTCGGCCAGCATGTTGGCCCCGTCGACATGGGTGCGGCCATAGTCCTGCGGACCGGGCTGGCCCTCGGAATTGGCCTTCACCAGAAAGCCGCCGAAGTCGGGAATGGACTTGTAGATTTCGTCGGCCTTGGCCTTCCAGAAGGCTCGGACGCCAGGGTCCAGCGGGTCGGCGGTCTTCAGCCCGCCGATCTCGATCGGGGCCGAGAACCGCGCCGACAGATAGACCTTGATCCCGTACGGCCGCACCGTGTCGGCGACCGCCGCGGCCTTGGCGATATAGGGCGCGGTCAGGCTGTCGGCCTTGGCGTTGACGTTGTTGAGCACCGCGCCGTTGATCCCGATCGAGGCGTTGGCGCGGGCGTAGTCGACAAGGCGCGGGTCGACGTGGTCGGGCAGCTTCCACCAGTCGAAGATCGACTGGCCGGCATAGCCGCGCTCGATGGTGCGGTTCAGATTGTCCCAGTGGTTCAGCATGCGCAGCTTGACCTTGGGGGCCGAGACGAGGTCGAGCTTGTCGACGCTCTGGCGGGTCTGGATCAGCGAGAGATAGCGGAAGACGCCGTACAGCACGCCGATGTCGCGGTTGGCGGTGATGACCGTGGCGGTCTTGCCGTTCGCCGTCAGGGTGCGGATGCGAAAGCCTTCGTCGCCGAGAGCCGCGTCGGCGGCGCCGGCCTTCAGCACGATGACGCCGTCGCGCGATCCGGCCGCGGCGCTGGCGGGCTTGCCGACCAGGCCCGTCAGGCCCCGCTCCAGCTCCGCGCGGGCGGCCTTCAGCGTCGGGGTGTCGGCCACGGGCGCGATGGCGGCGGCGCGGGCGGCGTACGCGGCCCTGGCGGGCGCCTCAACCGGCTTGTAGCGGAGCCACAGGTCGTAGCCGTCCTCGGCCCGCGCGGCGGGGGCGGTCATCAGCAACAGCCCGAGGGCCAAGGCGATCAGACGCATCGTTTCACTCCCACAACGCTCTTATCCCCGATTTCCCCGGCGAAGGCCGGGGCCCAGATCGAAGCGCTCGGCGGCGCCAAGCAGGGCGCGGACACAGCCTTACGATCTGGGTCCCGGCGTTCGCCGGGAAGACGGATTTATTGAACGCTTTTCTCGCCCCCTGAAGGTCGGCGCACCCTGTCATAGAGGTCAGACCACTGGGTTGACAACCTTCATGGTACCGGTACATCGATAAACACGGGAGGAAGTCTTGGACCGTCGGCGCGCTCGCGTGCGCCGGGCGCCCCGTGCTTTTGGCCCGCCCCTTCACGCCCTCGCGGCCAGCCGAAGCGTCCCATGCCCAAGATCGTCGCCGCCAAGACCATCGTCACCTGCCCGGGGCGCAACTTCGTCACCCTGAAGATCATCACCGACGAGGGCGTGTACGGCCTCGGCGACGCCACGCTGAACGGCCGCGAGCTCGCGGTCGAGGCCTATCTGACCCAGCACGTCATCCCCTGCCTGATCGGCCGCGACGCCCACCAGATCGAGGACATCTGGCAGTACCTCTATCGCGGCGCCTACTGGCGGCGGGGCCCGGTGACCATGGCCGCCATCGCGGCGGTCGACACGGCGCTGTGGGACATCAAGGGCAAGATCGCCGGCCTGCCGCTCTACCAGCTGCTGGGCGGCGCCTGCCGGACCGGCGTGATGGTCTATGGCCACGCCAATGGGGAGACGATCGAGGAGACCCTCGACAACGCCGCCGTCTATGCCGAGCAGGGCTACAAGGCGATCCGCCTGCAGACCGGCGTGCCGGGCATGAGCGGGACCTATGGCGTCTCCAAGGACAAGTTCTTCTACGAGCCCGCCGACAGCGACCTGCCCAAGGAGACCGTCTGGTCGACCGAGCGGTACATGCGCTCGACCCCCGCCCTGTTCGAGGCCGCCCGCGTCCGGCTGGGCGAGGATCTGCACCTGCTGCACGACGTCCACCACCGCCTGACGCCGATCGAGGCCGGGCGCCTGGGCAAGGATCTGGAGCCCTACCGCCTGTTCTGGATGGAGGACGCCACGCCCGCCGAGAACCAGGCCAGCTTCCGGATCGTCCGCCAGCACACCACCACGCCGCTGGCCGTGGGCGAGATCTTCAACGCGATCTGGGACTGCAAGCAACTGATCGAGGAGCAGCTGATCGACTATATCCGGGCCACGGTCGTCCACGCCGGCGGGATCACCCATCTGAGGAAGCTGGCCAGCTTCGCCGACCTGCACCATGTGCGCACCGGCTGCCATGGCGCCACGGACCTGTCGCCGGTCTGCATGGGCGCGGCCCTGCACTTCGACCTGTCGATCCCCAACTTCGGCGTCCAGGAATATATGCGCCACACGCCCGAGACCGACGCGGTGTTCCCGCACGCCTACACGTTCAAGGACGGCATGCTGCATCCGGGCGAGGCGCCCGGCCTGGGCGTCGACATCGACGAGGATCTGGCGGCGAAGTATCCGTATCGGCGCGCCTATCTGCCGGTGGCCCGACGGCTCGACGGATCGATGCACGACTGGTGACCGCCTTCTGGCCAGATAAATCTGACCCGTTTGGGAGATTCTGGTAAAAACACTCGCGGACCACGCCGGCCGCCATGCTAGGGAGTCGGCGTCGTCGCCAAACGCTTAGAACCTTCCGGTCCCATGTCCGACAACGTCAAGCTCTACCGCAAGATCGCCGACGCCGTGGCCGACGCCATCGAGGCCGGGCGATACCGCGTGGGCGACCGCCTGCCGACCGAGCGCGAGCTGGCCGAGCAGTTCGGGGTCAGCCGCCCGACCCTGCGCGAGGCGATGATCGCCCTGGAAATGCTGGGCATGATCGAGGCCCGCCACGGCCTGGGCATCTATGTCACCGCCGCCGCGCGACCGGCGGCCCCCAGCGCCGAGATCGACTTCGAGATCGGGGCCTTCGAGCTGATCGAGGCCCGACGCCTGTTCGAGGGCGAGGCCGCCGCCCTGGCCGCCACCTCGATCACCGACGCCCAGCTCGGCGAGCTGGAGAGCCTGCTCCAGCGCATGCATGTCGAGGAGGAGATCCGGGGCGAGGACGCCGACCGCGACTTCCACCTGACGATCGCCCGGGCCACCGGCAACGGCGCGATCATCGCCACGATCGAGAACCTGTGGGACTGGCGCAACCGCTCGCCCCTGGCGCGGAACATCCTGACCCGCGCGCGCGGCATGGGCCTGGAGCCACGCATCGTCGAGCACCGCCGGGTGGTCGACGCCCTGCGCGCGCGAGACCCCGCCGCCGCCCGCCAGGCCATGCGCGACCATCTGGAGCGGGTCATCGAGCACCTGCTGCACGCCACCGAGACCGAAGCCGTGCAGCGCGCCCAGCAGGAAACCAAGGCGCGCCGCAGCGCGATCGCCAAACGCGTGGCGATCTAGGGTCTCTCCGTCGTTTCCCGCGCGCGCAGCGACGTCTTCCCTCTCGACGCCCGCCCTGTCCTCGACTAGCTTCGCCGTGAACAGGAAGGGAACAAAGCACATGGGCAAGATCCGAACCGGCATCGGCGGCTGGACGTTCGAGCCCTGGCGCGGGACCTTCTATCCCGACGATCTGAAGCAGAAGGACGAGCTGAAATACGCGTCGTCCAAGCTGACCAGCATCGAGATCAACGGCACCTACTATTCGACCTTCAAGCCCAACAGCTGGCAAAAGTGGCGCGACGAGACCCCCGACGACTTCGTGTTCTCGGTCAAGGCCAGCCGGTTCTGCACCAATCGCAAGGTGCTGTCGGAGAACAACGACTCGCTGGAGAAATTCCTGTCCCAAGGGCTGGAGGAGCTGGGCCCGAAGCTTGGTCCCATCAACTGGCAGTTGATGGCGACCAAGAAGTTCGACGCGGCGGATTTCGAGGGTTTCCTTAAATTGCTGCCGAAGGAGCTGAAGGGCGTGCGCCTGCGCCACGCGCTGGAGGTCCGCAGCCCGACCTTCGCCTGCCAGGAATTCTACGACCTGGCCGCCAAGTACGGCGCGGCGATCGTCTACGCGGTCGACGACGAGGAGCCGACCTGGCCCTGCATCGACCAGCCGACCGCCGACTTCACCTATGCCCGCCTGATGTCCAGCAAGGCGGACGAACCGACCGGCATGACGTCGGAAGAGCTGGACGGGGTGGTTGAGCAGGCCCGCGCCTGGGCCGAGCGCGGCGACGTGTTCGCCTACTTCATCGCCGGGGCCAAGGTGAGGAACCCGGCGGCGGCGATGGCGCTGATCGGGAAGCTGGGCTGAAGCTCAAAAACCCCGTCGTCATCCCGCGCTTCAGGCGCGGGACCCATCGGTCCGCCGCAGGTGCGGAGGGAGCTCACGCGCTCACGTGGAAGCTGAACCATGGGTCCCGCGCATGAAGCGCGGGATGACGTGATCTTGTTTGCGGAGCTTCACCCCCTCTTCGGAAACCACGGCACGAAGCCGCTGGTCCGCGCCACATACTCCGCATAGCCGGGCTTGCTCTTCTTCATCTTGCCCTCGGTGGTCGGCACGCCGCTCCACTTGGTCAGCAGGATCGTGATCAGCACCGGCCCCGGCAGGGCCCAGGCGCCCAGGCCCGTCTCGGCCGCGATAAGATAGAGACCCCACCAGACGCAGGCGTCGCCGAAATAGTTCGGGTGGCGGGTATAGCGCCACAGGCCCTTGTCCATCACCTTGCCGACGTTGGCCGGATCGGCCTTGAACGCCGTCAGCTGGGCGTCGCCGATCGTCTCGAACAGGATCCCGACCACGGTCAGGGCCGCGCCGGCATAGGCCAGGCCGCCCAGCGGGCCCGGCCCCTGGCCCAGCTGCACCGGCAGGGCGACCAGATAGCTCAGCACCGCCTGCAGGCCGAACACGATGATCAGCGAGGTGGTGGCGAAGCTCCAGCCCTTGGTCTTTTCATAGTGGGCGAAGATCGCGACATAGCGCCGGTCGGCGCCATGCTTGCGCCAGCGCCAGAAGAGATAGAGCCCCAGGCGCGCCGCCCACAGCGTGCAGAGCCCGGTCAGCAGCAGGCCATGCGGGGTATGCGGGCCCTGCAGCAGGGTGCTCCAGGCCAGCAGCGCCATGCTCGGCCCCCACCAGGCGTCGATGAAGCTGACGTCCCGCGTCCGCAGGCTGACCGCCCACAGCAGCAGGAACGCGACCGCCGACACGGCGGCGTTGACAGCGAGGGTGGTCAGCAGGGGCATGGGGGACTCTGGGGCGGAAGGATGCGTTGATTACGGGCGGAAGAGCGCTTCGGTTGATCCTCCCCCTCAGGGGGAGGAGCTGCGCTACCGCCGCCCTACGTCCCCACCACGAAGCTCACCGTCGTGGTCGTGGAGCCGCCGATGTTCAGGGTCTGCACCGTCCGCGCCCCCTCGACCTGATAGTCTCCCGCCCGGCCAGAAGTCTGTTTCCAGGCGTCCAGCAGCATCCGCACGCCGGTCGCCCCCACCGGGTGGCCGGTCCCGATCAGGCCGCCGGAGGGATTGATCGGCAGCTTGCCACCGATCGCGATATCCCCCGCCTCGATCGCCTTCCAGCTCTCGCCGGGCGCCGTCAGGCCCAGATGGTCGATGGCCATGTATTCGGTGGCGGTGAAGCAGTCGTGGGTCTCGACCGCGTCGATGCCCGAGACGTCCGACGCGATCCCCGCCCGGGCGCGGGCGTCGAGGATGGCGCGGCGCACCTGCGGGAAGACGTAGTCGCCGTCGCGGCTGGCCTCGACCTTGCGAGCGTAGCTCAGCGGCGCCGACCGGTGCCCCCAGCCCTTGATCCGGGGGATGCTCTCCAGCGCCACGCCCCGCTTGTCGGCATAGGCCTTGGCGCGCGCGGCCGAGGCCAGGAACACCACGGCCGTCCCGTCGGTGACCTGGCCGCAGTCCTGCTTGCGGGTGCGGCCCTCGACCACCGGATTGGCGGCGTCGTCGGCGGTGAAGGCCTCGGGGCCGAAGTTCCAGCTCCGCGTCTGGGCGTTCGGATTGCGCCGGCCGTTGGCGAAATTGACCTCGGCGATGCCCATCAGGTGCTCGTACTTCAGGCCATAGCGCCGGTCGTATTCGTCGGCGAGGTCGGAGAAGGCGCGCGGCCACAGGAAGCGGGCGTCCTGGAACTCGTGGCCGGCCCAGGCGGCGCTGCCCAGGTTCTCGGCCGCCTTCTGGCCCGGCACGTTGCGCATCTGCTCGATGCCGACGACGCAGGCCAGGTCATAGCGCCCGGCCTCGATCTCGGCCGCGGCGGCCAGGATCGCGACGCTGCCCGAGGCGCAGGCCGCCTCGTGCCGGGCGGTGGGCAGGCCGTCGAACCTCGGGTGGACCAGGCCGAACATGCCGCCCAAGAGGCCCTGCCCCGCGAACAGCTCGGCGGCGAAGTTGCCGACATGGCCGGTCTCGACGTCCTCGGGCTCCAGGTCGACGGCGCCCAGCCCCTCGCCCACGGCCTGCGCGAAGGCGTCAGCCAGGTCTCGGCCCTCGCGGCTCCAGTTGGCGGCGAAATCGCTCTGCCAACCGCCCAGCACATAGACCATGCGCGCCTCCCGGTTCCTTGAGTTAGTCCGACTATACAAGTGATGAGCGCGAAGTCACGCGCCGTGGCGACGGTTCGGCGAACATTGACTCGCCGCGCCGAAACGGCCCACCAAGCCCTTATGGTCCAAGAGAAGGCCAAGGCGCCCCAGCCCCCCGCCCCCAAGACGCCCGCTCAGGTCCGGCGCAGCTCGGCCGCCCGCGCCGTGACCCTGATCGGCGACCGCTGGACCCTGCTGGTGCTCTACGCGGCCTTCATGGGGGTCAAGCGCTTCGACGGCTTCGCGGCGATGACGGGGGTCGCCCGCTCGTTGTTGACCGATCGCCTGAAGCGCCTGGAGACCGGCGGCGTGCTGGAGCGCTGGCTCTATCAGGAGCGCCCGCCGCGCCACGAATACCGCCTGACCGCCATGGGCCGCGATCTCTACGCCTCGGCCTTGATGCTGCTGGGATGGGAGATGCGCTGGCGGTTCGATCCGGACTGCCCGTCTCACCGCATCGTCCACCAGACCTGCGGCAAGCCGCTGAAGCCCATCCTGGTCTGCAAGGCCTGCGGCGAGGCGGTGAAGGCGCGCGACGTGACCCTGACGTCCGGCCCCGGCGCCGGCCTGGAGCCCGCGCCCCGCGCCCGCCACTCGCGCCGCGCCAGCCGCGACGACGCGGGCGGGTCGCCGCTGCACCCGATGCTGGAACGCGGGGTCGAGGTGCTGGGCGACCGCTGGACCGCCCACGTCCTGGCCGGCGCCTTCTACGGCCTGCGGCGGTTCAAGGACTTCCAGGCCGAGCTTCAGGTCGCCAGCAACATCCTGACCGACCGCCTCGACCGACTGGTCGAGCGCGGCATGCTGGAGCGGGTCGTCTATCAGGAGCGGCCGGCGCGGTCCGAGTACCGGCTGACCCGCGAGGGTCGCGACTTCTTTCCGGTGATCGCGGCGCTGATGGCCTGGGGCGACCGCTGGCTGGCGAGAAGCGAGGGATATCCCGAAATCCTGACACACAAGTGCGGCGCGCGCCTGGAGCCGGAAGCCCGGTGCGGGGCGTGTGGAGGCGCGGCGGATGTGGGGAACACGAGGCTAGATGCTCCCCCATTGGGGGAGCTGTCGCCCCCGGCGACCGACCCAAGGTCGGCCCGAGGATAAACTCAGCGACTAAGGGGGCCATCTCGGCCTATGCGGCGCGGCCCCCTCCGGCCCTCTGGGCCACCTCCCCCAGAAGGGGGAGGATCCGAAGCGCTAAAGCCACAGCCCCTCGGCCTTCACCCCATCCCCCCAGAACCCAACCTTGGGCGGGCTTATCCGACCCCGCTCCACGCGCAGGCCGCCGGGGTGGTCGCTCGCCAGCCACCAGGGGCCGTCGAGGTCGGCGAAGTCGCTGGCCCCGCCCAGGTGCAGGGCCGGGGCGACGCCCAGGGACGAGGCGACCATGCAGCCGGTCATCACCTGGAAGCCCAGGGCCCGCGCGGCGCGCAGCATCGCCACCGCCTCGGTCAGGCCGCCAGCCTTGTCGAGCTTCAGGTTCACCGCCTGGTAGCGGCCGCGCAGGGCCGCGAGGTCGTCGCCGACATGCGCGCTCTCGTCGGCGCAGACCGTGAACGGCGGGTCCCAGCCCTCCAGCGCCTGGTCGGCGCCGGCTAGCAGCGGCTGTTCCACGAGGGCGATCGGCAGGTCGGCCAGCAGGCCCTTCAGCCCGTCGAGGATCTCGAACGTCCAGCCCTCGTTCGGATCGACGATGAAGCGCGCGTTCGGCGCGGCCTCGGCGACGGCGCGCAGGCGGGCGGCCGGATCGTCGGCGGACAGCTTGATCTTGATCAGCGGCGCGTCGGCCACCGCGCGGGCGGCCGCGGCCATGGCTTCGGGCGTATCAAGGCTCACCGTGACGGCGGTCACCAGCGCCTCGGGAACCGGCAGGCCGGTGGCGTCGGCGACGCTGACGCCGGTCCGCCTGGCGCGCAGGTCCCACAGCGCCAGGTCCAGCGCGTTGCGGGCGGCGCCGGGCGGCAGGGCGGCGCGGGCGGCCTCGACATCGTCCGCCGCCAGGGCCGGCGCCAGCTGGGCCAGCACGCCGTCGACCGTCTCGCCATAGCGGGCGTAGGGCACGCTCTCGCCCCGGCCCACATGACCGTCCGCCTCGGCGACCACCTCGACCACCTCGGCCACCGTCTTCACCCCGCGCGAGATCCGGAACGGCGCCTTCAACGCATGCGAAACAGGGTGGGCACGGACAATAACCGACATGTCCTCAGCCATGGCGCCATTCGCGCGGCGCGGCCAGTCCCTACAACCCTCGCGCCTTGGACGAGATCGCGTCAGGCGGGCGAGAGGGGAGAGACGGGCTTACGGACCTACCAGCCCCAGCGGCGCGGAATCGGCGAGTCGGCGCGGCGCTCGGCCATCACCTTCAGGGCCAGCGGCCGGTCGACCAGGAACAGCAGCGCCCAGACCAGCAGCACGCCGGCATAGGAGACCGCGCCCCACACACCGCCGGGACGACCCGGACGGGTGAAGCGGCGGCGCGCGGCGAACGGCTGGGGCATGGCGAAGTCGGTCATGTCGGCGTCCTCATCTGACGCTGGCGACCTTGGGCTGGCCATGCGCCAGAATCGGACGTATGCAGCCAAGCTCCGGCGCGCCGCGTTTGCCCGGAACCGATCGCGAGGACCCCATGGCCAAGACCGTCAGCATCACCATTCCCCACCAGCTGGGCGCGGCCGAGGCCAAGCGGCGGCTGGAGGACGGCCTGTCGCAACTGGCCGGCCAGATCCCGGGCGGCGACGCCAGCCGTTTCAGCCAGCACTGGGCCGGCGACGTGCTGAACTTCTCGGCCGTGGCCATGGGCTCGACCATCACCGGGATCGTCCAGGTGCTGGAGGACCACGTGCGCCTCGACCTGTCTCTGCCCGGCCTGCTGGGCATGGCCGCCGGCAAGATCAAGGACGAGCTGAACCGGCGCGGGCAGCTGCTGCTGAAGTAGCGACGGACGGCGCCAGCGCCGCTCCAGAGCCGTCCTCGCCCTTCGACAAGCTCAGGGTGAGGACGACTATCGGCCACGCGGGCGCGAAATCCTCATCCTGAGCTTGTCGAAGGACGAGGATTTCCGTCGGCCGCGTGGAGCGCGACCCGCGCGGCGCCCGGGAAAACGGATGCTTGAATCTACAGCCGCCTCGGATCGTAGTCGTGGCGGCCCAGGCTCTCGAAGCGGCCTTCCTCGGCCTTGTTGATGTACTGGGCGGCGACCAGCCAGGCCTTGACGGGCCGCAGGGTCGCCAGGCAGCCGAGGATCAGGGCCGGGAAGGTGGTGACCAGGTGCACCCAGATCGGCGGCTGGTACATCACCTCGACCCAGGCGAAGACCGCCGTGACCACGATGCCGACGCCGCTCATCACGAAGAAGGCCGGGCCGTCGGCCGGGTCGGCGAAGCCGTAGTCCAGCCCGCAGCGGTCGCATCGCGGGGCCAGCTTCAGGAAGCCCTGGAACAGCTTGCCCTCGCCGCAGCGCGGGCAGCAGCACTTCAGGCCCGCCTGGACCGGCGTGGGGGAGTCATAGAACGGTTCGGTCATCGAAGACCCTTCCTACAATCGCCAGATTGATCCATACATTCTGCCTATAATGTATGGATAGAGCGCCATGGCGACAACTCAGGGATCACCGAATCTGGCCGCCGCCTGGCTGCGCCGCGTCGAGGCCCTGGACGGCCCGACCTATCGCCGCATCGCCCAGGCCCTGGAGAACGCCGTCGCCGAGGGCGAGGTGCAGGCCGGCGATCAAATCATGGCCCAGCGCGAGGTGGCGCGGCGGCTGGGCGTCGACTTCACCACGGTCACCCGCGCCTACGCCCTGGCGCGCGAGCGGGGCCTGATCGAGGCGACCACGGGGCGCGGCACCTTCGTGCGGGCGCGGACCGGCGAGGACGAGGCCGGGCTCGTCGACCTCTCCATGAACCTGCCGCCACCGCCCGCGGGCCTGAACCTGGCGGCGCTGCTGCGCGAGACCACGGGGACGATCCTGGCCCGCACGGATCCCGCGACCCTGATGGCCTACCATCCGGGGGCCGGGTCCCTGGCCCAGCGCACGGCCGGCGCGGCCTGGCTGGCGCCGAGCCTGGGCGAGGTCGATCCCGCGCGGGTGGTCCTGGCCGCCGGGGCGCAGACGGCGCTGACGGCGCTGCTGGACCATCTGACGGCGCCCGGCGACACGATCCTGGCCGAGGCCCTCGCCTATCCGGGCCTCCTGGCCACCGCCGCCCGGCGCGGCCTGACCATAGTCGCCTGCCCGCTCGACGCCGAGGGGCTGGAGCCCGACGCCCTGGCCCGGCTGATCGCCCGGCATCGCCCGCGCCTGATCTGTTGCACCCCGACCTTCCAGAACCCGACCGCCGCGACCATGAGCCCGGCGCGTCGCCAGGCGGTCGTCGAGATCGCGCGGGCGGCCAGCGTTCCGATCGTCGAGGACGACGCCTATGGCCTGCTGCCGGCCGCGCCGCCGCCGGCCCTGGCGGCGCTGTGGCCCGAGGGCGTGTTCCATGTCGCCACGGTCGCCAAGACCCTGTCGCCGGGCCTGCGCCTGGCCTATGTCGTCACGCCGCCGGGGCGGGCGGCGGGCTTCGCCGAGGCCCTGCACGCCATCGCCCAGATGCCCGCGCCGCTGATGGCGGCGAGCGTCACCCAGTGGATCCGCGACGGCGTCGCCGGCCAGATCCTGGCGGGGGTGCGCGAGGAGGCGAGCGCGCGGCGGGCCCTGGCCGCGAGCCTGCTGCCCGAGGCGGTCGGCGGACCCGAGAGCCTGCACGTCTGGCTGCCCGGCGCGACGGCGAGCCCGGCGGCGCGCGAGCGCGG
>NZ_CAMQSF010000064.1 GCF_947036865.1 uncultured Caulobacter sp. | reverse complement strand
CGCCCAGGGCCGCCGAGCGGACCTCGAACAGGAAGCCGTCATAATAGCCGAAGGCCCGGCCGAAGGCGGCGGCCAGGCGTGCGCGCTCCAGCGGGACGCCGCGCCGCGCCAGGCCCGCCAGCCGCGCCCGCCAGCCGGCGATCGCCGCCGTCAGGGCGTCGGCCTTGGGACCGGCCAGGGCCGCGATGGCGTCCAGCGCCGCCTCGGGGCGATCCGACACCGCCAGGAAGGCGCGGACCTTGTCGGCCTCCTCCGGAGCCAGCCGGCCGGCGCGCGCGCTCTGCGCCTTCTCGACCAGGCGGTGGGCGATCTCGGCCGGACGCCGGCCGCCGACCGGCTCGATGCCGGCCAGGGACCACAGCTCCTGCAAGGTCGCGGCCGCCTCGGCCTCGGGCAGGCCGGCCAGCAAAGCGGCGATCCGCGACTGCTCCCCGCCCGGCTCGGCGACCTCGCCATCCAGCTCGGCCTTCAGCTGCCGGGGCCGCGAGAACGCCCGCTTCAGCCGCGCGGCCAGGGGCCCGGCGAGATCCAAGCTCTCGACGAAGGCCGAGAACAGCGAGACGTCGCCGAGCACGAGGCTCAGATCCGCGCGCCCGCCCGCCGCCGCCGAGGCCCAGGCCAGGGCGGCGATCTCGGCGTCGGCGGCGATCGGGTCGCCCGCCTCGAAGGCCTCGACGCCGATCTGCAGGAACTCCTCGGCCCGATCCGAGCCGCGCGGCGCCACGCGGAAGGCCTTGCCTTCATAGCGGTAGCGGCCGCCCTCCCCGCCCGACGCGAAGTGCTCGCGGGCCACGGCGACGGTGAAGTCGGGCCGCAGGCAGGCCTCCTCGCCGCCGTCGCCGGACACGACGAACAGCCGCGCGCGCATCGCCTCGCCGGCCAGGTCCAGCAGCAGGCCCAGCGGCTGCAGCACCGGCGCGTCGGTCAGGGTCGCGCCGGCCGCCAGCAGGGGGCCGCGGATGGCGTCCAGCGCCGCCGCCGGGATCGAAGGTTCCAGCCTCACGCGCTCAGCTCCCGATGATCTTGCGCACCGCCGCGACCAGCTCGCCGCGCGGGATGGTCTGCTGGCCCGGACGCTCGGCCTTCCAGGCGGCGTTGTCGGCCACGCCCGAGGCCAGCTCGCGGCCCAAATCGAGGTCCTTGATCGTCACCGTGCCGGCCGCGATCTCGTCGCCGCCCAGCATGATGGCGGCCGGCGACAGGCGGCGGTCGGCGTACTTCATCTGCGGCCGCATGCCGGAGGTCCCCAGATAGACCTCGGCCGGAATGCCCGCCGCGCGCAACTCGCCGACGACCTTGAAGTATTCGGGCATGTGCGCGTCGTCGAAGGCGATGACCACCACCGGACCTCTTGCGAGGCCTCCGGCCTCCTGTCCTGCCGCCCGCAGCGCCGCCGCCAGGCGCGACACCCCGAACGAGAAGCCCGTCGCCGGCGTCACAGTCCCCGTAAACCGCGCCACCAGGTCGTCATAGCGCCCGCCGCCGCCGATCGAGCCGAAGGTGACCTTGTTCCCCTTCTCGTCGGTGGTGCTGAGCAGCAGCTCGGCCTCGAACACCGCGCCGGTATAGTATTCCAGCCCCCGGACGATCGACGGATCGACGATCGCCTGGTCGTCGGCGATGCCCAGGCTCGAGAGGGCCGCGTCGATCCGCGACAGCTCCAGGAGGCCCTCGTCGCCCTCGGCCGAGCCGGCCACCACGCGGGCGATGTTATCCAGGGTCGCCGCGCGGCCGCCGGCCCCGGCCTGGACGAAGTCCAGCACCTGGTCGACCGCCTTGCCGGTCAGGCCCGCGCCTTTCGTGAAGTCGCCGCTCTCGTCCAGCCGCCCTTCGCCCAGCAGCAGGCGCACGCCCTCGACGCCCAGGCGGTCCAGCTTGTCGACCGCGCGCAGCACGGCCAGCTTCTGGCCGGCGCTGTCGGCCCCGGCGGCGGTCAAGAGGCCGTTCAGGAGCTTGCGGTTGTTGATCTTCAGCACCGCCGCGCCGCGCGGCAGGCCGGCGGCCTCCAGGCCCTCGACCGCCATGGCGATGATCTCGGCGTCCGCCTCCGGCCGGGCCGAGCCCACCGTGTCGGCGTCGCACTGGATGAACTGGCGGAAGCGCCCCGGCCCCGGCTTCTCGTTGCGCCACACCGGCCCGAAGGCGTAGCGGCGGAACGGCTTGGGCAGGGTCTCCCAATTCTGGGCGGCGAAGCGGGCCAGCGGCGCGGTCAGGTCGTAGCGCAGCGCCATCCACTGGTCGTCATCGTCCTGCAGGGCGAAAACGCCCTCGTTGGGCCGGTCGCTGTCGGGTAGGAACTTGCCGAGCGCGTCGGCATATTCGAACGCCCCGGTGTCCAGCGCCTCGAAGCCGTAGCGCTCATAGACCGCCGACACCGCCTCCAGGATCGTCCGCTCGGCGCGCAGATCCCGCGCGCGCTTGTCGGCGAAGCCTCGGGGGCTGCGGGCCTCGGGGCGGAAGGTTTCGGCGGGGGTGTCGGTGGTGTCGGTCATTCGTCGGTCCTGGTGATCTAGGCTTCGACGGATGGCGCTTAAGCGAAGCCCCATCCGCTAGGCGGGGCTCTGGCTGGGTACGCTCGGCTTTAGAGCGCGCGGACCCGGCCGATCCCGCGAGGCGAGGTCGGATGGTGGTGCTGGCCGTGATGGTGCGGCGTGCGGGTCATTGCGGCGGCGGTGTAGCGGAGATGGGGCGTTGGGGGAAGGGGGGAGGAATATCCTGCTCCGACCTTCCTATCCCCCAAGCGAAGCCTATCCCTAATCTCACTCCAAATTTGGCATGCTGGGGCAGCACCTTGTCTAGATGCGGTTGTTCAGCTTTGCTGCTTCACATGCGCAAGCCAGGTGCCAAGGTCGTCTACTACTTCTGCGATGAAAGTTCCTACGTCACCGATGAGTTCATGTCGGTGGGCGGTTTAGCTGTGCCAGACTACAATCTTGCGAGAATCGTTGCTGATTTGCACGCCATAAAGAATTCAAAGGGCGGGCCGTCAGAGACCAAGTGGAACTCGGTCAAGTCGCGACGCGATAGCGCCCATAAGGCGTTCGTCGACTATTTTAGGGCAGGCTTGGAAGCTGGAGATTTCCATTTCCACGTCAGGTTCGCGCCATTCAGCGAATATGATCATAAAATAAGTGGGCCGAAACAGAGAATAGACACCACCAGCAAGATGCACTTTCAGCTTCTGCTGCATAGAGCAATACGATTTTATGGAAAGCATTACAAATTAAGAATTAGACCCGACAACGGAGACTGTACATCTGCGCTAGTCGATCAGATTTCCAAACTCCACACATGGGGAGCGACAAATTATGGCTGCAAGCACGACTGCATAGAAAATATCGAGCCCCGAGATTCAAAGCGCGAGGTCATGCTGCAACTACTTGACGTCCCCCTTGGCGCTTTCACCGCACTTCGTAACCAGCGCGAACTGATTGGAGCGAAGCGTGAACTAGCCGACTATGTCCAGGCAGCATTTCCCAGCGTGAACCTGAAAAACAGCACACATATGGAAGCAATGAAATTCAATGTTTGGAACGTTAAGCCCAGCGGCCCCAGGCGCGGTCCTTGGGGCTAGATCCACAAAATGGAACAGGTCGAGCAAAGGCCCAAATCTTCGCTCCAAGGACGACTCTTTATCGCTGATTCCGATAGAGTCGTCAAGGCACCAAAGGCGCCATTCGCGCCAAGAGTCAAGGGGTGAGGGTGCGATTTCTGTGGGGCATTACCAATCAACTTGATTACTAACTCAAGTAATCCTCCCTACATCTCACGGCGAGACGATCGCTGGGCGGGCCGGGTTGCTCAAGGACGGCGCAGCCGGCCGGAGGGCGGTCCCCCGGGACCGGCTTCGCCGGCCAGACGGCATGCCTTTGACCAACCCGGCCCGTCTAGCACGCTGCGGCCTCCAAGAGATGTAAGGCTTGGCCCGACCTTGGGCGGTCGGGCGCGCGAGGGGCGACGGCGGACAGGGTTGTCGACCCCTCATCCGTCACCCCGGATCAAGTCCGGGGCGACACCTTCTCCCGCAAGGGGAGAAGGAAGAGCGTCGGTTTCCCTCTCCCCTTGCGGGAGAGGGTGGCCCCGGCGAAAGCCGGGGTCGGGTGAGGGGTCGCACAGCGGCGCGGCGACGGCCTCCAGGATCAGGCCCAGCACGCGGTCGGGGGCGCCCTGGATCTCGGGATTGGCGAACCTCAGCACGCGAAAGCCCTGCCCGCTCAGCCAAGCGTCGCGGATCGGGTCGGTCGGCGAGTCCTGGTGATGCGGGCCGTCGGCCTCGACGATCAGCCGGTGACGCAGGCAGACGAAGTCCACGACATAGCGGCCGATCGGAACCTGCCGCCGGAACTTCAAGCCGTCCAGGCGGCGATCGCGCAGCAGCCGCCACAGCAGACGCTCGGTCGCCGGCGGCTCGCGGCGCATCCGGCGGGCGAAGGCGAGCTGGCGCGAGTGGTCAACCATGGCGTGAACATAGCGGGAACAAATGCACGTGACAATCCCTCTCCCCCTTGCGGGAGAGGGTGGCCCCGGCGTCAGCCGGGGTCGGGTGAGGGGTCGCGCCGGCGTCGCCGAGAGCCCCCTCATCCGTCTGGCTTCGCCAGCCACCTTCTCCCGCAAGGGGAGAAGGAAACCCTTAAAACCTCGGCCGGAACCCCCTCGGCGCCCAGCCGAAATCCCTGACCGCGTCGGCGGAGTTGAAGGTCAGGTCCTGGCCCATGCGGGTTCCCATGGCCAGGGTCGCGCCCGGATAGAACGGCCGGGCCAGGCGCATGATCAGGCTGAACAGCCAGGTCGGCAGCGGCAGGGTCAGGGGCCGGCGGTCCAGGCCCTGGAAGACGCGGTCGACCATGGCGCGGTAGGTCAGGGTCTCGCCGCCGACCAGGTCGTAGGCGCGGTCGCGGGCGGCCGGGGCGCGGGCGGCGGCCAGGGCGCCAGCGGCCAGGTCGGCGGCGTGGACCGGCTGGCGCAGGCCCTCGCCGGCGCCCGACAGCGGCATGACCCCGAAGCGCTTCACCAGGCGCGCGATGCGGCTGACATTGCCGTCGCGGCCCTCGTCATAGATCAGGGTGGGCCGCAGGATCGTCCAGGCCACGCCGTGGGCGGCGCACCAGGCCTCGACGGCGGCCTCGGCGTCGGCGAGGTCGCGGGCCACGGCCCGCTCGTCGGCGTCGGGGGAGGCCTCCTTGGTGAACCGGCTGGTCGAGGAGAAGGCCACGAGGCGGGAGAGGCCCCGGGCCTTCAGCGCCGGCAGGGCGGCGGGCAGCAGCCAGATCGGCGACAGCGAGAACACCGTGGCCACGGCCGGCAGGCGGTCGGCGAGGTATTCGGAAAGGTCCGTGGCGGTCAGGTCCGCGTCCAGCCAGCAGGCCCCATCCTCGGGCGGCCGGCGGCTGACGGCGAACGGCTCGACGCCAGCCTCGCGCAGGCGAGCGAGCAGGTGGCCGCCGATCAGGCTGGTCGCGCCCAGCACCAGCACCGGAGTCTTCAGGGGGTTCTCAGCGGTCATCGCGTCCATATAGTCGCGGTTCGAAGGGGTTGCCCATGACCTATGACGACGTCCGTCTGGTCTTGATCGGCCTCTCGCGCGTTCGAGCCCGGGTGGCGTCGCGCCGCCCCGCGCCTATATCGGCCTGACCGCCTTTTCGGAGATCTCGATGTCCAAGCTCGTTCCCACCGTCCGCTCGGGCGACGTCCTGATGCCCGCCCTGGGCTTTGGCACCTGGCAGCTGGAGAACGGGACCGCCGTCCCGCTGGTCGAGAAGGCGCTGGAGGTCGGCTATCGCCACATCGACACCGCCCAGATCTATCGCAACGAGCGCGACGTCGGCGCGGCGATCAAGGCCAGCGGCGTCAAGCGCGACGAGATCTTCCTGACCACCAAGGTGTGGATCGACCAGTTCGCCGACGGCGACCTGCAGCGCTCGGCCGAGAAGAGCCTGGAAAAGCTGGGCGTCGATCACGTCGACCTGCTGCTGCTGCACTGGCCCAAGCCGGAGGTGCCGCTGGCCGAGACCTTGAAGGCGCTGAACGAGGTGCGTTCGCGCGGCCTGACCCGGGCCATCGGCCTGTCGAACTTCCCGTCGGCCCTGCTGCGACAGGCCGCCGACCTCTCCGAAGCGCCGATCGCCAACGACCAGGTCGAGTATCACCCCTATCTGTCGCTGAAGACCCTGAAGGCCAAGGCCGACGAACTGGGAACCTCGATCACCGCCTGGTCGCCCCTGGCCCAGGGCAAGGTCGCCCAGGACCTGGTGCTGATCGAGATCGGCCGCGCCCACGGCAAGACCCCCGGCCAGGTCACCCTGCGCTGGATCATCCAGCAGGGGATCATCGCCATCCCCCGCACCAGCAATCCGGCGCGGATCGAGGAGAACTTCGACATCCTCGACTTCGCGCTGTCGGACGAGGAGATGACCCGCATCCACGCCCTGGCGCGGCCCGACGGACGGCTGGGCGACTGGCTGGACAAGGCTTACCAGTGGGACGCGGAATAGAGTTTCTTCCCTCCCGCTCGATGGGGGAGGGGCAGGGGTGGAGGTGAACACGGCGGTCGACGCCGAGGGCCGGGGGACGGCAGCAGTCACCCCCATCCCTAACCCTTCCCCCATCGAGGGGGAAGGGAGCGGTACGGCCCCCACCAAAACTCCCTCCGTTTTCAGACGAACGCGGTTTCGCTCGGCCCTGAAAGCGCCTAGAGCCTGTCCTCCGGACAGGCTCTCGTTTCTTGGCTGGAGCGCGTTTGGCGGCGAAACCGCTTACACTTTCGCCTAACGCGCTCTAGGTAAGGCTCAACCTGAGCATAACGGGCAGGGACGGACCGATGGACGACGCGGGCGCGAGCTTGCAGGCGACGATGGCGGGGATGGGCCGGGCGGCCCGCGAGGGCGCGCGCGCGCTTCGCCTCGCCACGCCAGAGCAGCGCACCGCCGCCATCCTGGCCATGGCCGCCGCGATCCGGCAGGACGCCGCCGCCATCCTGGCCGCCAACGCGCAGGATCTGGCCCGCGCCGAGGCCAACGGCGTCTCGGGCCCGATGCTGGACCGCCTGGCGCTGGACGCCGCGCGGCTCGAGGGCGTCGCCGCCGGCGTCGAGGCCGTGGCCGCGATCCCCGATCCGGTCGGCGCGGCGATTTCGACCTGGACCCGGCCCAACGGCCTGGAGATCAGCCGCGTGCGCACGCCGATCGGCGTGATCGCGATGATCTACGAAAGCCGTCCCAACGTCACCGCCGACGCCGCGGCCCTGTGCGTGCGCTCGGGCAACGCGGTGATCCTGCGCGGCGGGTCGGAGTGCCTGCGCTCCAACCTGGCGATCCACGCGGCGATCACGCGCGGCCTGAAGAGCGCCGGCCTGCCCGCCGCCGCCGTCCAGGCGGTCAAGACCCCGGACCGCGCCGCCGTCGGTCTGATCCTCTCCGGCCTCGACAAGGCGATCGACCTGATCATCCCGCGCGGCGGCAAGAGCCTGGTCGCCCGCGTCCAGGCCGAGGCCCGCGCTCCGGTGCTGGGCCATCTGGAAGGCCTGAACCACGTCTTCGTCCACGCCGCCGCCGATTTGGCCAAGGCGGTCGACATCGTCGTCAACGCCAAGCTGCGCCGCGTGTCGGTCTGCGGCTCGGCCGAGACCCTGCTGATCGACCGCACCGCCGCCGAGCGCCTGCTGCCGCCGATCGCCGACGCCCTGATCCGGGCCGGCTGCGAGCTGCGGGGCGACGCGGCGGCGCGGGCCATAGAGCCGACGATGAAGAAGGCGACCGACGAGGACTGGAGCACCGAATATCTCGCTCCGATCCTGGCCGTGGCCGTGGTCGACGGCGTGGCCGGGGCGGCGGGGCACATCGCCGCGTTCGGCTCGGGCCACACCGACGCCATCGTCACCGAGGATCCGGCCGCCGCCGACGCCTTCGTGGCCGAGGTCGACAGCGCCATCGTGCTGGTCAACGCCTCGACCCAGTTCGCTGACGGCGGCGAGTTCGGCTTCGGGGCCGAGATCGGCATCGCCACCGACAAGCTTCACGCCCGCGGTCCGGTCGGGGCCGAGCAACTGACGACGTTCAAGTATGTGGTTCGCGGGACCGGCCAGACTCGTCCCTGAGGCCGGCCGGCCCAACGCCCAGCGCCTTGGCTTCCACCTGGAGCCGGGCATGCGCGTCGGCCTGTTCGGCGGCAGCTTCAATCCCGCGCACGAGGGTCACGCCCACGTGGCCGAAACCGCCATGCGCCGGCTGGAGCTGGACAAGGTGATCTGGCTGGTCTCGCCGCAGAATCCGCTGAAGTCCTCGGCCGAGACCCGGCCGCTCGCCGAGCGGATGGCCGGCGCGCGCCGCTGGGCGCAGGAGCGCGGCATGATCGTCTCCGACGCCGAGACGCGCCTGGGCTCGCAATACACGATCGACACCCTGCGGGTGCTGCGCGCCCGCTATCCAGGCGTCAAGTTCGTCTGGATCATGGGCGCCGACAGCCTGGCGGGCTTCCACCGCTGGCGCGGCTGGACCCAGATCATGCGCGAGGTGCCGGTGGCCGTGGTCTCGCGGCCGTGGGCGGCGCTGAAGGCCCGCACCTCGCCCGCCGCCCGCCGCTTCGCCTGGGCCCGCTGGCCGTCGAGCGCCGCGGCCATCCTCGCCGACGCGAAAGCGCCAGCCTGGGTCTATCTGCGCGGGCCGTTGAACTACGCCTCGTCGACGGCGCTGCGGGCGGGGCGAAAGGGGTGATCGGCCGACCCCAGCGCGTTGCGCGCAGGCCGCAGGCGCAACCAGCGATCACGGCGAGATCGACTCCCTCTCACTTTTCGCCCAATTCCGTGCTATGGAGGCTATCCACAGCGACCCCATAAGGAGCAATCCGCTGCGTAGCGAACCCGCGCATCGTGCGCACGAAGGCCCGGCCGGCGCCGAGTCTTCCCCTGAAAATCCGGGCCTGAGTCCGGTCCTCGACGTCAAGGCGCTGGAGCGCCTGATCCTGTCCCGCCTGGACGACGACAAGGCCCAGGACATCGTCCATATCGATCTGACGGACAAGAGCTCGGTCGCCGACAGCCTGATCGTGGCGTCGGGCCGCTCGCACCGTCACGTCGGCGCCCTGGCCGACCACATCCTGCGCGCCCTGAAGGAAAACGGCTTCGGCAAGGCGCGGGTCGAGGGCCTGCCGCACTGTGACTGGGTGCTGATCGACGCCGGCGACGTGGTCATCCACCTGTTCCGCCCCGAAGTGCGCAGCTTCTACAATATCGAGAAGATCTGGGCGGTCGACGCCCCGCACCGCACGGCGGCGAACTGATCAGTCTAGCGACCTCGTCCTTCGACAGGCTCAGGATGAGGTCTACTGAAGCGCATTTGAGATCCTCATCCTGAGCTTGTCCCCCGGGCTCGGCCAGAGGCCGACCCGAGGATAAACTCCGGACGAGGATCTCAACGCAACTTCACTCATGAAAATCACCATCCTCACCGTCGGGAAGCTCGGCCGCATGGTCGAGGCGCAGCTGGCGCTGGACTACGCGTCCCGCGCCACGGCCTCGGGCCGCGCCCTGGCGCTGGGGCCGGTCGAGGTCGTCGAGGTCGAGGCCCGCAAGCCCGGCAAGGCCGCCGAGGCCGAGGTGCTGCGGCCGCATCTGGACGGCGCGCATGTCATCGCCTGCGACGAGCACGGCAAGGTGCGCAAGAGCCGCGACTTCGCCGACCACCTGGCGCGGCTGCGCGACGATGGGACGCGGCGGGTCGTGTTCCTGATCGGCGGGGCCGACGGCTTGGATCCCGCGATCCTGTCGGCCGCACAGGAGACCATGGCGTTCGGGCCGCAGACCTGGCCGCACGCCCTGGCGCGGGCCATGCTGGCCGAGCAGATCTATCGCGCCGCCACCATCCTGTCGGGCTCGCCCTATCATCGGGATTAGCGCTAGAAGTCGCGCGATGCTCCGCTCGCGACTCGTCATCGCCGCCTGCGCCCTTGTGCTCGCCGTCCCGACGGCCGTGGTCGGCTGGCAGCGCGCGGACAAGGCCGAGCAGGCCCAGCGGGCCAAGGACCGCCAGGACGCCGCCGACACCCGCCGCGAGATCGAGGACCTGCGGGCCGAGCTGGAACGACTCGACCATGCGCGGATCGCCGCCGGGACCGATGTCGACGCCAAGCGGGCGCGGCTGGAGGCGCTGAACTTTCGCGAACGGGCGATCCTGGCCGATCTCGGCGCCAACCGGCAGCGGCTGTCGCTGCTGCTGTCGGCGCTGCAGCTGTTCCGGCGCGATCCTCCGCCGGCCTTGCTGGTGTCGCCGAACGACGCCCGCGACGCGGTGCGGGCGGCGATCCTGATCAAGGCCATGACGCCGGAGCTGGAGCGGCGCGCCAAGGCCTACGCCCGCCAGGCCGAGGCGGTGGGGACGCTGCGCCGCGAGGCCGCCGCCGCCTCGGCCGAGCTGTTCACCGCCGAGAGCGTGGTGGCCGACCGCAAGGGCGAGATCGAACGGCTGATCGTCGAGAAGACCCAGCTGGAGCGCGCCTACGCCCAGGAGGCCCTGGCCCAGGACAATGAGCTCAAGACCCTCGGCGCCCTGACCGACGGCCTCGGCCGGGTCGAGGCGACGGGTCCCCTGACCCTGCGCGCCCCGGCCGTCGGGGCGATCGTCCGCCGCTTCGGCCAGGACCTGCCGGTGGGCGGCAAGTCGCCCGGCCTGACCCTGCGCACCGACAAGGGCCTGACCGTCACCGCCCCGGCGGCGGGCGTGGTCGAATACGCCGGACCGCTGAACGGCTGGGGCGCGGTGCTGATCCTGCGCTCGCAGGGCGCCTATCACGTCGTCCTGGCGGGTCTGGATCAGGTGAGCGCCGCGCGAGGACAATCTGTCGCGGCCGGCGCCCCTATCGGGCGGATGCCGGACCATGGATCCTCGGATCCCGAACTCTATATGGAGGTTCGGGAAAACGGCGCGCCGGCCGATCCGGAACGCTGGCTCAAACAAGAGTCGCGGTAGACGACTTTTTGGGTAATGGTGGCCGTAATTATACCTCCGGCCACTGAAAGGGTTGGACGGGGCTAAAACACGGGTCGCGGCGCCGCGCGCCGCCTAGGGAGCCTTCTGGGCCTTAATGCGCAAGTACCTGCTCATCGGCGTTTCCGCCTTCGTCCTCGGCGCGGGGACCATGGCTTATATCAGCCCCATCGCCCAGGCGAACAACGCGCCGAAGACCAAGACCTACAAGATGCTGGAACTGTTCGGCGACGTGCTGGGCACGGTCGAGGACCAGTACGTCACCGAGGTCGACGACAAGAAGCTGATCGAAGCGGCCCTGGACGGCATGCTGACCAGCCTGGATCCGCACTCCGGCTATCTGGCCCCCGACGCCTACGCGGACATGCAGGACACCACGCGCGGCGAGTACGGCGGCCTCGGCCTGGAGGTCACCAGCGAGGACGGCGTGGTCAAGGTGATCTCGCCGATGGACGGCACCCCGGCCGCGCGCGCGGGCGTCCAGGCGGGCGACTACATCACCTCGGTCAACGGCCAGAGCGTGCTGGGCCTGACGGTCAACGAGGCCGTCAAGCAGATGCGCGGCGCGCCCGGCGAGCCCGTGACCCTGACTATCGCCCGCGACAAGACCGACCCGTTCGACGTCAAGCTGATCCGCGAGGTGATCAAGCCCAAGGCCGCCATCGCCCGGATGGAGGGCGACTACGGCTATGTCCGCCTGCCCGGCTTCAACGAGAAGGCCACCGAGGCCCTGACCGCCTCGATCAACGACCTGAAGGCCAAGAACCCGAAGATGAAGGGCCTGATCCTGGATCTTCGCAACAATCCCGGCGGTCTGCTGGACCAGGCGGTCGGGGTGGCCGACGTGTTCCTGGACGGCGGCGAGGTGGTCAGCCAGCGCGGCCGCGACCCGCGCAACATCCAGCGCTACAACGCCCGTCCCGGCGATCTCTTGAACGGCCTGCCGATGGTGGTGCTGATCAACCAGGGCTCGGCTTCGGCGGCCGAGATCGTCGCCGGCGCCCTGCAGGATCGCCACCGGGCGGAGCTGGTCGGCCTGACCAGCTTCGGCAAGGGCTCGGTCCAGACGGTGATCCCGCTGCGCGGCGGCGCCGACGGCGCGCTGAAACTGACCACGGCGCGCTACTACACGCCGTCGGGCCGCTCGATCCAGAAGACCGGCATCACCCCGAACCTGGAGGTCGCCCAGACCCGCGACCAGGCTCAGGACATCGCCAACCGCGTCTGGTTCAGCGAGGCCAGCTTCAAGAACGCGCTGAACGCCGACGAGGGCAAGAACCGCGTCGCGCCGCACACCCCGGCCGAGGCCCCGCCGTCCGGTTTCGACGACAAGAAGGACGACTTCCAACTGCAGCGCGCCATCGCCGTGCTGAAGGCCGGCGGCGTCGCCAACACGCCGAAACTGCCCAAGCCGGCGGCCAAGATCGCCGAGGTCACGGCCAAGGCCGCCGCCGCGGCCGGCAAGGGCCCGGTGACCGAAAGCAAGTAAGGCCCATCGGCCGATCCTATCAGCGCCGCTCCGGAGCCCCGGGGCGGCGCTTTCGTTTGGCGCGCGACCTCCCGCCGCATCGGCGAACCGCCGTCGGCCATATCTCGTTAACCATATATTCGGCCCTGACCGGCTAGCGTCCCGGCGATGGCCGTCACCTTTTCGCGCAAGCCCGCCTATGCCGCCGCCGCGCCCGCTCCGGGCGGGTCCGGCGATCTGCGCGCCAAGCTGATGGCGGCGCTCGGCAACCCCTATATCAGCGCCAGCGGCGCGGCCTGTCTGTTCCTGGCCTCGCTGGCGACCCTGGTGCTGATCACCAGCGACCCGCACGCCGGCGCGCCGGTGATTCGCCTCCCCCTGACCAAGATCGGCGCCACCAAGAACGCGCCCGAAGGCTGGCGCGAGGCCTTGAGCGGCGACCCCGGTCACGAGGCCGACTTCACGCCCGGCGAGCTTGGCCTGTCGCGCAACCCGTTCGGGGCGCCCGCCGCCGAGACCGCGGCGGCGGCGCCCGCCGAGGCGCTCCAGAACGCGCCGCCGGTCCAGCAGGGCCCGGGCCTGGCCCAGGCCCCGATCGCCGGCCTGACCGCGCCGGGCCCCGGCGGCGGCCCGCTGCCGATCATCGGCGCCGACGGCCGCACCGCCGCCGAGGCCTATGCCCGTCCGTTCACGCCCAACGGCCGTCCGAAGGTCTCGGTGGTCATCGGCGGCCTAGGCCTCAACGCCCAGACCACCCGCGCCGCGATCGAGACCCTGCCGGGCGAGATCACCCTGTCGTTCGCGCCCTATGCCGAGGGCCTGCAAGGCTGGATCGACCTGGCCCGCGCCCACGGCCACGAGGTGCTGCTCGAGACCCCGATGGAGCCGGCGGACTATCCGGCCAACGATCCGGGCCCCTACACCCTGATCGCCGCCAACCGCCCCGAGGACACCGTCCGCAAGCTGGAATGGCTGATGTCGCGCGCCACCGGCTATTTCGGCCTGTCGAACTATCTGGGCGCGCGCTTCGTCGACAACGACCAGGCCATGACCACCTTCAACGCCGTGCTGAAGGCGCGGGGCCTGGCGTTCATCGACGACGGTCTGGCGCAACGGCGCGGCGGCCCGATCCCGCGCGCCTCGGCCGACCGGGTGATCGACGACGAGCTGTCGGCCGGCGCCATCGACGCCCAGCTGCGGGCGCTGGAGAACGGCGCGGCGGGTCGCGGCCAGTCGCTGGGCTCGGGCTTCGCCTATCCGGTGACGATCAACCAGGTCCGGATCTGGGCCGCCGGCCTGCAGGCGCGCGGCTTGCAACTCGCGCCCGCCTCGGCCCTCGCTCACCGCTGAAAATCGTGGAACAAGGGCCCGGCATGACCGAGCTCGACTATCCCCAGCACCGCCCGAACGTCGGCGTCGTCCTGTTCCATCCGGACGGCCGCGTCTGGCTGGGCCGCCGCCACAAGCAGCCGCCGCCCCATAACTGGCAGTTCCCGCAGGGCGGCGTCGACGACGGCGAGGATCTGGAGACCGCCGCCCGCCGCGAGCTGGCCGAGGAGACCGGCGTCACCTCGGTCGCGCTGCTGGGCCGCACCGAGGGCTGGCTGACCTATGACTTCCCGCCCGAGGTGCTGGCCAACGAGAAGCGTTCGCGCGGCTGGCTGGGCCAGAAACAGGTCTGGTTCGCCTATCGCTTCATCGGCGAGGATGCCGAGATCGACCTGAACGCGGACCCACACGTCGAGTTCGACGCCTGGACCTGGGGCAGGCTCGACGAAGCACCCGAACTGATCGTACCTTTCAAGCGTGGCGTCTACGAAGCGGTGGCCGCCGCGTTTCGGGGTTTCGCGCGAAGCGGCTGAGGGGGCTGTCGCGCTGGGGAGTTGGGGATGGCCGATACGGTCCTGTTGATCCACGGCTATGGCTGCGCCGGCGACGTCTGGGGCCCGGTCGCGGCGCGGTTCCGCGCCGAGGGCTACCGCGTGGAGACGCCGACGATCCGCGCGGCGGTGCGCACGGTCGAAGGGCCGCGCGCGGGCCTCGCGGGCCTGACCCTGGCCGACTATGTCGCCGAGATGAGCGCGCTGGCCCAGACCCTGGCCAAGGACACCGGCAAGAAGCCGGTCGTCGTCGGCCATTCGATGGGCGGCCTGATCGCTCAGAAGATCGCCGAGGCCGGCCATGCCGAGGCCCTGGTGCTGTTCGCGCCGGCCTCGCCGGCCGACGCGCGCGGCAAGCCCAAGCTCTCGCCGGTGTTCACCTTCCTGAACATGGCCCTGCAATCCAAGCCCGAGACTCGCGCCGGCAAGATGTGGAAGCCGGGCTTCAAGTTTGGGGTGATGAACGCCGTGCCCGCCGCGCGTCACGACGAGCTCTATTCCAAGATGGTCCATGACAGCGGCCAGGTGCTGGCCGATCTGGCGTGGCCCCGCAAGGATCCTCGCAAGGCGGCCTTTGTCGACGCGGCCAAGGTCACGGTCCCCGTGCTGGTCCTGGCCGGCGCCCTGGACCGCACCACGCCGCTGGAGGACGTCCAGCGCGTCGCCCGCAAGTACGCGGCCGCGGACATCAAGATCTATCCCAACAACGCCCACTATCTCATAGACGAGCCGAACACGATGAAGATCCTCGACGATGTGATCGCCTGGCTGACGGGCAAGTCCAAGACCGCCGCGATGCCGGCGCCGCAACCCGCGCCGGCCAAGGCCGCCGAACCCGCGCCCGCGCCTCAGCCGGAACCGGCGAAGGCCGTCGAGCCGGCGCCCGCGCCCAAGCCCGAACCCGCG
>NZ_CAMQSF010000063.1 GCF_947036865.1 uncultured Caulobacter sp. | reverse complement strand
TGGCCGCCGGGGCCGCCGCGGCCCTGGCCGGGACCGCCGCGCCGGCGGCCGAGCCCTCCCTGCGCGACCTGGCCCGCGCCAAGGGGCTCTATTTCGGCAGCGCCGTCGGAACGCCCCTGCTGGACGATCCGCGATACGCCGCCCTCTTGGCCCGCGAGTGCGGCGTGCTGGTCCCCGAGAACGAGCTGAAGTGGTACGTCGTGCGGGCGCGGGGGCCTGAGTATTTCGACTTCGAGCGCGCCGACCGCATCGCCGCCTTCGCCCAGGCGAACGGCCAGGCCCTGCGCGGCCACACCCTGCTGTGGCACCATCCGCAATGGTTTCCGGCCTGGACCAAGACCTACGACTTCGGCCCGCGCCCGGCGCAGGCGGCCGCCAGGATGCTGACCGAGCACATCCGCGCCCTGTGCGGCCGCTATCCCCGGATGATCTCGTGGGACGTCGTCAACGAGACGGTCGATCCCAAGGACGGCGCGATCCGCCGCACCTTCCTGTCGGACGCCATGGGCCAGGAGCCGGTGCTGGACCTGGCCTATCACACCGCCCGCGAGGCCGCGCCCAAGGCTCGGCTGGTCTATAACGACTATATGAGCTGGGAGGTCGGGCAGGAGACCCACCGAGCCGGCGTGCTGAAGCTCTTGGAGGGCTTCCGCAAGCGCGGGACGCCGGTCGACGCCCTGGGCGTGCAGAGCCACATCGGGGCCGAGAACGCCGACACCTTCACCGGCTTTGGCAAGCCCGACGAGAAGGCCTGGCGCGCCTTCCTCGATGAGGTCACGGGCATGGGCTACGACCTGCTGATCACCGAGTTCGACGTCCACGACAAGGGCCTGCCGGCCGAGATCGGCCCGCGCGACGCGGCGGTGGCGGCCTATGGCAAGGCGTATCTCGACCTGATGCTGAGCTACCGCCAGGTGCGCGAGGTGCTGGCCTGGGGGATGGTCGACAAATACTCGTGGCTGCAGGGCCAGTGGCCGCGCCAGGACAAGCTGGCCAAGCGCCCGACCCTCTATGACGACGCCTATCGGCCCAAGCCCCTGCGCGAGGCCGTGGCGGCCGCGCTGCGGGCGGCGCCGGGGCGGTGAACGCCACCACCACCGTTCTTCCCCGCGAAAGCGGGGACCCAAGCGGCGCATGGGTTGGAACGCGTCGCCAAACATTAGGCTCGGCTTGGATCCCCGCTTTCGCGGGGAAAACCGGGTGAAGGAACTGGAATGATCGCACTCGCCTTGGCCACGGCGCTCGCCGCCGCCCCCAACACCGCCGCCTTCAGCCACTTCGTCTACAGCGGCTCGGACCCGTCGGACGCGGTCAAGGCCGCGCCGGGCCAGTACCGCAACCCGATCGTCCAGGGCTTCTATCCCGACCCCAGCATCACGCGGGTCGGCAAGGACTATTACCTGGTCAACTCGACCTTCGCCTGGTTCCCGGGCCTGCCGATCCACCACTCGACCGACCTGGTCCACTGGACCCAGATCGGCAACGCCATCGACCGGCCGGGCATGCTGGACTTCAAGCGGCTGGGGCTGTCGCGGGCGGTGTTCGCGCCGTCGATCGACTATCACGACGGCCTGTTCTACATCCTCAACACCTGCGTCGACTGCGGCGGCAACTTCCTGATCACGGCCAAGGATCCGAAGGGGCCGTGGTCTGATCCGGTGTGGCTGCCGACGGTGGGCGGGATCGACAGCTCGATCTTCTTCGACGACGACGGCAAGGCCTGGATCGTCAACAATGACGAGCCGCCGGAGAAGGCCGCGTATCCCGGCCACCGGGCGATCTGGATCCAGGAATACGACATCGCCGGCAAGAAGACCGTCGGGCCTAGGACCGTGCTGCTGGACAAGGGCGTCAACCCGGCCGCCAGGCCGATCTGGCCCGAGGGGCCGCACATCCTGAAGAAGGACGGCTGGTACTATCTGGTCGCCGCCGAGGGCGGCACGGCCGAGGGCCACAGCCAGGTGGTGCTGCGGGCCAAGACGGTGACTGGGCCTTATGTTCCTTATACGGACAATCCGATCCTGACCCAGCGCGACCTGCCCAAGGACCGGCCGCTGCCGATCACCTCGGCGGGCCACGCCGACCTGGTCGACACCCCCGACGGCCGGTGGTGGGCGACGTTCCTGGCGGTGCGGCCCTATGGCGAGGATCTCTACAACACCGGCCGCGAGACCTTCCTGCTGCCGGTCGAATGGAAGGACGGCTGGCCGGTGATCCTGCCGGCCAAGACGCCGATCCCCTACGTCCACGCCGCGCCGAGGCTCCCGGCGACCCCCGCGCCGCCGACCTCCGGACCGTTCACGGTCGCCGAGACCTTCGCGGGTCCGGAGCTGCCGAAAGGCTGGATGACCCCGCGCATCCCGACCTCGCGCTTGTGGTCGGTGAAGGGGGGGACGCTGAGCGTCCAGGCCCGGCCCGACGCCCTGGGCGGCCACGCGCAGCCCTCGCTGTGGGCCCGGCGCCAGCAGCACATGAACGCCACGGTCTCGACCACCCTGCGCTTTACGCCCCGCGCCGACGGGGACAAGGCTGGGCTGGTGGCCCTGCAGAACGACGATTTCTACTGGTTCGTCGGCCTGGTCCGCGCCGGCGGCAAGACCCTGGTGCGGGTCGAGAGGCGGACGGGCAAGGACGATCCGGTGGACGGGGTGGTGGCGGCGGAAAAGCCCCTGGCCCTGAAGCCGGGCGCGCCGCTGAACCTGCGGATCAGGGTGACCGGCGGCGTGCTCGACTTCGCCTACGGGACGGCGAAGGGGCGGTGGGAGACGGTGCTCGCGGGCGCCGACGGGACGACCCTGAGCACCAGGAAGGCCGGCGGGTTCGTCGGGACGATGCTGGGCGTCTACGCGTACGGGGCGGGGGAGGCGCGCCTAACCCCTTGATGACTCCCAGGAGGGATGCCGTAACGGGACGTTCTTCTCCGTCTGCGGCAAGGCGGAGCACGCTGAGGGTCTTAATGCTCCTATGAGCTAAGCCGTTCAGCGGGGCTTCGCGGGCGGCCCGCGTTTCGGTCAAAGGCGCCTTTTCGCTCCCAGCTTTGGCCAGAGCATGCTCATGTGCGCATGCTGGCGCATGCCAGGTTGAGGAGGCCGGAAATGCCATCGAGGCAGTTGGCTGGTCTGGACCTACTTAGGTTTCTAGCCGCTACGATGGTGGGATGTTTCCACCTGTCCTACTGGGTTGGAGTCAAGGGCTCGACGACCTACGGGCTCACGAAAGGCATTTTCTCTGGCCAGCCGGGGTTTCAGTCCGGTTGGGTGGGCGTCGAGATCTTCTTCGTCATCTCGGGCTTCGTTATCGCCTACAGCGCTGAGAACGTGGGCGCCACGAGCTTCGCGCGCAGTCGTTTCCTGCGCTTGTGGCCCGCTGCCGCGATCTGCGCGTCGCTAACACTGCTCGTGATGCTGTGGGCCGCGGGCTCGAGGCCTTCGGAAGTCTTCACCACCTATCTCCGAAGCGTATTCTTCGTCCCGTTCCCGCCTTGGATTGATGGCGTCTATTGGACACTGGGAGTCGAGATCGCGTTTTACGGGCTCGTCTGGTTGTTGTTGCGCCTGGGACGGTTCGGCTGGATTGATGGTCTAGCCTGCGTTCTGGCGCTTACGAGCACATCGCTATGGCTCGCGGCGCCGATGGCGCCCCTCATCGCAAAAGGGCTTCATCATCGCTTCGGCGAACTTCTGCTGCTGACGCATGGTTGCGAGTTCGCCTGCGGCATTCTGCTTTGGTTGGTGCTTTTCAAGAGAGCCGAGCCGAGAAGACTGATCTTCCTAGCGCTTGCTTTGCTGGGCGGGGTTCTTGAAATCCTCGATGAGGCGTCGGTTAAAATCCCCGGGCCCCCCATGAACGCCTTCGCGGCTATACTGCTTTGGCTTGGCGCGGTCGCGCTGTTGACCGCCAGTGTCGTGCATAGATCGCTAGTCGATCGTTGGCTGACGGGTTTAGCCAAGCTTATCAGGCTGATGGGGCTCGGCACGTATCCGCTTTATCTCGTTCATAACAGTATCGGCGCGGTCATTATGGGTCGCTTAGCCGCCATGGGAGTTGAGAAGGGGTATTGCGGGCCTATAGCGCTTGCCGTCGCGATGCTGATCGCGGGAGCCGTGACCTTATGGCTGGAGCCTCCCGTTCTGCGACTGCTGCGGACCCTCATGGGCGATGATCGGCGGATTGTGCGAGCCTAGTTCGGTTTGGCAACCAGGGGCTTCCCCCGCGCGGCGGCTTTGGCTTTCCCGGAGCTCTGCTCGCCCCCCCTCCCCAAAATTTCGCCGCGAAGTTCCGGTCAAGGACGGCTACGGTGGCGCTCACCGACACCGGTTCGAGTTCGAGAGACCCTTCATGCGCCTTCTTGCTTCCCTGGCCGCCGTGGCCGTCGTCGTCGCCGCCAGCGCCGCGTCCGCCCAGCAGGTCACGCCGCCGCCGCAACTGAACGCCCCGGCCCCGCCGGCCGCCGCCGCCGGCAAGGCCTTCCTGGCCAAGAACGCCAAGGAGCCGGGCGTCGTCACCCTGCCGTCGGGGTTGCAGTACAAGGTCGTGACCGCCGGCCCCAAGGATGGTCCCTCGCCCAAGGTCGGCGACATCATCAAGGTCCACTACGAGGGCAAGCTGCTGGACGGCACGGTGTTCGACAGCAGCTTCCAGCGCGGCAAGCCGGCGATCATGCCGCTGGACGGCCTGGTCCAGGCCTGGATGGAGACCGTGCCGAAGATGAAGGTCGGCGACGAGTGGGTGCTCTATGTCCCGCCGGAGCTGGGCTATGGCGCCGAGGACAACGGCCCGATCCCCGGCGGCAGCGTCATGGTGTTCCGGCTGAAGCTGCTGGGCATGCTGTCGGCGGACTGAGCCACGCCTCCCTTCCCCCTCGATGGGGGAAGGGCCGGGGATGGGGGTGATGCGACGGTTCGGCCGCCGCGGCCGTGATCACCCCCACCCAACCCTCCCCCATCGAGGGGGAGGGCTTATCCCACTGCACAGTTCGCGCGCATCGGGATGATCTCGGCGCCGATAAATCGGGGTTTCGCGCCCCGTGTTCGCGCCGGCCCCGCCGCGCCCTCTGCCCGCCGCCGTCCGCCCTGCTAGCCCTTTCGAGGAGATCAGCGGGAGGGCTTCATGGATTCGGGCGCCAGGACGCCGACGCGGCGGCAGCTGCTTTCGGCCATCGCCAAGGTCGGCGGGACGGCCGCGCTGTACCAGGCGATGACCTCGCTGGGCCACGCGGCCGAGACCCAGTTCCACGGCCCGCCTAACCTGCAAGGGGCGCGGCCCGGCGCCAGCGTCATCGTGCTGGGCGCGGGCCTCGCCGGCATGCTGGCGGCCTACGAGCTGACCAAGGCCGGCTACAAGGTCAAGATCCTGGAGTTCCAGAACCGCGCCGGCGGCCGCAACTGGTCCCTTCGTGGAGGAGATACCTATACCGAGCTGGGCGGGGCGGCCCAGAAGGTCGGCTTCGCGCCCGGCAACTACCTGAACCCCGGTCCCTGGCGGATCCCCCACCACCACCGGACCCTGCTGCACTACTGCAAGCAGTTCGGCGTGGCCCTGGAGCCGTTCATCCAGTTCAACCACTCCGGCTGGATCCACTCGTCCCAGGCGTTCGGCGGCAAGCCGGTGCGGTTCAACACCGCCGCCGCCGACTTCGAGGGCAATATCGCCGAGCTCCTGGCCAAGTCGATCAACGCCAAGGCCCTGGACGACGCGGTGACCAAGGAGGACCGCGAACGGCTGCTGGAGGCCCTGAAGGGCTGGGGCATGCTGGACAACGACTACAAGTATTCGGCCAGCCTGAAGGCCGCCGCCCATCGCGGCTTCGAGCGCCCCGGCGGCGGCGGGGTCAACGGCGCGCCGATCCCGTCCAAGGACCTTTCCAGCCTGCACGACGTGCTGGACCCGCAGGTCTGGACCTCGATGGCCTTCTTCATGGGCTACGAGATGCAGACGACCATGTTCCAGCCGGTGGGCGGCATGGACATGATCGGCAAGGCCTTCGCCAGGCAGGTGTCGGACCTGATCACCTACGGGGCCAAGGTCAGCAAGATCGCCCAGGACGACAAGGGCGTCACCGTCAGCTTCACCGACGTCGCGACCGGCAAGGCCAGCGAGGCCAAGGCCGACTGGTGCGTCTGCACCATCCCGCTGGGCATCCTCGGCCAGCTTGATTTGCAGGTCACCGACCAGATGATGGCCGCCATCAAGGCCGTGCCCTATTCGGGCCAGGTCAAGATTGGCCTCGAGATGAAGCGCCGCTTCTGGGAGGAGGACGACTTCATCTATGGCGGCCACAGCTTCACGGATCAGGAGATCGGGCTGATCTCCTATCCGAACAACAACATGTTCAAGGACGGGCCGGCGGTGCTGCTGGGCGCCTTCGCCCGGGACCTGGGCGCGTATCGGCTGTCGGGCATGACGCCCGAGCAGCGGATCGAGGCGGCCCTGGCGCAAGGCTCTGTGATCCACCCCGGCAGCTACCGCAAGGAGTTCGTCACCGGCGCCTCGGTCGCCTGGAGCCGGGTGCCGTGGAGCCTGGGCTGCTGCGCGCGCTGGAACGAGGAGACCCGCAAGGAACACTACCAGACCCTGGTGGCCATGGACCGGCGCATCGTGCTGGCGGGCGAGCACGCGTCCTATGTCGGCTGCTGGATGGAGGGGGCGCTGCTCTCGTCCATCGACGCCATCACCCGTCTGCACAAGCGCGCCCTGGAAGCGTAACGAGGAGGCCTGAGCCATGCGGAAGATCGTTCTAGCGGCCGTCCTGCTGGCGGCCTTTCCCGCGGCGGCGCCCGTGGCCGCTCAAGACTCGGCCGGCGGCGTGGTGCGGGTGGAAAAGCCGGTGACCGGCGAGCAGGTCTATGGCCAGGTCTGCCAGGCCTGCCACATGGCCGACGCCAAGGGCGCGACCGGGGCGGGGACGATCCCGGCCCTGGCCAACAATCCCAGGCTGGCCGGCGCGGCCTATCCGATCATGGTGGTGACGGGCGGCAAGGGGGCGATGCCGGGCTTCTCCGGCATGCTGAGCAACGCCCAGATGGCCGAGGCGATCACCTATGTCCGGACCCACTTCGGGAACAACTACGCCAAGCCGGTGACCGAGGCGGACGTCGCCAAGCTCGCCAAGCCGCCGCCGGCGGCGAGCCACTGAGGATGCTCCCCCTCTGGGGGAGCTGTCACGAAGTGACTGAGGGGGCCTTCTCGGCATAGGCCGCGCTGCCCCCTCCGGCCCTAAGGGCCACCTCCCCCAGAGGGGGAGGAGCTTTTAAAGCTTCAGCTTCCCATCCACCCGCCGGACGATCCCGAGCGGGTTGTCCGTCTTGAGCTCCGCCGGCAGCAGGGCTTCGGGCAGGTTCTGGTAGCTGACCGGGCGCAGGAAGCGGGCGATGGCCAGCGTGCCGACCGAGGTCGTCCGGCCGTCGGAGGTCGAGGGGAACGGGCCGCCGTGGACCATGGCGTGGGCGACCTCGACGCCGGTGCCGAAACCGTTGACCAGGATGCGCCCGGCCTTCAGCTCCAGGGCCGGCAGCAGCTGGGCGGCCAGGGCGTGGTCGGGGGCGTCCAGGTGCAGGGCGATGGTCAGCTGGCCCTCGAGGGCGTCGATGACGCGGGCCAGCTCGGCCGCGTCGGCGCAGCGCACCACGATCGAGGCCGCCCCGAACACCTCCTCGTGCAGACGCGGATTGGCCAGGAAGGCCGCGCCCGCGACGCTGAACAGAGCCGTCTGGCCGGTGTGCGAGCCGTCCGCGCCCTTCTGGCCGCGCGCCACGGTGGTCACCTCCGGCGCGCCGACCAGCGCCTCCACGCCGTGCGAGAACGCCTGGCAGATGCCCGGCGTCAGCATGACGGCGGCCGGCGCGGCGGCGACGGCCTGGCCGGCGGCCGCGACGAAGGCGTCGAGCTCGGGGCCGTCGATGGCCAGGATCAGGCCGGGATTGGTGCAGAACTGGCCCGCGCCCAAGGTCAGGGCGGCGACGAAGTCCGGCGCGATGGCCGGGCCGCGCGCGGCCAGGGCGGCCGGCAGCAGGATCACCGGATTGATGCTGCTCATCTCGGCATAGAAGGGGATCGGCTCGGGACGGCCCTGGGCGATGGCGGCCAGGGCCAGGCCCCCGCGCCGCGAGCCGGTGAAGCCGGCGGCCTTGATCCGCGGATCGGCGACCAGGGCCTGGCTGACCTCGTAGCCGCTGTCGTGGATCATCGAGAAGACCCCGGGGTGCAGGCCGACCGAGGCGACGGCGGCCTGGATGGCGCGGCCAACCAGTTCCGAGGTCCCCGGATGGGCCGGGTGGGCCTTGACGATCACAGGGCAGCCGGCGGCCAGGGCGCTGGCGGTGTCGCCGCCGGCCACCGAGAAGGCCAGCGGGAAGTTCGACGCGCCGAACACCGCTACCGGGCCCAGCGGCACCTGGCGAAGACGCAGGTCGGGGCGCGGCAGGGGCTTGCGGTCCGGCTGGGCCGGATCGATCCGCGCCTCCAGGAAGCCGCCGTCGCGCAGCACGCTGGCGAACAGGCGCAGCTGGCCGGTGGTGCGGGCGCGCTCGCCCTCCAGGCGCGGACGGGGCAGGCCGGTCTCGGCCATCACGCGGACGATCAGGTCATCGCCGATCGCCTCGATATGCTCGGCGATGGCTTCCAGGAAGGTGGCGCGGGCCTCGTAGGAGAGGGCGCGATAGGGGCCGAAGGCTTCGGCGGCCAGGGCGGCGGCGGCCTCGACGTCGGCCTTGGTCGCGCCGCCGAACGCGGGCTCCAGCGTCTCGCCGGTGGCGGGATTGACCCCCTTGATCTCGCCGTGGGTCCCCTTGCGGCCTTCGCCGCCGATCAGAAGCTCGCCCGTCAGATGCACGTTCGTCGTCCTTCGCACTGGTCCAGGCGGCCATATGGGCGCGGTACCATGACAAGTCCAATGCGGTTACGGGATTGTTGGGTGTAGGCTGCGCATCGACCAGGAAATGATCGTCCGCATGCCCTTTGAGCCCATCCTGGCCCGCCTCGCGCGCGACGCCTTCGCGGTTCCGGTCGGGGCGCGCGTCGACTTCGCCCAGCCGCCGGGCGAGCCGGCCCTGGCCGCGCCGGACTCGGTGTCGTGGCGGGTGTTCAAGAACCCGGTGGCGTTGTTCGTCGGCGGGATCACGGCGGTGATCCTGGAACTGGCCGAGCCGCGCGTGCGCACGGGGGTCTGGGAGCATTCCACCTTCCGGGCCGATCCGCTGGGCCGGCTGAGGCGGACGGGCCTGGCGGCCATGGTCACGGTCTATGGCGCGCGGTCGGTGGCCGAGACGATGATCGCCGGGGTCGGCCGCCAGCACGCGCGGGTGGCCGGCGCGACGCCCGGCGGCGCGGCCTATCGCGCCGACGACGCCGACCTGCTTGATTGGGTGCAGGCGACCGCCAGCTTTGGCTTCCTCACCGCCTATCACGCCCTGGTCGCGCCGCTGAGCGAGGCCGAGCGCGACCGATTCCACGCCGAGGCGGGGCCGGCGGCGCGGCTTTACGGGGCGCTCGGCGCGCCGGCCTGCGAGGCCGCCTGGCGGGCCCGGCTGGCGGCGACCCTGCCGAGCCTGGAGCGGTCGGACATCGTGTTCGAGTTCCTCGATCTGATGCGGGCGGTGCGGATCGCCGGGCCGTTGAGCCGGCTGCAGCATCCGTTGATCCGCGCGGCCGTGGGGCTGGTTCCGGAGGAGGTTCGGGCGGTGCTAGGGCTCGGGGGCGAGTGGCTGCCCCGGCCGTTCGAGGGCGCGGTGATCCGCGCCGCGGCGCGGCTGGCCGACCGGACCCCGATCCCGGGCGCGCCGCCGTACGAGGCCTGCCGGCGGATGGGGCTGCCGGGGGATTGGCTCTATCGGCGGCGGTAGCGGGCGTCTCAGACTCTCTCCTCCCCTTTTGGGGGAGGGGGACCGGCGAAGCCGGTGGAGGGGGCCGGCGCCAAGGCTACGCCCCGCGTGCCGCCCCCCCTCCGTCTCGCCGCGTATTCGCGGCGATCCACCTCCCCCAAGAGGGGGAGGAGAAGCGGGGGAGCATCCCCCACCACGGGGATTGAGCGGCCTGAATGCTCTGAATTCGCCGACCAAAACCCCGCCAATTCAGCGCCTTGTCACTTTTACGCGCCCGCCGATCATCCGCGCCCGCTGGCGCCGTATCTTTGTGTCATGGCCGGAAGAAGCGACGAGGCGGCGGGCTGGAGCGAGATGCTGCAGACCCGCCTCCGCGAGAAGATGGACACGCTTCTCGACAGGTTCCTGGAGAGCGACGACCCCGCCGAGAAGGCCCAGATCGAAAAGGAGGCGCGGACCTGCGGGGTCTTCGCCCGGTCGATCAAGGCGGTGGCGACGATGGTCCCGGAGCGCGCGGCTCCGAAGTCCGCCGACGACGCGGCGGCCAATGACGACGAGGTTTCCATGCATGACGGCATTCCCGACGAGCCCGAGGAGATTCAGGCCGCTCTTGCCGCCCGCTTTGATCGCTTCGCTGAGCTCCGCGAGCTCAAGCGCCGAGCGGAGGCTGCTGACGGCGGCCATGATGGCGCTGGCGACGCCGGATCAGCGGCGGCTGCTGAGCGCGCTGCTCGGCGAACCGCTGATCCATCAGACGACCCCGGTTCGTGACGACTGGTCGACCTGGCTGCTGCTGGGCGGCCGGGGCGCGGGCAAGACCTTCGCCGGCGCGCGGTGGATCACTCTGAACGCCCTGGCCTATCCGCTGATGGCCCTGGTCGGCCCCACCCTGCACGACGTGCGCGAGGTGATGATCGAAGGCGCCTCTGGGCTCAAGGCGATGGGCGGGCCGCTGTTTCGCCCCCGCTGGGAGACCTCGCGTCGGCGGCTGGTCTGGCCCAACGGCGCGACGGCCTACGCCTTCTCGGCCGAGGACCCCGACAGCCTGCGCGGGCCGCAGTTCCACGCCGCCTGGGCCGACGAGTTCTGCGCCTGGCCCAGGCCCGCCGAAACCCTGGCCATGCTGCGCTTTGGTCTGCGGCTGGGCGAGGACCCGCGCCTGGTGGTGACCTCGACGCCGCGCCCGATCCGGGCGCTGAAGGCGCTGATGGCCGAGCCCGGCGTCGCCGTGACCCGCGCGGCCACCGCCGCCAACGCCGAACACCTGGCGCCGGCCTTCCTGCGCACGCTGGAGGCCCTCTATGGCGGCACCCGGCTGGCGGCCCAGGAGCTGGACGGCGTGATCGTCGAGACCGACGGCGGCCTGTTCCGGGCCGAGGACCTGGCCCGCTGCCGGGCGGCGCGGCCGGCGCGGCTGGACCGCGTGGTGGTGGCCGTCGACCCGCCGGCCACCGCGACCGGCGACGCCTGCGGCATCGTGGTGGTCGGCCGCCGCGACGACCGCGCCTTCGTGCTGGCCGACGAGACGGCGCGGGGCTTGTCTCCCGCTGGCTGGGCCGCGCGGGCGGTTGGCGCGGCTCGAACCTGGCGCGCCGACGCCCTGGTGGCCGAGGCGAACCAGGGCGGCGACATGGTCCGCTCGGTCCTGGCCGGCGCCGACCCGCCGTGCCCGATCAAGCTGGTGCGCGCTTCGATCGGCAAGCGGGCGCGGGCCGAACCGGTGGCGGCGCTGTACGAGCAGGGCCGCGTGCTGCACTGCGGCCCGTTCCCGGCCCTGGAGGAGGAGCTGATGGCGCTGGGCTCGGGCGACCTGGAGCACAGCCCCGACCGGGCCGACGCCCTGGTCTGGGCGGTGAGCGAGCTGATGCTGGGCGCGCGGGGGCGGCCGAGGCTGAGGGCGCTGTGAGGGCAACCGCGCGGAAGCGAGGCTGAATCTATCTCTCCTCCCCCGTTTGGGGGAGGGGGACCGGCGAAGCCGGTGGAGGGGGCGCGCGCCGCGCCTCCGCGATGAACGTGCGTATCGCGCCAAGCGCGCTGTCCACGGAGTCCATCACCTCATGCGCCGGGATTCGGAGTGTTCTGACCCCCTGAATGTTCAGCCATCGATCGCGCGCGGCGTCGCGCTCGGGCTCGCGATCGAGGGTGTGACAGGCGCCGTCGACTTCGACCGCCAAGCGTAGCGCCGGGCAGTAGAAATCCAGCACGCAGCGACCGAAGGGGTGCTGGCGGCGAAACTTGAGACCCTCAAGGCCGCCGCGCCTCAAGGCATTCCAGAGCCGGGCTTCCGGCGGCGACATTTGGCGCCGGAGGCTGCGGGCCAGGGTCACGGTTTCGGGGCGGGTTTGCTCCATGGCTCGGGTCTCCCGTGCTGTCCCCCTCCACCAGCTTCGCTGGTCCCCCTCCCCCAAAGGGGGAGGAGAGGGCTGCTATTCGCCTACCCTATCGTGTTCCCTATTCGTTCTCAACCCTCGGGAGCATCCCATGCCCCTCTTCAAACGCCGCTCGTCGGTGGAAGCCAAGGACTCCCGGGCCGCGCGGCTGATCGCGCTGACGACCAGCGGGCAGCCGCGGTGGACGCCGCGGGACTATGGCGCGCTGGCCGCCGAGGGGTTCGCCAAGAACCCCGTGGCGTATCGCTGCGTGCGGATGATCGCCGAGGCCGCCGCCGCGACGCCGCTGGTGGTGTTCGTCGACGGCCGGCGGGCCGATGATCACCCGCTGAAGCGGCTGCTGGATCGGCCCAATCCCGAGCAGGGCGGGCCCGATCTGATGGAGGCGTTCTTCGGCGGGCTGCAGGTGGCCGGCAACGGCTATCTGGAGGCGGCGGGGGAGGGGGCGCCGAGCGAGCTCTACGCCCTGCGACCCGACCGGATGACCGTGGTTCCCGGACCGCGCGGCTGGCCGCTGGCCTATGACTACCAGGCCGCCGGGCGCACGGCGCGGATCGGGCGCGACGGCGACGGCTGGCTGCCGGTGCTGCACCTGAAGCTGTTCAATCCCACCAACGATCACTACGGCTTTTCGCCGCTGGAGGCGGCGGCCTTCGCGATCGACGTGCACAACGCGTCCAGCGCCTGGAACAAGGCGCTGCTGGACAATTCGGCCCGGCCGTCGGGCGCGCTGGTCTATTCGAGCAAGGACGCCGGCGACCGCCTTTCCGACGAGCAGTTCGACCGGCTGAAGACCGAGCTGGCCTCGGCCCATTCGGGGACGGCCAACGCCGGGCGGCCGCTGCTGCTGGAAGGCGGGCTCGACTGGCGGGCGATGTCGCTGTCGCCGGCCGAGATGGATTTCGCCGAGGGCAAGCACGGCGCGGCGCGCGAGATCGCCCTGGCGTTCGGCGTGCCGCCGCAGCTCCTGGGCATTCCCGGCGACAACACCTACGCCAACTATCGCGAGGCCAACGCCGCCTTCTGGCGCGGGACCGTCGTTCCGCTGGCGCAGCGGGCGGCGCGGGCGCTGAGCGGCTGGCTGGGGCCGAAGTTCCCCGGCGCGACCATCGCCCCCGACCTCGAGGCGGTCCCGGCCCTGTCGGCCGAGCGCGACGCGCTGTGGAGCCGGCTGCAGGCCGCCAGCTTCCTGACCGACGCCGAGCGCCGGCGGCTGGCGGGGCTGGAGCAATGAGCAGCGCGGTCACCCGCTGGCGCTTGGACCGCCAGGTGTCGGCCGCGGTGCTGGTCGCGGTCGCGATCCAGGCCGCCGCGGCGCTGCTGTGGGCCGGCAAGGCCTCGGCGCGGATCGACGAGATGCAGCGCCGGCTGGAGGCCCAGGCCCCGGTGGCCGAGCGCCTGGCGCGGCTGGAGACCCAGGCCGAGGCCTCGCGCCAGTCGCTGGAGCGGATCGAGGCCAAGCTGGAGCGGGGTCAATGAAGGATCTCGCGATCGAGGGCTACGCCTCGCTGTTCTGGACGCGGGACCTCAATGACGACGTCACCGCCGCCGGCGCCTTCGCCCACAGCCTCGCCGAGGGCGCGCCGGTGGCGATGCTGCACCAGCACGACGAGACCGAACCGGTCGGCGTCTGGGACGAGGTTCTCGAGGACGCCAAGGGCCTGTTCGTGCGGGGCCGGGTCCTGCGCTCGACGCCGCGCGGCCGGCTGGTCGCGGCGCTGATCGAGGCCGGGGCGCTGGACGGCCTCTCGATCGGGTTTCGCCAGGTCAAGGCGCGGACGCAAGGCCGTCTGCGGGTGCTGAGCCGCGTGGAGCTCTGGGAGGTGTCGATCGTGACCTTCCCGATGCTGCCTGGGGCGCGGCTGCGAGCCGTCTGAACTTCCTTCTCCCCATGCGGGAGAAGGTGGCCGCGACAGCGGTCGGATGAGGGGTTTCTCGGCGCCGCCGGCGCGACCCCTCATCCTCCCACCGGCCCTTGGCCGGCGGGTCCCTCCTTCTCCCGCAAGGGGAGAAGGCCATTCGTTCTGGAGATCCCCATGAAGGAAACCAAACACGCGGCCTCGCCCGAGGCCCGCGCGGCGCTGGCCGAGGTGCTGACGGCGTTCGAAAGCTTCAAGGCCGCCAATGACGCGCGGCTGGCGGCGATCGAGACCAAGCGGGCCGATGTGCTGCTGGAGGAGAAGGTCGGCCGCATCGACGAGGCCGTGGCCCGCGCCCAGGACCGGCTCGATCGCCTGATGGCCGACCTGCGCCGTCCCTCTCTTTCGGCTGATGCGCCTCAGGCGCATGTCGACGAGCGCAAGGCCGCCTTCGACCGCTATGTGAAGACCGGCGAGACGGCTTCGGCCCTGCTCGAAGCCAAGGGCCTGTCGGAAGGGACCGCCACGGCCGGCGGCTATGTGGCGCCGCCCGAACTGGAGCGGCAGATCCTGCGGCGCCTGGCGGCCACCTCGCCGATGCGCGAGATCTGCCAGGTGCGCACCATCGGCGCGGGGACCTTCCGCAAGCCGGTCTCGCCCACGGGCCTGGCCGCCGCCTGGGTGGCCGAGACCGCCGCGCGGCCGGAGACCACGGCCCCGACCCTGGACATCATCGACTTTCCGGCCGGCGAGCTCTACGCCAGCCCGGCCGCCACCCAGGCCCTGCTGGACGACGCCTATGTCAGCATCGACGAGTGGCTGGCCGAGGAGGTGCAGGACGCCTTCGCCGCCCAGGAGACCACGGCCTTCGTCAACGGCGATGGCGTCAACAAGCCCAAGGGCCTGATGGCCTACACGGCCGCGCCGGACGCGTCGTACGCGTGGGGTCAGGTCGGCTACGTGGCCACCGGTTCGGCCGGCGCCTGGCCGGGCAGCAACCCGACCGACAAGCTGATCGACCTGATCTACGCGGCCAAGACCCAGTACCGCCAGAACGGCCGCTTCGTGATGAACCGCCGCACGGTCAGCGCCGTGCGCAAGTTCAAGGACGCGCAGGGCAACTACATCTGGAACGCGGCCCTGCAGCCGGGCCAGTCGGCGAGCCTGCTCGGCTTTCCGGTCACCGAGATCGAGGCCATGCCCGATGTCGCGGCCAATGCCTGCGCGGTGGCGTTCGGCGACTTCGAGAAGGGCTATCTGATCGTCGACCGCGCCGGGGTGCGGGTGCTGCGCGACCCGTACTCGGCCAACCCGCACGTGCTGTTCTACACCACCAAGCGCGTGGGCGGCGGCGTGCAGAACTTCGACGCGATCAAGCTGCTGAAGTTCGCGGCGTCGTAACCGAGCTCCCCCTCCCCCCAAAAAAAAAAAAAAAAAGGGCGGGG
>NZ_CAMQSF010000062.1 GCF_947036865.1 uncultured Caulobacter sp. | reverse complement strand
GCCCCGCCCGCCCGACCGCGCCGCGCGCAAGGCCCTGATCGCCGGCTTCGCGCTGGGCGCCGTCGCCCTGACCGCCGGCGGCTCGATCGCCTTCGCCGGCAAGGCCGAGAGCGGGTCGCGCAGCCACGCCGTCTTCAGCGACGGCCGACGCGAACACATCGACATCCGGGCCGAGAACGAGCAATGGGCGGTTCGCCCGGCGACCGAAGGCGCCGCGGCGCGCACGACGGTCTATTCGGGCGGAGTCCGGCTCAGCGGCAAGATCGACCCGGCCCAGACGCTGGTGCAGCTGAATGGCGCGCCTCCGCCGGCGGGCTTCGATCCGATGGCGCTTAAGCCCGGCGCCATCGAGCGCCTGGAGCTCACCGAGATCCAGGGCGGCACTGGCCCGAACCGCATTATCAACATCGTCCTGAAAGCTTCTTGACACCGGTGGACAAGGGTCGTCCGGCCTAGCATCCTCCCCGAGACGCGCGGCTAAAGCGACCGTGGCGTCTCGGGGAGAGATCATGCGCCACCGTCTGTTCAGCGCCGCCGCGCTGGCCCTCACCCTGACCGCCGGCGCGGCCCGCGCCGCCGACGTGCTGGCCTTCCCCGGCGCCGAGGGCGCGGGGCGGTTCGCGCTGGGCGGGCGCGGCGGGCGCGTGCTCCACGTCACCAACCTGAACGACGACGGCCCCGGCAGCCTGCGCGCGGCGATCGAGGCCAAGGGCCCGCGCACCGTGGTCTTCGACGTCGCCGGCACGATCCAGCTCAAGAGCGAGCTGAAGATCCGCGAGGGCCGGATCACCATCGCCGGCCAGACCGCGCCCGGCGGCGGGATCACCCTGCGCGACCAGACCCTGGTCGTGTCGGCCGACGACGTGGTGATCCGCTTCATCCGCTCGCGCCTGGGCTCGGAGAGCAAGGTCGAGGGCGACGCGATCTGGATCAACGGCGGCCGGCGGATCATCCTCGACCACGTCTCGGCCAGTTGGTCGGTCGACGAGACCCTGTCGGCCAGCGCCCGGTACGACAAGCCGGGACAAGGCTTCTATGACCTGACCGTCCAATGGTCGATCATCGGCGAGAGTCTGGCGCACTCCATCCACGTCAAGGGCGACCACGGCTATGGCAGCCTGATCCGGGGCGGGAACGGGTCGAGGATCAGCTTCCACCACAATCTGTGGGCCAACCACATGGCCCGCGCGCCGCGCCCCGGCAATTACGAGGGGCCGGACAAGGACCCGGTCGGCGCGTTCTTCGATTTCCGCTCGAACGTCTTCTACAACTGGGGCCATGACCGGGCGGGCTACAACGCCGACGCCGCGACGCTGTCGGCCTACAACTTCGTCGACAACGCCTATGTCCCGGGCCCGAACTCGCAGAAGCGGTTCGCCTTCAAGGAAAGCGACACGCTGGCGAAAGCCTACTTCGCCGGCAACAGCATGGACGGGGTTATTCCCGCCGATCCCTGGAGCCTGGTGACCTTCACCATTCCCGAGCCGGCCGGCTATCGCCTGGCCGCGCCCGCGGACGTGGCGCCCGTGACGCCGGAGCCGGCGGCGAGCGCCTATGACCGCGTGCTGGCCGACGCCGGCGCCTCGGTCTGGCGCGACCCGGTCGACCGACGGATCGTCGAGGGCGTGCGGACCCGGACCGGCAAGGTGATCGACAGCCAGGCCGAGGTCGGCGGCTGGCCCGACCTGCCGCCGGGACCGGCCGCCAAGGACACCGACGGCGACGGCATGCCCGACGCCTGGGAGACCGCCCACGGGCTGGATCCGAGGAAGGCCGCCGACGGCGCGGCCCTGGCCAAGGACGGCTCGGGCTGGACGAACCTGGAGCTCTATCTGGCCGAGGCGGCGAAGGTTCGGCGATAGACCTCCCCCGCGCCGTCGCTATCGCTTAGAACACCCCCCATGCTCACCGCCCTGCTCGGCCTCGCGCCCGTCGTCATCGCGCTCCTGACCCTGTCGGCGCTGTTCTCGGCCGCCGAGACCTCGATGACGGGGGCCAGCCGGCCGCGGATGCACCAGCTGGAGCGCGAGGGCGATCGGCCGGCGCGGCGGGTCAACAAGCTGCTGTCCGATCAGGAGACGATGATCGGGGCCGTGCTGCTGGGCAACAACCTGATCAACATCCTGGCCTCGGCCCTGGCGACCCAGGTGCTGACGGCCCTGATCCCCGGCCCGTGGGGCGTGGCGGTGGCCACCGCCGCCATGACCGTGCTGGTGCTGGTCTTCGCCGAGGTGCTGCCCAAGACCCTGGCCATCGTCCGCTCCGACGACGTGGCCCGCGCTTTGTCGGCGCCGACCCTGTTCATCGTCCGGGCGTTCGGCCCGATCATCTATGTCATCCAGTGGATCGTGCGCCGGGCGCTGCGGATCTTCGGGGTCAAGTTGGACATGGCCGTCGACGTGCTGGCCGCCCACGAGGAGATCCGCGGCGCCGTCGACTACCACCACTCCGAGGGCCTGGTGGAAAGCGGCGACCGGCGGATGCTGGGCGGGGTGCTGGATCTGTCGGACATGGACGTCTCGGAGATCATGGTCCACCGCAAGTCGATGGTCCTGCTGGACGCCGGCCTGCCCGCGCGCGCCTTCGTCGAAGCGGTGCTGGAGGCCCAGCACACCCGCATCCCGGTCTATCGCGACGAGCCCGACAACATCGTCGGGGTGCTGCACGCCCGCGACCTTCTGAAGGCGCTGGCCGAGGCCAAGGACGGGGTCGAGGGCCTGGACATCGCCGCCATCGTCCGCGAGCCGTGGTTCATCCCCGACACCACCAATCTGAAGGACCAGCTGAACGCGTTCCTGAAGCGCAAAAGTCACTTCGCCCTGGTGGTCGACGAGTACGGCGCGATGCAGGGCCTGGTGACCCTGGAAGACATCCTCGAGGAGATCGTCGGCGAGATCGAGGACGAGCACGACGCCAGCGTCGAGGGCGTGCGTCGCCAACAGGACGGCTCGGTCCATGTCGACGGGCCGGTGACGGTGCGCGACCTGAACCGGGCGATGGACTGGCGGCTGCCCGAGGGCGAGGCGGTGACGATCGCCGGTCTGGTCATCCACGAGGCCCAGATGATCCCCGAACCGGGCCAGACCTTCATCTTCCACCGCCACCGCTTCCAAGTGCTCCGGCGGCAGAGGAATCAGGTCACCGCCCTGCGCATCAGCCCGCCGCTGGACGACGACGCCGAGCGCTGAGGCCATCTTTCTTCCCGGCGCGCGGAACCGGCCGTCGAGCGGCGCGTTCTGCGCCTCTGCGGGCCAGGGGCGGCCCGGCGGAGGGCGTGTATTGGCCAGCCTGGCGGAGAGGGAGTTGCGCGGCGATGGACAGGCCGACGCGAGCGCGCGCCTGGCCCGGCTCGAAGCGGCTTTCGCCGACGAAGTCCGCAAGTCCGAGACCCTCGCCCGCGTCACCGAGGCGGTCGCCTCCAGCACCGACATCGAAAGCTGCGTGCAGGTGGTGATCGACGGCGCGCGCGAGATCAGCGGCGCGGCCTTCGGCGCCTTCTTCTACAACCAGCTGGAACCGGACGGGGAATCCTACGCGCTGTATCGCCTGTCGGGCGCCGCGCCCGAGGCCTTCGCCAACTTTCCCAAGGTCCGCAAGACCCCGCTGTTCGCCCCGACCTTCGAGAACACCGGCGTCGTGCGGTCCGACGACATCACCCAGGACCCGCGCTATGGCCTGAACGCCCCCCGGCGCGGCATGCCCGAGGGCCATCTGCCGGTACGCAGCTATCTGGCCCTGCCCGTCGCCACGCGGCAGGGCGAGGTGCTGGGCGGCCTCTTCTTCGGCCATCCCCTGCCCGGCCGCTTCACCGCGCGCGACGAGATCCTGCTGGTCGGCCTGGGCGGCCAGGTCGCCGCGACCATCGAGTCGATCCGTCTGACCGCCGGCGCCATCGCCGAACTGGACGAGCGCCGCCGCGCCGAGGAGCGGCTCAAGTTCGCGCTCGACGCCGGACGGATGGGCTCCTGGGACCTGGACGTCGCCACCAAGGCCTATGAGGCCTCGGACCTGTGCAAGGCCAATTACGGCCGAGGCCCCGACGAGCCCTTCAGCTTCGCGGACCTGATCGCGACCATCCATCCGGAGGATCGGCCGGGCGTCCTCACCGCCATCGAGGCGGCGATCCGCGAGGGCGCCGACTACGACGTCGAGTACCGGGTGATCCATCCGACCGGCGACCTGCGCTGGCTGCACGCCCGAGGGCGCGCGGCCCAGAAGGCCGACGACGGCGGCGTGCGCCGCCTGGCCGGCGTCTCGCTGGACATCACCGAGCGCAAGCGCGCCGAGGAGCGCCAGAAGCTGCTGGTCAACGAGCTGAACCACCGCGTGAAGAACAGCCTGGCCACGGTGCAGTCGATCGCCGCCCAGACCCTGCGCTCGATCAGCTCGCCCGAATTCTTCCGCGAGGCCTTCGAGACCCGGCTGATCGCCCTGTCCCAGACCCACGACCTGCTGACGCGGGAAAGCTGGGCCGGCGCCAGCCTGCGCGAGGTCTTCGACGTCGAGCTGCACGCCCTGGCCGGCGAGGATCGGATCGGCTTCGACTACATGGCCGACATCCGCCTGACGCCGAAGGCCGCCGTGGCGCTGGGCATGGGCATTCACGAGCTGGCCACCAACGCGGCCAAGTACGGCGCGCTGTCGACGCCGACCGGCCATATCGCCGTGCGGTGGCGGGCCGAAGGCGGCCTCCTGCGGCTGATCTGGAAGGAAACCGGCGGCCCGCCGGTCGCCCCGCCCTCTCGCCGAGGCTTCGGCGCCCGCCTTCTGGAGCGCGGCCTCGCGGCCGAGCTATCCGGCGGGGTCGAGCTGACTTATGATGAGCTTGGCCTCGTCTGTGAAATGGCGCTGCCTCTTCGCGCGCTGGAGCCCTGACATATGAAGACACTGTCCTCCCTGAAGGTCCTGGTCGTCGAGGACGAGGCCCTGGTCTCGATGCTGGTCGAGGACATGCTGACCGATCTGGGCTGCGCGATCGTCGGCCCGGCGGCGGAAATCGACGAAGCGCTGCGCCTGGCCGGCTCGGCCGAGATCGACGCGGCCCTGCTGGACGTCAATCTGGGCGGCCGCCCGATCTTTCCGGTCGCCGACGCCCTGAAGGCGCGGGGCGTGCCGTTCGCCTTCGCCAGCGGCTATGGCGAGGCGGGACTGTCCGAAGACCACCGCGGCGCGGCCGTGCTGCAGAAGCCGTTCCGCGAGGCGGACCTGAAGCGGGTCCTGGAAGGCCTGGTCGCTCAGACGGCCTGACCCGCGCGCGCCTCGGCGCGCTCGCCCGATACCCGGCCCATGGCCCTCGGCGCCTCGCGCCGAGGCGACGCGGCGCGCGCGTCCGACCGCCTAGCCCCCTGCTCCACGAAGGAAAATAGGCTGTTCTAGCCTTGAGTGCCGATGGCCTCTTCAGCGCCATCCGGACCAGCCTCCACGCTCAACGTAAACACAGCCAAGAAAAAAGCTCCCCGCCGAGGCGAGGAGCTTGAAGATCGCGCGATCCGACCGCGGCCTTTCGACCGCGATCGGGGTTCGCGAGCTTAGAACTTGGCGTTGACCGAGAACTGCCAGGTGCGGCCGGCCGAGCTGTAGATCGTGCCGTCGCGCGGATCGACGAAGCGCTTGTTGGTCACGTTGTTCACGTTGACGCGGGCTTCGATCTTGTCCGTCACGTCGTAGCCGAAGAACAGGTTGTAGGTCGCATAGCCCTTCTGTTGCAGGAAGGGGTTGACCTCGATCGTCGCGGGCGTGGCGCCGTTGAAGCGGATCGTGTTGCTGACCGTGTTGATGTTCAGGCTGGTCGTGAACTTCTTCAGGCTGTAGGCGACCGTGGTGGCGGTCTGCCAACGCGGCGTGCCGATCGAGCCCAGATAGTACTCGTTGTCCGCCGGCAGGCCGGTGCTGCTGAAGGTCGATTCCAGGATCCGATACAGGTTGCTGCTGACCGAGATCCGGCCCCAGTCGCTGTCGCGGCCGAACATCTCGGCCACCTTCACGCGGTACGAAGCCACGATGTTGACGGCGCGCAGGTCGGTCTCGGCCAGGTTCAGATAGGTCGAGCTCCAGCCGTCCTTCAGAGCGAACTTCAGGGTCGACGCCGGTTCGGTGCCGTTGGTGTAACGCGCGAAGGAGTCGCAGGTGTTGGTGCCGAACTGGGCCGAGTTGTTCGGATAGGCGGCCGAGTCGTAGCAGTAGGCCGACAGCTGATCGAGCGAAACGCGGCTCAGCTGTTGCTTCAGGCGGATGTCGACATAGTCGGCCGACATCTTGAAGTTCTTGATGAAGCGCGGCTCCAGAACCACACCGGCGGTCCAGCTCTTGGCGTATTCCGGCTTCAGACCCATGTTGCCGAAGCGGGCGCCCAGCAGCGACTGCGACGGCGGAGCATAGGAGTTCAGGAAGTTCAGGGCTTCGGCGTCGGTCGTCGCGTAGCCCGCCTTCTTCACGTCCGCGATACAGTTGGCCTTACGCTGGGCCGGGTTGACGCCCGAACCGATGTTGGCGGTCGTGCACGGATCGCTCGGTGTGGTGAACGCCGGCTGACCGCCGAGGAACAGTTCCACGCCGTCCGGCTGGCGGATCGAGCGGGTCACGTTGCCGCGGAAGGTGATGTCCTTGATGACCTGGAAGGTGCCGGCCACCGACCAGATGCGGGCCAGGTCGCCGTTGTAGGACGGGCTGATCGTCTTGCCGAGGGCGTTGACGAAGGTCGGGGCGCTACCCGTCTGCTTCGACCAACGGACCGCCGGGTTCAGATCCAGGCGCTGCGCGAACGGCAGGCTGAAGTCGCGGCCCAGCAGCGGGATGTTCAGTTCGACGCCGTATTCCTCGGCCGTCGTCTGGTACTGCGTGCGCGCGATGGCCGCCGAACGGGTGCGACCGGCCGACGAGATGTCGTCCACGCGGTAGTCGTTGTCGGTCGTGCGGCGCTCGCCCGACAGGGCGATGCCGACCGGACCGCCCGGCAGGTTGACGATGTCGCCGGTCACCGAGCCTTGCAGGAAGGTCTGGGTGTTCTTGAAGGCGAAGTACTGCTGAGCGGTGACATAGGCCTTGGCGGCGGCCGACATCTGGCCATAGCCGAACGGGTTCAGCGGCTGGCAGTTGTCGATCATCGACTGGGTGACGACCGGGGTGAACGGCACCTTGGCGATCTGGCCGTTCGACTGGATCTGGTCGGTCAGGTTGACGGTCACGCCCGACGGCGACTTGCCCAGATAGGCGGCCGGGTTGGTCTTGGCGCGGCAGACGATATTGCCGGTGGCGTCGCGCGTCGCGTCGATGGCCAGGTTGTACTCGACGTCGCGGAGGCCCAGGAAGTCGACGCGGCCGCTCGAACGACCCCAGGTGTACGAGGCGTCCCAGCTCCAGTTGCGGCCGAACAGGTCGAAGTCGCCCTTGGCGCCCTGCACCAGGTTGCTGGTGTCGGTCTTACCCTTCATCGGGCTGTCGCCCAGGATGTCCTGGTTCGTGCGGGCCATCATGAAGTTGCCCACCGAGTTCACGGCGCCCGAGTTCCGCAGCAGCGTCCGCGAGGCGTCGCTGAGGAAGGGGTTGTCGATGCTGACGACCAGACCCGAGCTCTCGACCGACGTGGTCGTGACCGCGTTCACCGGCGCCGACTGACGCGGCAGCAGCGTGATGATCGAGGAGAAGATGTTCTGGCTGTACAGCGACAGGTGGTCGTTGACCTCGAACGAGGCGAAGGCCGTGCCGACCCGACGCTTCTGGGCGTTCTGGATCAGGTTGTAGCGGCTGCTGTCGAAGCCCTTGGTGCCCGGCGCGGCGGCCAGGGTGCCCTGGTCGTTCGGGCCGATATTGGCGAACGACCAGTTCTCGGCCTGACCGCTTTCGTTGAAGCGCACCGGACGCGCGACGAACGGGAACAAGGCGCTGGTGGCCGGGTCCGTGTTCGCGACGCGCGGCATGTTCGCGTACAGCGAGCCGACGATCAGGTTGATGTCGGTGTTCGGGTTCTTGGCCAGGTACTCACGCAGCGTCGGCAGCTTGCTCTGCAGCACGTTGACCGCGAGCGTGGTCTGCTGGGCGGTGGTCAGGCCGGCCGGCGGGGTGACGCCGTACTTGGCGAACACGGCCGCGGGGGTCACGCCCGTCGGCAGCGAAGCCGGCGCGAAGTTCGGGAAGGTGCCCGACGGCGCGGTCGTGCTGTAGAGGCCGTTGCCCGTGGGGATGCCCGGGACCAGCTGGCTGGCGCCCGAGAACACGGCCGCCGAACCGCCGCCGCCCAGGCAGGTGCCGTAGCCGGCGATCGAGCAGGCGCCGGTCGCCGTCGAGGTGAAGGCGATGCCCGACGGCCATTGCATGCCGGTGCGCGCGTTGTAGGCGTAGTTGGTCGACGGAATGCCGTCGTCCGAGGTCCGCAGGAACGCGCCGTTGTTCAGGTTGGCGACGTCGATGGCGGCGGTCGGGGCGAAGTTCGGGTTGCGCACCGAGCCGTTGAACGCGTTGGTCACCGAGGTGGCGGTGTCGATGATCCACGGACGCTTGTCGGCGTACAGCGCGTCGGTCTTGGTGTACTCGAACGACACGGCCAGGTTGCCCCGGTCGTTCATGAAGTTCGAGCCGTAGATGGCGTTGAAGCTGTAGCGGTTGGCGTCGCCCTTGTCGGTGGTGCGGAAGGCCACGCGGGCTTCGGCGCCGACGTACTTGTCCTTGATGATGTAGTTGATGACGCCGGCGATGGCGTCCGAACCGTAGGCGGCCGCGCCGCCGACGGTCAGGGTGTCGACATGGTCGATCATCTGGGCCGGGATGGCGCCGATATCGACCTGCGAGCCGGCGTAGTTACCGGCGACGAACAGGGTGGCGGCGTTGCCCGACACCATGCGGCGGCCGTTGACCAGCGTCAGGGTGCGTTGCGGGCCGAAGCCCAGAAGGTCGGCGAAGGCGGTGCCGAGGCTGGAGGTCTGGCCGCCGTTGCTGCCGTAGGGGCTGGCGCCCGAGCCGACCTGCGGCTGGCTCAGCACGACGTCATAGGCGTTGTTGAAGCCGCGCTGGATGATCTCTTCCTTGGTGACCTGCACGCCAGGAATAGTGCCGTCGAATTGCGGGCGCTTGATCCGCGAGCCGGTGACGACGATTTCCGAAACCGTCGCCGTCGAGGGCGTCGTGTCTTGAGCATGGGCGTAGCCGCCCAGAACGGCGCTGGCGGCCGCGCCGGCAAGCAAAGCAACTTTCATTTTAAACATCCCCGGTGGAGCCCCTCTCCTCGCTCGGGGGCGAGGAAACTGAAAAAGGCGTTACACAAGCTTGAGCGCAGGTGGAGCGAAATGTGTCCGAATAGCGTTATTTCTGCGTCAGGTGTCGCATTAATGCCATATTCGTACCGAGAGGTCGGGCACGGGTGCAATTTTTTCGCGCACGCGCCACGAAGCCGCCCCTATTTCGTCAAAGCGTCATGATTGCAGGACGTCACGCTTTGAGCCTGCCCTCCTCGGGATGTCGATTTTTTCGCCGCGTCCGCGGCGCCCCGCTCAGTCCAGGTCGCGCGGTCCGAACGCGCGCGGCAGCAGGCTCCAGAACGCGACGCGCTCGGTCGGCGCGCCGTCCTGAACCGAAACGATCTCGCACGTCTGGCCCGCGAACTCGGCGATGCGCTGGCGGCAGGCGCCGCAGGGCTGCACCACCGTGTTCGAGCCCGCCGCGATCAGCACCTTGTCGATCCGCCGCGCGCCGCCGGCCGTGATCATCGCCCCGATCGCCGTCTGCTCGGCGCAGGTTCCCACCGGATAGGCCGCGTTCTCGACATTGACGCCGTAGTGGACGCGGCCCTCGTCGTCGATCACCGCCGCGGCCACCGTGAAGCGCGAATAGCGGGCGTAGGACCGCGCCAGCAGCGCGGGCAGATGGCCGGCGGCCTGGTGTTCGAGAGACTCGGTATTGGGCGCGCTCATGCGGTTCCCTGCCTTCCGGCGGGATCGCGCCGGGTCGCGAGGCAAACAGTCGCGGGGCCGCGAGGCAAGCAAAAACGTAAGCGGGATCTTACGTCTCGCCCGGCGCGTTGGCAGTAATGGACAAGGCGTGGACGGGACCGGCGAGCTCCTCGGCCAGCACCGTCATCACCATGCGCTGACGCGCCACCCGGGCCTTGCCCGCGAAGGCCTCGGCTTCTATGCGGAGATTGAAGTGACTCTCCCCCGAACCGCTGTGACCGGCGTGGCCGTGGTGGCGATCGCTGTCGTCCGCCAGCTCCAGCCGGGTGGGCGAGAAGGCTTCCTGGAGCTTGCGGCGGATGGTGTCGGCGACGGCGCCCATGATGCGTCTCTTGCTTGTCAATCCTTGAACGGAAATAGCGCGGGCTTACTCTAGACGCCATGAACCGGCCGTTCGAATACCGCCCCAAATTCACCGACATCCGGGTCCGGCCGCCCAAGCAGGGCGAGGACGATCCGGTCCATGACGTCCTGGGCCTGAAGCCGGGCGAAAAGCGCTGCGACCACCCCGACTGCCGGCTGCCGGGCAGCGCCAAGGCGCCCAAGTCGCGCGACCTGCCGGGTCAGCACTACTGGTTCTGCCAGCAGCACGCGGCCGAGTACAACAAGAACTGGAACTTCTACGCCGGCATGAGCGAGGCCCAGATCCGGGCCGAGCAGGAGCTGGAGCGCGCCACCGGCGGTCGCCCGACCTGGAGCTTCAAGGCCGACGCCCGCTCGCGCGAGGCCGCCGCCCAGGCCGCTCGCGACGCCCGCGCCTTCTCCGACCCGTTCGGCATCTTCCGCGCCCAGCAGCGCCGGGCCGAGGCCGAGCGCGCCGCGCACGAGCGGCGGCTGGGCAAGATGGAACGCCAGGCCCTGGCCGACCTCGACCTGGAGGCCGGCGCCGACGGCGCGGCGATCAAGGCGCGCTACAAGGAGCTGCTGAAACGCTGCCACCCCGACGCCAACGGCGGCGACCGCAGCGCCGAACACAAGCTGCAACGGGTGATCAAGGCCTATAAGCAGCTGCAGAAGTCGGGGATGGTGTAGGGGGCCGCCCTTGCGCCGCCAGCCGCGCCTGATCCATCCTCGCCCTTTCCGGGCCAGGGACGAAGATTCGCATGACCGACAGCGAGTGGCGCGCGCCCAGCGAGCCGCCGACGCCCGTGACGCCGGTGCCGTTCGGCAAGCCCTGGAGCATCTGGTTCTGGGGCGCCCTGCTGTCGACGGCGGGTCTGTGCCTGGCGGTCGCGCCGCAGGCGGCGCTGCATCTGCTGAAGTCGCCCCTGGCGCCGGCCGCCCTGCCCTGGGTGCGGTTCGCGGGCCTCCTGCTGCTGGCCTACGCCATGGGCTATCACGTCGCCGGCTGGACGGGTCAGCGCACCTATATGCGGGCCTCGGTGGTGCTGCGGGTGATGTCGCTGGTGGTGCTGGGGGCCTTCGTGCTGCTGGACTGGCTGCCCAAGGCGTGGCTGGCCGTGGGCCTGGGCGACTTCGCCGGCGCGGTGTGGACGACGCTGGAGCTCAGGTGGCGTCCGAAGCCGAAGGCGAGCGAAAGCGCCGCTTGACGACGAACGCCGCCAGCCAGCAGGCCATGGCCCAGGCGGCGCCCACGCACCAGCCGGCCAGCACGTCGCTGGCCCAGTGGACGCCCAGATAGACCCGGCTGGCCCCCACCAGCAGGCTGAGCAGCACCGCGGACGCGACCGCCAGAACCTTGACCCGCCGCCGCTCGGCGAAGCGCGCCGCCAGCACGCCCAGAGTCAGGAACACCACCGCCGACAGCATCGCGTGGCCCGAGGGGAAGCTGGCGTTGACCGCCTCGACCGCGCGATAGGCCAGGTCCGGCCGCTCGCGCTCGAACACCCGCTTCAGGCCCTGGCTGATCAGCAGCCCGCCGCCGGCCCCGACGACCAGGGTCACGGCCTCGGCCCAGCGCCGCAGCGCCGACAGCAGCGCGAAGGCCAGGAGGATCAGCAGGCTCAGCACCGTCAGCGAGCCCAGCGCGGTGACGTCGGTCGCCGCCACGTGCAGCCAGTGCGGCCCGATCAGTTCATGCGGCCGCCCGTCGACCCGCAGCGCGCGCAGCACCGAGAGGTCCAGGGCGCTGGTGTCGCCCTCGGCCACCTCGCCGGCGATGGACAGAAAGCCCCAGACGCCGACGCCCAGGATCAGCAGGGCGCCGGTCGCGCCCAGCTCGCGCCGGGCGGCGGTCCACAAGCCTCGAAAGTCGACACCGATCAGGCGCATAGGTCCTCCGCCCAGGACAGGCCACAATATTTCCTCGTGGAAACATGAACTTAAGCCGAGGCGAACCGTTCCATCCGCGTCCATGTCGAGCCCGCCAGGCTCCAGACATTCCCTTAAAGGAGACCCGACATGAAACGTTTTATCGCCGCCTCGCTGGCCGTTCTGACCCTGGCCGGCGCCGGCGCGGCCTCGGCCCAGGACTGGCGGCGCGACCACGACGACCACGGCCGCTACGACCACGGCCGCTACGAGGCCCGCGACCGCGCCTATGAACAGGGCCGCCGCGACCAGGCGCGGGCCGAGGATCGTCGAGACCGGCGCGAGTATCGCCGCTGGGTCCGCGGTCAGCGCCTCGACGCCCGCTATCGCGGCGGCGGCTACTCTGTCAGCGACTACCGCCGCTATGGCCTGCGCGCCCCGCCGCGCGGCTATCGTTGGCACCGCGTGGGCGACCAGTACGTGCTGGCGGCCGTCGCCACCGGCCTGATCGCCTCGGTGATCCTGGCCGACCGCTAAATTTCCGACCCGGAAAGGGCGTCGCGTGGCGGCGCCCTCTTCCCTCCCCCCGCGTCAAGGCTATATCGGGTAGCCATGCCCGATTTCGCCGAAACCAGCTCCGCCCAAGATCCGCTGATCACCCTGGTCCCCGACAAGTGGGTGACGCTTCGCGACGCGTTCGGCGTGGACAGCGACATGAAGGTCCCGGCCTTCAATCATCGCGACCCCCACGTGCCCGAGATCGACAGCGCCTACCGCTTCGATCCCCAGACGACTAAGGCCATCTGCGCCGGCTTCGCCAAGGACCGCCGGGTGATGGTCCAAGGCTATCACGGCACCGGCAAGTCGACCCACATCGAGCAGGTGGCCGCGCGCCTGAACTGGCCGCTGGTCCGCGTGAACCTCGACAGCCACGTCTCGCGGATCGACCTCGTCGGCAAGGACGCCATCGTCCTGAAGGAAGGCAAGCAGGTCACCGAGTTCCGCGAAGGCATTCTGCCGTGGGCGCTGCAACGGCCGATCGCGCTGGTGTTCGACGAATACGACGCCGGCCGGCCGGACGTGATGTTCGTCATCCAGCGCGTGCTGGAAGCGGGCGGCAAGCTGACCCTGCTCGACCAGAACCGCGTGATCCGCGCAAATCCCTATTTCCGGCTGTTCGCGACCACCAACACCATCGGTCTGGGCGACACCACCGGTCTCTATCACGGCACCCAGCAGATCAACCAAGGCCAGATGGACCGCTGGTCGATCGTCACGACGCTGAACTATCTGGCGCACGACGTCGAGGCGGCGATCGTGCTGGCCAAGAACCCGTCCTACGACACGGCCGAGGGCAAGCGCACCCTGGCCGCCATGGTCCGCGTCGCCGACATGACCCGCAACGCCTTCATGAACGGCGACATCTCGACGGTCATGAGCCCGCGCACGGTGATCACCTGGGCCCAGAACGCCGAGATCTTCGACCACGACATCGCCCTGGCCTTCCGCCTGACCTTCCTGAACAAGTGCGACGAGCTCGAGCGCCCGACGGTGGCCGAGTTCTTCCAGCGCGCGTTCGGCACGGACCTGCCGGAAAGCGCGGCGCGGGTGAAGGTGGCTTAGGGGGTATGCGTAGCGCGGCGACATGCTTTGCCGCGCTTTCCTTCGCCGTTGCCCAACCGGCCATCGCTTGCACGCCGCTCCCGGGGTGGCCGCAAAAGGCTGAGGTGGACGTCACCCGAGCCGCCAAAACGATGGCCAAGGCCGCGGCGACCATCGACATCGTCGTCGCCGAGCGGGTGACGGGTGACTATGCGGTCGCGACGACTTCAAGCGCTAATCGCCAGGCGCGCGCGAACTATGCCGCTGGCGGCGAAGTGCTTTCTTCCGCGCAAGTTTCCCAGCGCCTCAAGACTGAGGAAATGCCCGACGGCGCTCGGATTCACTATCGGGTTGTCGAACGCTTGAAGGGCGAGGGCTCCCGAGTTTTCAGCCTCAATGGCATTGTCCCTCCGGATTATCCGAAGGCGGCTCCTTCGCCGGCAGGAAGCATTGTTGAACTGCGAGCCCGACTTAATTCCCAAGACTTATCGGAATGGCCTGGCTTCGGCGCCTGCATCCAACCATTGTGGACGGGTCTTGGACACCGTTACGTCGTTTTCCGTGATGCTCGGGGCCAACTTCTGGCCGTGCAAATCAGGGTCGGCTTTGACGGACGGCCCATGCGCGTGCGAGGGCCAAGTTATGTCGAGGTCGGCGGTCCCGATGACCCGTGGCTGCGAAGCATAAGACGAGCCTTGAACGGGATGACTAAGCCGCCCGCGGCGTGATCTTCTCCAACTCCGCGCCCATCTTCCGGCGTTGCTCCATCAGGTCGTAGTCCATTTGGAGGTGCAGCCAGAATCCTTCGGAGAGACCCCAGTAGCGGGCCAGACGAAGATCGGTGTCGGCCGTCACCGCGCGCTTGCCGAGCACGATCTCGTTGATCCGCCGCGGCGGCACGCAGATCGCCTTGGCCAGCGCCGTCTGGCTCATGCCGATGGGCTTCAGAAACTCCTCCAGCAGGATGTCGCCCGGCCTGGGGTTGGTCGGCCACGCCTCGGGCGGGACCTCAATGGTCGTCGCGGATCTCGACATCGTCGACTCCTCCGCCCCCCCCAGCCAGGGCGCGGCGGCTGTTGGCCGGGCTCGAAACAGTATACCTTTGATTGTATATCGCGCCGACCGTTCCGTCTACGTTCTCTTTCTCGCACGTCCCGTACCGACAAGATCCCGTCACCGGAACCGCCCAAGCTCGCGGATCGTTCGATCAGCTCAGCTTCACGGAGACCTCCCATGACCGACGTCACCTACACCCTCGTCGAGCACGACGGCGGCTGGGCCTATAAGGTCGGCGACACCTTCTCCGAGACCTTCCCCACGCACGAAGCCGCTCTGGAGGCGGCCCGGCGCGCGGCCGGCGAGCAGCGGGTTCCGGGCGAGACGGAAGGCATCTCGTACGAGGACAAGAACGCCGTCTGGCATCAGGAGGTCGCCTCGGGCGACGACCGGCCCACGACCCACGTGCGCGACGCCGAGTAGCGGCGCTCGGCCCCGATCTTGCTCCAAAAGGCTTCCCGAAGCCATTTTGAGACAAGGTCGCCGCCGATGTTCGCCAAGAAGAAAGAAGCTCCCGCGCCGCTGGCCCTCAATACGGCCGAACAGCCGCGCGCCGCCGCGCCGCAGGTCCATGCGCCCGCCCCGGCGCCGGCGCCCGCGCGACCCAAGCCGGCCTCGATGTTCGCCCAGGGCCTGACGATCCGCGGCGACGTGGTCGGCGATGTCGAGGTCCACCTGGACTGTGTCGTCATGGGCGACGTCAAGGTCGGCAAGCTGATCCTGGGTCCGAACGCTCGCGTCGAGGGCTCGGTGGTCGCCCAGGCCATGGAGATCCACGGCCTGGTGATCGGCTCGGTCACGGCCCAGACCGTTCGCCTCTATGGCACCGCCCGCGTCGACGGCGACATCACCCACGAGCAGCTGGCCATGGAGCCGGGCGCGGAATTCCAGGGCCGCAGCCTGAAGTTCCGCCGCCCGGCCCCGCCGCATGAGCGCGCCGCCGCCGCCCCGGCCTCGCCGCCGTCGGCCTCGCAGACGCCCTAC
>NZ_CAMQSF010000061.1 GCF_947036865.1 uncultured Caulobacter sp. | reverse complement strand
ACGTGTGACCTTTGCCTTCGGAGGGCAACGCTCTATCCAGCTGAGCTACGGGTGCGCGCGGCCCGGGGCGAGCCCGGACGGGAACGGGGTCTTAGCCGAAAGGCGGCGCGAGCGCAAACGGGTTCAGGCCGCGCCCATATAGATGAACCGCGCCACGAACAGCGCCGCCAGGACGTAGAGCAGCCAGTCGCCGGCCTTGACCTGGCCGCGCAAGAGCTTCAGCGCCGCGTAGGCGGTGATGCCGAACGCCAGGCCGTTGGCGATCGAGAAGGTCAGCGGGATGGCGATCACGGTCAGGAAGGCCGGGATGGCGACGCCGGGATCCTCCCAGTCGATGTCGGCGAGGGCGCCGATCATCATCGCCCCGACGACGATCAGGGCCGGGGCCGTGGCGGCGGCGGGGATGGCCTGGACCCAGGGCGCGAAGAACAGCGTGGCCAGGAAGAGGACGCCGACCACCACCGAGGTTAGGCCGGTGCGGCCGCCGGCGGCGACGCCCGAGGCGCTCTCGATATAGCTGACCACGGTCGAGGTGCCGACCAGCGACCCGCCGATGGTGGCGATCGAGTCGGCGGTCAGGATGCGGTTCAGGCGCGGGATCGTCCCGTCGGGCTGAACCAGGCCCGCCTTCTTGGTCACGGCGACCAGGGTGCCGACATTGTCGAACAGGTCGACGAACAGGAAGACGAAGATGACCTCGGCCAGGGCCATGCCGGCCCCGCCGTTCAGATGCAGCGCCGCCGGCACGTCGAGCTTGAAGGCGGTGGCCGAGAGGGCGGCCAGGCCGCTCTCGCCGGGAACGATCTTCGCCAGGCCCAGGGCCCAGGCGGCGATCGCGGCCGCGAGGATGCCGATCAGGATCGCGCCCTTGACCCGCCAGACCATGAGGCCGCCCATCACCAGAAGGCCCAGCAGCGCCAGGGCCGGGGTCGGCTTGGTCAGGTCGCCCAGCGCCACGGTGGTGGCCGGATCGGCGACGATGATCCCCGCTTCCTTCAGGCCGATGAAGGCGATGAACAGGCCCACGCCCGCCGCCACGGCCGAGAACAGCGGCCGGGGAATGGCCCCGACGATCATCTGGCGGATCCCCGCCACGGTCAGGACCAGGAAGGCGACGCCCGACAGGAAGACGCAGCCCAGCGCCGTCTCCCACGGCAGGCCCATGCCCTTGACCACCGTGAACGTGAAATAGGCGTTCAGCCCCATGCCGGGGGCCAGGGCGATCGGATAGTTGGCGATCAGCCCCATCAGGATCGAGCCGAAGCCCGCCGCCAGGCAGGTGGCCGCCGCCACCGCCGCCACCGGCATGCCGGCCTGGCCCAGGATCGTCGGATTGACGATCACGATATAGGCCATGGTCAGGAAGGTGGTGACGCCGGCCAGCGCCTCGGTGCGCAGGTTGGTCCCCTGGGCCGTCAGCCCGAAACGCCGCTCAAGGAAACTCACGATCCGCCCCCAATCCCTCGGAGAGGCGAGTGTTGGCGGGCGGCCTTCGGGAAGGCAAGCGCCGAGCGCGGAGCCGAGGGAGATTTGGTCTATCCGCCCCCAAACCGATCTTTCCCGCGCTAGCGGAGAAGATCGGCGGGAGAGGCCGCGCCTCAGTCCTTGGTCGGATCGGCCGCGTTGGGGTCGCCGTAGGTCAGGGCCAGGAAGACGTCCTCCAGGTCCGGATCCTCGGTCGCGATGTCCTTGATCTTGACGCCCGCGGCGCGCACGGCGGCCAGCACCTGCTCGACGCTGGACTGGCCCGTGCGGTAGCTGACCGAGAACGCCCCGCCGTTGCGCGGCTTGGTGTCGAAGCCGGCCAGGGCGGGGGCGGTGGCCACCGGCTCCTCGGGCGTGACCACGACATTGCGGCTGTCCATGCGCGACAGCAGCTTGGGCGTCGGCTCGCAGGCCACGACCTCGCCGCGATTGACGATGGCGATCTGGTCGCAGAGCTCCTGGGCCTCTTCCAGATAGTGGGTGGTCAGAACGATGGTGACGCCCAGGTCGTTGAGGCCCGTCACATAGTGCCAGAGCTGGCGGCGCAGCTCGACGTCGACGCCGGCCGTGGGCTCGTCGAGGATCAGCACCGGCGGCTGGTGGACCATGGCCTTGGCCACCATCAGGCGCCGCTTCATGCCGCCCGACAGCTGCCGGACATAGGCGTTGGCCTTGTCGCCGAGGCCCAGCGCGTTCAGCAGCTCGTCGGTGCGGCGCTCGTTCTTCGGCACGCCGTAGAAGCCGGCCTGCACTTCTAGAGATTCGCGCGGGGTGAAGAAGACGTCGGCGGCCAGTTCCTGGGGCACCACGCCGATCGCGGCGCGAGCGTCGCGCGGGCGCTGGTCGATGTCGCGGCCCCAGATCCGCACCGTGCCCGAGGTCTTGCGCACCAGGCCGGCCAGGATGTTGATGAAGGTCGACTTGCCGGCGCCGTTGGGACCCAGAAGGCCGAAGATCGAGCCGCGCGGCACCTTCAGGTCGACGCCGTTCAGGGCGCGCTTTTCCGGCGCGGTCTTGGTGGCGGCGTAGGTCTTGTAGAGGCCTTCGGCTTCGATGGCGTAGGCGGGCAGGTCCATGGAACGTCCAGACGGGGGCGGGAAGGCCGGGGAAGCGCCGAACCGGGCGCGCGTCGATTGACGGCGCCTTCCGGCGTCGCATAGGTATGCCTCGTTCGCGGCCACGCCAAGGCCGCGTCTGCAGTCGAAGGTTCCGCCCATGGCGCGCAAGGCCAAGTCCACCTCCGCTCTCAGCGCCCTGCCGGGTTCGGCCGTCGCCGAGCCGGCCACCGTTCCGACCGGTCGCGACACGCTCGAGCAGGTGGGGCCCGCGCCCGAGACCATCGTCGTGCGCTCGCACCGCATCGCCTGCGACGGCGTCGGCGGGGCGCTGGGCCATCCGCGCGTCTGGCTGGAGATGGGCGCGGCCGGCTTCGTCGACTGCTCCTATTGCGACCGCCGCTTCGTGGCCGCCACCGGCGAGGGCGACGAGAACGAGATCCTGGCCCCGGGCGTCTACGAAGGCGCGGGCGGGCACTAAGCCGCCATGGCCGACGACGCGACCGCCAAACGCGCCGAGACCCTGGCCAAGGCCTGGGAAGCGCTGGAGTGGCCGCACGAGGCGCCGGTGCTGCGCGCCATCGCCATGCCGTCGGACACCAATCCCGAGGGCGACATCTTCGGCGGCTGGCTGCTGTCGCAGATGGACCTGGCGGCGGCCTCGATCGCCTTCCACCGCGCCGCCGGCCGCTGCGCCACCATCGCGGTGGACAGCATGACCTTCATCAGTCCCGTCTTCGTCGGCGACGAGGTCAGCCTGTTCGCCAGGGTCGTCCATACCGGCCGCACCTCGCTGAAGGTGCAGGTCGAGGCCTGGCGCCGCCGCCGCGACGGCGAGCAGGCCCACAAGGTGACCGAGGGCGTGTTCACCTTCGTGGCGATCGGCGAGGACCGTAAGCCAAGGCCGCTGCCTTAGCGGCGCTTTCTCCCTTCCCTCTTGATGGGGGAAGGGCAGGGGATGGGGGTGACCCCGCGCTTCCGCTGGCGAGGCCCGCTCACCGCCACCCAACCCGCCCCCATCGCGGGAGAGGGCGCCTTGCCGGATCCCCTTATCGCGCCAGCCGCCCGTCCTCGAGCGCGGCGGGCTCGAACGCGAAGATCACGTCCGGGTCGGGCTTGGCCACGGCCTTGGCGATCTTCTTGTCGCCCGCCGCGTGCAACAGCCAGCGGATGACGTTCAGCCGCGCGGCCTTCTTGTGGTCGGCGCGGACGCAGACCCAGGGCGCCAGATCGCTGTGCGTGCGCATCAGCATCTCGTCGCGGGCCTTGGTGTAGTCGTCCCACTTGTCCTGGGCGACCTTGTCCAGATCGCTGGTCTTGAAGGCCTTCAGCGGGTCCTCGCGGCGGGCCTTCAGGCGCTGGGCCTGTTCCTCGCGGCCGATGTCCAGCCAGAACTTGACGTAGCGCACGCCGCTCTCGACCAGCATCCGTTCGAAGGCGGGTACGTCGCGCAGGAACTGCTCCTGCTGCTCGGGCGTGGAGAAGCCCATCACCCGCTCGACCCCGGCGCGATTGTACCAGGAGCGGTTGAAGATCACCGCCTCGCCGCACGCCGGCAGATATTCGACATAGCGCTGGAAGTACCACTCGCTGCGCTCGCGTTCGGTGGGCTTGGGCAGGGCGACCACGGTGGTGGCGCGCTTGGAGAGGTGCTGGGTGACGCGCGCGATCGTGCCGTCCTTGCCGGCGGCGTCGCGCCCTTCGAAGACCACCAGGATCTTGTCGCCGTCCTTGATGGCCTTTTTCTGCAGGGCGATCAGAGCCAGCTGCAGCTGGGCCAGTTCGTTGTCGTAGTCGTCGTGCTTGCTCATGCGGCGAGCCTACCCCGGCGAGGATCAGTTGAGCTAGAAGGACGCCATGATCCGTCTCTTCGTTCCCCACGACCTGTCGCCGGGCGCCGGCGTCGTCCCGACCGTCGACCAGTCGCGCTATCTGACCTCGGTGATGCGGCTGTCGGTCGGCGCCGAGCTTCTGCTGTTCAACGGCCGCGACGGCGAGTGGCGGGCGACCCTGGTCGAGGCGACCAAGCGCGGCTGCCTGCTGAAGGCCGAGACCCAGACCCGGCCGATGGCGCTGGGTCCCGACCTCGACCTCATCATCGCCATGGTCAAGCGCGGCCGCGTCGAGACGATCGTCGAAAAGGCCGCCGAGCTCGGCGCGCGCCGCGTGCGCCTGACGATCACCCGGCGCACCAATGTCGACTTCGTCAAGCTGGGGCGCCTGGACGCCATCGCCATGGAGGCGGCCGAACAGACGGGGCGTCTCGACGTGCCCGAGGTGACCGACCCCGAAAAGCTGGACAAGATCCTCGACGGCTGGGACCCGGCGCGACGCCTGGTGTTCTGCGACGAGGGCGGCGACGCCAGGCCGGCGATCGAGGCCCTGGCCGGGACGGACGCGCCGGCCGCCATCCTGATCGGCCCTGAAGGCGGCTTCGCGCCCGAGGAACGCGAACGGCTGCGCGGGCTTTCCTTCGTCACGCCGGTGTCGCTGGGACCACGCATTCTGCGCGCCGATACGGCGGCCATCGCGGCCATGACCCTGTGGCAGGCGGCGGCGGGGGACTGGCGCTAGACCGGCCCACGACACTATATGCTCAAGGCCGCCCCTTGAGGTTCGCAAAGAAAACGCCCAACTGGGCGTCACCGAGTTCGCCGTCGGCGGAGAGAATGGGCCCTCTCCTCCCGCGGCCAAAACCCCTGGGGAGGGCCGGCTGGCATGGCCGACACCGCTAGCGTCCAAGAGCGTCCGCTGACGCTCGCCGATCTGACCGAATATTTCGCCCGGGGCAGCAAGCCCAAGGACCGCTTCCGCGTCGGCGCCGAGCACGAGAAGTTCGGCTTTTATCTGGGGACGCACGATCCGGTTCCCTACGACGGCGCCAAGGGCGTCCACGCCCTGCTGACGGGTCTCCAGCGCTTCGGTTGGACGCCGGTCATGGAGGGCGAGACGATCATTGGCCTCGAGCGAGACGGCGCCAATGTCAGCCTCGAGCCCGGCGGTCAGTTCGAACTGTCCGGCGCCCCGCTCTCCACCATGCACGAGATCTGCGAGGAGACGGGCAAGCACCTCGACGAGGTCAAGGTCGTCGCCGACGAGCTGGGCCTGGGCTTTCTGGGACTGGGCTTCTCGCCGCTCTGGGCGCGCGAGGCGGTGCCGATCATGCCCAAGGGCCGGTACGTGATCATGCGCAACTACATGCCCAAGGTCGGCGGGCTGGGCCTCGACATGATGCTGCGCACCTGCACGGTGCAGGCCAATCTGGACTTCTCCAGCGAAGCCGACATGGTCGCCAAGTTCCGCATGAGCCTGGCCCTGCAGCCGATCGCCACGGCGCTGTTCGCCAATTCTCCGTTTACGGAAGGAAAGCCGAACGGCTTCCTGTCGGCCCGCGCCAATGTCTGGACCGACACCGACCCGAACCGCACCGGGCTGCTGGATTTCGTGTTCGAGGACGGGTTCGATTTCGAGCGCTACGCCCGCTACGCGCTGGACGTGCCGATGTACTTCGTCAAGCGCGGCGACCGCTATATCGACGTGGCCGGACGATCCTTCCGCGACTTCATCGAGGGCAAGCTGCCGGAGCTCCCCGGCGAGATCGCCACGATGAAGGACTGGGCCGACCATACGACCACCGCCTTCCCGGAAGTGCGCCTGAAGACCTATCTGGAAATGCGCGGCGCCGACGCGGGGCCGTGGAGCCGTCTCTGCGCCCTGCCGGCCCTGTGGACCGGGGTGTTCTACGACGACGCGGCCCTGGCGGCGGCCTGGGACCTCTGCAAGGACTGGACGATCGAGGACCGCGAGGGCCTGCGCCGCGACGTGCCGAGGCTGGGCCTGAAGGCCCAGGTCGCCGGGCGCAGCGCCCAGGACGTGGCCCGGGATTTCGTGGCCATCGCCAAGCAGGGCCTGAAGAACCGCGCCCTGATGAATGGCGGCTTCCTGGACGAGACCATCTATCTGGGCGAGCTGGAGCAGATCGCCGACAGCGGCGTCACGCCGGCCGAGCGCCTGCTGGCCCTATATCACGGCGACTGGAAGGGCGACATCGGCCGGGTTTTCACCGACTGCGCCTACTGATCCGGAGGCGGGTTCAGATCAGCGCCCGCGCCACCGCGATGATGACGGCCCAGAGGGCGAAGGCGGCGGCGAGGGCTAGCAGCCGGGCCCAGGCGAGGCGGCGTCGGGGTTGGGCGGTCGCGTGAACAGCCCGATCGTACGAAACGTAGGCCATGGTTTCCTCCGCGCTTCTCTGCCGGAAGCTGGACCTCATGGTCGCGCTCCGAGCGGTTAACGCGGGCTTAACGCCGTCAGGGCGTTCCGATGTCCTTGTAGGGCTTGTCGACGTCGTCCTCCGACGCATCGGGACCGTCGACATTGGGCGGCCAGTGCTCGGCCTGGCTGGTCCCGGCGCCGCTGTCGGTGTGCTGGACGACCGCGTCGACATCGGAGGCCTGGGTGTCGGCGGCCGTCCGCTCGCCCACCTCGAAATCGACGTGCTCGGGATAGAAGGCCACGCGCCCGGCGATCGCAGCGACCGCGCCGAACGGGTCCTCGTACGACCAGGCGGCGTTGTCGACGATCTTCCGGTCGCGATAGATGGTGAAGTACGAGGCGTCGCCCTTGTACGGGCAGTGCGAAACCTTGTCCGTGCGCCGCAGGAAGATCATCCGCACGTCGTCGCGCGGGAAATAATAGACCGGCGGATAGTTGGCCTCGCGCAGCACCAGGACATTGGCGCTGTCGGCGATCTCGTGGCCCTCGAACAGGGCCCGGACCACGCCCGGCGCCGGGGTGATGGTGATCGGGTGGTTGTCGTCGGGGATCTTCATGAGCGGCTCCCGGCCGTGAACGGGTCGTCAGCCTAACGCGTCGGGCGTCGGCCAAGCTCCCCGAGCACAGATGGGCGGGCGATCGCGCGCGGCAAGCCGTTGCTTGTGAAACGCTCGGCCGCGTGATCTTCTCGCGCCAAATTGGGGCCGGCGGGGCGATTTGACCGGGGGGTCAGAGGCCCGCCTTCTCGTCACACGTCCAAGGCTAGCGTATGAACATCGTTATCGCCGCGGGCATCCTGATCACGCTCGTGACCGGGATTCCCGTCGTCATCCAGTTGCTGCGAGGCCATCCGCGCGGCCTGATCATCTGTTTCCTGGCCGAGATGTGGGAGCGTTTCTCCTACTACGGCATGCGGGGCCTGCTGATCTTCTATCTGACCCAGCATTTCCTGTTCGATTCCAAGGTCGCCAGCGGCCACTACGGCTCCTACACCTCGCTGGTCTATATCGTGCCGCTGCTCGGCGGCTTCCTGGCCGACCGGTATCTCGGCACGCGCAAGGCCGTGGCGTTCGGCGCGATCCTGCTGGTCGCCGGCCATCTGGCCATGGCCATCGAGGGCAAGCCCGCCGTCCAGACCCTGACCTATGGCGGCCATACCTACGACTTCCAGGCGGAGGGCCGCGGCGAGGCGCGGGTGGCGAAGCTGATCGTCGCGGGCAAGCCCTACGACGTCGCCGCGACCGAGACGGGCGACTTCCAGGTCAAGGCCCTCCCCGCCGACGCGGGCCTGCCGACGGTGCTGCCGAAGGGTCAGTACAAGCTGGGCGTCAAGGATCGCGACCCGACCTATCTCAACATCTTCTGGCTGGCCCTGTCGCTGATCATCGTCGGAGTGGGCTTCATGAAGTCCAACGTCGCGGCCCTGGTCGGCCAGCTCTATCCGCAAGGCGATCCGCGTCGGGATCCGGGCTTCACGCTCTACTATTACGGCATCAATCTGGGCTCGTTCTGGGCGGCCATCCTGTGCGGGATCCTGGGCGTCAATGTCGGCTGGTGGGCGGGCTTCGGCATGGCCGGGGTGGGCATGCTGGCTGGCTTCATCGTCTTCGTTCTGGGCAAGCCGTGGCTGCTGGGCCGCGGCGAGCCGCCGGCGGAGGCCAGGCTCAAGGACAAGGTCGCCGGCCCAGTCACCCGAGAGGTGGTGATCTATGGCGTCTCGCTGCTGGCCGTGGCGGCGGTCTACGTCCTGGTCCAGTACACGCCGGTCGTCCGGGGCGCGCTGATCGCGGGCATGTTCGGCTCGCTGGGCTACATCCTCTGGTTCGCCTTCGCCAAGGTCGACAAGATCGAGCGCGATCGCTTGTTGCTGGTCACGGTGCTGGTGCTGGGCGCGGTGGTGTTCTGGACGTTGTTCGAACAGGCCGGCTCGTCGTTGAACCTGTTCGCGGCCACGAACGTCGACCTCCTGCTGCTGTCAAAGCCGGCCGAATGGTTCGGCGGCGCGGTGGTGCTCGGCGCCCCGAGCCAACTGGCGGCGGCGGGGATCTCGACCGCCGGCAAGCTGTGGATCAACACCGACCTCAACGCCGCCCAGACCCAGGCTATCCAGGCGGGCTGGATCCTGATCTACGCGCCGGTGTTCGCCGCGATGTGGACCGTGCTGACGCGGCGAGGGATCAACCCCAGCCCGATGGTCAAGTTCGGCCTGTCTCTGATCCAGGTCGGCGGCGGCTTCCTCGTGCTGCTGCTCGGCGCCCAGTTCGCCGGCCCGGCCTTCAAGATGCCGCTGATCTTCCTGGTGCTGATGTACATGCTGCACACCACGGGCGAGCTCTTCATGTCGCCGGTGGGCCTGTCGCAGATGACCAAGCTGTCGCCGCTGCGCATCGTCTCGTTCGTGATGGCCGTCTGGTACATGGCCCTGGCCATGGCCAACCTGTTCGGCGGCTGGATCGCGGCGATCGCCTCCACCGAGACGGTCGGCGGTCAGGTGCTCAATCCGGGGGCGGCGATGGCCCAGGCGCTGCTGGTGTTCAAGGTGATCGGCCTGGTCGCCATCGGCATCGGCGTGCTGTTCCTGGCCCTCGCGCCGGCGCTCAAGAAGTGGTCGCACGGGGCGGACGAGACGACCGAAGTCCCGGCCTCGGACGCGACGGTCTCCGGCCAGGCCTGACGCGCAAGGAACGAAGGGCCCCGGCGACGATCCGGGGCCCTTCTCGGGACGTAGAGGGGCCACGTCCCTACTCCAGGTGGGAACGGCCCCGGCGGCGGCTCAAACCGCCAGAGCCGCTTTCCGCTCCTACCCGAAGCCAGAGGCGCGGCGTTTCCGCGCCGCGCGTGTTCGCAATGTCGGGTCCGACCCAAGCAGCGTGCCGTGGCGGCCCGCGCGGAGAAAGTTACAAGCCTGAAAGCTGGATTAAACCTTCGACAGAAAGTCGGTCCCAGCGCCGTGTCGTGAAGGCGCGTGAACGTGGTATAGACTGGTCGGATGATCACGCCGTCGGATCTGCGAGAACGCGCCGCGCGGAAGACGCGGTTCCACGACGCGCATGACCGCCGCGCCTTCGCTCGCGCGCTTGAGATCGCCACCCGATTGCTCGAGGACCCTTCGTTACTGGGACAGGGCTCGACCTACCTGGATCGGTTCGTGCGGTCGGATCCTCGGCAGGCGCGCGCCTACGATCTTTGGCGGGGCCTCCTGGCGGAAGGCGCCGAGCATGTCGCCCTGGCCCTGATCGCGGACGACGAGCGCGGCGCCTACCTGCGGGAGACAGCGCCGGTCTTCACGACGATCGAGGGGCAAGGGCGAGGCCGCCTGGTCAACATTTCCGAATGATGGATCGCGGCAAGATCGAGCACATCCTGCGCGCCGCCGGGCGAGCGACGGGACACAAGAGGTTCGTGGTCATTGGCTCGGCGGCGATCTTCCTTTGGAAGGAAAATGTTCCCGAAGCGATGGCCATGTCGCGTGAAGCCGATCTTTTCGCCGACGCCGTCTCCGCCGATATCGCCGATCGGATCTCGGACGAGCTGGATTCGATTCTGGGACAGGCATCGTCGTTCGACGCGGCCTTCGGCTACTATTGCGACGGCGTCGGCGAGGAAACGGCGATCCTACCCAAGGATTGGCGCGACAGAGCCAAAGCCTACACGTCGCCAGCCACCGACGGCGTGGTGGCCATCGTGCCGGAGCCAAACGATCTCGCGGTAGCCAAGCTCTGCGCCGGGCGGGAAAAGGATATGGACTGGCTCGCGTGGGCGCTGCGCGACGGCGTCGCGCGGATCGACACCATGCGGGCGCGCTTTGAGAAACTTCCGGCCGACCGGCTATCCGGCGGGCTGGGAATACTGGAGGCGCGGTTGCGCGTTCTGGCCGCGCGACAAGAGCCCTAAACCGCCGTGCCGCCCACCGTCAGGCCGGTGATCTTCAGGCTCGGCTGGCCCACGCCCACCGGCACGCCTTGGCCGGACTTGCCGCAGACACCGATGCCGGGATCGAAGTCGAAGTCGTTGCCGATCATCGTCACCCGGGTCAGGGCCGAGGGGCCGTCGCCGATCAGGGTGGCGCCCTTGACGGGGGCGGTGATCTTGCCGTCCTCGACCAGATAGGCCTCGGTGCACTGGAAGACGAACTTGCCGTTGGTGATGTCGACCTGGCCGCCGCCGAAATTGGCGCAGTAGAGGCCGCGCTTCAGCGAGGCGATCATCTCGGCCGGATCGTCGTTCCCCGCCAGCATGCCGGTGTTGGTCATGCGCGGCATCGGCATGTGGGCGTAGGACTGGCGGCGGCCGTTGCCGGTGGCCTTCATGCCCATCAGCCGGGCGCTCATGCGGTCGTGCATGTAGCCCACGAGAACCCCGTCCTCGATCAGCACGGTCCGCTCGGTGGGCGTGCCCTCGTCGTCGACGGTCAGCGAGCCCCGGCGGCCCGGGATCGAGCCGTCGTCGAAGACGGTGACGCCCTTGGCGGCCACGCGTTCGCCGATGCGGCCGGAGAAGGCGCTGATGCCCTTGCGGTTGAAGTCGCCCTCCAGCCCGTGGCCGACGGCTTCGTGCAGAAGCACGCCGTTCCAGCCCGGGCCCAGCACCACGTCCATCTCGCCGGCCGGGCACGCCACGGCGTCGAGATTGACCAGCGCCATTCGCAGGGCCTCGTCGACCTGGTCTTGCCACTTGTCGGGGCTGATCCAGGCCGCGAAGCCGGCGCGGCCGCCGGCGCCGGACGAGCCGCTTTCGCGGCGACCGTCCTTCTCGACGGTGACCTGTACATTGACCCGCACCAGCGGACGCACGTCGCGGATCAGCCGGCCATCGGCGCGGAGGATCTCGACCACCCGCCGCTCGCCGGCCATCGAGGCCATCACTTGCACGACGCGCGGGTCGCGGGCGCGGGCGAAGGCGTCGATCTCCTGCAGCAGGGCGACCTTGTCGGAGAAGTCGGGGGCGCTTACGGGGTTGTCCTCGCCATACAGCTTTTCGTTGGTGGCGCGCGGGCCTTCGGCGGCGACGCCGGCGTGGCCGCGCTTGGCCAGGCTGGCGGAGTCGGCGGCGCGGCGGATGGCGGCCTCGGAGATCTCGGCGGCGTGGGCGTAGCCCGCCGTCTCGCCGGCCACGACGCGCAGGCCGAAACCCTCGCCGCTGTCATAGGAAGCGCTCTTCAGCCGGCCGTCGTCGAACACGAAGGCCTCGCTCTCGGAGCGTTCCAGGAAGAGCTCTCCGTCGTCGGCGCCGGCCAGGGCCTCGCCCAGGATGCGGCGGGCGTCTTCGGCGTCGACGCCGGCGGCGTCCAGAAGGGACAGGGAAGAGGCGGGGATCGGAGCGTTCATGGACCTCTAGGTAGGCCTTCCGAACGCATCCGTCACCCCGCCCCTTTTGTCGCGGCCGGCGCTGGGGACCAGGAGGTCAGTAGTCGCGCTGGACCTCGCCCGACCCGGTGATCTCGCTGCTGACGCTCTTGGGCTCGGTCTTCAGCTCGACGTCGCCGCTGCCGGAGATGTCGATCTTGGCCTTGCCGGTGGCGAACAGCGCGCCGCCGCCGCTGCCCGAGACGTCGAACACCGCGTCCTTGGCCTTCAGCTCCGCCAGATCGACGTGGCCCGAGCCGGAATTGTCGACGCTGACCGTCTCGGCGCGGCCGTCCGCCTCGACATCGCCGCTGCCGCTGACCGACACCGACAGCGCCGGATGGTCGTACCTGCGGATCTCCAGGTCGCCCGACCCGCGGACGTCGAACTTGGTGACGTCGGGGGCGATGACGGTGATCTTCATGCGCTCGGCCTCGCTGTCGACGTGGACGCCGAAGGCGCTGATCGTCACGCGGCCTCGATCCCTGTAGTTCGTGTCGTCCAGGCTGAGGCGCCCGCCGTCGATGCGCAGCCGCTCCATGAGCCTTTGCGGCCCCGAGGCGACGATCTTGGCGTCCTTGCCCTGCACGAACACGACGTCGACCGGCAGATCCAGGCGCAGTTCGTCCTTGCCCGTCCAGGCGAAGGTGCGATCGACGTTGGGCGAAATCTCGGCCGCCTGGGTGGTCGGGGTCAGATGGCGGCCGGTGCGGACCACCTTGCCGTTCTCCCGGATGACGACGGTGTCTTCCCCGTCGAACGGGAAGCTCCAGCCGTTCTTCATGAATTCGGGGCCGGCCAGGGCGGCGACTCCGGCGAAGCAGCCGATGGCGAGCGCGAAGCTCGCGCCGGCGACGATGAGCGTATTGCGGATCAACATGGTCCCCTCCAGGTCGCTCAAGCTTGTTCGATGGCCGGCTTCAGCAGCCGGAAGTGAAGGCGGGCGTACCAGACGACCGCGTTGAAGACGCCGACCGTGACCACGATCAGCAGCGCGCCGAGGCACGTCGCCAGGCCCATCAGGCCCAGGCCCGCCAGCAAGGCGGTCAGAGGTCCGCCGGGCGGCAGGGTGAAAGGACCGGCCGCGAACACGAAGCCGCCGGCGATGAACACCGCGACCACGGCGACCAGCACGCCGAACAGCGCGCCCAGCACCCCCATCAGCAGGGGCAGCAGGAACATCACGTCCAGCGCGCCCAGGCCGATCAGGGCGATGATCGCGGCCATGGCGTTGGAGGGATTCTTCTTTTCCTCCCACTGCTTCAGACCCGCCTCGGCGCGCAGTTCGCGAGCCAGGCGATCGGGATCGCCCAGGGCGGCGGCGACCTCGGCCTCGGACCGGCCGGCCGCCTGGGCGTCGGCGAAATGGGCCTCGTGGTCGGCGACAATGTCGGCGATGGTGGTGGCCGGCAGGCCGGCCAGACCGCGGCGCAGACGGGCGATGAACTCGGCGCGGGTCATGCGGCGGCTCCCACGATGTCGTTGACCGCGGTCGAGAACGCCGACCACTCGGCCTTCTGCTGCTCGAAGCTCTGACGGCCGGCGGCGGTCAGCCGGTAGTACTTGCGCGGCGGACCGCTCTGGGATTCCACCAGATAGGTCTCGACCAGGCCATCCGACTGCATGCGGCGCATCAGCGGATAGATCGTCCCTTCCCCCATATCGATGTCCTTCGTGAGCCTGCTGGCGATCTCGTAGGCGTAGCTGTCGGCGCGCGAGAGCAGGGCCAGCACGCACAGCGCCAGCACGCCTTTCTTCAGTTGGATCTCAATCGTTTCCGGCACGGCGTCCTTGCCTCCGTTGATGCTCTCTTCTACCGCCAGGTACTGATCAGTGCAAGGTACCTATCCATGAACGATACGTAATGATGCGGACCGCCGTTTCGGGCCGGGAAGGGGACGATTTATCGCTTCGGCCGCCCAGGCCGGGGACAAGCGCGCGATCCCATGCCGCGCGTGAGGCGCCTGCCGCTTGGCAACCGCTGGCGATGCGCGTATGCAGCCTCCGGACCGGTCCTCGGGGCGGCGGCCGTCGGCGCGCGATTCTAAACCGCGACGCCGATGGACGGGCGCGATCGGGATCGTAATGTGCAAGTCGGCGCGGCGCGGCCTTGATCGGGCTCAAATCGCCGCCGAAACGGGCCGTGAGGGATATGAAGGCGCAATTTTCGGGGTTCAAGCGGATCATGACGGGCGCGTCCGCCCTCGCCGCCTCAATGATGTTTTCCGGGATGTTCGCGGGCCAGGCCCTCGCCCAGGATCTGCTGGGTCAGCCGACGCCGGGCGCGATCGACCTGCAGCCGGCCGCCTCGGAGCTGAAGCACCACGCGATCTGGTTCCACAACGCGATCCTGATGCCGATCATCACCGGCATCACCCTGCTGGTGCTGGGCCTGCTGATCTGGATCATCGTCCGCTACAACAAGAAGGCCAATCCGGTCCCGGCCAAGTTCAGCCACAACACCACGGTCGAGATCATCTGGACCCTGGTGCCGGTCCTGATCCTGATGGTCATCGCCATCTTCTCGTTCCGGCTGCTGTTCCACTACAACGACATGCCCAAGCCCTACATGACCGTGAAGGCCACGGGCTATCAGTGGTACTGGGGCTATGAGTATCCCGACCAGAAGATCAGCGAGATCGTCTCCCTGCCGCTGACCAAGGAACAGGCCGACGCCAAGAAGGTCCCGTACCTGTTGGCCGCCGACAAGGCGATGGTCGTGCCGGTGGGCAAGGTCATCCGCGTGCAGGTCACCGGCGCCGACGTCATCCACTCGTTCGCCCTGCCGGCCTTCGGCCTGAAGACCGACGCCATCCCGGGCCGCCTGAACGAGACCTGGTTCAAGGCCGAGAAGACCGGCGTCTTCTACGGCCAGTGCTCGGAACTCTGCGGCGTCGATCACTCGAACATGCCGATCGAGATCCACGTGGTCCCGCAGGCCGAATTCGACGCCTGGGTGAAGACCAAGACGGCCCCGGCCGCCGCTCCGGCCGCGCCCGCCGCGCCGACCCCCGTCTCGGCTCCGGCCGCTCCCGCTTCCGCTCCGGCCGCGGCGCCCGCCGCGCCGGCGGTCTAAGACACGATCGTAGGATAATAGTCCGATGGCTCACGCCGCAGACATTCACGGCCACGACGACGCCGACCACAAGCCGCCGTTCCTCGCCCGCTGGTTCTTCTCGACGAACCACAAGGACATCGGCACCCTCTACATCCTGTTCGCCATCATGGCGGGCATCGTGGGCGGCGCCCTTTCGGGCCTGATCCGCTGGGAGCTGGCGCATCCGGGCATCCAGGTGTTCTCCGACACCGGCCTGCTGGCGCAGCTGGGCGTGTTCAAGGGCAAGCACGGCTACAACGCCGTCGTCACCGCCCACGCCCTGATCATGATCTTCTTCATGGTCATGCCGGCGATGATCGGCGGGTACGGCAACTGGTTCGTCCCGATCATGATCGGCGCGCCGGACATGGCCTTCCCGCGGATGAACAACATCTCGTTCTGGCTGCTGGTCGCCGCCTGGGTGCTGCTCTGCACCTCGATGTTCGTCGATGGCGGCCCCGGTCACGGCTTCGGCGGCGGCTGGACGATCTATCCGCCGCTGTCGACCATCGGTCACAAGGGTCCGGCCATGGACCTGGCGATCCTGTCGCTCCACCTCGCCGGCGCCTCGTCGATCCTCGGCGCGATCAACTTCATCACCACGATCTTCAACATGCGCGCGCCGGGCATGACCCTGCACCGCATGCCGCTGTTCGCCTGGTCGGTGCTGATCACCGCCTTCCTGCTGCTGCTGTCGCTGCCCGTGCTGGCCGGCGCCATCACCATGCTGCTGACCGACCGCAACTTCGGCACGCACTTCTTCGACCCCTCGGCCGGCGGCGACCCGGTGATGTTCCAGCACCTGTTCTGGTTCTTCGGTCACCCGGAAGTGTACATCCTGATCCTGCCGGGCTTCGGCAT
>NZ_CAMQSF010000060.1 GCF_947036865.1 uncultured Caulobacter sp. | reverse complement strand
GCGCGCGAAGCGCGCGCCCGAGGACGGGCTCCGGGCCGGAGGGGGTTGCTCGGCTTATGCCGCGCTGGCCCCCTCTGTCGCTCCGCGACAGCTCCCCCAGAGGGGGAGCAGCTGATGGCGCACGCCCCCGCCTACGCCGAACTGCAGACCGCCACCAACTTCTCGTTCCTGCGCGGCGCCTCGCACGCGGGCGAGCTGGCGATCGCGGCCGACGCCCTGGGGCTGACGGCCATCGGGGTCACCGACCGCAACAGCCTGGCCGGGATCGTCCGCGCCTGGACCGAGGCCAAGCGGCGCAAGGTCCGGGTGCTGAGCGGCTGCCGGCTGGACTTCATGGACGGGACGCCCAGCCTGCTGTGCTACCCCACCGACCGCGAGGCGTTCGGCCGGCTGACGCGGCTGCTGACCCTGGGCCAGCGCCGGGCCGAGAAGGGCCAGTGCCACCTGACCTGGCGGGACTTCCTGGACCATGCCGACGGCCAGCTCGGCCTGATCGTGCCGCCGAAGGACCTGGACGAAGCCTTCGAGCGGGACCTCGCGCGCATGGCCGGCGATCTCTCGGGGCGGGCCTGGCTGGCCGCCAGCCGCGCCTATGCCGCCCAGGACCTTCGCCGCCTGGCCCGCCTCGACGCCCTGGGCCGCGCGGCGGGCGCGCCGATCGTGGCGACCAACGACGTGCTCTATCACGGGCCGGAGCGGCGGCCGCTGCAGGACGTCATCACCTGCGTGCGCGAGCACTGCACGATCCAGGAGGCGGGCTTTCGTCTGCAGGCCAACGCCGAGCGGCATCTGAAGTCGCCAGCCGAAATGGCCCGGCTGTTCGAGCGCTGGCCCCGGGCGATCGAACGCACGCTCGAGATCGTCGAGCGCATCGACTTCGATCTTGGCCAGCTGCGCGAGGAGTATCCCGACGAGCCCGTGCCGCCCGGCAAGACGGCCATGCAGCACCTGACCGACCTGACCTGGGCCGGGGCGGCCTGGCGCTATCCGGACGGCGTTCCCGAGAAGGTCCAGCACCAGCTCCGCGAAGAGCTGCGGCTGATCGAGAAGATGAATTACCCGAACTATTTCATCACCGTGCACGACATCGTGCGCGAGGCGCGGCGCATGGGGATCCTGTGCCAGGGGCGGGGCTCGGCGGCCAATTCCTCGGTCTGTTTCTGCCTGGGCGTCACGGCGATCGACCCGACCGAGCACCGGCTGCTGTTCACCCGCTTCATCTCCGAGAACCGCGGCGAGCCGCCGGACATCGACGTCGACTTCGAGCACGAGCGGCGCGAGGAGGTGATGCAGTACGTCTATCGCCGCTACGGCCGGGAATACGCGGCGATCTGCGGCACGGTGATCCACTACCGCCCGCGCAGCGCCATCCGCGACGTCGGCAAGGCCCTGGGCCTGACCGAGGACGTGACCTCGCTGCTGGCTGGCACGGTCTGGGGCAGCTGGGGCTCGGGCCTGCCCGAGGAGCACCTGCGCAAGGCGGGCCTGGATCCCGAGGCGCCCGAGATCGCCCGCGCCGTGGCCCTGGCCACCGAGCTGATGGGCTTTCCGCGCCACCTGTCGCAGCACGTCGGCGGCTTCGTCCTGACCAAGCGGCGGCTGGACGAGACCGTGCCGATCGGCAACGCGGCCATGGCCGACCGCACCTTCATCGAGTGGGACAAGGACGACATCGACAGCCTGTCGCTGATGAAGGTCGACGTGCTGGCCCTGGGCATGCTGACCGCCATCCAGCGGGCCATGACGATGCTGCGCGAGGACCATGGCCAGGCGTGGCTGAAGGACATCGCCGATATCCCGAGGGAAGTCCCGGGCGTCTACGACATGCTGTGCGTCGCCGACAGCGTCGGCGTGTTCCAGGTCGAGAGCCGGGCCCAGATGTCGATGCTGCCGAGGCTGAAGCCGCGCCAGTTCTACGACCTGGTCATCGAGGTGGCGATCGTCCGGCCGGGCCCGATCCAGGGCGACATGGTGCATCCGTACCTGAAGCGACGGAACGGCGAGGAGCCCGTCGACATGCCCGCCCCGTCGCCGGAGCACGGGCCGGCCGACGAGCTGGAGCAGATCCTGGGCAAAACCTTCGGCGTGCCGCTGTTCCAGGAACAGGCCATGAGTCTGGCCATCGAGGCGGCCAAGTTCACGCCGGACGAGGCCGACGGCCTGCGCAAGGCCATGGCCACCTTCCGCAACCTGGGCTCGCCCGACGCCTATCGGGTCCAGTTCATCGAGGGCATGGTCGGGCGCGGCTACCAGCGCGACTTCGCCGAGCGCTGCTTCAAGCAGATCGAGGGCTTCAGCCACTACGGCTTTCCGGAAAGCCACGCGGCCAGCTTCGCCAAGCTGGTCTATATCTCGGCCTGGATCAAATGGGCCTGGCCGGACGTGTTCTGCGCCGCCCTGATCAACTCCCAGCCGATGGGCTTCTACCAGCCGGCCCAGCTGGTCCGCGACGCCCGCGAGCACGGGGTCGAGGTGCGACCGCCGGACATTCTAAACAGCCAGTGGGACTGCACGCTGGAGGTCTCCTCCCCCTTCATGGGGGAGGTGTCGGCGCAGCCGACGGAGGGGGCGGCGCGGCCTTTTAGGCCCCGCCCGGACAAGATCGCCGATTACGAGAACCGCCATCGCTGGAAGGCCGTCCGGCTGGGCTTTCGGCAGATCAAGGGCCTGCGCGAGGCCATCGACATCCCGCCGCTGCTGAAGGCCCGGGCCGAGGGCGCGCGCACGCCCGCCGAGTTCGCCCAGGGCGGCGTGCCGCAGCGGGCGCTGGAGCTGCTGGCTGAGGCCGATGTCTTCGCCTCGGTGGGCCTGTCGCGCCGCGAGGCCCTGTGGGCGGTCAAGGGGCTGAAGGGCGAGCACAAGGCCCCGGTCCAGGCGCCGCTGCTGGCGGGCCTGCCGCTGTTCGAGGACCGCGCGGCCCTGCCGAAGATGGCGCCCAGCCAGGAGGTGGCCGAGGACTATCGCACCACCAGCCTGTCGCTGAAGGCCCATCCGATCGGCTTCTACCGGCCCATGCTGAAGGAACGCGGGGTGATCACGGCCGAGCAGCTGCGAACGCTCAAGGACGGGGCCAAGGTCTCGGTGGCCGGCCTCGTCCTGATCCGGCAGCGGCCGGGTACGGCCAAGGGCGTGGTGTTCGTGACCCTGGAGGACGAGACGGGCGTGGCCAACGCCGTGGTCTGGAAGGACCGCTTCGAGGCCGACCGCAATGTGGTGATGACCGCCTCGTTCCTGGTCGTCCACGGCCGGGTGCAGCGGGCCGACAAGGTCATCCACGTCGTGGCCGAAGGCTTCACCGACCTGTCGGCCCATCTCGCCACCCTGCGCGACGAGCCTGGCGCCCCGGCCCCGCGCGTGCGCCAGAAAGTGTCAGGACGATTGCTGCGCAGCCGGGACTTTCATTGATATCGCTCTAGATTTCGCCGAACGTCGTTCGCGCGACATTTTTCCGGAGCATCCTCGCCCCAGGCTGTCGGACCACGATCGCGCGGCGCGTCCTTGGGACCGACCCACTCGTCGAGGAGGAAAGCATGAAGATCGTCACCAGCCTGAGCTTCAAGGGACAGTGCCGCGAGGCGTTCGAATTCTACGCGGGAATCCTGGGCGGCGAGATCACCGCCGCCTTCCCGTTCGGCGAGGGCCCACCCGACATGCCGGTCGATCCCAAGTACAAGGATTGGCTGATGCACTGCTGGCTGCAGATCGGCGATCAGGCGATCATGGGCGCGGACATGCCGCCCGAGTTCGCGCCGAACATCGACAAGCCCAAGAACGGCTTCGACGTCACCTTCCACAGCCCCGACGCCGCCGAGGCCCGCCGGGTGTTCGACGCCCTGGCCGAGGGCGGCAAGGTCGGCATGCCCTTCGGCGAGACTTTCTGGTCGCCGGGCTATGGCAGCCTGACCGACAAGTTCGGCATCCCGTGGATGATCAACACCATGCCCCAGCAGGGGTGAGGCGGCGACGCGAGCGGCCCGACGATTGAACGGCGTTATCAGATTCACTAACGCCGCCCGCAGGTTAATCAGACTACTCCGATAGGTTTTCATCGGTTTTGATCCCCGGCAAAGCCAAGAAGGGGATCGGCCATGTCCACCACCGCGCGTCAGCACTTCACCAGGGCCCTGTTGCTGGCCACGCTGCTTTGCGGCGGCGCCCACGGGGCCTACGCCGCCGCATCGGATGGCGAGGCCGCCGTCGAAGGCTCGGACGTCGCCGGGGCGACGGTCGACACGCTGACGATCACGGCGCGGCGCCGGGCCGAGACGGTGCAGTCGGCGCCGCTGGCCGTGTCGGTGGTCGGCGGCGATCGCCTCGACGGCACGGGCTCGTTCAATGTCGGACGTCTGCAGCAGCTGACCCCGACCCTGCAGTTCTATTCGTCGAACCCGCGCAACACCTCGGTCAACATTCGAGGCCTGGGCGCGCCGTTCGGCCTGACCAGCGACGGCTTCGAGCAGGGCGTCGGGATCTATGTCGACGACGTCTATAATTCGCGGGTGGCGACGGCGACCTTCGACTTCCTCGACGTCGACCGGATCGAGGTCCTGCGCGGCCCGCAGGGCACGCTCTACGGCAAGAACACCACGGCCGGCGCGATCAACATCACCACCCGCCAGCCGACCTTCGACTTTCAGGGCTCCGCCGAGATCTCGGTCGGCGATCTGGAGTTCAAGCAGGCCAAGGCGGCGATTTCCGGCCCGCTGAGCGACAAGGTCGCCGCGCGCCTGGCGGTGTCCAGCACCCACCGGCGCGGCACGATCTATAACGTCACCAGCAGCCGCTACATCAACGAGCAGGACAATCTGGGCCTGCGCGGCCAGCTGCTGTTCAAGCCCAGCGAGGATCTCTCGATCACCCTGGCCGGCGACTACAGCCGGCAGAATCCCGAGGGCTTCGCCCAGATCTATGTCCGCGTCGGCGCGACCCAGCGGGCGCTGAACCGGCAGTACGCGGCCCTGACGGCGGCGCTGGGCTACGCCGTGCCCAGCACCGACCCGTTCGCGCGGGTGACCGATGTCGACGCCGAGCTCAACGCCGGCAACAAGATCGGCGGCGTCTCGGCCAAGGCGGTCTGGAACGTGGCGGGCGGGACCCTGACCTCGGTCACGGCCTGGCGGTTCTGGGACTGGAAGCCACAGAACGACCGCGACTTCCTGGGGCTGTCGATCGTCGCCAAGTCGCAGAACCCGTCGCAGCAGGACCAGTACAGCCAGGAACTGCGCTACAACCGCGAGACCAAGGCCTATGACCTGGTGGTCGGCGCCTTCGCCTTCCAGCAGCGGATCGACACCCAGGGAACCGAGCAGCAGGGAACGGCGGCCAGCCGCTGGAACATCGCCCCCAGCAACGCGCTGTCCAACGACCCGACCGTGCTGGCCGGCCTGACGGCCAAGAACGTCCAGTGGCTGAAGAGCAAGAGCCTGGCCGTGTTCGGCCAGCTGAGCTGGAAGGTGACGGACGCCTTCACCCTGACCCCGGGCGCGCGGCTGAACTACGACCAGAAGTCCGGCTATTACGAGCGCAAGGTCTATGACGGCCAGGGCGTTCCGGTGCTGATCACCGACACCGGCGCGCGCCGCGCCGCCCAGCTGGCCATCTACACGCCGCAGGTCAGCGCGCCCAGCTTCGACGACTGGAACTTCGCCTATGACCTGACCGCGAGCTACCAGGCCGGCCGCGATGTCCTGGCCTATGCGACCTACGCCAAGAGCTTCAAGACCGGCGGCATCAACCAGAACGGCCTGCCGACCGACGCGGCGGGCAATCCGATCGCCGCCGCCGGGGTGATCAAGCCCGAGGACATCAACCACTTCGAAGGCGGCCTCAAGACCCAGTGGCTGAACCGCACCCTGACGGCGAACCTCGCGGTGTTCCGGACCGACATCAAGGACTACCAGGCCACGGTCACCAACGGCCAGCTGGGGGTGCTGCGCGGCTATCTGGCCAATGCCGGCAAGGTGCGGACTCAGGGCGTCGAGCTGGACTCGGCCTACCGGCCCAACGCGCGGTTCTCGGCCTATCTGAACGGGGCCTATACCGACGCCAAGTACGTGCGCTTCGTCGACGCGCCTTGCCCGCCGGAACTGTCGGGCGGCGCGACGGCGACGGGAAGCCAGACGCCGGGCGCGCCGGGCGTGGCCGGCGCGCTCAGCCCCCCCAACTGCGACATCTCGGGCCAGCGCCTGCCGGGCGTCTCGAAGTGGAGCTTCGCCTTCGGGGCCGAGGCCAACACGCCGGGCGACTTCCTGGGCAAGACCGGCGAGTTCTATTTCGGCTATGACGGCAGCTACCGCTCGCGCTTTTCGTCCAATCCGTCGCCCTCGGCCTATACCTGGGTCGACGGCTATGCGATCGCCAATTTCCGCGCCGGCTTCCGCACGCCCGAGGGGCTGAACATCTACGGCTGGGTGCGCAACGCCTTCGATCAGAACTATTTCGAGTTCCTGGCCGTCGGTCCCAGCAACACCGGCCTGATCGCCGGCCAGCCGGGCGATCCCAGGACCTGGGGCGTCACCGTCCGAGCCGCGTTCTAGGCGCGCGGATAGGCGGTCGGCCCCGCGCCGACCGGCCTCAGCGTTCTCGCAAGCCGAACCAGCCGCCGTCGGCGTCGAACAGCACCTCGAAGCGTCGCAGGGCGTGACGGCCGGTGTTGACGAAGGCCTTGGCCATCGGCGCGTTGACCAGCACCTGGCTGGGGGCGATCGGATCGGCCTGGCCGACGGTGAAGGAAAAGCGCGTGGCCGGCTCGGTCGGGACGGTCACGGTCACGCTCTGGCCGTCCGCCAGCACCTTGCCGGGGGTCTTGGCGTTCTGGTTGAGCTCGACGCGGGTCGAGAGCGCGTCCGGATGGGCGACGCCCAGATACATGTTGGAGATGCCCGTATCGATCAGCAGGGAGCCGGCCTGGTCGGGTTGATCGCCGGCCGCCACCCGCATCGGGGCCTGCTGCCAGTCCAGCGGCCCGCCGCCGGGGCGGGCGTCCAGCTTGACGAAGCGAAAGCCGGCGGTGGTCGCGGCCGTCAGCCCGACCCGCACCCCGTCGCGGGTGACGACATAGCCTCGGCGAAACGCGGCCGGATCGACGGGCTTGCCCGCGAGGCTCACCACGTTCAGCAACGGGTTCTTATCGGGCGTGCCCTGTGACTGGCCGTTCTTCTCGCGGCCAAAGCCGACGCCCATATAGGCCAGGCCCTTGGGCAGGCTCACCGTCTCGGTGGGCGCTGCGCAGGTCCCCGGCGAGGCCTTCACGTCGTAGCCCGGGCACCGCATCGTCGTCTCGACGACCAGCACCGGAACGCTCGCCCGGGCAAGCTCGCCGCCGGCCGGGTCCAGATAGACGATCGCGGTGGGGACCCAGTGGCCGACCCACAGACGCTTGCTGCTGCTCAGGAACTCCCACCCCGCCGGATAGGCGGCGATCTTGTCGGCGGAATAGCTGGGCAGGTCGGCGGCCGAGACCACGACGCCCGTGGAGCCGGTGTCCATCACCACCGGATGCGGCTGGACGGCGCCGAGCGGACCTTCCAGCCGCAACGCCACCTTCGGCGGCGCGGTGAACGGCTCGGACTTCGACGGCGTGAAGGGGATCAGCGCCGTCCGCGTGAAGGCCTTGAGGTCGGGTCCCGTCTGCGCGCGGGCCGCCGCGCCGAGGGCGACGGAGCCGAGCAGGGCGACCACGGCGGCTCGGCGGAAAGCTTGGACCGAGGGCATCGCGCGTCTCCTCACTGAAGGTCCTAGGAGGCCCGGATCTTCACCACCTTCGACGGCCCCGTCTGCCGCAGTTCCTCGACCAGGCCGAACAGCTGGTCGCGGACGGCGGTCTCGTCGCCGATCTCGGCCAGGCCGTCGAGGGCGGCCAGGCGCTCCTCGGTGATGGTCGGCAACGGCGACAGGGGCACGGCCTCCATGATGCCGGGCGCCTTGGGCCGGGCGATCTCGTTCACGTCGACCAGGGTCTCGGTCAGCTTCTCGCCGGGGCGCAGCCCGGTGATCTCGATCTCGATGTCGCGGCCGGGGGTCAGGCCCTGCAGCTCGATCATCCGCTTGGCCAGATCCATGATCTTGACCGGCTCGCCCATCTCGAGCGTCAGGACGCCATCCTCGGGCTCCGAGGCGATCCGCGACAGGGCCACGGCCCGCAGCACCAGCTGCACGGCCTCGGGGATGGTCATGAAGTAGCGCTCGACCTCGGCGTGGGTCAGGGTCACCGGGCCGCCGCGGGCGATCTGCTGCTTGAAGATCGGTACGACCGAGCCCGCCGAGCCCAGCACGTTGCCGAAGCGGACGATGCTGACCCGCATCTCGCCGCCGCCGCCGTACTGGCGGGCCACGGCCTCGGCCACGCGCTTGGCCGCGCCCATCACGCTGGTCGGGGCCACGGCCTTGTCGGTGGAGATCAGAGCCAGGTGCGCCGCGCCGCAGGCCTTGGCCGCCAGGGCGACGTTGCGGGTGCCCAGCACATTGGTCCGCACGCCCTCGCACGGGTGGTTCTCGACCAGGGTGACGTGCTTCAGCGCGGCGGCGTGGAAGATGATGTCGGGACGCTGCTCGTCGAAGACCCGGTCGACGCGGGCGGCGTCGCGGACGTCGCACAGCACTTCCTTGCGGGCCAGGCCCGGCCAGGTCTGGGCGATCTCGCGGTCGATATGGAAGAGGTTGTATTCCGAGGCGTCGACCATGGTCAGGTGGGCGCAGCCGCTGGCGGCGATCTGGCGGCACAGCTCCGAGCCGATGCTGCCGCCGGCGCCGGTGACCAGCACCCGCCGGCCCGAGACCAGGGCGCGGACGGGCTCGGGATCCAGGCGCACCGGCGGGCGGCTGAGCAGTTCCTCGATGGAGATTTCGCGCAGCATCGGCGCGGCGTGGGCGTCGGCGCCCATCTCGACCACGCCGTGGCGGCGCAGCAGGCGCACGCCTTCGGTCTTCAGCCGGCCCAGGCGCTCGGCGCCGAAGATGCTCATGGCGCTGTCGGTCAGGAACAGGATGGCCGACGGCGGCAGGCCGCTGTCGCGCAGGCGGGCCAGCACGCTGTCGAAATCGGCGATCGCGCCCAGCACGCAGACGCCGCGCAGCTCGTCGCCGGTCTCGCGATCCAGCGGCGAGACGACGCCGATCGGGGCGTAGCGTTCGCCCAGGCCCGCGGGCGCGCGGAGGAAGGCCTCGGCCTCGTTGGCCGAGCCGACGATCAGCAGGCGCGGCAGGGCCGGGTGCAGGGCGGCCGGACCCAGGCGCAGGACCGAGTCGAGCAGCATCCGCTCATGCACGCTGCGGCGGAAGACGCGCAGGGCCGACAGGAAGGTGGCCTGGAACAGGGCCGCGCCGGCGACCGTCCGCAGGCCGCCGTCGATGCCGGGATGCACCAGGCGGGTGATGACCATGAAGGTCGCCGCGGTCAGCACCGCCGAGCGCAGCAGCCGCAGATGGTCGCTGGCCGAGACGAACCGCCATGGCGCGCGCTCGACCCGGAACAGCAGTTCGACGATCAGCGCGCCCAGGCCGTAATAGGCGGCCTGCAGCAGCGTGTCCCGGGTGAAGGGCATGTCGATGACCAGGTACCGACCCACGAGCAAGGCCAGGAAGGCCAAGAGGACGTGAGTCGCGATCTTGCCTGCGTGCCCCATGGAAAACCTCTTGAGCCGAAAGGTCGGGATTCGGGAGTAGCACGGCATTTCGCCGCCGTCGCGGTGTCAGCCGCGTCGAAGGCGCAGAACCTCGACGACCGCGCCGTCGGCGAGCGCCGGGGCGCCGGCCCGTCGCCGCAGCAGAGCGTCGGCCCGGGCGAAGACCCCGACCAGCGAGGAATCCTGATCGGGGAAGGGCCTTGCCAGGGTTCGTCCCTCCGGATCGACGGCCAGGCTGGCGCGCATCCAGTGCTCGCGCGGGCCGGTGGCGGGCAAGTCGCCCACGACGCGGGCGGGGTCGAGGCGCACCACCGGATCGCCGCCGCTCAGCGCCGCCAGCAGCGGTCGCAGAAAGAGCTCGGCGCAGACCAGGGCCGAGGCCGGATTGCCGGGAAGGCCCAGGACCCGGCGGCCGTCGCCCAGGGTTCCGAACCAGGTCGGCTTGCCGGGCCGCACCGCCACCGTCTCGACGGCGAGCGCCAGGCCCAGCGTGGTCAGGGCCGGCTTGACCAGGTCGTGATCGCCGACCGAGGCCCCGCCGATGGTGACGATCAGGTCGGCCTCGACCGGCCCCTCCTCGGAAAAGGGCGCGTCGACGGCGGCGGCGATCGCGGCGGCGTCGTCGGCCTGGGCGGTCAGGCGAAAGGCCTCGCCGCCCCAGGCGCCGATCAGGGCGGCCAGGCTAAACGAGCCGCTTTCGAAGATCTGGTCGGGACGCGGCGCGGCGCCGGGCGGAACGAGCTCGTCGCCGGTCGCCAGGATCGCCACGCGCGGCCGCCGGGCGACCGGGACCCGCGCCAGGCCCGCCGAGGCGACCAGCGACAGGCGCCAGGGATCGAGGACGACGCCGGCGTCCAGCAGGACGTCGCCCGCCTTGAAGTCGCCGCCGGCCGGGCGGGTGTGGGGGCGGGGATCCTCGCCGGCCTCGAAGCGGACCGTCTCGCCGTCGCGGACGGCCTCTTCTTGCAGGACGACAAGGTCGGCGCCGGCGGGCAGGGGCGCGCCGGTGAAGATGCGGACCGCCTCGCCGGCCTGGATCGGGTGGGGATGGGCCTTGCCGGCGGCGCTCTCGCCCACGATCGCGAAGGCCTTGCCTGGGGCGTAGTCGACGCGGCGGATGGCCCAGCCGTCCATGGCCGAGGCGTCGAACGGCGGCTGTGGCCGCTGGGCGACGACCGGCTCGGCGAGCACGCGGCCCAGGGCGTCGGCCAGGGGCACGATCTCGACGCCCAGCCGCCGGGCGTCGGCGAGCATGCGGGCGCGGGCGTCCTCGACGCTGAGATTCTTGAGGATCATGAGCCGTCCATACGCCGTCGCTTCCTCGGGCGGGAGCCGTGGTTCTACCGACCGCCGCGCACGGAGTCCCAGGTCCGGTTCGCGCCGGCCTGGCCGGTCGCCGCGCGCAGATAGGCCAGGTTGTTGTCGACCAGTTCGGGCGGCAGGTCGGCGCGCGCCAGCTTCTCGGCCTCGGGCAGGCGGCCCTGCAGGCCGACGACCAGAGCCAGGTTCTGGCGCACCTGGATCCCGGCCGAGGGCAGGGCGACCGCGCGGCGCAGCTGGGCCTCGGCGCCGGCCAGATCGCCCTTGGCCGCCAGGTGCATGGCGTAGTTGGCCAGCGGCGTCGCCTCGTTCGGCGCCAGGGCCATGGCCTGGCGGTGGGCGGCGTCGGCCTCGTCGTCGCGCTGGGCCTGTTCGTAGGCCACGCCCAGCAGGGTCAGCGGCCGCCAGTCGCGCGGATTGAGGCTGGCGGCCTTGCGGGCCGGGTCGATCGCGTAGAAGCCCTGGCCGCGCGCGATATGGGCGCGGGCCAGCTCCAGCAGCAGGTCCTCGTTCTCGGGATGGGCGACCAGAGCCTTGGTCGCGGCTTCGGCCGCCTCGTCGTTGCGACCCAGATTGCGCAGCGCCTTGGCCAGGCCCGCGCCCGCCTCGGCGTCGGCGGGATCGCGCTCGAACTCCGCGCCCCAGAAGGCGGCCTGGGCCAGCGGGTCCAGACGCCGCGCCTCGGTCCGTTGTTGCGGCGAGGCCTTGACCGGGGCGGCGACGGCGGCAGGGGCCGGCTTGGGCGCGTCGGCGGCCGCGGCGGGGGCGCTCGCCAGCAGGGCGGTCAGCAGGGTTGCGACGAGGGCTTGGTTGCGACACATGAAGACGAGTCTCCGGAAGACGCGCCATCATCGCGGCGCGGCCCTCAAGGAATCGTTAAGCATACTTGTAAAGGACTTGGCCGATGTCCGAAGCGACGCACCCGATCCTCAGCCAAGCCGAGGGCCAGACGATCCCGGTCCATCCGGTGGCGGCGAGCGAGGCCGAGGCGTTCCTGGCCCGTAAGCGCGGTCCGGTGCGGACCTTCGCTTCGGCCAACGGCTTCGCGGGCAAGGCCGGCCAGGTGCTGGCGGTCCCGGGGGCGAGCGGCGCGGTCGAGCAGGTGCTGCTGGGGACGGGCGGCGGGCGCGTCGATCCGTCGCTGTTCCGGACCCTGGCCGGCAAGCTGCCGGCCGGCGACTACGCCCTGTCGCGGCTGCCCAAGGGCGTCGACCCCGAGCAGGCGGCCCTGGCCTTCGCGCTGGGGACCTATCGCTTCGATCGCTACAAGAAGCGGGGCGAGCCGATCGCCCGCCTGGTCGCGCCCAAGGGCGTCGACGCCGCCGCCGTGACGGCCATGGCCCACGCCTGCGCCCTGGCCCGCGACATGGTCAACACGCCGGCCAACGACATGGGACCGCTGCAGATCGAGACTATCGCGGGCGAGATCGCCGAGAAGTACGGCGCGACCCTGTCGGTGGTGCGCGGCGACGACCTCTTGAAGGAGAACTATCCGGCCGTCCACGCCGTGGGCCGCGCCGCCGTCGAGGTCCGCGCCCCCCGGATGATCGAGGTGACCTGGGGCGATCCCGCCCATCCCGTCCTGGCGCTGGTGGGCAAGGGCGTGGTGTTCGACACCGGCGGCCTCGACATCAAGCCCTCGGCCGGCATGCGGCTGATGAAGAAGGACATGGGCGGGGCCGCCCACGCCCTGGCCCTGGGCCGGATGGTGATGGAGGCGGGCCTGCCGGTGCGGCTCGTGATCCTGACCCCGGTGGTCGAGAACGCCATCGCCGGCGACGCCATGCGGCCGGGCGACGTGCTGCAGACCCGCGCGGGCCTGACCGTCGAGGTCGGCAACACCGACGCCGAGGGGCGCCTGATCCTGGCCGACGCCCTGACCCGGGCCGCCGAGCTGAAGCCGGCCCTGACCCTGGACTTCGCCACCCTGACCGGCGCGGCGCGCATCGCCATGGGGCCGTTCGTCATCCCGTTCTGGACCGCCGACGACGCCCTGGCCGGCCAGATCGAGGCCGCCTCGCGCGCGGTCGCCGACCCCGTCTGGCGCCTGCCCCTGACCGAGGCCTATGCCGAGGCGCTGGACAGCGACATCGCCGACCTGAAGAACGACCCGGACGGCTGGGCCCAGGCCGGGGCCACGACGGCGGCGCTGTTCCTCCAGAGGTTCGCGCCCCAAGCCGCCAAGGACGCGGGCGAGGGGATCGGCCCCTGGGCCCATTTCGACGTCTTCGCCTGGAATCCCAAGGGCCGTCCCGGCTATCCCGTCGGGGCCGAGGTCCAGGCCATCCGCGCCGTCTTCGCGATGCTGAAGGCGCGGTTCGCCCGATGAGCGCGCCGGATCGCCGCCTGACCCTGATCCGCGACGGCGTCGCCGACCGCCGGCTGGAAGGCCTGGTCGCCGCCGACCGCTTTCAGGACGTGACGCCGATGCAGGTCAGCGCCCCGCTGGCCAGCCTGCGCGCGGCGCCCCGGCCCGACGCCGAGCAGGAAGACCAGATGCTGTTCGGCGAGCTGTTCGACGTCTTGTTCGAGGACGGCGAGTTCGCCTTCGGCCAGGCCCGCCGCGATCGCTATGTCGGCTATGTCCCGATCGACGCCCTGTCCGCGCCGGTGCTGACGCCGGATCACCGGGTCGCGGCCCTGCGCACCTACGCGTTCGCCGAGCCGGACATCAAGTCGGCGATCGTCGGGCTCTACAGCCTGAACGCCCTGGTCACGGTCGAGGCGCGCGAGGGCCGCTTCGTGCGGGGCGCGCGGAGCGGCTGGTTCGTCGCCGATCACCTGGCGCCGGTCGGACGGTTCGAGACCGACTATGTGGCCGTGGCCGAACGCTTCCTGCGCGCGCCCTACCAGTGGGGCGGCCGCGAGAGCCTGGGGCTGGACTGCTCGGCCCTGACGCAGCAGGCGCTCTATGCCTGCGGCCGCGCCTGTCCGCGCGACACCGACCTGCAGCGGGCGTTCTTCCCGGAGATCGCCGAGGCCGACCGCCGACGCGGCGACCTGGTGTTCTGGAAGGGCCACGTGGCCATCCTGCTGGACCCCGACACCATCCTCCACGCCAACGCCCACCACATGGCGACCGCGATCGAGCCTCTGGCCGAGGCGGTGGCCCGGATCGCGGCGACGCCGACGGGCGGGGTGCTAGGGTACCGGCGGGTTTAGGCGGCGCCGCCCGCCTTGTCGGAGGCGGCTCGCCCACGCATGCAGTTTGCCCCTTCGGCGCGGTTGGGCGAGCGGCGGCGGGCGGCGGCGCTTGCGGCGAAACGGCGGCCGGGGACATAAGATCAAGGTGACCCTATGTTGAGGTGGCAGGCGTGAAGTGGATGGCTACGGGCGCCTATGTCGGCTTGACCGTCCTCGCCGTCGTCGTCCCACCTCATGTGTTCGGGAGGGGTTCAGGCCAGGTGGGTTGGATCGTCGGGGCGATCATGGTGGTCGCAGCCATCGTCGCAAGGTTCCTGAAGCGGCGGGGCGGAGATGGCGTGAAGTAGTTCGCGGGGGGCTAAGCTCCGCAGGCCAAGACCAACCCGCTGACCATAACGAAGATGCCGTCGCCCGGCGGAGCTTTTAAACTAAACCGGAAATAGTTTTACAATATGAAATAGCTAAGGTTGTATTTGAACTTTGGCAGGTTACGCTCGCTTCGCTTTCCTCACTACGAGGGAGCCAAGTGATAGGAGCGTTCGCGTGGAAATCGCCGAAATCTGGGGTCTCGCGCCGGCCATGAATTCAATGGCAAGCGGCGGGCCTCCGACTACTGACCCTAAGACAAATCCAGAATCGCAGTCGTGGTGGGAGGATACTAACAACAATGGTATTCCCGATGGATATTTCACGGACGTCAATGGCAACGGAAAGATTGATGTCGGCGACACGGTCAAGTGGTCCGAAGATGCATTTATTTACGAACAGATTGTAAATGAATATACAGCTGATGTATTTTATGCGGGATTTCAGGACTGGGGGCAGGATCTTGGCTGGAAAGTCGGTGTAGCAGGTGGGGCAACTCTGCTTGACGTAGATATACCTGCTCGGGGTGGTTTGATTGTGACGTTCTCCGCTAAAATGCACGATCTAGTATTCGACACATTCGGTCAGATCGATTTCTCAGTTATGTCCAGACTAGCCACGGATATTTACGCTGAAGCCTTCAACACCTACAACCCGTACGAGGACTAGGTGCTGGTGACGCGGCTTCACTTGGAGCGGTAAAGGGCGTGTGGTGGTGTATTAGACGGAGTGCATTTTGCCAAATAGGATCGCCCGCCCAAGCCGCGTCGTTACGGGTATCATTCTTGGATCCTTTGGCGCAGCGAGCCTCGCGGCCTGCCAGCCGAGAACACATGTTTCTGGACTTGCTAAACAGCGCTGCACTTCTTCAGTTGAGCGGCGTGGCTCGGAAGTCAGCATCTGCGCTCCTATAACGGCTCCAATCGTGGAACGCGTTCGGAAAACCCTGGGACGAGACGTGAGGTCGATCCGGATTAACAGTCCTGGAGGTCATACCTCAGATGCGCTCGCACTCGGATATCTTATCCGAGCGCGCAATCTCGACATTAAAGTCGATGGAATTTGCGCATCGGCTTGCGCCTATCTAGTTTTACCGGCAGCGCGAAATGTTGACCTAACTCCGGGCTCGCTTGTTGTATTCCACCATACAACATCGCTTGTGGCGTCGGCCGCAGCGCAAGTGCCTTCCATGCGGCTATACGCCGATTTGGAGCAGGCCCGCGCTGAGAGCAAATTCTACGAGGCCTTGGGTCTGGACAGCCGATGGCTGTTCTGGCCGGGGTTGGCTCTACACCCCGTCTGTGTCCGCACAGGCCGGCGCGAGGGCGCCATGATGCCCGTCCTCATGTCGCGCAAGAACGCTTTTGTTCCAGCGGCGAACGACATCCGGTCGGTTGTCCCTCACATGAATACCCGCAACTGGCCAGCCTCTCAGGCCGACGCAACCACCCGGTATCAGTCATTGACAGGACGCAGCGCGGGACTCGTATTCGGGCTAGCGGCGCTGGTCCGAGATACATCCGTGACCGCGGCAATCGACGGCATTAAAGGCTGCTAGCCGTCGGGCGCGCCGTCGCGCTAGCGCAGCTTGCCCGATCGTTCGAGAAGGCTACACGCCTAGGCAGCGTAGCTGAGCCGTTCCAAGGTCTCAACAGCCAACGCAACAGAAAAGGCCCCGGAGTCGCCTCCGGGGCCTTCGTCATGTCGGCAAAGCGTTTAAGCCTTCGGCGCGGCGGCCGGAGCGCCAGCCGCCGGGGCGGCGGGGGCCGCG
>NZ_CAMQSF010000059.1 GCF_947036865.1 uncultured Caulobacter sp. | reverse complement strand
CGCCGTTCTCCGTCCTGATCGAAATCAGAAGATTTCGAACAGGCCGGCGGCGCCCCGCCGAGATCGCGAGCAGCGATCTCGGCCGTCTTGGAGTGATGGGCGCCGTTCTCCGTCCTGATCGAAATCAGAAGATTTCGAACAGGCCGGCGGCGCCCCGCCGAGATCGCGAGCAGCGATCTCGGCCGTCTTGGAGTGATGGGCGCCGTTCTCCGTCCTGATCGAAATCAGAAGATTTCGAACAGGCCGGCGGCGCCCATGCCGCCGCCGATGCACATGGTCACGACGCCCAGCTTGGCCTTGCGGCGCTTGCCTTCCAGCAGCAGGTGGCCGGCGCAGCGGGCGCCGGTCATGCCGAACGGGTGGCCGATGGCGATCGAGCCGCCGTTGACGTTGTACTTCTCCGGATCGATGCCCAGGCGATCGCGGCTGTAGAGGCACTGCGAGGCGAAGGCCTCGTTCAGCTCCCAGATATCGATGTCGTCGACCTTCAGGCCGTGACGTTCCAGAAGGCGCGGCACGGCGAAGACCGGGCCGATGCCCATCTCGTCCGGCTCGCAGCCGGCGATGGCGAAGCCCTTGAACAGACCCAGCGGCTCCAGGCCGCGCTTGGCGGCTTCCTTGGCTTCCATGACCACCACGGCGGCCGCGCCGTCCGACAGCTGGCTGGCGTTGCCGGCGGTGATGAAGTTGCCCGGGCCCTTGACGGGCTCCAGCTTGGCGAGGCCTTCCAGCGTGGTGTCCGGACGATTGCACTCGTCCTTGGTGACCACGTAGTCGACCAGGCTCTCTTCCTTGGTCTCCTTGTTGACCACCTTCATCTTGGTGGCCATCGGGACGATTTCGTCGTCGAACAGGCCGGCGGCCTGGGCGGCGGCGATGCGCTGCTGGCTGCGCAGCGAATATTCGTCCTGGTATTCGCGGCTGATATTGTAGCGCTTGGCGACGATGTCGGCGGTGTCGATCATCGCCATCCACAAGGCCGGCTTTTCCTTCATCAGCTTGTCTTCGGTGATGTGGAAGCGGTTCATGTGGCCGCCGCCCTGCACCAGCGAGATCGACTCGACGCCGCCGCCGATGGCGACCGGCGCGCCGTCGTTGCGGACATAGTTGGCCGCCGTGGCGATCGCCTGCAGGCCCGACGAGCAGAAGCGGTTGACCGTCTGGCCCGAGGTGGTGACCGGCAGGCCGGCCCAGATGGCGGCGTTGCGGGCCACGTTCATGCCCGTGGCGCCTTCGGGGCCGCCGCAGCCCAGGACGACGTCCTCGACCTCGGGGCCTTCCAGCTTGGCGCGCGCGACCGCGTGCTGGATGGCGTGGCCGGCCATGGCCGCGCCGTGGGTGTTGTTGAAGCCGCCCCGGTTGGACTTGGCCAGGCCGGTCCGGGCGTAAGAGACGATGACCGCTTCGCGCATCAGGGCGCACTCCCCATTAAACGTTAGTTTGAATTGGCGGCCACCCTAGACCGGCTTCTCGCGACGCGAAAGGTCACGCGCGCGTCAACGTCAATTCGGCCCATTTTTCATACGATTCTTTCGAACGACCTGGACACCGGTGTCCAAGCCTCTGATTTCACGCGACTTCGTTTGAAGTTGACTTTCCTCCTTTCAAGGACGAACGCTGGGGTTGCGCCGGGGGCTCGCCCTAAAGAGCGCGAAAATCGGAGTTCGGGAGGTAATCCATGACCATCGCCACACCGCGCCGTTCGGCGCGTCGCGCGCTGCTGGGCGTCAGCGCGCTGTCCCTCGTCGTCGCCGTTCCAGCCTTGGCGGCGGCGCAGCAGACGGATCAAACCACAATCGAGCAAGTCATCGTCACCGCGACCAAGCGGGACGCGTCGATCCAGGACATTCCGTTCTCGATCAACGCCCAGACCGAAAAGGACATCCAGCGCTCGGGGGCCGTGACGCTGGAAGACCTGTCGCGCAATGTCGCCGGTCTGACGATCCAGAATCTCGGTCCGGGTCAGAGCCAGGTGTCGGTGCGCGGCGTCTCCGCCGGCCAGGTCGTCCGCGACCAGCCCGGGGTCAAGGAGCAGGTCGGGGTCTATCTCGACGAATCGGTGATTTCGCTGTCGCTGTTCACGCCCGATGTCGACCTATTCGACCTTAACCGGGTCGAGACGCTGCGCGGTCCGCAAGGCACGCTGTTCGGCTCGGGCTCGGTGGGCGGCACGATCCGCTACATCACCAACCAGCCCAAGCTGGGCGTGTCGGAGGGCCTGTTCGAGGCCAACGCCAACCTGACCGGCGGCGACGCCTTCGGCGGCAGCGTCAAGGGCATGTTCAACGCCCCGGTGTCCGACAAGGTCGCCATGCGCGCGGTCGGGTACTTGACCCGCTACGGCGGCTTCATCGACGCGCTGCGCGAGGGCGGCAAGGTCGACAAGAACGTCAATGACGGAACGCGCCGGGGCGGGCGCCTGTCGTTCCTGTTCCAGCCGACCGACAATGTCAGCTTCACGCCCCGCGTCGTCTATCAGGAGATCCGGGCCGGCGGCTTCAATCGCCAGGAGACCTTCAACCTCTTCGCCAATCCCAACACCACGACGCGGCCGAAGATCACCCTGGGCAAGCGGCAGCAGTATCTGTTGCTGGACGAAAGCTTCGCCGACGACACGCTGCTGGCCGACATGACGGCCAACGTCAAGCTCGACGGCGTGACCCTGACCTCGGTCAGCAGCTACATCAAGCGCGACATCAGCGTGAACCGCGACGCCAGCGCCCTGACCGGCAGCGTCTCGGTCGATCTCGGCTTTCCGTCCGCGGCGGTGCTGCTGCCGTCCAAGCTGGTCGATACGACGGGTCTGAAGCAGTACACCCAGGAACTGCGCGCCGCCTCGACCGGCGAGGGGCCGCTGCAATGGGTGCTGGGCGGCTTCTATTCGAAGGTCAAGCGCGTCTACAACCAGCGCCTGCCCACGCCCGGCTACGACGCCGCCACCGACGCCAAGCTGGGCGCGGGCACCTCCAAGGCGGTGGCCAACGGCTTCGGGACGGACTCGCCCTACAACGCCTACCTGCCCTACGACATCAAGCAGAAGGCCCTGTTCGGCGAGGTGAACTACACCGTCGGCAAGCTGACCGCGACGGCGGGCGGCCGCTACTACGACTTCAGCGAAACGCGCCAGTTCAAGTCCGGCGGCCTATTCGCCAACGGCGACAACCGCACCGACAAGACCTCGTCGAACGGGTTCACGCCGCGCTTCCTGCTGAGCTACAAGGCCGACGAGCACGTGACCTTCAACGCCCAGGCCTCGAAGGGCTTCCGGCTGGGCGGCGTCAACGACCCGCTGAACATCCCGCTGTGCTCGGCTCAGGACAAGGTGATCTTCGGGGGCTACCAGTCCTACAAGGACGAGACCCTGTGGAACTATGAAGGCGGCATGAAGTCGCGCTTCGGCGGCGTCACCTTCAACGCGGCGGCCTTCTACACCGACATCCGGAACCTGCAGACGACGCTGGACGCCGGCTCGTGCAGCTCGCGCGTCGTGTTCAACGTCGCCAAGGCCCACACCAAGGGCGTCGAGGGCGAGTTCCGGGCGCGCCTGGCGCAGGGGCTCGATATCGGCCTGTCCGGCAGCCTGCTGGAGGCCCAGTTCGACTCGACCGTCAAGGACGGGACGGGCGCGGTGATCGGCGGGATCCGGGACGGCAATCGCCTGCCGTCGGTGCCCAAGTTCCAGGTGTCGTTCGACGTGACCTACACCAAGGAACTGCGCGACGGGGTCAATGGCTACATCAACGCCTCGGTCCAGCACGTCGGCGACCGCTACACCCAGGCCAGCGACCAGGAGAACAATCCTCGCTCGTTCGTCTCGGGCCTGGCCTTCGGCGGGGCGACGGGAACGGTCCCGACGGTGGTGAACCTCAAGCTGCCCGCCTACGAGATCGTCAATCTCAGCGTCGGCGTGCAGATGGCCGACGGCGTCGATCTGGTGGCCTATGTCAACAACCTGTTCGACGAGAACGCGCTGCTGTCGTTCGACCGCGAACGCGGCGGCCGGGCGCGTCTCGGCTACGCGGTCGGTCAGCCGCGCACGGCGGGCGTGACGGTCCGCAAGGCGTTCTGACGAGGGGATGGGGCGGTCGTTTCGGCGGCCGCCCCTATTCGCCGAAGCCCTCCCCCGGGGTCAGGGGCGCCAGGCGGATCAGCCGGGAGTCCGCGACGGCGGCGGTGCGGTGCTTGACCCATTCGCGATAGTCCGCGTTGGTCACCATGGCCAGGAAGGCGCCGGCGTTCGGATATTCGGCGATGAAGGCCAGGTCCCACCGCTCGTCGGTCGGACCGGTGACCACGGTCTCCGGCCGTCCGGCCCAGACCTGGCGTCCGCCCAGGCTCTGGAACAGGGCGGCGGTGGTGCGCCCGTACTCGCGATAGGCCTCAAGGCCCGTCAGGCCCCGGCCGTGATTGGGATGGCCTTGGGGATACTCGGCCAGCGGCTTCAGCCGCACCAGGTTCAGCATCTGGATCGGCGCGTCGCGCGGCAGGGCCTTGAAGGCGTCGAACTGCTCACGAGTCGGATCGATGCTGGCCATGGGGGTCTCCTCCGTCTTGTTGTTCTGGCCGCATGGGAGGCCAGAACCGGAAAAGCGCCAAGCTGAATATGGCCAGCGCCACGGCCTCGGCGGGCCGCGTGCGCCAGGCGCCGGTCGCGCCCAGGGCGTTGATCATCGCGTGCGGGATCAGGCCGGCCACCAGCAGACTGCCTCGGCCATGGACGTGCAGCCAGGTCATTAGCAGCGACAACGCCACCGTCCCCAGGGCGTACCAGCCCAGGTCGCCGATCGGGCTCAGGACGATGCCCGAGAACAGGAAGGCCGGCACATGCCACAGCGTCCAGACGAGGCCTAGGATCACGCCGGCCGTCATCGGCGGCCAGCGCTCCAGCAGACGGGGCAGGGCGTAGCCGCGCCAGCCGAACTCCTCGCCCCAGGGGCCGGAGTTGCGGACAAGCTGGGCGGTGGTCAGCAGCAGAAGCGGCGTGGCGACCAGCACGTCGGAGGGCTTCACCGGCCAGGCCCCCGGCGAGACGAGGCTCAGCGCGAGGGCGATCGCGGGCAAGGCCAGCACGGCGACGATCAAGGTCGCGGCCGTGTCCGGCAAAAGCCGCCGCGCCATCGCCCGCAGGCCGCCGAGGCCGTCCTCGACCGCCGTCAGGCTCAGTCCGACGAGACTGGGCGCGCAGGCGGCGACCAGATAGGCCGGCGAGCCGTAGGCGAATGGGCCGAACAGGGCGGTCAGGGTCTTGGGGAGCAAAAGCCAAAGGCCGCCGACGCCCCAGGTGAGCGCGAAGGTCAGGACGAAGAACAGGCTCAGGCGTCGCTCTCGTCCGGCCATCCCTAAAGCCGACCCCGCCGCCTCTTGAAGCTCGCCTCGACGGCGAGGTCGGCGAGCCCCGACAGAAGATCAGCGGCGAACTCCAGGAGGATCTCGCCCCACATCAGCGTTTCGGCAGGATCGTCAGTCCGTCCGGCAGTTCGTTGCGGTTGTCCGGGCGGGGTGGGACGTGGGCGGCCAGGATCGCGCCGGCCCGCCCGACGGCGGCGACGAAGCCGTCGGCGATCCGGCCGCGCTTGAGGCCGTCGACCAGGTCGGCGACGACCGTGTCCCAGACCGTGTCGGGCGCGGCTTTGTAGATGCCCTCGTCGGCGATCACCTCGACCCGGCGCTCGGCCAGGGCGGCGAAGATCAGGACGCCGGTGCGGTCGCGGGTGACGTGCAGGCCGCGGCTCAGGAACTGCTCCATGGCCGCGCGGCGCACGCGGGCGGCCTTCAGAGAGGCGGGCGTCAGGGCGCGCCGGATCGGCGGCAGCGACACCAGGAGGGCCGCGAGCACGAAGACCACGGCCTGGACGATGATGTAGGTCGACAGCGCCGACAGAATCGCGCCGTCCAGCGCGGCGTGGTGGCCGACGCCCCAGCCGCCGAACAGCCGGGTCAGCATCTCGGGCCGCAAGCCGGCGAACAGCGCGCCGGCCGGCAGCACCAGGGCCGCCGCCGCGGCCCAGACCAGCGGGGTCTCGCGATAGTCCGACACCTCGGGCGCCAGGACGCAGAAGATCTCGCCGGCCGTGGTGGTCTCGGCCTTGGCCACCGCCTCCGCGATGCGGTCGAGGTCCCGGGGGTTCATCTTCACCGCCATCTCACCAGCTCCCCGAACTGCCGCCGCCGCCGAACGAGCCGCCGCCGCCCGAGAAGCCGCCGCCGCCTCCGCCCCAGTCGTTGTCGCCGCCGCCCCAGCCGCCGCCTCGGCCGCTGTTGTTCAGCGCGCCCAGGATGATCCATGGCAGGGCCGAGCCGAAGCCGTCGCCGCCGCGCCGACCCCGGAACAGGCTCGAGAACACGAAGACGACGAACAGGAAGACGAAGAAGCCGGCGATCGGCGAGCCCTTGGCCTTGTGGCGTTCGGGCTGGCTGGCCTGCGCGACGCGGGCCTTGGCCTGGTCGGCGGGCAGGGACAGCTGCTCGACCAGGGCGTCGGTCCCCGCGACGATGCCGCCCTGCATGTCGCCGTCGCGGAACTTCGGCAGGATCGCGCTCTGGATGATGACGCTGGAGAGCGCGTCGGTCAGCACCGGCTCAAGGCCATAGCCGACCTCGATCCGCACCTTCCGCTCGTTGGGCGCGACCAGCAGGATGACGCCGGTGTTCTTGTCCTTCTCGCCGATCCCCCAGGTGCGCCCCAGCTGATAGCCGTAGTCCTCGATCGGATAGCCCTGCAGGCTGGGCACGGTGGCGACGACCAGCTGGCGGCCGGTGGTGGTCTCGAGGTTTTCGAGCTTGGCGGTCAGGTCCTGCTCGGTCTGGGGCGACAGGATCTGGGCGTCGTCGACCACCCGACCAGTCAGAGGCGGGAACTTCGGGTCGGCGAGGGCGGGGAGGGCGACCGTGAGGGCCGTCATCAACGCCAGCAAAAATCCGCTGATCCCCGCCCACGGGTCGCGCGGGGCGCGCGCCCGAGGATGAACTCCGGCGGGGACCCAAGCGGACTTGGCCACGCCGCCGCCGCGCGAGGCTGTCTGGCTCGGCTTGGGTCCCCGCTTTCGCGGGGAAAAGCGGAAGATATTCAACTCAATTGACCTTCGGCGGGGTCGCGGTCGGCGGGCTGGAGAAGTCCACCGTCGGCGCGCTCTGCGCCGCGGCCGTGGCCTGGAACAGCTGGGCGGGCTTCTGGCCGCTATAGACCGTCTTGGCCCACAGGATGCTGGGGAAGGTCCGCAGGGTGGTGTTGTACTTCTGGGCGGCCGCGTTGTAGTCGCGGCGCGCGATCGTGATGCGGTTCTCGGTGCCTTCCAGCTGGCTTTGCAGCGCCAGGAAGTTCTCGTTGGACTTCAGCTCCGGATAGCGCTCCTGCACCACCATCAGCCGGCCCAGCACGCCCGACAGCTGGTCCTGGGCGGCGGCGAACTTCTGGAACTGGGCCGGGTCGGTGATGGTCGAGGCGTCGACCTTGACCTGGGTGGCGCTGGCGCGGGCCTGGGTGACGGCGGTCAGCACGTCCTTCTCCTGGGCCGCGTAGCCCTTCACGGTCGCGACCAGGTTCGGGATCAGGTCGGCGCGGCGCTGGTACTGGTTCTGCACCTCGGCCCAGGCGGCCTTGGTGGCCTCGTCCTGGGTGGGGATGGTGTTGATCCCGCAGCCGGCCAGCGCGGCGGGGATGGCCACGATCAGGGCCGTGCGCGAAACATTACGGACGAGTCGGTTCATCAGGCTCTCCCAGTGCGAACATGTATGTTCGCGTACCGCTGTTAGATAGCGCGTCCATTGATACACGTCAGGTCGCGACAGGTTAAACCTTATCCATGTCGGCTCCCACCCTGCGTCCTTCGAGGCCCGCTTGGGAGCGGGCGCCTCAGGATGAGGAATTCCGAGCGGTGCGCGCGAACGCCTCATCCTGAGGTGCGAGGCGTAGCCGAGCCTCGAAGGACGCAGGGCCTAAAGGTCCGCGAAGGCCTGCTTGCGCGGACCCATATAGCCGAACAGCCAGGCGGCGACCTTGCGCATCTGGATCTCCTCGCTGCCCTCGGTGATCCGATAGCGGCGGTGGTGGCGATAGATGTGTTCGAACGGCTTATGGCGCGAATAGCCGAGGCCGCCGTGGATCTGCATGGCCCGGTCGGCCGCCTCGCAGCACAGGCGATTGGCCCAGTAGTTGCACATCGAGACCTTGTCGGAGAGGCGCTTCTCCACCTCGACCTTCGACATCTGGTCCATCTCCCAGGCGGTCTTGCGGATCAGCAGGCGCAGCATCTCGGCCTGGGTCGACAGCTCGACGATCGGGAACTGGATGGCCTGGTTCTCGGCCAGCGCCTTGCCGAACGGCTTGCGGGCCCGGGCGTACTTGATGCTCTCCTCGATGCAGTAGGTCGCCGCGCCCAGGCTGGAGGCCGCCTGGCGGATGCGGTTCTCGTGCACGAAGTGCTGGGCCAGCGCCAAGCCGCCGCCCTCGGGGCCGAACATGGCGCTGTCGGGGACCCAGACGTCGGTGAAGCTGACGCGCGGGTGGTCGGTCGGCATGTTGAAGGTCCAGAGGTACTCCTCGACCTTCACGCCGGGCGCGTGGGCCGGCACCAGGAAGGCGGTGATGCCCCGCGCGTCGCCGTCCTCGCCCGAGGTGCGGGCGAACAGGCAGCAGTGCGTGGCCGCTTGCATGCCCGTGGTCCACATCTTCTCGCCGTTGATCCGCCAGCCGGCCTCGCCGTGATGCTCGGCGCGGACGGCGCGGGTCTCCATGTGGGTGGCGTCCGAGCCATGGTCGGGCTCGGTCAGGCCGAAGGTCGGGCGGAAGGCGCCCCGGTCCAGCATGTCCTCGATCAGGTGCTGCTGGTCGGGCCGGCCGAAGTCGCGGATCATCAGCACGAACGGGTTGTTGCCGACGATCGAGTGTTCGTTCTGCAGGTCGTTGAAGAGGCCCAGGCCCTTGGACGCCAGATGCTCGCGGATCACCGCCATCCAGAGGTTGGAGCCGTCGCGGCCGCCATAGGCCTTGGGCAGGGCGAAGCGGTAATGGCCAGCTTGGTCGGCCAGCTTGCGGGCCTTGGCCAGCAGTTCCTCCCACTCGTGGCGCGGCAGGCCGCCCATGTCCCAGTCGGTGCGGGCCCATTCGCGGCGATGATCGAAGAACCGCTCGTTGTCGTCGCGGGCCTGCAGCGGCGCGATCTCGCGGTCGATGAAGGCGTCGAGCTCGGCCAGATAGGCGGTCAGCTCCGGCGGCAGGTGGAAGTCCATGGGCAAGCCTCCCTCGCGCATCTGTTCTGGTTGTTCCCGCGACACTATGGCCGCCCGCCGCCCGGGGCCAACCGTGCCCTTGGGGAACGGGCTTTAACCGGTCCTTGACCAGATCCGGCTAAGCTCGCCGCCATGATCACCATGGCCGTCTTCGCGATCATCGGCGCGGCGCTCGGGATGTTCGTTCGTCCCCGACCGCTCGGCGTGGCGTTGTCGATCCTGCTGGCCCTGACCGTCGAGGGCGTGGTGTTCTGGGTCATCAGCGTGATGGCGCGCCAGCCGAACCGCGAGGTCTTGATCCTCCGCCTGCGGGAGGCGTTCGGGGCGGACCTCATCGGCATGGCCGGACCGATCGCGGCGGCGACGATCAGCGCCCTGTTCGCCGCCGTGCTCGGCGATCTCACGGCGCCGAAAAAGCCCCGCATGGTGCTGAACGCCGACGAAATCCAGCGCCGGGCCGGCAAGGACGGCCGCTACGCCCGCGCCAAGGGCATGGTCGAGGAGCGCGCCATCCACGCCCAGGCCGAGAGCCGGATCGACTCGATTCTGGGGCTTTAGGCGCTCGCTCTCGGGATCGGGCGTGCTCGACCTCCCGGATCAACCAGAACTTTAGCTTTTCGGCCCTAGATTGTGTCGCGTGGTTCTAGAGCGGAGCACGCGATGAGTTTTGGGAAGCGTGAAACCCCGCCGGTGGCGGCATCGCGCTACAGGGCGCTTGAAAGCCGAGGCGCTCAGCGGTCCCGGGGACGTATCGGCTATGTCTGGGCGTTTCTGGCGATTACGGTCAGTGGCTTCGCTGGCCCGGCGATCATGGCTTGCATGCCCGCGCTGAATCCCGCGGGAGCCAGCCAGGCTCAGGTCGCGCTCGTCACGCTGACATCCGTTCTGCCGTCCCTGCTGGCCGTCTGCGCCCTCGTGCTGTCGCTGATCGATCTTGGACTGAAGGTCCTGGGGCGGCGTAGAGCGTGGCTCTATGGCGTGCTCGCTGGTCCAGGCGTCTTTCTGGTCTTCAACGGCGTGATGTCGATCGGCTCCCCCAGCGACCCGCTTTGGCTTCTCCGATTGACCGTGGCTCCGGCGATGATCGGCGGATTTGTGCTGGGCAGCTTTCGAACCGCCTCCCAGCCGTCATAGCGGCGGCGCGATCCTCGCCCTTTCCGCGCTCGCTTCGCCGCTTTCGGACCGAAACCCTCGTTTTCCGAAAATTCGAGCCGACCGCGAAATTGCCCTTGCGCAATTTCTTATCACTGATATCTAAGCGATGCTTAGTTCGGATCCGAAGCACTGGTGGGGATACCGGTGCGCCACGCCTGGAAGGGTGGCGGGTTCCGATCGGCCAGTAGAGCTTATCACCGATCATCGATCTGACCGCAACTTCCCCAGACACCGGAGGGCTTTTCCGATGAAGCTCCGTTCGCTGGCGGCCGTCGCCGCCCTCGCCACCCTGACTTTCGCCGGTTCGGCCTTCGCCGACGGCCGCATCTCCGCCGCCCTGGACGCCCCCGTGGCGGCCAAGACCAAGGTCGTCGCCGGCGGCGCCGTCTTCGTCTGCGAGGGCGCCGAGTGCGTCTCGGCCCAAGCCCCCTCGCGGGCCCTCACCGCGGCCGCCTGCAAGGCGCTCGCCAAGGAAGTGGGCCGCGTCTCGGCCTTCGCCGGCGAAGCCAAGTCGCTGGACGCCGACGACCTGACCCGCTGCAACGCCTCGGCCAAGGTCGCGGCTAAGTAAGAACACGTATCGCTTTACCCTAGTACCCAGACGCTTTGGGGTCGTCGTTTCTCCGGCCCCGTCTGGCTGTTTCCTCGAGTATTCGCCTCCACGAGGCGGCGGGACCTCTCCGCCGCCTCTTTTCTTTTTCGCGCGCGGGTATAGTTGACGCCCATGGACACGAGCCTCTCCGCACAGCTGGAATCCGTTCTGCGCAAGGCCGCGGGCGAGGGAACGGCCCTGGCGTCGATGACCGTCGACTACGCCGCCGAGACCGGCGACGACGACCTTTCGTCCAAGGCCTGGATCGAGCGCGCCACCCGGACTCTGGTCTTCGCCCAGGCCGAACTGCGGCGCGGCGACGGGGCTTTGGCCGCCTCGGCGTCGGCGGTGTTCCGTCGCGCCGGGGACTGAACAACCCGGAGGCCGCGCCCGCTTGGTTGCGACCGCGAAAGGCCCGTGTTATCAGGCGCGCGGCTTCGGACGGGGCGGCGCGGCAGCGCCGACCGTCCATGTGCTTTTTTCAAGCGCGCTCAAGCCTTTAAGCCGCGACAGGGGTTAAACTTCTTGTCGGCGGCCACTGCAACGCACCGGGCGGATACCAAGTGGCGGACGAAACCAAGGCGACGGATGCGGGTCAGCGCTATGCGCAGTCCCTCTTCGAACTGACGATCGAGAACGGCAATCTCACTCAGGTCGAGGCCGACCTGAAGAGCCTGAAGGCGATGGTCGCCGACAGCGCCGACCTGCGCCGCCTGATCGCCTCGCCCGCCTTCTCGGCCGAGGACAAGGGCAAGGGCCTGGCCGCCGTGGCCAAGAAGGCCGGCTTCCAGCCGCTGACCGTCAAGTTCCTGGGCGTCGTCGCCGCCAACGGCCGCGTCGCCGACCTGCTGGGCGCCATCTCGGCCTTTTCCGAGCTGTCGGCCAAGCATCGCGGCGTGGTGACGGCGGAAGTCGTCTCGGCCGCCGCCCTGTCGCCCGCCCAGCTGAAGGGCGTGCAAACGGCCCTGGCCCAGGCCCTGGGCAAGACCCCCGAGGTTTCCACGCGCGTCGATCCGTCCCTGCTGGGCGGCCTGAAGGTGCGCGTCGGTTCGCGTCTCTTCGACGCTTCGCTCCGTTCGAAGCTCGATTCCCTGAAATTCGCCCTGAAGCGCGCCTGAGCGTATAAGCGCGCCCAAAAAGATTAGATCGCAGAGAGCCCTGAAGACCATGGACATCCGCGCCGCCGAGATTTCGGCCATCCTCAAGTCGCAGATCGCCAACTTCGGCGAGGAAGCCGCCGTCTCGGACGTCGGCCAGGTGCTGTCCGTCGGTGACGGCATCGCCCGCATCTACGGCCTGGACAACGTCCAAGCCGGCGAAATGCTGGAGTTCCCGAAGGCCGGCGTGAAGGGCATGGCCCTGAACCTCGAGCGCGACAATGTCGGCGCCGTGATCTTCGGCGCCGACGCCGAGATCAAGGAAGGCGACGAAGTCCGCCGCCTGGGCGAGATCGTCGACGTGCCGGTCGGCAAGGGCCTCCTGGGCCGCGTCGTCAACCCGCTGGGCGAGCCGATCGACGGCAAGGGCCCGATCCAATACACCGAGCGTCGCCGCGTCGACGTCAAGGCGCCGGGCATCATCCCGCGCAAGTCGGTGCACGAGCCGGTGCAAACGGGCCTGAAGTCGATCGACACCCTGATCCCGGTCGGCCGCGGCCAGCGCGAGCTGATCATCGGCGACCGTCAGACCGGCAAGACCGCCGTCGCCATCGACACCATCCTGAACCAGAAGGCCGTGAACGCCGGCAAGGACGAGAGCGCCAAGCTCTACTGCGTCTATGTCGCCATCGGCCAGAAGCGCTCGACCGTCGCCCAGATCGTCAAGACCCTGGAAGAGCACGGCGCCCTGGAATACACGACCGTCGTCGTGGCCTCGGCCTCGGAGCCGGCCCCGCTGCAGTACCTGGCCCCGTTCGCCGGCTGCGCCATGGGCGAGTGGTTCCGCGACAACGGCCTGCACGGCCTGATCATCTATGACGATCTGTCGAAGCAAGCCGTCGCCTATCGTCAGATGTCGCTGCTGCTGCGCCGCCCGCCGGGCCGCGAAGCCTATCCGGGCGACGTCTTCTATCTGCACTCGCGCCTGCTGGAACGCGCCGCGAAGCTGAACGAGGACAACGGTTCGGGCTCGCTGACGGCCCTGCCGATCATCGAAACCCAGGCCAACGACGTGTCGGCCTACATCCCGACCAACGTGATCTCGATTACCGACGGCCAGATCTTCCTGGAAACCGACCTGTTCTACCAAGGCATCCGTCCGGCCGTGAACGTCGGCATCTCGGTGTCGCGCGTCGGCTCGTCGGCCCAGATCAAGGCGATGAAGCAGGTCGCCGGCCCGATCAAGGGCGAGCTGGCCCAGTACCGTGAAATGGCCGCCTTCGCGAAGTTCGGCTCCGACCTGGACGCCTCGACCCAGAAGATGCTGGCCCGCGGCGAGCGCCTGACCGAGCTGCTGAAGCAGCCGCAATACGCGCCGCAGTCGGTCGAGGAGCAGGTCTGCGTGATCTACGCCGGCACGCGTGGCTACCTCGACAAGATCCCGACCTCGGCCGTGCGCCGGTTCGAGACCGAGTTCCTGGCCCGCCTGCACAGCCAGCACGCCGACCTGCTGGAAGGCATCCGCACCAAGAAGGCGCTCGACAAGGATCTGGAAGCGACGCTGAAGAGCGCGCTCGACAGCTTCTCGTCGACCTTCGCCTAAGCCCTCGGAACCGCTCGGAGAGAGTCGCGCCGAATGGCCAGCTTGAAGGAAATGCGCAATCGGATCTCGAGCGTCAAAGCGACGCAAAAGATCACGAAAGCGATGCAGATGGTGGCGGCGGCCAAGCTGCGCCGGAGCCAGGACGCGGCGGAAGCCGCCCGTCCTTACGCCCGGCGTCTGGCCAGTGTCATCGCCAACCTCGCCGCCGGCGTGTCCGGCGACGGCGCCCCGAAACTCCTGGCCGGCACCGGCAAGGACGACCGCCACCTGGTGGTGGTCGCCGCCGCCGATCGCGGCCTGGCGGGCGGTTTCACCTCGTCGATCGTCCGCGCCGCGCGCGCCCACATCGACGGCCTGATCAAGCAGGGCAAGGACGTCCGCGTGATCTGCGTCGGCAAGAAGGTGACGGCCCAGCTGGCCAAGCCCTATGCCGGCCGGATCGTCGAGACCTTCGACCTGTCGGCCTACCGCCAGCTGACCCTGTCGGTGGCCCAGCCGATCGCCGACCTGATCACCCGCGAATACGAAGCGGGTCAGACCGACGTGGTCACGCTGTTCTACAGCCGCTTCAAGTCGGTGGTGCAGCAGGTCCCGACCGGCCTGCAGCTGATCCCGGCGACCGTCGAGGGCGTCGAAGCCCCCGCCGGTCCGACGGCGGTCTACGAGTACGAGCCCTCGGAAGAGGCCATTCTCGAGACCCTGCTGCCGCGCAACCTGACGGTCCAGATCCTCTCGGCCCTCTTGGACAACATGGCCGGCTTCTACGCCAGCCAGATGACCGCGATGGACAACGCCACGCGCAACGCGGGCGAGATGATCAAGCGCTACACCCTCGAATACAACCGTTCCCGCCAGGCCCAGATCACCAAGGAGCTGATCGAGATCATCTCCGGCGCCGAAGCCGTCTGATCTAGCCTAACGACACAAGCACGCAGAGACGCACGAAAGACCGCACGCCATGGCCAAGACCCCCGCTAAGGCTACCGCCGCCGCCGAGACCCCGGCCGCCGCTCCCGCCAAGAAGCCCGCCGCGCGCAAGCCGGCCGCCCCGAAGGCCGCCGCCGCGTCGGCCCCGACCGCCTCGGTCGGTCTGGACGGCGCCACCGGCCGCCTCGTCCAGATCATCGGCGCCGTCGTCGACGTCGAGTTCGACGGCGCTCTGCCGGCGATCCTGAACGCGCTGGAGACCGTCAACCAGGCCACCGGGCAGCGCCTGGTGTTCGAGGTCGCCCAGCACCTGGGCCAAAACACCGTCCGCGCCATCGCCATGGACGCCACCGAAGGTCTGGTGCGCGGTCAGGCCGTGCGCGACACCGGCGCCCCGATCCGCGTGCCGGTCGGTCCGGGCACCCTGGGCCGCATCATGAACGTGGTCGGCGAGCCGATCGACGAGCAGGGCCCGATCAAGTCGGACCTCTATCGCCAGATCCACCGCGACGCCCCGACCTTCGCCGAGCAGACCAACACGGCCGAAGTGCTCGTCACCGGCATCAAGGTCATCGACCTGATGTGCCCCTACACCAAGGGCGGCAAGATCGGCCTGTTCGGCGGCGCCGGCGTCGGCAAGACCGTGACGATGCAGGAACTGATCAACAACATCGCCAAGGCTTACGGCGGTTACTCGGTTCTGGCGGGCGTCGGCGAGCGCACCCGCGAAGGCAACGACCTCTATCACGAGATGATCGAGAGCAAGGTCAACGTCGACCCGAAGGAAAACGGCGGCTCGACCGAAGGCTCGCGTTGCGCCCTCGTGTACGGCCAGATGAACGAACCCCCGGGCGCCCGCGCCCGCGTCGCCCTGACGGGCCTCTCGATCGCGGAATACTTCCGTGACGAGGAAGGCAAGGACGTGCTGCTGTTCGTCGACAACATCTTCCGCTTCACGCAAGCCGGCGCCGAAGTGTCGGCTCTGCTGGGCCGCATCCCCTCGGCCGTGGGCTACCAGCCCACCCTGGCCACCGAGATGGGCAACCTGCAGGAGCGCATCACCTCGACGAACAAGGGCTCGATCACCTCGGTCCAGGCCATCTACGTGCCCGCCGACGACCTGACCGACCCGGCGCCGGCCACCTCGTTCGCCCACTTGGACGCCACCACCGTGCTGTCGCGCGACATCGCGGCCCAGGCCATCTTCCCGGCCGTGGACCCGCTGGACTCGACCTCGCGGATCATGGACCCGCTCGTCATCGGCGAGGAGCACTACACGGTCGCCCGCCGCGTCCAGGAAGTGCTGCAGCAGTACAAGGCCCTGAAGGACATCATCGCCATCCTGGGCATGGACGAGCTGTCGGAAGAGGACAAGCTGATCGTGGCCCGCGCCCGCAAGATCCAGCGCTTCCTCAGCCAGCCGTTCCACGTCGCCGAGCAGTTCACCAACACGCCGGGCGCCTTCGTCCAGCTGAAGGACACGATCCGCTCGTTCAAGGGCATCGTGGACGGTGAGTACGACCACCTGCCGGAAGGCGCCTTCTACATGGTCGGCGCCATCGAGGAAGCCGTGGCCAAGGCCGAGAAGATGGCGGCCGAAGCCTGATGACCGAAGACGCGGACCTGGCCAATTTCTGCTGCGACGAGCTGGCCGAAGCGGTGTCTCCGGACGCCAACGCCGGCCTCATCGAGCATGACAGCGGCCTGATCCTGCTGAATCTCGGCGAACGCGAGGAAGAGGGCGAGACGGGCGTGGTGCTGGCCACCATCCGCTTCTGCCCCTTCTGCGGGACCGAGATCCAGACCGATGAAGACATCGAGGCCGCCCTGGGCGGCGTCGAGGAGACGTTCAACTGATGGCCAAGCTGCACTTTTCCCTGGTCGCCCCCGAGCGCGAACTGTTCTCGGGCGAGGTGGACCTGGTCCAGGCTCCGGGCTCGGAAGGCGACTTCGGCGTCCTGGCCGGCCACGCCCCGTTCATGACCACCCTGCGCGAAGGCAAGGTGACCGTGAAGGACGGCGCGACGACCAAGGTGTTCGACATCCAGGGCGGCTTCGCCGATGTCGGTCCCGACGGCCTGACCATCCTGGCCGAGCACGCCGTCGAAGCGGCCTGACGCTCGCCGCCGACGCGTTCGAAGCGCCCTCGATCCTCGCGGATCGGGGGCGTTTTCGTTTCAAGCGCGAAAAAATTACATCTGTGACCCAATCTCCGCCTCAATCGGTAGCCATAAGGGTTGCGAGGGACAGCCTGTCGGCTTTAATGCCGACCTCTCGTCTTGTTGGGGATATCCAGCCTATGCGCCTTGCGCTCGCCAGCCTGATCGCCGTCAGCGCGGTCTCGACCGCCGCCGTCGCTCAGCAGCAAACCACCGCTCCGGCGCCCGCCGCCGCTCCGGCCGCCGCGCCCGCCCAGACCGCGCCGGCCCAA
>NZ_CAMQSF010000058.1 GCF_947036865.1 uncultured Caulobacter sp. | reverse complement strand
CCGCGCTCGCGCCGAACCCCTCTCCAGCGGCCTCCAGCGCCGTCCCGCCGACGCCCGCCCTTCGCGGCCTGGGCGGCTGTCGCCTGACGGACCTCGACCGCCTCTCGCCGGAGGAGCGGGCGCGCTGCCAGGAGCGTCTGGCCCAGGGCATGGCGGGCAGCGGCGGGGCCGGACCCAATCTCGATCCGACCGGCCGCTATGTCCGCGACGCCCGACCCTATCTGACCCGACCGCCCAAGGATGGCTGCAAGCCCGTGGGCAGCGTCACCAAGCTGCCGATGGGACAGACCAGCGTCACGCTGGCGGGTGGTTGCGGGAAATCGTTCTAAGCTTGAGCGGTTGCCTATCCGCCGCTCGCCGAGGGATAAGACTCGCGTCGCGTCCGTAACAGCCCGCAGAGCTCCATGATCGCCCCGCGTCGCCTGACCTTGCCGCTCCTGACCGCCGCCGCCGTGGCCCTGGGCGGCTGCGCCTATAACGCCGATCTCGGCCGCGACCAGCTGCTGATCGTGAAGGACGACAGCCTGGCCCGCGACGGCGAGAAGGCCTGGGCGGACACGCTGCGCACCAGCTACGTCTCCAAGGAGCCGCGCAAGAACGCCCGCGTCCAGGCCGTGGGCCAGCGGGTGATCGCGGCCGCCGGCCTGGCCGATCGGCCGTGGGACTACGCCGTCTTCCTGGACGAGGCGCCCAACGCCTTCGTGCTGCCGGGGGGCCATGTCGGGGTCACGGTGGGCCTGCTGGCCATCGTCGAGAACGACGACCAATTGGCGGCCGTTCTTGGCCACGAGGCGGGCCACGTGATCGCCCATCACGCGGCCGAGCGGGTGTCGCAGCAGACCACCTCCAAGATCCTGCTCGACCTCGCCGGCGCGGCGACGCGCGGCAGCGACTTCGGCAAGCTGCTGAAGGACCACGGGGGCGACGCGGCCAAGTACGGCCTGCTGCTGCCGTTCTCGCGCCGCCAGGAGCTGGAGGCAGACCGTTTGGGCGTCGACATCATGCAGCGGGCCGGCTACCGCCCGCGCGAGGCCCTGACCCTGTGGCGCAACATGCAGGCCCTGGACGCCAAGACCGGCCAGGCGGGCGGCGGCAGCCTGGACTCGACCCACCCCTCCGACGCGACGCGGATCGCCGAGTTGGAACGCTATCTGGCCAGCAAGGGCTGGTGACCACTTGTGTGGCGAATGGGCCACACCTAAATGCCCCTTCGGGACGCGTTGGGCTTGATCAAGGCGGCGCGGCCCGATCCGCCTAGCAAGGGGACATCATGAATATCGACCTCTATTCGGACCGCGCCAAACAGGCGGTCCAATCCGCGCAGAGCCTGGCCCTCGCGCGCGGGCACCAGCAATTCGCGCCCGAGCACATTCTTAAAGTGCTGCTCGAGGAAAAGGACGGCATGTCCCGCGCGCTGATCCAGAGCGCCGGCGGCCAGCCCGACCGCGTCGATGGCGGCGTGGAGACGCTGCTCTCCAAGACCCCGCGCGTCGACGGCGCCGGCGGCCAGCTCTACATGAAGCCCGACACCGCCCGCGTCTTCGCCGAGGCGGAGAAGAGCGCCAAGGCGGCCGGCGACGCCTTCGTCACCACCGAGCGCCTGCTGATCGCCATCGCCAAGGAAGGGGGCGAGGCGTCCAAGCTGTTCAAGGAAGCCGGGGTCTCGCCCAAGGCCCTGGAAGACGCCGCGACCGCCATGCGCAAGGGCCGCACCGCCGACAGCGCCAACGCCGAGGAAGGCTATGAGGCGCTGAAGCGCTACGCCCGCGACCTGACGGCCGCCGCCAAGGACGGCAAGCTCGATCCCGTGATCGGCCGCGACGAGGAGATCCGCCGCACGATCCAGGTCCTGTCGCGCCGCACCAAGAACAATCCCGTCCTGATCGGCGAGCCCGGCGTCGGCAAGACCGCCATCGTCGAGGGCCTGGCCCTGCGCATCGTCAACGGCGACGTGCCCGAAAGCCTGAAGGACAAGAAGCTCTTGTCCCTCGACATGGGCAGCCTGATCGCCGGCGCGAAATATCGCGGCGAGTTCGAGGAGCGGCTGAAGGCCGTGCTCGGCGAGGTCACCGCCGCCGAGGGCTCGATCATCCTGTTCATCGACGAGATGCACACCCTGGTCGGCGCCGGCAAGGCCGACGGGGCGATGGACGCTTCCAACCTGCTCAAGCCCGCCCTGGCGCGCGGCGAGCTGCACTGCGTCGGCGCCACCACGCTCGACGAGTACCGCAAGCACGTCGAGAAGGACGCGGCCCTGGCCCGCCGCTTCCAGCCGGTGTTCGTGCAGGAGCCGACGGTGGAGGACACCGTCTCGATCCTGCGCGGCCTGAAGGAGAAGTACGAGGTCCACCACGGGGTGCGGATCAGCGACAGCGCCATCGTCGCCGCCGCGACCCTGTCCAACCGCTACATCGCCGACCGCTTCCTGCCCGACAAGGCGATCGACCTGGTGGACGAGGCCTCCAGCCGCGTGCGCATGGCGATCGACAGCAAGCCGGAAGAGCTGGACGAGATCGACCGGCGCCTGGTGCAGCTGAAGATCGAGCGCGAGGCGCTGTCGAAGGAAACCGACGCGGCCTCCAAGCACCGCCTGGAGAACCTGGAGGTCGAGATCGACGACCTGCAGTTCCGGTCGGACGAGATGACCGCCAAGTGGAAGGCCGAGAAGGAGAAGGTCGGCGGCGCGGCGCAGGCCCGCGAGGCCCTCGACCGCCTGCGCGCCGACCTCGCCAACGCCCAGCGCGCCGGCGACTTCGCTCGCGCCGGCCAGATCCAGTACGGCGAGATCCCGGCCCTTGAAAAGCGCCTGGCCGAGGCCGAGCAGAGCGATGCGCAGACGCTGACCCCCGAGGTGGTCGACGCCGAGCAGATCGCCGCCGTCGTGAGCCGCTGGACCGGGGTGCCGGTCGAGAAGATGCTGGAGGGCGAGCGCGAGAAGCTCTTGAAGATGGAGGACGAGCTGCGCGGTCGCGTGGTCGGCCAGGACGAGGCGCTGGCCGCGGTGTCCGACGCCGTCCGCCGCGCCCGCGCCGGCCTGCAGGATCCGTCCAAGCCGATCGGCAGCTTCCTCTTCCTGGGCCCTACGGGCGTGGGCAAGACCGAGCTGACCAAGAGCCTGGCCGAGTTCCTGTTCGCCGACGAGCACGCCATCACCCGGATGGACATGTCCGAGTACATGGAAAAGCACTCGGTCAGCCGCCTGATCGGCGCGCCCCCCGGCTATGTCGGCTATGACGAGGGTGGGGCGCTGACCGAGGCCGTGCGCCGGCGTCCGTACCAGGTGGTGTTGTTCGACGAGATCGAGAAGGCCCACGCGGACGTCTTCAACGTGCTCTTGCAAGTGCTGGACGACGGTCGCCTGACCGACGGCCAGGGCCGCACGGTCGACTTCCGCAACACGCTGATCATCATGACCAGCAACCTCGGCGCCGAGTTCCTGGCCAACCAGGAGGAAGGCGAGGATGTCGAGGCCGTCCGGCCGCTGGTGATGAACACGGTGCGCGGCCACTTCCGCCCCGAGTTCCTGAACCGGATCGACGAGATCATCCTGTTCAGGCGCCTGTCGCGCGGCAACATGGGCGACATCGTCCGCATCCAGTTGCAGCGTGTCGAGAAGCTCCTGGCCGATCGCCGCATGACCCTGGCCATCGACGCCGAGGCCCTGAACTGGATCGCCGACAAGGGCTACGACCCGGTCTATGGCGCGCGCCCCCTGAAGCGCGTGATCCAGAAGGAACTGGTCGACCCGATCGCCCGCAAGCTGCTGGCCGGCGAGATCGAGGACGGCGGGGTGATCGCGGTCGGGGTCAAGGAGGGCCAGCTGTCGTTCGGCAAGGCGGTGCTGCAGTAAGGCAAAGCGGGTCCCTCTCTCTTCGAGAGAGGGAGGGGCCCATCGCTTAGCGACGGGAGGGTGAGAGGTTTCCCCGCTGGCGGAGAAATCCGGATCTAAGCCGTCATCCCGCGCTTCATGCGCGGGACCCATTTGTCCGCCGCAAGTGAAGCGCGGATCTAAAACTCTCACGTGGAAGCTTAACCATGGGTCCCGCGCATAAGGCGCGGGATGACGATGGAGGGGTTTGCTGGAACCGAGGCGCCTTGTCCCTCCCACCACGGCTTTCGCCGGGACGGATCATCCCTCGACAAGAGAGGGGTTTGGTATTGCCCGCCACTTTCCCCCTCGCGCCCTTCGCGGTATCTCCCCGCATGGCCAAGACCACCAAGCTGATCATCGAGTTCGACATCGAGGTCGACGGCGAGCCCTATGTCTGGCGGCTGCATCGGCTGCCGCAATGGTCCTATGACCCGTCCGAGCGGCACGGCAAGGTGCTGGCCGTGCGGCACAAGGAAGGCCAGCGCGAGGCGCTGATCGAGTTCCCGCCCGGCCCGAAGCCGAAGTTCAGCGCCCCGCCGCTGAAGCCCTCGCAGATCCCCGCGCGCCAGGTGTCGACCGCCATCGCCTCGGCCATCGAGGCCGGCTGGGAGCCGCTGTCGCGCGGCAAGCCGGTGGTGATCTATGTCGACGAGGAAGGCGGCTGAAGTCAAAAAGCAAAAGGCCAGCCTGAAGGCTGGCCTTTAATTTGGCCCCGTCGCCAGGGCGTGGATCTCTCGATCCGGCGGCCGAAGCCGTGCATCGAACATAGCCGCGGACCGCGGATTTTCAAGCTTTTTCGGCGTCCCCTGGCGGGTAGGCATGGTCGAAGAACGACTTTAGCGCTCTGAAGACGCGCCGAGCGATCTCTCCTAGATCGTCAGGGTCGAGGCGCTCGGGGTTTTTTGTCACGCCTTTGGAGTCCCGTAGCAGCTTCAGGCGTTCGGGCGCGACGGTATAGACGTGGTTGCAGACGGCCCATGCTTCGGACGCGGAGCCCGGATTTGGGTTACGTTTCAGCCTATACCCGTGAGGATTGTCGTGTTGCGGTTGCTTGGTGAGCGGCACGACAACATGCGCGTCACGTTCCTTCCTGCCGCCTCGGATCACGACCACAAGATGCTGGTCATCAAACTCCGGCGGCCAATTGTGCGGGCTGAAAGCGCACCAATAGACCTGACCAACACGGGTCGCGCTACGAAGCTCCAGGGTGGGCTTCTTTCCGATCGCCGGAACGTGGGAGGCCCTTTGGGCCGCGTCGATCATGGCCGGCTTGGCGGTGAGGGGCGGGCGTTTCGGCGTATCCATGCGGAGGTTTTGTCGTCGGGAGCCTCGGCATTCAAGATCAATCTGTGAATGTATATTGGAATAAGGCCCGCTAAAATTGATTCTGGACTGGCGCGCTTAGGGCTTTGAGGGCTTTCCTGGTCGCCTCCCGAGGCCGACGGCGGATAAATTTTCGTCGGAACCAAGGGCCGTCATCGGGGTTCGCGCGCGGCTATAATGTGCTTCAGATTCAATGCTCAAGCTTGGCCCGGAAGCGCCGGAATCGCGCCCATCTTTAGCCCAGTTCGGCTGTCCGTTTTGAAGCGGCGAGCGTTGCAGGACGCCGCGTCACTACGGACCAGAAGCAGATGATATCAAGCTCCAAGACCCTGATGGTCGCCGCCGCCCTGGTGATGGGCGGCCTGTCGGTCAGCGGCTGCGCGACCAAGAAGTACGTCAACACCCAGGTCGGCGCGGTCAGCGAGCGGGTCACCGCCCACGACGCCCAGATCGGCGAGCTGGACAAGACCTCGCGCGAGGCCCTGGACCGCGCCATCGCCGCCGGCAAGCTGGCCGAGGGCAAGTTCCAGTACTCGCTGGTGCTGAGCGACGACTCGGTGAAGTTCCCGGTCAACGCCGCCACCTTGTCGCCCGAGGCCGAACAGCGCCTGGCCGAGTTCACCGAGAAGCTGAAGAGCGACAACAAGAACGTCTATCTGGAAATCCAGGGCCACACCGACAATTCGGGCTCGCCCAGCTACAACCAGAAGCTCGGCGAGGAGCGCGCCGAGGCCGTGCGCAAGTTCCTCAGCATGCACGGCGTGGCCCTGAACCGCATGGCGACGATCTCGTACGGCGAGGACGTCCCGGTGGCCAGCAACGACACGCGGGAAGGCCGGGCCCAGAACCGCCGGGTCGTCGTGATGGTGCTCAGCTAGTTTCGCCTTCCGGATCGCGCGCGCCGGCCGGCATCAAGCCGGGGCGCGCGGTCGGGCGGACTCGCCGGCGCGGGCGCGAGCGCCGCGCCGGCGGTGTTCCCGCTCAGGCGGGTTTCAGGCGCGCCGCCGGCCGGCTGCGCGACAGGTTCGGGTAGAGCTTGGCCTTGGCGGCGAGGGCGGCGTGCCAGTCCGCGGCGTCCGGCAGCGAGGGGATGGTCACCAACTCGCCCTGGTCGAGGCCCGCCAGCGCCGCGTCGACCAGATCGTCGACCTCCATCACCATGTTGGGGTCGATCGCATTGATGTCCGAGCCCGAACGCTCCCAGATCTCGGTGCGCGTGGCGCCGGGCAGGACGGCTTGCAGACGTACGGCCGAGCCGGCGAACTGCGCGCGGAGGCCTTGGGTCAGATAGATCACGAAGGCCTTGGTCGCGCCGTAGACCGGGTTGTTCAGCTCCGGCATCAGCGCCACCACCGAGGCCAGGTTGATGATCGTGCCTCTGTCGCGAGGCACGAAGTTGCGCGCGGCGGCGGCGGCCAGGCGGGTCACGGCCGTGACGTTCAGCTGGATCATCTTCTCGAAGGCGTCCGGATCGGAGCCGACGAAGTCGCCCGCGCCGGCCACGCCGGCGTTGTTGACCAGGGTGGTGATGCTCGCGTCGCCGGCCAGACGCTGTTCCAGACCGGCCAGATCGGCCCTCTGGGTCAGGTCGGCCTTGATGACCTCGACCTTGACCCCGGTCTCGGCGCGCAGCCGGTCGGCCAAGGCGTTCAGACGCGCCTCGTCGCGGGCGACCAGGATCAGGTCGTGGCCGCGCTTGGCCAGCCGGTCGGCATAGACCGCGCCGATGCCGGTGGACGCGCCGGTGATCAGGGCGGCGCCTTTGGAATTGTCGCTCATGGTCGTCAAAGTCCCCTTGCCGAGGCCCCAGCGGTCCGGCTCCAACCGTAGCTATGATGCGGCTTGCAAAACGCAAGTTACTGTCCAGATTATTCGGTATGAGCAAATCTGAACGCGCCCCCACGCAATGTCCGATCGGCCGCACCCTGGAGCGGGTCGGCGACTGCTGGACGTTCCTGATCCTGCGCGACGCCAGCCAGGGCCTTACCCGCTTCGACCAGTTCGAGAAGAGTTTGGGGGTGGCGCCGAACATTCTGACCAAGCGCCTGGCGGCCCTGGTCGACAGCGGCCTGATGGAGAAGCGCCTCTACCAGCGGCGTCCGCCGCGGCACGACTATGTTCTGACGGACCTTGGCCGCGACTTCGGCGGGGTGCTGACGGCCATGCTGGCCTTCGGCAACCGTCACTTCGCGCCGGAGGGGGCGGCCGGCCAGCTGGTCGATCGCGAGACGGGCCGGGTCGCCGAGCCCATCGTCGTCGATCGCGTCAGCGGCAAGCCGATCACGCCCGAGCTCTTCGCCTACGCGACGGGACCGGGGGCGGGACCCGAGATGCTGGCGCGGGTGGCGTTCATGGCCGAGCGGCGGGCCAAGCCATAGCCTTGGGCGCTCGCCGGGCGGACGGAAAGTGTGTTGTCTGGCGAAGCTGGTGAAGGCAACGTCCGAACCCTGTCGTTCCGGAGCCTCCATGCGCCTGCCTCTCGCCCTCGCCGCCAGCCTGATCTTCGCCAGCGCCGCCCGGGCCGAGACGCCCGCGCCCTCCGCCGACCAGCCGCTGCTGCGCGCCGTCGCCGCCGAGGTGGACGCCAAGGCGCTGGAGAGCACGATCCGGAGCCTCGTCGGCTTCGGCACCCGCCACACTCTGTCGGATACGAAGTCGGACAAGCGCGGCATCGGCGCGGCCCGGCGCTGGACCAAGGCCCGCTTCGAGGCGATCGGCAAGGACTGCGGCGGCTGCCTGACTATCGAGACGCCGGCCCAGACGGTGACCGGCAAGCGCGTGCCCAATCCGACCGAGGTCATGGACGTCTTGGCCATCCAGAAGGGGACGACCGATCCGGACCGGGTGATCATCATCGCCGGCCATATCGACAGCCGCGTCACCGACGTGATGAACTTCACCAGCGACGCGCCCGGGGCCAATGACGACGGCTCGGGCGTGGCGGCGGTGCTGGAGGCCGCGCGGATCCTGTCGAAGCACAGGTTCCCGGCCACCCTGGTCTACGCCGTCCTGTCGGGCGAGGAGCAGGGCCTGCTGGGCGGCAAGGTCATGGCAGACTTCGCCAAGGCCCGGGGCTGGAAGGTCGAGGCTGATCTCAACAACGACATCGTCGGCAACAGCCGGGGGATCAGCGGCCTCGCCGACAACACCCACGTGCGTATCTTCTCGGAAGGCACCAAGGCCGTCGAGACGCCGGAACAGGCCAACGGCCGGCGCTACAACGGCGGCGAGGTCGACAGCCCGTCGCGCAACCTGGCCCGCTACATGGACAGCCTGGCCGACCGCTACCTGACCAATTTCGACGTCAAGATGGTCTATCGCACCGACCGGTTCGGACGCGGCGGCGACCAGGTCCCGATGCTGGAGGCCGGCTATCCGGCGGTGCGGGTCACCGAAGCGGTCGAGAACTACGACCACCAGCACCAGGATCTGCGGACCGAGAACGGCAAGTTTTACGGGGACACGATCGAGGGCGTCGACTTCGCCTATCTGGCCCAGGTCACGCGGCTGAACCTGGTGACCCTGGCCAGCCTGGCCTCGGCGCCGAAGCCGCCGTTGGACGTCAAGATCGCCGGGGCCGTCGGGGCCGACACCAAGGTTTCCTGGGCGCCGACGCCGGGGGCGGCGGGGCATCGGGTCTGGTGGCGCGCCACCACCGAGCCGACCTGGACCTTCAGCCGCTGGGTTCCCGCTGGCGAGACCGTGACCCTGAAGGACGTGGTGATCGACGACTACTTCTTCGGCGTCTCGTCGATCAGCGCCGACGGCTGGGAGAGCCCGGTCGTCTATCCGGGCCCGAATGGGGCGTTCGAGAACCTGGCGGCGGGGCCCAAACCCTAAAACCGATCATCCTCGCGAAAGCGGGGACCCAAGCGGCGATAGGTTCGCAAAGGTTTCCGCTCCCCAGCTTGGATCCCCGCTTTCGCGGGGAAAACGGGTGCGGAGGCCTAGGCGATCAGATCCGGATCGTTCCGCTTCAGCCACGCGGCTGCGTAGGAGCAGAGCGGCGTGATCCGCATGCCTTCGGCGCGGGCGGTTTCGGCGACCTTGCTCATCAGCCGGCCGGCCGCGCCGGTGCCGCGCAAGGAAGGGTCGGCCTCGACGTGCGGGATCACCAGGCGGTGGCCGGAGCGCTGGTAATCGGCCACGGCCAGGCGGCCGTCGACCTCCAGCTCGTAGCGGGAAAGCTCGGGGTTGTGGCGGAAGGTGTCGGTCATGACTGTTGAACGCGTCTCCCGATCAATCTGATCCTCCCCCAGAGGGGGGCTCAGGGCCGGAGGGGGCGGCTCGGCCAAGGCGGCGCTGGCCCCCTCGGTCGCTTCGCGACAGCTCCCCCAAATGGGCGAGCGGCTTGATCGCTCAAACCAGCTCCACCGCCATCGCCGTGGCCTCGCCGCCGCCGATGCACAGGGAGGCCAGGCCCTTGGTCTTGCCGCGCGCCTGGAGGGCGCTGATCAGGGTGCAGAGGATCCGCGCGCCCGAGGCGCCGATCGGGTGGCCCAGGGCGCAGGCGCCGCCGTTGACGTTCAGCTTGTCGGCGTCGATGCCAAGCTCTTGCTGGGCGATCATCGGCACCACGGCGAAGGCCTCGTTGATCTCGAAGAGGTCGACATCGTCGACGCTCCAGCCGGCCTTGTTCAGCGCCTTCCGCATGGCCGGCACGGGAGCGGTGGTGAAGAGGCCCGGCTCGTGGGCGTGGGCGGCATGGCTGACGACCTTGGCGACGATCGGCAGGCCGAGCGCCTTGGCGACGCTCTCGCGGGTCATCACCAGGGCCGCGGCGCCGTCGCTGATCGACGAGCTGTTGGCCGCCGTGACCGCGCCGTCGCGGCTGAAGGCCGGGCGAAGGGTCGGGATCTTGGCCGGATCGGCCTTCAGCGGCTGTTCGTCGGTGTCGACCACCTCGGTCCCCTTACGGGTCGTGACGCTGACCGGGACGATCTCGGCCTTGAAGGCGCCGCTCTCGATCGCCGCCTTGGCCTTCAGCAGGCCCTTGGTCGCGTAGTCGTCCATCGCCTCGCGGGTGAACTGGTACTGGGCCGCCGTCTCCTCGGCGAAGGCGCCCATCAGCTTGCCGGGCGTGTAGGCGTCCTCGAGGCCGTCGAGGTACATCGAGTCCCACATCTGGTCGTGGCCGATGCGGGCGCCGCCGCGGTGCTTGGACATCAGATAGGGCGCGCCGGTCATGCTCTCCATGCCGCCGGCCACCACCAGGTCGACGCTGCCGGCCTTCAGCGCGTCGTGGGCCATGATCGCGGCCTGCATGCCGCTGCCGCACATCTTGTTGACCGTCGTGGCCTCGACCGAGAGCGGCAGGCCCGCGCCCAACGCCGCCTGGCGCGCCGGGGCCTGGCCCAGGCCCGCCGGCAGCACGCAGCCCATGAAGATCTGCTCGACCTTGTCGCCCGCCACGCCGGCCCGCTCGATCGCGGCCTTGACCGCCGTCGCGCCCAGCTCGGTGGCCTTCACCCCGCCCAGAGCCCCCTGGAAGCCGCCCATCGGCGTGCGGGCGTAGGCGACGATGACGACGGGATCGGCGGCGGACATGGTTCAGCTCCCTGGGCGGTGTTTTGAGGCGGGATAGGCCCTCATCGGACGATCGCGCGCAAGGGGCTTGCGACATCGTGATGCGAAAGGGGCGGGCGGCGCCGACGGGGGATCGCCGGGCCGCGCGCCAGTTCGCAATTACCGAGAGAGTCAATTGCGATAAAAAACCTACTCCGGTTCATCTTCAAACGCAACGCTCTCTTGCTTTCCCTCGCGGAACGCCGCACCCTGCTTGGATGGGTCGCACAGCTGACTATACGAACGAACGTTGCGCGGTCGCCGCCACGCTGGAAATCGTCGGCGATCCGTGGACCTTGCTGATCCTCCGCGACGCCTTCGCCGGGGTGAAGCGCTTCGAGCAGTGGCAGGAGCGTCTGGGCGTGGCCCGCAACGTCCTGGCCTCGCGGCTCAAGACCCTGGTCGGCCACGGGGTGATGGAGACGCGCCGCTATTCGGAGCGTCCGCCGCGTCACGAATACTGGCTGACCGAAAAGGGCCTGGCCCTGTCGCCGGTGCTGCTGACCATGGCCGAATGGGGCGACCGCTACATCTATGGGCGGGGCCATTCGCCGGTCCTGTTCCGCCACAAGGCCTGCGGCTGCGAGTTCCACCCGGTGCTGGCCTGCGAGGCCTGCGGGGAGGTGGTCCAGCGCCGCGAGCTGGAGCGGACGCCGCCCCACGACCGCGCGCCGACGGTCGGCGAGGCGCTGGAAGCGGCGAAGATCGCGGCCGAGTGAGCTATCGCTTCCACGTCCATCGCGCGCGGCCGGACTACCGGCTGGTGACGGCGGACGGCGCGCCGTTTCCGGCGGGCGCGCGGGAGGCGGACTGGCGCTTTACGATCCTCCGCGAGCGGTCGGACACCGCCCCCGATGTGGCGCGGCTGGTGGACGAGACAGGCTATTGCCTGTTCCGCATCGGGCTGCGGCTGGAGGACATGGGGTAGGGGGCTAGGCGCGGGCGCCGAAAAAATCCCTCTCTCATGGAGAGAGGTAGGGGCCCACGCCCAAGGCGTGGGAGGGTGAGAGGGTACGCTCTTGCCAGACAGGGCAGGGTAGAAAAGCGGCCGGACGTCAGGGGTTTCTGGGGCTAAAGCTTTAACCACTCACCCTCCCATCCCGACTTTCGTCGGGACGGGCCCCTCCCTCTCTCAAAGAGAGAGGGTTTCACCTTCGCCCGCGCCTACCCCGCGTCGAGATCCATCGCCCTTGTCGTCCAGGCGATGAAGCCGCCGCCCAGGACGCGCTCCGGATCGGCCGGGTCGTAGAGCACGCAGGCCTGGCCCGGGGCGACGCCTTCCTCGGCGCCGTCGAACACCACGGCCACGACGCCGTCGCGCAGCGCCAGGCGCCCCGGAACCGGCTCGCGGGTCGAGCGGACGCGGGCCAGGACGGGCTGGCCGTCCTCGGCGGCGGCCTCCAGGCTGTCCTGGCCGCCCAGCCAGCTGCCTTCCTTCAGGGTCAAGGAGGCGGTCAGCAGGGCCTCGCGCGGGCCGACGATCACCTGGCGCCTGTCGGCGTCGATCCTGACCACGAACAGCGGGTCGCCGACGGCGATGTTCAGGCCCCGGCGCTGGCCGATCGTGTAGCGGGTCACGCCCTCGTGGCGGCCCAGCACCCGGCCGTCCAGGTGGACGATGTCGCCGGCCTCCGCGCCTTGCGGGCGGATGCGGTCGATGACGGTGGTGTACTTGCCCTCGGGCACGAAGCAGATGTCCTGGCTGTCGGGCTTGTCGGCGATGGAGAGGCCCAGGCCGGCGGCGACGGCGCGGACGGTCGGCTTGTCCATGCCGCCCAGCGGGAAGCGCAGGAAGTCGAGCTGCTCGCGCGTGGTGGCGAACAGGAAATAGCTCTGGTCCTTGGCCGGGTCGGCGGCGCGGCGCAGCTGCGGGCGGTTGCCGCCGTTTCCGGGCATCGCGCGCTGGACGTAATGGCCGGTGGCCATGGCCTCGGCCCCCAGGTCGCGGGCGACATCCAGCAAGTCGCGGAACTTGACGGTCTGGTTGCAGCGCACGCACGGGATCGGCGTCTCGCCGCGCAGATAGGCGTCGGCGAAGTCCTCGATCACCTGCTCGCGGAAGCGGCTCTCGTAGTCGAGCACATAGTGCGGGATGCCGATCCGCTCGGCGGCCATGCGGGCGTCCAGGATGTCCTGGCCGGCGCAGCAGGCGCCCTTGCGCGAGATCGCCGCGCCGTGGTCGTAGAGCTGCAGCGTCACGCCGACGACGTCGTAGCCGGCCTTGGCCAGCAGGGCGGCGGTGACCGTGGAGTCGACCCCGCCAGACATCGCCGCGACGATCCGCGTCCCCTCCGGCAGGGCCACGGCCGCGCGGACCTGCTCGACGGCGCGGGCGATCAGCGCGTCGGGGTCGTGCGTGGCGGCGGGGCTCAGGACGTCGGCGGTCATCGCCGCCATATAGCGGCTCGTCCCCGGTTTTGCGAGGCGAGCGGCTAGAGCAGGGCGGGTTGGGCGGACGGCGCCAGGCCCAGGGTCTCGATCACCCGGGGGATGCGCTTCTTCAGACCAAAGAAGCCGCCGCCGCCGTGCCGCCAGGTCAGGGCGTCGTAGGGCCGCTGAAGGCGAACGAGGTCAAGGCCATGATCCCGCAGGACGGGCGCGAGCGCGTCCAAGGCGTCGCGCGTCGGACCGATCGGCGCGTAGGCGGTGGCGATGACGCGGGTCCCGGCCGCCTCGGCCGCGCGCGCCAGGGCCTCGGAGGTCAGGGCTAAGCGCTCGGCGCAGCCGAACGCCCTGGCGGCCCGCGCCGCCGCGTCCGCCAGGGCTTCGTCGGCGAAGCGCTTGGGCGGAGCCGCGCGCGGCGACCAGGGCGCCTCGATCGCGTCCGCCACCACCACGCCGGCCAGCGGCGCGTCGGCGGGGACCAGGCTCTCGGGGTGCAGGTCCTCTTCGGTGATCAGCAGCAGGAACGGCGCGCGGGGCGGCGCATCGCCGGAGGGCGGCGCGGTCCAGGCGCGGTCGAAGGGCGGTTCCGACAGCGCCGGGGCGTCGGTGGCCAGGCCCTCGGGGCGGAAGCGGCCGTTGGTGTAGCGCTCGATATTGTCGGCGCGAGCCAGATAGGTCTTGCCGGGCGTGTGCAGGCCCACGACCCAGCGCCAGGACAGGGTGTTCGCGGCCGGATCGCCGTCCAGCAGCCGCGCGTGCATGAAGGCCGCGCCCAGCGCCCAGGGCAGGCCCAGGGTGTGGCTCCAGATCGAGGCGAACCACATGCGCGCGTGGTTGTGCAGATAGCCGGTGGTCTCCAGCGCCTCGACCCAGGCGTCGAAGCAGGCGATCCCGGTCCGGCCGGTCACGGCGTCGGCGTGGCGCCGCGCGAGGCCGAGGTCGCGCTCCAGCCTCCGCTCGGCGTCGGCGACATCGGCGCGATAGCGAGTCCAGATCTCGGGCTGGCCTTCCAGCCGACCCTTGAAATGCGCGCGCCAGAAGACCTCGTCGATGAACTTCTCGGCCGCGGTCGCGCCGTGGCGGGCGAGGACGGCCGCGACGACCTCCGCCTCGGTGACCAGTCGCCGGCGGAGATAGGGCGAAAGTCCCGACACCGTGGGCGCGGCGACGTCGTGGTTGCGCCGCTCGGCGTAGGCGCGACCGGCGGACGGCAGAAAGGCGGCGAGGCGGGCGAGGCCGTCGGCGCGGGCGGCTTTCAGCGGGGCGGTCATGCCCCGGTTACGCGCGCCCGTGAAGCTTGGACGCGTGCTACTTCAGCACGTTCAGCAGCGACGAGGCCTGCAGGCTGGTGAACACCTGGGCCGAGGCCTGGACCGCCAGCTTGGCGGCCTCGAGCCGGGTGATGGCGTCGGCCATGTCGACGTCGGTGATGCCGCCGACCATCGAGGTCAGGGTGTCGGCCTGGTTCGACAGGTCGGTCTGGGCGGCCTCGAAGCGCTTCTGGGTGACGCCGTTCTTGCCCTGAATGTCGATGACGCCCTTGTAGGCGTTGTCGAAGGTGGGCAGCAGGCCCTTCAGGAAGTTGACCTGGGTGTCGTTAAGCTTGCCGGTGAACGGGCCGTTGGCGTCGACATAGGCCTGCATCTGCTTGAAGGCGTCGAACACGTCCGTGCCCAGGGCGTCGCCCAGCACGCCGGTCTTGGCGTTGGTCTGCTCGTCGATCCGGTTCTCGGCCACGTACTGGTCGTTGTGGAACAGCGAGGCGGTCGAGGGGGCGGCCGTCAGGTCGGCCATGGTCGTGGCCGAGGTGGTGGCCGTCTCGGTCTGGGCGCCGGAGAAGACGTAGAGACCGTTCGACTTGGTGTTCAGGCCCTGCACCACCTCGCCGAACGCCGCGCCCAGCTGCTGCATCAGGGTGGTGGCGCTGCCGGCGGCCAGGGCGTTGGCGATGGCCTCGCGGGCGTTCTTGGTGGCGTCGCCGACGCGCTCGATGCCGCTGTTCTGCATGTCCAGGCGGTTGCTGACCGCCTTGGCCTGGTCGAGCAGGCCGTTGATGCGGGTCTGGGTCCCGCGCATGGCGGTCAGCACCTCGGCGTTCTTGGCGTAGCCCTTCAGGTCGTTGGCGATCTTCTGGCTGGAGACCTGGCCGCCGACGTCGTTCTGGCGCGTCTGCGCCCGCATCAGGTTGGCGGTCATGATGTTGTAGTTCTGGACGGTCGAGACGCGCGTCATGGCTTACCTCAGGAGTCCGGTCAGGGTTTCGAACATGTCCTTGGTCGCCTGGATCAGGCGGGCCGAGGCGTTGAAGGCCTGCTGGTAGGTGGTCAGGTTGATCAGTTCCTCGTCGAGATTGACGCCCTCTTCGGACTGCCGCTGGCTGTCGACCTCGCTGGAGACGGAGTCGGCGGCGTCCTTGCGGCTGGCGGCCGTGGCGGACTTGCGCGCGACCGAGCCGCTGAAGTCCGAGGCGTAGCGGTTCACGGTCATCGACACGGCGCCGGCGTCGCCCGCGGCCGAGAAGGCGGCGGTGACGTCGCCCGACTTGGCGATGGCCAGGGCGCCGCGCCCGTCGCCGATCGCCAGGGCCGCCGCGCCGCCCACCGTCTGGGACAGATCCAGCTTGGCGAAGGGCAGCAGCTTGGGGTTCTGGTCCATGGACGGGTTGACGAAGAACTTCTCGCCCCGCGTCGAGCGCTCGGCGGGACCGACGCCGAACAGCCGGCTGAACGACGGGCCGCCGACGCCGCGCTCGGTGCCGTCGGCGACGATCGACATGTTCACCGGCGCGGTCACGTTCGAGGCGAAGCTGATCTGGCCCTTGCCGTTCATCGAGAACTGGCCGTAGAGGCCCACGCCCGAGCCGCGCGAATTCAGCGCGTCCAGCATGTCCTGCATCGTGCCGCCGACCGGCGCGTCGACGACCACGTCGCGGATCCGGCCGCCCTCGACGTCCGTCAGCCGGATGGTCATCGACCCCGAGGTGAAGCCGTTCGGGTCGCTCGGGGTCAGGCCGGTCTCGTAGGGCGAGTAGCCGTTGGTGCGGATGATGTCGTTCAGCCCGAAATAGTGGCTGAAGCCCTTGCCCGCCTTGTTCGACGGGGTGGTGGGGTCGTCGGCGATCGCCACGCCCAGGCCGCCGACGCCCGCGAGGGACAGGGCGCCGCCCGAGAAGGCCGCGCTGCCCTGGCCGCCCATCGCGGTGTTGAGCTTGGCCACGAAGTCGGCGGGCGAGAAGCTGGGGCCGGCCGCGCCATTGACGGTCATCGCGCCGCTGTCGAAGTCGATGTCGATCCTGCGCTGAATGACGCCGTTCGCGTCGGTGAGGGCGATGGTGGTCTTGCCGGTCATGCCGGTGATCGCGGCCTGGGCGTCCAGGCCCGTGTCGCGACCGCTGAGGCTCGTGGCGGCCGGGACCGACGAGGCGGCGTTGGCGGCGCGATTGATCTCCTCCGCCGCCCGCGAAGTGAATTCGCCCAGTTGGTCGGACAGGTTGACGAGCTCGGTATTGCGGATTTCCAGCAGGCCCTTGATCTCGCCGTTCGAGATGTTCAGCGGCGTGGCCTGCACATTGCCGTTGGCCACCTGCACCGTCAGATAGCCCGTGGCGGTGGGCGAGGTCTGATAGGTGACCCGCGCGGCGCCGTCGCCCGCCAGCGGCAGGCCCTCGGTCGAACGCACATAGACCCCGCCCAGCGTCCGGGGCGTGACCTGCACGTTCATCAGCTTGGCCAGTTCGTCGACCAGGCCGCTCTGGACGTTTTCAGCCCCCGTGGCGTCGGCGCCGGCCACCTTCGCGCGGGTGATGTCGGTGTTGAGGGCGTCGATCTGTCCCAGCAGGTCGTTGACCCGACCGACGTCCGCGGCGATCCGCGTGTCGGCGTCCTTGCCCAGCTTCGACAGCGACGAGGTGATGCGGCTCGACTCGTTGAGGAAGTCGTCGACGCGCGTCAGGGCCTGGGTGCGCTTCAGCGAGGAGGACGGCTCGTCCTGGGCGGCGGAAAAGGCCGTGTAGATGTCGTCCAGGGTCGAGAAGAAGCTGGTGTCGCCGCTGGGGTCGCCGAACAGCTGCTGGGCGCTGTTCAGGGAGCTAGCGACGACCGCCGCGCGAGCGCTCTCCGAGCCCGCGTTCAGGCTGGCCGATTGCAGGAAGCGGTCGGTGGCGCGCTTGATCGCGTCGATGCTGACGCCGACGCCCATGCCGTTCGACAGCAGGTTCGACTGCGAGACCGTCTTGCGGACGTAGCTCTTGGTGTTGACGTTGGCGATATTGTCCGAGGTGACGCGCAGACCCGTCTGCGCGGCCATCATGCCGGACGTCGCCGTGCTCATGACCGCGTTCAGCGACATGCGAAGGCTCCCGCGAGGCGCGCCAGGAGCTCATGCTCGGCAAACCGCGCAACGCACGACGCGGCCTTGCCCGGCGAAACTTGCCGGGCCGCGCTGGGGGTTGGCCCCCGATTGTATGCCAAGCCATTGAATTTCATGGCGATGTGTTCCGGTCGTCGGAATGTCGACAGGGGAACTTGCGCAAGGACGGCGCCAACCCGGTCCGTGACCCGCCGACGCGGCAAGTCCGGTCCTCGCCGACCGACGGGACTCGGCAAAAAGCGCCGCGCGCGGCGCGAATTTCCTTCGTAAACAAGCCATTAAAGTCATTTAAAACAAGAGCTTGAGGGCTGTTTGGCGAGTTGGCCCGACCGTTGCGTGGGGCGGTCGGACCAAGGCGCGTTCACCGGACGCGCGACCGAAAGAGCCTCGACTGCGCATGACCGCGATCGCCGCACCCACCGCCGCTCTCCCGCCCGCGCCGGCTCCCGTCGCGAGCGGCAAGGCGTCCGACGCGGGCTTCGACGCCCTGCTGGCGATCGCCGGCAAGCCCAAGGACAACCCCGCGCCGCCGCCCTCGGCCCCGTCGCGCCCCGAGTCCAAGAGCGACGCCCGCGACAACGCTCGCGAGGCTCGGGCCGCCGACAAGCCGGCGCGAGACGACCGCAAGGCCGACGCCAAGGACCGCGCCGCCGACCGCGCGGACTCGGTCAAGGACTCCAAGAACGCCCAGGCCGACGCCGCCGAGGCCAAGGCCGACGCGAGCGCCGCCGACAAGGCCGACAACGCCAAGGACGCCAAGGACGCGGTCGCCGATCAGGCGTCGGATAAGAACGCGGCCCAGGCGGACGCGACCGACGCCGCCGCCCAGGCCGCCGCCTTGCTGCTCGCCGCTCAGGCCCCGCCGGCGACGACGACGACCGGTAAGGTCGACGTCGTCGCGACCCCCGAGACCGCGACGACGAAGACGGGCGAAGCGGTCGCCGGGCTTGCCGCCGCCGTTCAAGTCGCCCAGGCGTCGCCCGTGACGACCGAGGCCGCGCTCGCCGCGCCGTCGACCAAGATCGCCGAGCCGACCCAGCCGTCGCTCCAACCCGCCGCGGCGCCGACCAGCGCGGCGACGGCGCAGCCCCAGGCCGCGGCTTCGGATCCGAACACGGCGACCGTTCCCATGCCGGCCGGAGCCGAGGCGGCGGCCGTCGACGCCTCGGCGCTCGAGGCTCTGAGCGCGTTGGCGACCGACGCCGCTCCGGCCAAGGCCCAAGCGCCAGCGGCGGCGAAGACGGCCGAGACCAAGGCCGCCGCCACGCCGAGCGCCGCCGCCGTCGCGGCGCCCACCGCTCCGGCGCGCGAGGCG
>NZ_CAMQSF010000057.1 GCF_947036865.1 uncultured Caulobacter sp. | reverse complement strand
GGTCGCCTTGGCGATCGACTTGCCCAGCGAGGTCTTGCCGACGCCCGGAGGGCCGACGAGGCACAGGATCGGCCCCTTCAGCGAGTTGGTGCGCGCCTGGACGGCCAGGTACTCGAGGATGCGCTCCTTGACCTTCTCCAGACCGTAGTGGTCGGCGTCGAGGATGCCTTCGCTCTCCACGAGGTCGATCTTCTTGGTCTTGGCCTTGCCCCACGGGATCGACAGCAGCCAGTCCAGATAGTTCCGGACGACGGTGCTCTCGGCCGACATCGGGCTCATGTTGCGCAACTTCTTCAGCTCGCCCTCGGCCTTGGTCCGGGCCTCCTTGGAGAGCTTGGTCTTCTTGATGCGCTTTTCGAGGTCGATCAGTTCGTCGCGCGAGTCGTCGGGGTCGCCCAGCTCGCGCTGGATCGCCTTCATCTGTTCGTTCAGATAGTACTCGCGCTGGGTCTTCTCCATCTGGCGCTTCACGCGCGAGCGGATCTTCTTCTCGACCTGCAGCACCGAGATCTCGCCCTCCATCAGGGCGAAGACCTTCTCCAGGCGCTTCACGACGTCGAAGATTTCCAGCAGGTGCTGCTTGTCGCCGATCTTCACCGACAGGTGCGCGGCGATGCTGTCGGCCAGCTTGCCCGGTTCGGCGATCTGCGGGATCGACGCCAGGGCCTCCGGCGGCACCTTCTTGTTCAGCTTCACGTAGTTTTCGAATTGCTCGACGACCGCGCGCGACAGGGCCTCGGCCTCGGGACCGGCGCCTTCGTCCTCGCTGACCTCGCCGATCTGGGCTTCGTAGAACGACTCCTGATCGGTGAACTTGACGACGGCCGCGCGGCCCTTGCCTTCGACCAGCACCTTGACGGTGCCGTCAGGCAGCTTGAGCAGCTGAAGAACGGTGGCCAGGACGCCGACGTCGAAGATGTCGCCCGGCGCCGGATCATCGTCGGCCGAGTTCTTCTGCGTCACCAGCAGGATCTGCTTGTCGCCGCGCATCACCTCTTCGAGCGCGCGCACGGATTTATCGCGGCCCACGAAAAGCGGCACCACCATGTGCGGGAACACAACGATATCCCGCAGCGGCAAGACAGGAAGCGTACGTAGTTCGGACATGTTCTCAATACTCCCGGCCGAGGCCCAAGAAGGCGCCTGGCCACGCGGGCCGCCGTAACGTCAGACGATGCGCCTGAGTCGAACGGCCCGTCCGCCCGGGACTGGGCGGAATGGTCGTTATTTATGTGGACGTTTTACAACACGGTTCAAGCGCGCTCGCCTTTCAGCGGCGACAGGTCGCGGCGTCGCGGCCAAGCTGCAACATCCATTGCCGCCCCAGCGCCGTCCCGGGGCATATTCGCCCGGATCGGCGGCCATGCCCGCACGGCCTTCGCTCAAGCTTGGCGTGGCGCCCAGGCCTCACCGCTCGGTCAACCGTCGCGCCGAGAGGCTTATCCACGAAAAAGGCGCGCCCGCCGACAGGGGCCGCGCCTCGGTTCGTGGTCTCGCCTCCCGGGCCTTAGGCCGAAGCGGCGCCGCCCTTCTTCTCGGCATAGATCAGCAGCGGCTGGGCCCGGCCTTCGACGACCTCGGCGTTGACCACCACTTCCTCGACGCCCTCGTAGCTGGGCAGTTCGAACATGGTCTCCAGCAGGATGCCTTCCATGATCGACCGCAGACCGCGCGCGCCGGTCTTGCGGGCGATCGCCTTCTTGGCCACGCCGTGCAGCGCGTCCTCGGTGAAGGTCAGGCCGATGTTCTCCATCTCGAACAGGCGCTGGTACTGCTTGACGAAGGCGTTCTTCGGCTCGGTCAGGATCTTGACCAGGGCGGCCTCGTCGAGGTCCTCCAGGGTCGCGACCACCGGCAGACGGCCGATGAATTCCGGGATCAGGCCGAAGCGCTGCAGGTCGTCGGGCTCGACATTGCGCAGGATCTCGCCGGTCCGGCGCTCTTCCGGATCGGTCACCTTGGCGCCGAAGCCGATCGACTTGGCCGCGCCGCGCGCCGAGATGATCTTCTCGAGCCCGGCGAAGGCGCCGCCGCAGATGAACAGGATGTTCGTCGTGTCGACCTGCAGGAACTCCTGCTGCGGATGCTTGCGGCCGCCTTGCGGCGGCACGGAGGCGACGGTGCCTTCCATGATCTTCAGAAGAGCCTGCTGGACGCCTTCGCCCGACACGTCGCGGGTGATCGACGGATTGTCCGACTTGCGGCTGATCTTGTCGATTTCGTCGATATAGACGATGCCGCGCTGAGCGCGCTCGACATTGTAGTCGGCCGCTTGCAGCAGCTTCAGCACGATGTTCTCGACGTCCTCGCCGACATAACCGGCTTCGGTCAGGGTCGTGGCGTCGGCCATCGTGAACGGCACGTCGATGATTCGGGCCAGGGTCTGGGCCAGCAGGGTCTTACCCGTGCCGGTCGGACCGACCAGCAGGATGTTCGACTTGGCCAGCTCGACGTCGTTGTTCTTCGAGGCGTGGTTCAGGCGCTTGTAGTGATTGTGGACGGCGACGGCGAGCACCTTCTTGGCGTGGCCTTGGCCGATCACGTAATCGTCCAGAACTTCGCAGATCTCGCGCGGCGTGGGCACGCCGTCCTTGGATTTCACGAAAGCGATCTTGTGCTCTTCGCGAATGATATCCATGCAGAGCTCGACGCATTCATCGCAAATGAACACCGTCGGTCCCGCGATGAGCTTGCGCACCTCGTGTTGGCTCTTTCCGCAGAAAGAACAGTAGAGAGTGCTCTTGGTGTCGCCGCTCGCGGCTTTCGTCATGATCGCTTCTCACACTATGGCGACTTACGGCTTACGCCGAAGCGCCCCTCCGAGCGCATACGCCGCCACCGAAGAAGGCAGGTTATACGCCGGGAGTTGTCTAATCCTTGACATTCCCCGATCCGGGCTCGGTTCACAAGCCTTGGCGGCCTCTTTCGAGCGTCAAACGCGCGAACCGGCCGGATCGTGTCATGGCCTCGTCATCTAAATTGGGCGATTGCCGCCTCGGCGCAAGCGTTGGGCGTCTTGGCCCTTACCGCGTCCGGTGGAACGCCTTATTACGGAGAGGGGATTCGTGAGGGCCGAGCGCGCTGGCGCGCCGTGTGGGAAGGGTTATGGGCAAGCGTTCGTGGATGGCCAAGGGGCTGAGCGCCTCGCGCCCGATGACCGGCGAGATGGGCCATGAGCGCGCGCTGGTCGCCTTCGACTTCGACGGCACCCTGACCGTCAAGGACAGCTTCAACGCGTTTCTGAAATGGCGCGCCGGCGGCAAATGGACGCGGGGCGTCATTCGCCTCACGCCGTCGCTGATCGCCTATGTCTTCGACCGCAATCGCGCCAAGCTGAAGGCGGCGGCGGTTCAGGAGTTCCTGAAGGGCGCCACGGTCTCGCAGATCGAGACCGACGCGCGGGCCTTCGCCGAGGCCTTCGCCCCGTCCCTGCTCCGCCCCGACGCGCTGGCGGTCTGGAGGAGCTGGCGCGCCAAGGGCGCCAAGCTGGTCATCGTGACGGCCTCGCCCGAGGTCACCGTCGCGCCGTTCGCCAGGGGCCTCGGCGCCGACCTGCTGATCGGCACCCGGCTGATGTGTTCGGAGGATGGGCGCATCCTGGGCGGGCTGGATGGCAACAACTGCCGGGCCAAGGAGAAAGTCGCGCGGCTGCGCGAGGTGTTTGGACCCGATGTGCGGCTTACCGCCGCCTACGGAGACACCTCCGGCGACACCGACATGCTCGCGATCGCCGACGAGAAGGGCTACCGCGTCTTCCGAGGCCGGCCGGCGACCTGAGCGGATTTGTCGCGGGGCCGCGACCAAGAAAAAAGCCGCCGACCCGAGGGCCGGCGGCTCTATCCCGCGCGAGCGACCTAAGCTTAGGCGCCCGCCTCCGCGGCTTCGCGGGTGTCGTAGACGTGATCGACCAGGCCCCAGGCCTTGGCTTCGTCGGCGCTCATGAAGTGGTCGCGGTCCAGCGTGCGCTCGACCTCCTCATACGTGCGGCCGCAGTGCTTGACGTAGATCTCGTTCAGGCGACGCTTGGTCTTGATGATGTCCTCGGCGTGGCGCTCGATATCCGAGGCCTGACCGCGGAAGCCGCCCGACGGCTGGTGCACCATGATGCGGGCGTTCGGCAGGCTGATCCGCTGGCCGGCGGCGCCGGCGGCCAGCAGCAGGCTGCCCATCGAGGCGGCCATGCCCATGCACACGGTCGACACCGGGCTCTTGATGTATTGCATGGTGTCGTAGATCGCGAGGCCCGACGTCACCACGCCGCCCGGCGAGTTGATGTACATGGCGATCTCCTTCTTGGGGTTCTCCGACTCCAGGAAGAGAAGCTGGGCGCAGATCAGGCTGGCCATGCCGTCCTCGACCGGTCCGGTCAGGAAGATGATCCGTTCCTTCAGCAGGCGGGAGAAGATGTCAAAGGCCCGCTCGCCGCGGCTGGTCTGCTCGACCACCATCGGCACCAGATTCATCGCCGTCGAAACCGGATCGTACATCATGGGGATCGCCCTTCTTCGTGTGTCTTGCGGCGCGATGCCGAATCGGTCGGCGCGCGGCGTCGCTCTGGCATATCGCGTCGGGCTTAACAGGATGCAAGGAGCGCCGCCGATCGCGCGCCCATGAAAAAGGCGCGGCTCTCGCGAGCCGCGCCTTGATCGCTTCGCTCTGGGCGAGCCCTTAGCCGCCGTAACCTTCCGGCAGGTCGTCTTCCTCCAGGAGCTCGTCCTTGGAGACTTCCTTTTCCTCGACCTTGGCCTTGCCGAAGATCAGGTCGACAACCTTGTCCTCGTAGATCGGGGCGCGCAGGGCCGCCTGCAGGTCGGCGCGCTGGCGATACATGTCGAACACCTGCTGGGCTTGCGCGCCGTATTGGCGGGCTTCGCGCATGATGGCGTCGGTCAGTTCCTGGTCGGTGACGACCACGTCGTTCTTGCGGCCGATCTCGGCGAGCACCAGACCCAGGCGCACGCGGCGCTCGGCGATCTTGCGGTACTCGTCCTTCAGCTGGTCTTCCGACTTCTCGGCGTCTTCCGGCGGCAGGCCGCCGCGAGCCTTGTCTGCCTCGACCTGCTGCCAGATGCCGGCGAACTCGGCGTCGACCATGCGCGGCGGCAGCGGGAAGTCGTGTTTGGTGTCCAGCACGTCCAGCAGGGCGCGCTTGAGCTTGAAGCGCGAGCTGTTGTCGTAGCGACCGGCCAGGTTCGAACGCAGCAGGTCCTTCAGGGCCGCCAGGTCCGACAGGCCCAGGCGCTTGGCCAGTTCGTCGTCGGCCTTGCCGTCGACCGGGGCGCGGACTTCGTGCACCTTGGTGGCGAACTCGGCGTCCTTACCGGCCAGATCCTTGGCCTGGTAGTCCTCCGGGAACTTGACCTTCACGACGACGTCGTCGCCCGGCTTGGCGCCGACCAGCTGGTCCTCGAAGCCGGGGATGAATTGGCCCGAACCCAGAACCAGCTCGGCGCCTTCGGCCTTGCCGCCGGCGAACTCGACGCCGTCGATCGTGCCGACGAAGTCGATCAGCAGCTGGTCGCCGTCCTTGGCCTTCAGGCTCTTGCCCGTGCGCGGCTCGTAGGTGCGGGCCTGCTTGGCCAGTTCGTCCAGGGCCTCGTCGACTTCCGCGTCGGTGACCTTATAGACCGGCTTGGTCAGCTCGATGGTGGCCGGGTCGATCGGCTCGAATTCCGGCATGACCTCGACGGCCAGGTCGAAGGCCAGGTCCTCGCCGCCGGCGATGACCTTTTCCATGTCCGACGACGGGTTCAGCTCGGGCTGGCCGGCGGGACGCAGCTTGTTGTCCTCGAGCACCTTGGTGGTGGTCTCGTTCAGCGCCTGCTCGATGACCTCGCCCATCAGGGCCTTGCCGTACATGCGGCGCACGTGGGCCGTCGGCACCTTGCCCGGACGGAAGCCCTTCACGTTCATCTGCGGGGCGACTTCGGCGATCCGCGCGTCCAGGCGCGTGGCGAGCTCACTGGCGGGCACCGTGACGCCAAAAACGCGGCTGAGGCCTTCGCCCGACTTTTCAACGATCTGCATCGACATTCTTATTTCTCGGGTCCGGGTCGCCGCGCGCCCGAGCACCGCCCTTGGGGTCCAAAAGATCGACGCCGCCCGCGAGGACCGGGGCGGCGAAAGAGCGCCCTTATGTCACGACGTGCGTGAGCATCCAAGAGCGGCGGCGATAAAACTCTCCGGGCCCTTTTCAAGCCCCGGCGAGAAGAGTGGTGCGGATGAGAGGACTCGAACCTCCACGCCTCGCGGCGCTGGAACCTAAATCCAGTGCGTCTACCAGTTTCGCCACATCCGCGCGGGTCCGGGCTTACGGGCTCGGCGGCCGGCGCGCAAGTCCGTCAGCGTCGCGCGTAAAGTTCGGCGAGGATCGGCGGGGCCAGTCCGGGCAGGTCCTCGGCGATCAGGCCGGGACCGTGCCGTGCGCCGGCCTCGGCGTGGATCCAGGCGCCGGCGCAGGCCGCTTCGAAACTATCCATGCCCTGGGCGATCAGGCCGCCGATGAAGCCCGCCAGCACGTCGCCCGAGCCGGCCGTGGCCAACCAGGGCGCGCCGTTCAGCGAGACCGCCGCCCGGCCGTCGGGCGCGGCCACCACGGTGTCGGGCCCCTTCAGCAGCACCACCGCTCCCGCTTGTCGAGCCGCCTCGCGCGTCGCGGCGATGCGCTCGGGCGATCGGGCCAGAAGACCCGGAAAGATCCGTTCGAACTCGCCCGGATGCGGTGTCAGCACGTCGTCGCGGTCGAGGCAGGCGAACAGCGTCTCGGGGTCGTGACGGAAGCTGGTCAGGGCGTCGGCGTCGACGACGAGGGCCGCGCCCGTGTGGGCCAGGGCCTGCAGGTTCCGGGCGGTCGCCTCCCCCACCCCGGCCGCCGGACCGATGATCACGGCGTCGGCGTCCTCGGCGAGGGCCGCCAGATCGGCGTCCGAGTCGAACGGCGCCAGCATCACCGCCTCGAGATGGGCGGCGTTGACCGCCAAGGCGCCGGGGGGCGACAGCAGGGTCACCGCCCCCGCCCCCATCCGTAGCGCCCCACGCGCCGAGAGGCGGGCCGCGCCCGTGCTCCAGGCCTCGCCGCTGACCACCTTCAGCCGCCCCCGGGTGTGCTTGTGCGCGTCGAGCGCCGGCCACGGGAAGCGCGCGGCCCAGAGCGCGGGGTCGTTCTCGAACAGGCCAACGCCCTGGCTTGGCTCAAGCCCGATATCGGCGACCAGGATCTCTCCGCAGGCCCGCCGCCCCTCGGTCAGGACATGAGCGGGCTTGCGGCGGTGGAAGGTCACGGTCAGCGCGGCTTGGAAGCTCAAGTCGCCCAGCGCCTTGCCGCTGTCGCCATGGATTCCGGAGGGCGTGTCGATGGCGATCAGGGTCGGCGCCCGGCCCCGCGCCGCGCGCGCCAGATCGGCGACCCTTCCCTCCAGCGGGCGCGACAACCCGGCGCCGAACAGCGCGTCGATATAGAGCGTTCCGGGCGCGAGCTCGGTCGAGAGCGCCCGTGTCTCCCCCTTCCAGCGCCCGGCCGCCCAGCGCGCGGCGTCGCTCGCCGGCGGATAGGCCGCTTCGACGACCACCGGCCAGCCGCGTCGGCGAAGGTGGCGCGCGGCCACATAGCCGTCGCCGCCATTGTCGCCGGGACCGCACCAGACCACGACCGGACAGCGGGCGTAGCGAGCGCGGAGCGCGTCGGCGACGGCCTCTCCGGCGCGCTCCATCAGAACCGTCGTCGGCGTCCCGCGCGCCACCGCGGCGCGGTCGGCCGCGGCCATCTCGGCGACGGACAGAATCTCTCGCGCCACGCCGACTCCTTCAAAGCACCTGGCTGGAAGCTTCGCGCCCTTTCTCCACCAGGATCAAGCGATCGTCCTTGATCTCGAACACGGTCCGCGAGCAATGGTCGGGCCGGAAGGCCATGACCTCGGCCTGGCCGGTGGCGACGCCGACCGCCGCGTTCAGCGCGACGAAGTGGCTGAACACCGCCGCCCCGGCGTGCTCGCGCAGCGCCGCCGCCACGGCTTGCGTCCAGCCGACATAGTCGAGATCGCCCTGGATCTGGTCCCAGCGACCCGCGAACGCTTGCCTCAGCCAGGCTGGCCGTTCGGCTTGGGACAAGGCGGCGGGGGTTGGGATTTCGCCGACGCGGGGATCGATGACGAGCTCGAGGCCCAGCGCGCGCGCCAGGGGCTCGGCCGTTTCCCGGCAGCGGCGAAGCGGCGAGGACACGACGCGGACCGGCCGCCGGGGCAAGGCCAGGATCTCTTGGGCGACCGCCTCCGCCTGCTCGATCCCGAGCGGATCGAGTCCGGGGTCCTCGTCGTCCCCGCCCCAGGTGGCGGCGGGCTTTCCGTGGCGGATCACGTGAACGAGGTTCATGGCTTTCAATCCGGCGTGAAGAGGTTGCGGACCCCGTCCGGGTGCGGACCGACCACGCCAGTTCGGCCGACCCCTTCGCGACTTTCGAGGTCCCGCAGCACGGCCGGGTCATCGGGCGTCCGCGCGACAAACCGGCGGCCCTGCCCGTCGCGGCCGATGACGATGCCCATGCGCACGCCTTCCCGGCCGTGGACGACGGTGTAGGTCTCGATCGTCGCCGCGCCCTCTGGCTTCTCGATGATTTCCGGATGCGGCAGAGCGTCGATCTGGGCCTGAATCACCGAGGGCGCCTCGCGCTCCCATTTCCCCTCGACCGGACGGGTCGAATAGATCCCGACCGACTGCTTGGTCAGGAACCAGCCATTGGCCGTGGCGAGGCCATAGGCGCCGGGACGCTCGCGCAGGCGCGTCACCATCTCGGCGATGGCGTGCAGGGCGTAGTTGTTGCCGGGTCCGCCGAAGTACGGCAGGCCGCCGGTGATCGTCAGCCCGCGCGGATCGTCGAGCGCGAGACCCAGCGCCTCGGCCCCGATTTGTACGGCCGAGGGAAAGCACGAATAGAGGTCGATCAGGGCGAGATCATCAACGCCGATCCCGGCCATGGCCAGCGCCCGCTCGCCGGTCAGTCGCATGGCGGGGCTGGAGTGGTAGTCCTGCCGTTCCAGCGGATACCAGAGGTCCGAGGCGTCGGCGCAGCCGTGCAGGAACACCCAACGCTCCTGAGGCACGCCCAGTTCGCGGGCCTTTCGCACGCTGGCGATCAGCACGGCCGCCGACTGGTCGACCTCCATGATCGCGTTCAGATACTTCGGATACGGGAACCCGACCATCCGATTGCGATCGGTGACCGTCACCAGTTCCTCGGCCGAACGCTCGACCGGGAACCAGGCGTGCGGATTGGCTGCGGCGACCTTGGTGAACGGCGCGAACAGCGCGCCGAGTTGGCGCTGGTGCGCCTCGATCGATCGCCCGTCGCGCGCCCGCAGCGCGTTCTCGAACAAGGGATAGGTGTTGACCGGATAGCCCAGGCCGTGGGCGGCCTCCTGAGCCGTCACGCCCGGGCGCGGATCGCCGATCCGATCAGGGCGGCTGTCGAGATCATCGCCCCAGCCATCGAAGCCGAGCCCGCCCTTCATCCGCTTCATCAGCGAACCCAGGAATTCCGCCCCGCCGACCAGCGCCAGATCGGACTCGCCGCTGGCGATCCGCTCGCAGACGACGTTCACCGCCTGCTGCGGGCTGTTGCCGCCGGTCTCGGTGTAGACGCTCCAGCGCGGCGACGCCGACAAGGCCCGCGCCAGCGAGGCCGGCGGGTCGGCGAGGCGCGGCAGCGGCAGCTTGGAAAGACCGCCCGGCGCGTCGATGCTGAACGCCACGACCGCCAAGGCGTCGAGATCGGCAAGAACCGACCCTTTCAGCCCCGCATCGAGAACCGCGCGTTCCGCCGCAAGTTTCAGCAGTTGCAGCGGAGAGAACGAAGTTTCCGCGGCGCCCCGATACGTAAATTGGCCCGCGCCGATCAAAACCGGCGTGTCGTCCCGCATCTCCGCCCCCATTCAAACGATCGTTGGGCGCGATCGTAGACGCGAAACCGCGCCTCGCAAGGCCGTTTGCGGCCGTTTCGGCAATTGCCCAATCTAAGAGCTTTAGGCGCCTATATTTTCACCACATGGTCGCGCCGTCGTGGAACCGCCATCAATGTGGCCCACCCTCGCTTGCTAGGCCTTGGACGTCGTGATGGTTGCGACCCTCAGAAAGGCGGTTCGCCGCCGGCGGGCCCGAAAGTGGAACCGATGAAGAAGATCGAAGCCGTCATCAAGCCGTTCAAGCTGGATGAGGTGAAGGAAGCCCTGCAGGACATGGGCGTCCAAGGCATGACCGTGCTCGAAGCCAAGGGCTACGGCCGCCAGAAAGGCCACACCGAACTCTATCGCGGCGCGGAGTACGTCGTCGACTTCCTGCCCAAGATCAAGGTTGAGGTCGTCGTCGAGGACAGCCAACTGGAACCCGCGCTGGAGGCCATTACCCGCGCCGCCCGGACCGGCCGCATCGGCGACGGCAAGATTTTCGTCTCGGAGATCGCGGAAGTGATCCGCATCCGAACCGGAGAGAACGGCCCGGCCGCGGTCTAGAGCCGGGCCGGCAACACTCGATAGCGCTCAAGAAGGGGATACGGAATGAGCACCGCCAAGGACATCCTGAACCTGATCAAGGAAAAGGACGTCAAGTATGTCGACGTCCGCTTCACCGACGTGCGCGGCAAGATGCAGCACGTCACCTTCGACATCGATCTGGTCGACGACGACTTCCTCAATGACGGCACCATGTTCGACGGCTCGTCGATCGCCGGCTGGAAGGCCATCAACGAGTCGGACATGAAGCTGCGCCCCGACCTGTCGAGCGCCATCATCGACCCGTTCTACCAGCAGACGACGCTGGCCCTGTTCTGCGACGTCGTGAACCCCGACACGGGCACTCCCTACAACCGCGACCCGCGCTCGATCGCCAAGGCCGCGCTGAACTATCTGAAGTCGGCCGGCGTGGGCGACACCGTCTATTTCGGCCCGGAAGCCGAGTTCTTCATCTTCGACGACGTGCGCTGGTCGACCGCGCCGAACAACACCGGCTACTCGTATGACTCCACCGAACTGCCGGTGAACTCGGGCAAGGAATATCCGGAAGGCAACATGGGTCACCGCCCGGGCCCGAAGGGCGGCTACTTCCCGGTCAACCCGGTCGACAGCTGCCAGGACCTGCGCGGCGAGATGCTGGCCGTCATGGGCGAGCTGGGCATGAAGCCGGAAAAGCACCACCACGAAGTGGCCCCCGCCCAGCACGAGCTTGGCCTGAAGTTCGACACCATGGTCACCATGGCCGACCGGATGCAGCTCTATAAGTACGTCATCCACAACGTCGCGGCCGCCTACGGCAAGACGGCCACCTTCATGGCCAAGCCGATGTTCGCCGACAACGGCTCGGGCATGCACGTGCACCAGTCGATCTGGCAGGACGGCAAGCCGCTGTTCGCCGGCGACAAGTACGCCGGCCTGTCGCAGGAATGCCTGTGGTACATCGGCGGCATCATCAAGCACGCCAAGGCGATCAACGCGTTCTCGAACTCGACGACGAACTCGTACAAGCGCCTGGTGCCCGGCTACGAAGCCCCGGTGAAGCTGGCCTACAGCTCGCGCAACCGCTCGGCCTCGATCCGCATCCCGCACGTCGACTCGCCCAAGGCCAAGCGCCTGGAAGCCCGCTTCCCCGACCCGATGGGCAACCCGTACCTGACCTTCGTCGCCCTGCTGATGGCCGGCCTCGACGGCATCATCAACAAGATCGACCCGGGCGCCCCGGCCGACAAGAACCTCTACGACCTGCCGCCGCGCGAGCAGAAGAAGATCCCGGAAGTCTGCGGCTCGCTCCGCGAAGCCCTGGAGAACCTGGACAAGGACCGCGCCTTCCTGAAGGCCGGCGGCGTCATGGACGACGACTTCATCGACAGCTACATCGAGCTGAAGATGGAAGAGGTGATGCGCCTGCAACTGCACCCGCACCCGGTCGAGTTCGACATGTACTACAAGTGCTAAGCGCCCCAGGGCCTAGCGACTGACGAAGGGCCGGAGAGCGATCTCCGGCCCTTTCTTATTGTCGGGCGGGACGATCGACCTCAGCGAGTGGAATGGTTTCTTACTTGCTGGGCGCCTCTGAACAAAATTGTCGCAACTTCGCAACAGAACCGACGCAATCGGCGCGATCGGGCCGAAATTGCGGCGAAGGCGATATCGCAGGCGCCACGGTTTCGCTTATCGCAGCGCGGTAGAAGCGCCGTTAACGCCCCAGTGAGAGTCGGCGGACCGGCGTCGCATCAGCACAGGACGTCTCCATGCACCCCCAACGCTCTCTTCGCCGCGCGCTCGCGGTGTCCTGCGGTCTGACCGCCCTGGCCGCCGCTCTGACGGCCGCGCCGGCCGCGTTCGCTCAGGACACCAAGGTCGGCGAAGTCATCATCACCGCCCAGAAGCGTAGCGAGAACCTGCAGGACGTGCCGGTCTCGGTGGCCGCGATCAGCGGCGAGAAGCTGCAATCGACCTTCGCCGCCGGCGAGGACATCCTGGCCCTGTCGGCCAAGACGCCCGGCCTCTACGCCGAATCCTCGAACGGCCGCGTCGCGCCGCGCTTCTATATCCGCGGCCTCGGCAACGCCGACTTCGACCTGGCCGCCTCGCAGCCGGTGTCGATCATCCAGGACGAAGTCGTTCTCGAGAACGTCGTCCTGAAGAGCTCGCCGATCTACGACCTCGACCACGTCGAAGTGCTGCGCGGCCCGCAAGGCACGCTGTTCGGCCGCAACACCACCGCCGGCATCGTCAAGTTCGACACGATCAAGCCGAGCGAGGAACTGAAGGGCCGCGCGACGGCCACCTACGGCAGCTACAACACCTTCACCTTCGACGGCGGCATCGGCGGCGCCCTGGTCAAGGACAAGCTCGCGGTGCGCGCCTCGGTGCTTTACCAGCACCGTGACGACTGGATCGACAACACCTACACCAAGAAGGAAAAGGCCCTGGGCGGCTTCGAAGAGCGCGCGGGCCGCCTGCAGGTGCTGTTCACGCCGACCGAGAAGCTGTCGGCCCTGTTCAACGTCCACGCTCGCGACCTCGACGGCACCGCCGCGGTGTTCCGCGCCAACGTGCTGACCAAGGGCTTCAACACGCTCAACGCCAACTACGTGCGCGACAAGGTCGCCTATGACGGCGGCGCCAACAACCCGCAGGCCTACAAGGGCTACGGCGCCTCGGCCAACATCCAGTACGACCTGGGCGGCGCCAAGCTGACCTCGATCACCGCCTACGAAAACACCCACGGCTATAGCCGCGGCGACATCGACGGCGGCAATCCGACGGGCCCGGGCTTCATCCCGTTCCAGTCGGACACGCAGGACGGCATCAAGAACCTCTTCCAGTGGACGCAAGAAGTGCGGCTGGCCAGCGACACCGACGGTCCGCTGAGCTGGCAGGTCGGCGGCTTCTACTTCGACACCAAGTACGCCATCCGCACCGATCCATTCTTCACCGCCCCCACCACCCTGCAGCAGAAGAACGAGTCGTGGGCGGTCTTCGGTCAGGCCTCGTACAAGGCCACCGACGCCCTGACCCTGACGGGCGGCCTGCGCTACACCAATGACGACAAGGACCTGAAGGTTCTGTCGGGCAACGCGGCCGCGCCGGTCTCGGTCTCGGCCTCCAAGGTCAGCTGGGACCTGTCGGCCTTCTACAAGCTGCAGGAGGACGTCAGCGTTTACGCCAAGGTCGCCTCGGGCTTCCGCGGTCCGTCGATCCAGGGTCGCGACATCGCCTTCTTCTCGCCGGCCTCGGCCGCCAAGTCGGAGACGATCATGTCTTACGAACTGGGCCTGAAGAGCGAGCTGATGGATCGCCGCGTTCGCCTGAACGGCGCGGTCTTCGCCTATGAGATCACCGACCCGCAATTCAGCGCCGTCGGCGGCGGCTCGAACTCGAACCGTCTGATCAACGCCAAGAAGGGCGAGGCCTATGGCCTGGAACTGGACGGCGAATTCGTCGTCCTGCCGACCCTGGTGCTGACGGCCGGCTACAGCTACGCCCACACCGAGATCAAGGACAGCACGCTGGCCGTCGCGCCGTGCGCGGCCTGCACGGTCACCGATCCGCTGAACGCCGCCAAGCTGGCGCTCGTGAACGGCAACCCGTTCCCGAACGCCCCGCGCTACACCTTCGACTTCACCGCCCGCTATTCCTACCCGGTGTCGTCGGGCGAGTTCTTCGCCTTCACCGACTGGAAGGTGCAGGGCTACACCAACCTGTTCCTGTATCAGTCGAAGGAGTTCTACACCGACGGCGACTTCGAGGGCGGCCTGAAGGTCGGCTACGCCAACAAGGCCGGTGGTTGGGAAGTGGCGGCGTTCGCCCGCAACATCACCAACGAGAACAACATCAAGGGTGCGATCGACTTCAACAACCTGACGGCGTTCGTCAACGAGCCCCGCGTCATCGGCGTCTCGCTCGACGCCAAGTTCTAAGGTCCATCGGTCCTGGAAAACTCGGGAAGGCCGCGGAGCGATCCGCGGCCTTTTCCTTGGCCGCTAGGTCGTCAATCCCTGGCCGGCGCCAGGCGCCGTCGTCACGGCGCGTTCCGTCAGCGGGCCAAGGGGACAGGCGGCGGCGCGAGAAGCGCCAGCCCAGCCCATTTTTTGTCAGGAGCGTGACAACCACCGCTCAGCGACCTTGATCAGCGGGGTCTTTTGGTCTGTCCTTCCGGCCTCTTCGAGAGTCGGGGTTGTTCATGATCAGATGGCGTAGCGCGGCTTTGGCCGCGAGCCTGCTCGCGCTGGGGCTTACGGCCTGCGCGACGACCGGGACCGGGGGTCCCGCCAAGCCGGCGGCGGCGGCGCAAAAGAAGGACGGCAAGCCCGTCGAGAAGGCGGAGATCAAGCCGCTGCCCAAGGGTCTGGACGGTCAGGGCTCGACGGGCTTCCCGTCGACCTACAAGCCGTTCCCCTCGCGCCCCACCGCCTTCGTCGGCGCCACGGTGCTGACCGCCACGGGCCAGCAGATCGAGAACGGCGTGGTCGTCGTCTCGGGCGGCAAGATCGTCGCCGTCGGCGGCCCCGACACCGCGATCCCAGGCGACGTCGTCAAGGTCGACGCGACCGGCAAGTGGCTGACCCCCGGCGTCATCGACGCCCACAGCCACCTCGGCGTCTATCCCTCGCCCGGTGTCTCGGCGCGCTCCGACGGCAACGAGGCCACCGACCCCAACACCGCCCAGGTCTGGGCCGAACATTCCGTCTGGCCGCAGGATCCGGGCTTCAACCGCGCCCGCGCCGGCGGCGTCACCACGCTGCAGATCCTCCCCGGCTCGGCCAACCTTTTCGGCGGCCGTTCGGTGACGCTGAAGAACGTGCCGTCGCTCACCACCCAGGGCATGAAGTTCCCGGACGCCCCCTACGGCCTGAAGATGGCCTGCGGCGAGAACCCCAAGCGCGTCTATGGCGGTAAGGGCCGTTCGCCCTCGACGGCGATGGGCAATGTCTACGGCTATCGCAAGGCCTGGATCGACGCGGCCGACTACGCCCGCCGCTGGGACGACTTCCGCGCCAAGCAGCAGAAGGGCGAGAAGGCCGATCCGCCCAAGCGCGACCTGCAGATGGAGACTCTGGCCGGCGTGCTGAAGGGCGAGATCCTGGTGCAGAACCACTGCTACCGGGCCGACGAAGAGGCCACGATGATCGATATCGCCAAGGAGTTTGGCTACAAGATCACGATGTTCCACCACGCGATCGAGAGCTACAAGATCGCGCCCCTGCTGGCCAAGGAAGGCATCTGCTCGGCCACCTGGGCCTCGTGGACCGGCTTCAAGATGGAAAGCTTCGACGGCATCGACGCCAACGCGGCGATCCTGTGGAAGAACGGCGCCTGCGTCGTGATCCACTCCGACGACGCGATCATCACCCAGCGCCTGAACCAGGAAGCGGCCCTGGCCATGACGGCCGGCGCCAAGCTGGGCATCGTCATTCCGCGCGCCGAGGCGATCAAGTGGATCACGGCCAATCCGGCCAAGGCCATGGGCATCGGCGACAAGACCGGCTCGATCGAGCCCGGCAAGGCCGCCGACCTGGTGATCTGGAACCACGACCCGTTCAGCGTCTACGCCCAGGCCGAGAAGGTCTTCATCGACGGCGCGCTGATCTATGATCGCAAGGACGCGCGCTTCCAGCCCAAGTCCGATTTCGAGCTCGGCCAACCCGGCCAGGGAGCGTTCAACTGATGATCCGGTCACTGCTTCTCGCCAGCGCCGCCTGCGCGCTGGCCCTTCCGGCCGCCGCCGAGACGGTGGCCATCGTCAACGCCCGTCTCGAGCCGATCTCCAGCGCCGCCATCCCGGCGGGGACCCTGGTGATCAAGGACGGCAAGATCGCCGCCGTCGGCGCGAACGTTCCGGTTCCCGCCGGAGCCCGCGTCGTCGACGCCAAGGGCGGCGTCGTCACCCCGGGCCTGATCGCCCCGTCCTCGAACCTCGGCGCGGCCGAGGTGAGCGGCGTGCGCGAGACCCGCGATGACGGCACCGGCAGCGCGCTCAGCGCCGCCTTCGACATCAGCTACGCGATCAACCCGGCCTCGACCTTCCTGGGCCTGGCCCGGGACGGCGGGGTCACGAGCTCGGCCGTGACGCCGGTGCTCAGCGGCAATGGCGGCGGCGCTGGCGACCATGCCGACGACGGCGTGGTCGAGGAGATGACCGCCGGCAAGAGCGGCGACGGCGACCCGCCGCTGTTCGGCGGCCAGGCGGCCTTCATCCGCCTCAAGGCCGGCGCCACCGACATCGTCGAGGCCTCCAAGCTGGCCGTGACGGTCTCGCTGGGCGAGAGCGGCGCGCGGGCGGCCGGCGGCTCTCGCGGCGCCGATCTCGTCCTGATCCGCTCGGCGCTCGAGGACGCCCGCGCCTTCGCCGCCCGCCGGGCGGCCTACGAGCAGGGCGCGACCCGCGACTTCGGGCTCTCGCGCCTCGACCTGCAGGCGCTGATCCCGGTCGTGCAGGGCAAGACCCCGCTGCTGATCCGCGTCTCCCGCGCCGCCGACATCCGCCAGGCGCTCAAGCTGGCGGCCGAGCAGAAGATCAAGGTCATCCTCGAGGGCGTCGAGGAAGGCTGGCTGGTCGCGGCCGAGATCGCCAAGGCCGGGGTTCCCGTCATCGTCGATCCGCAGGACGACCTGCCGGGCAGCTTCGAGACCCTGGGCTCGCGGCTCGACAACGCCGCCCGCCTGAACGCCGCCGGGGTGTCGGTGGCGATCAACGGGGCGCGGGACTTCAACAACCTGCGCCAGGAGCGCCTGAACGCGGGCCTCGCCGTGGCCAACGGCCTGCCCTACCCGGCCGCGCTCGCCGCCGTGACCCTGGTCCCGGCCAAGATCTGGGGCCAGGCCGACAAGCTCGGCTCGCTCGAGGTCGGCAAGGTCGCCGACGTGGTGGTCTGGAACGGCGATCCGCTGGAGACCACCAGCTGGCCGACCAGCGTCTTCGTCGGCGGCGTCGAGCAGCCCAAGGACAGCCGCCAGGACCAGCTGAAGGCCCGCTACGTGGCCAGCGACCAGAGCGGCTATCCGCCGGCGTACCGGTAGGGCGCGGAGCCTGGAGACCTCGCCCTTCGACAAGCTCAGGGTGAGGTCTCCTTGGATCGCCGTCTGAAATCGGCCTCACCCTGAGCTAACTCGAAGGGCGAGGACGACGCACGGCGCTCCCAACTTTCTCTTTTCAGCGGCGGTCACGCGGCCCATACGAGGCCCCCGCGTTCGAATCGCCTAGACTTCCGCTGATGTCCTCTTCCGATAAGACCCCCTCCCTGTTTGGCGACGACGACGCGCTCGCGCCGGTTCCGGCCGCGCCGTTCAAGGCCAGCGTCGAGCCGCATGTCGAGCCGACGCCGCGTCCGATCCCGCCGCCGCCGCCGTCCTCGGCCAAGGCCGCGCCGCCCCCCAAGCCCGGCGAATACTCCGCCGCCGACATCGAGGTGCTGGAGGGGCTGGAGCCCGTCCGCAAGCGCCCCGGCATGTACATCGGCGGCACCGACGAGCGAGCGCTGCACCACCTGTTCGCCGAAGTCCTCGACAACTCGATGGACGAGGCCGTGGCCGGCTTCGCCAAGACCATCGAGGTCAAGCTCGACGCCGACGGCTTCCTGTCGGTCAAGGACGACGGGCGCGGCATGCCCGTCGACCCGCACCCCAAGTACCCCGGCAAGTCGGCGCTGGAGGTCATCATGACCATCCTGCACGCCGGCGGTAAGTTCACGGGCAAGGCCTACGAGACCTCCGGCGGCCTGCACGGCGTCGGCGCCAGCGTCGTCAACGCCCTGTCCGAACGGGTCGAGGTCACCGTCTGGCGCGACGGCTTCGAGCACTGCCAAGTCTTCGCCCGCGGCAAGCCTCTGGGCCCGATCCAGCAGGTCGCGCCGTCGAAGAAGAAGGGCACCATGGTGCGCTTCAAGCCCGACGACGAGATCTTCGGCGAGGGCGTGGCGTTCAAGCCCGCGCGCCTGTACCGCATGGCCCGCTCCAAGGCCTATCTGTTCCGCGGCGTGCAGATCAAATGGTCCTGTGATCCCGCCCGCATCCACGACCAGACCCCGCCCGAGGCCACGTTCCACTTCCCCAACGGCCTGGCCGACTTCCTGGCGGAGCGGACCAAGGGCCTGACCACCATCACGCCCGAAAGCTTCGCCGGCCGCATCGAGCGCCAGGGCGAGGCCGGCGCGGTCGAGTGGGCCGTGACCTGGACGCCCCAGGGCTTCGGAGAGCACGACGGCTTCATGCAGTCGTACTGCAACACCGTCCCGACGCCCGAGGGCGGCACCCACGAGAGCGGCTTCCGCGCCGCCCTGACCCGTGGCCTCAAGGCCTATGCCGAGCTCAAGGGCGAGAAGCGCGGGACGATCATCACCGCCGACGACGTCGTCGCCCAGGCCGGCGCCCTGATCTCGGTGTTCATCAAGAACCCCGAGTTCCAGGGCCAGACCAAGGAAAAGCTCTCGACCACCGAGGCCCAGCGCTTCGTCGAGGCGGCCCTGCGCGACCCGTTCGACCTGTGGCTGTCGTCCAGCCCGAAGAACGCCCAGGCCCTGCTCGAATTCGTCATCGAGCGGGCCGAGGAGCGCCTCAAGCGCCGCAAGGACAAGGAAGTCTCCCGCGCCTCGGCGACCCGCAAGCTGCGCCTGCCCGGCAAGCTGGCCGACTGCGCCGGCGGGGCCGTGGACGGCGCCGAGCTCTTCATCGTCGAGGGCGACAGCGCCGGCGGCTCGGCCAAACAGGCCCGCGACCGCAAGTACCAGGCCATCCTCCCCCTGCGCGGCAAGATCCTCAACGTCGCCTCGGCCAGTGGCGAGAAGTTCACCGCCAACAAGGAGCTGTCGGACCTGATGCTGGCCCTGGGGGCGCAGGGCGGCAGCAAGTACCGCGAAGAGGATCTGCGCTACGAGCGGATCATCATCATGACCGACGCCGACGTCGACGGCGCCCACATCGCCTCCCTGCTGATCACCTTCTTCTACCGGACCATGCCGGACGTGATCCGCCAGGGTCACCTCTATCTGGCCTTGCCGCCGCTCTATCGCATCAGCCACGGCGGCAAGAGCGAATACGCCCGCGACGACGCCCACAAGGACGAGCTGCTGGCCACGGTGTTCAAGGGCAAGAAGCCCGAGATCGGCCGCTTCAAGGGCCTGGGCGAGATGATGGCCTCCCAGCTGAAGGAGACCACCATGGACCCCAAGAAGCGCACCCTGGCCCGCGTGACCCTGCCGCGCTCGGAAGAGGCGGTCGAAAGCCTGGTCGAGACCCTGATGGGCCGCAAGCCCGAGCTGCGCTTCCGCTTCATCCAGGAAAACGCCGAGTTCGCGGCGGCGGACCTGGATCTGTAGATCCTCCCCCTCAGGGGGAGGTGTCGGCGAAGCCGACG
>NZ_CAMQSF010000056.1 GCF_947036865.1 uncultured Caulobacter sp. | reverse complement strand
CCTCCGGCCCTCGGGGCCACCTCCCCCAGAGGGGGAGGAGCTTTGTTCACGCCCAGCCACTTCCGCACGAGATCCGGATCATCCACCGTCGCCGACAAGCCCACCCGCCGCATCCTCGGCGCGAACGCCTGCAGGCGCGACAGGCCCAGGGCCAGCAGATCGCCCCGCTTGGACGGCCAGATCGCGTGGGCCTCGTCGATGATCACGCAGGCGAGGTCGGAAAAGTATTCGCGCGCGCCCTCCCAGGCGCAGAACAGGGCCAGCTGCTCGGGCGTGGTCAGAAGGATGTCGGGCGGGCGCACCCGCTGGCGGGCCTTACGCGCTTCGCCGGTGTCGCCGGTGCGGCTCTCGGCCACGATGGGCAGGCCCATCTCGCGGATGGGAGTCAGCAGGTTGCGCTCGACGTCGACGGCCAGGGCCTTCAGCGGCGAGATGTAGAGCGTGTGGACGCCGGCCGGCGTGTTGCGCGGCGCCCGTTCGGAAAGCTCGATCAGGCTGGGCAGGAAGCCGGCCAGGGTCTTGCCGCCACCCGTGGGCGCGATCAGCAGGGCGCCGCGTCCCTGGCGGGCCTTCTCCAGCATGGCCAGCTGATGCTCGCGCGGCGTCCAGCCGCGCGCGGCGAACCAGGCTTGGAACTTGGGGGGAAGAGCGACCGCCGCGGACATTGTCGGCGATATAGCATGTTCCCTTTCTGTTTCATCCGCCTTTTGCGCGCCTGTCGGGCGAGTCCGGTTGCGCGCACGCGGCCTTGCGATTGTCTGGCTTGACGACCCGATCGCCGGTGCGACGATCGCGGTCTGGTGGGAAGGTTATGCGTATCAGACCCGTGCCCGTGCTGCTCTGTCTGGCGCTCGCGTTCGGCGGCGGCGGCGTCGCCCGAGCCGACGACGAGGCGGCCGAGGCCAGGGCGAGCTTCGAGGCGACGTTGCGCCAAGCCCAGCATGGCGACGCGGGGCGTTATGTCGATCTGGCGATGCTTTATCTGCGCGGCGAGGGCGTGGCGCGCGACGTGCCGCAGGCCCTGGCCTGGCTGCGCAAGGGCGTGGCGGGCGGCGACACCGACGCCATGGTTGAACTCGGCAACATCTATTTCGACGGCGACGACGGCGTGCCGGCCGACCGGCGGGCGGCGCTGAAACTCTATGCCCAGGCCGCTCGACTGGGCGATCCCAACGGCATGTACAATATCGGCGTCGTCCACGAGGGCGGCGGCGGGATTCCCGAGAACCCGCGCCTGGCCTCGGCCTGGTACCTGAAAGCCGCGGCCGCCGGCTCGTCGCGCGGGGCCTATAGCGCCGGCGAATCCTATCTGAACGGCTATGGCGTGCGGACCGACCTGGCCAAGGGCGTCCAGATGCTGCGGCGGGCCATCGAAATGGGCTCGCCGGACGCGATGAACGCCATGGGCGGCCTGCACGCGAAGGGGACCGGCGTGCGGCGCGACCCCGCCGAGGCGCTGAAGTTCTATACCGCCGCAGCGGCGAACGATCTGCCGGCGGGGATGTCGAACCTCGGGGTCGTTCATCACAACGGCGAAGGCGTGCCGGTCAACTATACCCAGGCGATCCACTGGTTCCAGCTGGCCGCCGACAGGGGGTATCTCGAGGCTTGGTACGACCTGGGCGTGATGGTCGAGCGCGGGCAGGGGATCCGCGCCGACGACGATCTGGCGCTCGTCCTGTATCGCCGCGCCGCCGAGAGCAAGGACACGGACCTGCGCCAAAGGGCCCAGAAGGCGATCGATCGCCTCGAGGGCGTCGACGAGGACGAGACGCCGATCGGCTGAGGCTTTGACAGCGGGGCGTCGGACCGCCACATCTGCGGTCGACGGACCACGAGGCGGATTTGATCGGACTGGCCCTTGCCCTGGCGCTGCACGTGGCGGCGCCCGCGAACGAGACCCTGGCGGACCTGACGCGCCGCGCCCGCGCCGGCGACGTTACGGCCTATGACCCCCTGGCGATGCGTTATCTGGACGGATCAGACGCGGATTACGACGTCGAGAAGGCCCTGCGCTGGCTGCGGGCGGGCGCGGCGGCGGGGGACCCCGCCAGCATGGTCGATCTCGGCGATCTCTATTTCGAGGGCGAGGGGGTGGACGAGAGCGTGCCGCGAGCGGCCAAGCTCTATCGCGCCGCGGCCGCCAAGGGCTATGCCCGCGCCTATGATCGGGTGGGTCTGATCTATGCCGACGGCGACGCCACGCCCGAGGCGCTGGCCGAGGCCGTCCGGTGGTTCCGCCGCGCCGCCGCCGCCGCGGATCCCGAGGGCATGTACGACCTGGCCAAGGCCTATCAGGCGGGCAAGGGCGTGGCTGAGGACAAGGGCCAAGCCGCGGCCTGGATGCGCAAGGCCGCCGACGCCGGCTTCGTCGACGCGATCAACGATCTTGGCGACTACTATTCGGAAGGCTACGGCGTCGCCAAGGATCCCCTGAAGGCGTTGGCGCGCTACAAGGAAGCGGCCGCGCTGGGCTCGGCGATCGCGATGTCGAACCTGGCCCTGGTCTATCACGACGGAGAGGGCGTGCCCGTCGACTTCGCGCAGGCGCTGAAATGGTACAAGGCCGCCGCCAACGCCGGCGACACCAGCGCCTATTACGATCTCGGCCGGATGTACGAGGCTGGCGAGGGCGTGCCCGCCAACAAGCGCGCGGCCCTGGCGCTGTATCGCAAGACCGCCGACGATCCCGACGCCGAGCTTCGGCAAGAGGCCGAGGACGCCGCCGACCGGCTGGAGGACGAACTGGCCAACGCCCGTCCCGTGGCCTGACGTTCCCATTCTGTTTCGCGCGGGATTTTGCTAACAGACTCCCGTGACTGTCTCTCCGCCCACTCTGGATCTCGCCCCAGCGCTCGTCGTGCTGCCCGGGCCGCGCGCGGGCGTGGCCGATGGGGCGGGCGAGGGGCGGATGCTGCGCGCGCCGGACGCCCGCGACCTCTTCGAGCACGGGCCGGTGCTGGTGGCCCACGCGGCGATGACGGCGCGACGCCTGAACCTGGCGCCGCCGTCGCGCGGCCCCCGCTTGTTCGACGTGCTGGAGCTCTACGCCTTCGTGCGACCGGCCGGGTTCTGCGCGCCCTCGGCGGTGGGCCTGGCCATGGCCCTGGGCCTGCGGGAGCCGCATGGGGCCGCCGAGCAGGCCCTAAGCCTGCGGGAAAGCGCCAACGCGCTGCTGCGCGAGCTGGCCCTGACGCCGGTCCCCTCGCGCGAGGAGGCCCTGGCCGTGGCCGAGACCCTGGCCAAGGCCGGCTGGTCCTGGGGCGCCTGGGTGATCGGCGCGCTGCGCTCGGTTCCGGCCGGGAATCAGTTCCGAGGCTCGGGCCTCGACGTCTGGGCGCGCCTTGCCGAGTGGGAGGATCAGGCGCCGCCGGGCGAGGCCGGGTCGCGGCCGATCGATCCCGAGCGCGCCGGCGAGCGCCTGGCCGAGCTGCTCCAGCGCTCGGGCCTGGAAGAGGTGCGCGAGGCCCAGGCGACCTTCGCCCGCGAGGCGGCGTTCGCCTTCCAGCCGCGCGAGCGCGAGGGCGAGCCGCGCATGATGCTGGCCGAGGCCGGCACCGGCGTCGGCAAGACCCTGGGCTATCTGGCGCCGGCGTCGCTGTGGGCCGAGGCCAATGGCCCCTCGGTCTGGGTCAGCACCTACACCCGCGCGCTGCAGCGCCAGATCGAGCGCGAGAGCCGCTCGATCTATCCCGACCTCAAGGAGCGGGCCCGCAAGGCCGTGGTCCGCAAGGGGCGCGAGAACTATCTGTGCCTGCTGAACTTCCAGGAGCAGATCAACGGCGCGCAGCTGGGCAATGGCGACCTGATCGGCCTGGCGCTGACGGCGCGGTGGGCGCGGGCCAGCCGCGACGGCGACATGACCGGCGGCGACTTCCCGGCCTGGCTGCCGACGTTGTCGGCCGTGCCGCCGTCGGCTCAGGCCAGTCCGCAGAACCTGGTCGACCGGCGCGGCGAGTGCATCCACGCCGGCTGCCAGCACTACCGCATCTGCTTCATCGAGAAGGCCGTGCGAGCCTCCAAGCGCGCCGACCTCGTGATCGCCAACCACGCTCTGGTCCTGACCCAGGCCGCCTTCGACGGCGCGCGGACGGCGCGGGGACTGAAGGGCGACAACGAGACCACCAGCCTCAAGCGCATCGTCTTCGACGAAGGCCACCACCTGTTCGAGGCCGCCGACAGCGCCTTCTCGGCCGCGCTTTCGGGCGCCGAGGCGGCCGAGCTGCGGCGCTGGATCCGAGGGCCGGAAGGGCGCGGTCGGCGCGGGCGCGGACTGGAGGCGCGGCTGCTCGACATCCTCGGCGACCGCGAAGGCGCGCGCCAGGCGATGGGCCAGGCCATCCATGCCGCCGCCGCCTTGCCGGGGGAGGGCTGGTCGGGCCGGGTCGCGCCGCCCGACGGCCAGATCAACCCGATCGGACCGATCGAGAACTTCCTGGTGGCGGTGATCGAACAACTGCGCGCCCGCACCAGCGAGCGGGGCGGCCAGGATCTGGGCCTGCAGTGCGACGCGCGGCCGGCCACCGACCTCGTCCGCGAGCGCGCGCCCGAGGCCGCCAAGGCCCTGGCGTCGATCGAGGCCCCGCTGCTGGCCCTGGCCCGCGCTCTGGAAGACGTGCTGGACGAGGAGGCCGACCACCTGGCGCCGTCCGAGCGGGCGCGGATCGAGGGGGCGCTGCGCGGCCTCGACCGCCGCGCGCGCATGACCCTGCCGGCCTGGCGCTCGATCCTGAAGGCGATCGAGGACGACGACATCGACCCCAGCGAGAGCGATCCGGACTTCGTCGACTGGTTCGAGGCGACCTTCCTCTACGGGCGCGTCGTCGACGCCGCCTGCCGCCGCCATTGGGTGGACCCGACCGAGCCGCTGAGGGCGGCGGTGCTGTCGCCGGCCCACGGGGTGCTGGTGACCAGCGCCACCCTGGTCGATCCGGCGCTGGAGGATCCTTTCGCCCTGGCCGAGATGCGCACCGGCGCCGCCCGCCTGCCGTCCGCGCCCAAGGTCCTGCGGCTGGTCTCGCCGTTTGACTACCAGAACAACGCCCGCGCCTTCGTGGTCACCGACGTCAACAAGGAAGATCCGCGCCAGGTTTCGGCCGCCATGCGCGAGCTGTTCCTGGCCGCCGGGGGCGGGGGGCTTGGCCTGTTCACCGCCATCCGCCGCCTGAAGGCGGTGCACGAGCGGATCGCCGCGCCGCTGGCCGACCAGGGTCTGGCGCTTTACGCCCAGCACGTCGATCCGCTGGAGGTCGGGGCTCTGGTCGATATCTTCCGGGCCGAGGAGGACGCCTGCCTGCTGGGCACCGACGCCATCCGCGACGGCGTCGACGTGCCGGGCCGATCCTTGCGCCTGCTGGTCTTCGACCGCGTGCCCTGGCCGCGCCCGGACGTGCTGCACAAGGCCCGAAGGCTGCGCTTCGGCGGCAAGGGCTATGACGACGCCGTGGCCCGCGCCCGCATCAGTCAGGCGTTCGGCCGGCTGATCCGCCGCGCCGACGACCGGGGCGTGTTCGTGATGCTGGACGCCGCCGCGCCCACGCGCCTGTTCTCGAGCCTGCCGGAAGGCGTGACGATCGAGCGGGTGGGACTTGTTGACGCGATCGAGGCCACCGCCGCATTTTTGTCGAAGACGTCGCCATAAGCGCGCTCAGCTTGTCTGGGGAAGCCTTGTTGAACCGTCTCGCCGCATCCGTCCTGATGGCCGTCGCGCTCATCGCCACCGGCGCCCGCGCCGACGAGTTCGTTCGCGCCGATTGCCGCAACGTCGTCGCCCCGAGCGCCAGTCTCCATTACGACTCGCCCGAGCACGCCCTGTGGTATCGCCGGTTCTGGACCGGCAGCTGCGAGCACTTGCCGCTGCTTTGCCTGCCGGGTTCGCCGAACTGGAACGAGATCGTCGGCAAGCTGCTGGCGCGCGGCGGGCCGGACGAGCGGCAAGCCCTGCTGCCCAAGGCCTGCCGGCTGGGTCAGCTGATCGGCCTGGAATGGTCGCGCGACAAGAAGGTCAAGCACATCACCACCGGCGATCTGCGGACCTTCAACAGTCTGCTCGACGCCTCGGGGGACGCGCTGCGTGGGGTGGATCAGGTCGACGCCAAGGCGCGGGCGATGACGACGCCGCGCTAGAGTCTGCCCCAAGCGACTTCGATCGGACTCATAGTCGTCGAATTTCCGCAACCGAAGACGCCTAGACAGCGGCCCTGGGGGCGTCAGTTGCAGGAGCGTTTTGATGACCCCGACGACAGCCGACCTCGCGATCGATGAAACCGCCGCGCCGTCCCGGGCGCGCTCGGCCCGAGCCTTCGTGCAAGCCGTGCGTTGGCGCACCGGGTTGTCCCAGAGGGCGTTCGCCCAGGCCTTTCATATCGACCTTGACCTTCTCCGCGCGCTGGAGCAGGGCGAGACGCGCCCCGAGGCCGCCCTGATCGCTTACCTGCGGGTCATCGATCACGCGCCTGAAACAGTAGTTGAGATACTGGATCAGATTCCCAGTTGATCACCCAGGGTAGCGGTAACCTGGTCGCCGTTCGGGCTGTCAGGCAACTGTCGTGGGTTTAATCAAATCTTAACCTGACAGCTTTTGTTCATGCGGCGGTATGCCACAATGACTGTCTCTTATTTACCTAACAACATTGCTTAAGAGAAGATTCACGCCGTTCGGCGACGGATCGCTCATGCTGCGCCGTTGAAGCTCTACAACGGCGCTCAACCAGCGGAGGTCGCATGCCTCACCGGATCTTCTTCTTCCACAATCCCAAGGCGGGCGGCACGTCCGTCGTCGACGCGCTCAGCGGGCTTTTCCCGCGCGAGCGACGCTGCCCGCGCATCGAGAACGACGCGACCGAGCACAGGCTTCGCGACGGCCGATACGAGATGTTCCGAGGCTACGACTTCTATGCCGGCCACTATGGCTTCGACATCTATCGCGGCGTCGGCGAGCGCATTCCGGCGGTGACCAATTTTCGCTGGCCCGTCGACCGCGTGGTGTCGCTCTACCGATACTTCCGCCACATGGTCGAGATCAGCGACGACCAAGCCCGGGATCCTCGCTTCCAGGCCGTCGCGCTGTCGAAGCGTCTGTCGCTGGACGACTTCGTCACCTGCGACGAGCCGGCCGTGCGGCTTCACACCTGCGACCATCACTTCCGGCAACTGACCGGGTCCGGCTGGTCCGACGAACGGCTCCAGACTCTCGACGAGGCGCGAGGCCTGCTCGATCGGATGGCCTGGTTCTATGTCTGCGAGCATCCGGACGAGTCCATGGTCTGGGCCCGTTCGGCCTTCGCCGGGCGCCTGCCGGACGTGGCGCGGCTGAACGTCACGCGTCCGGCCGAGCCGGGCGAGGACCTGCTGGGGCGCGCCGCGCACCGCCGCCTGATCCTGCAAAATCAGAACGACATCTCGATCTATCAGCACGCCCTGGATCGGCTGATGGCGGAGAATCTGCCCGAGCGGCGTCAACTCCGCGCCTGAGATCGTCCCGGCGGGGCGTGCTGCGACAGCGAGACGCGTTGCGGGCGGCGTCGTGTTCGGCGAAATGAGCGTCGTCGGCTTCTGAGGCGACGCCGCCGCGCTCGACGCCAGCGCGACCGACGCCGTCCTGTTGGGGAACAGGACGACGCCCCCGGACCCCGGTTCGGGGGCGTTTTCATGCGCGCTCGCCCAATGTGACGCCTGACTGAGCGTGTGTCGCATGCCGTTCGGCGAACGCTGGGCGCGTGCGGCGAGCGGTCGCATGGCGGCCTTGTTCATGTTTCGTAAAGATTTGACCCATGGGGACGACGAGAAACGACCATCTCACGGAGGCCGAGCGGCTCGAGCGACAGGCCGAGATCGCCGACAACGCGCATGCGCGCGCGGCCCTGCTGCGCATGGCGCGGGCTTCGCGCGGCGCCGCGGCGCTGGTGGGACTGTTCGAGTCCTCGCGCGAGGACGCCCAACCAGGGCTGCCCCTCTAGCGGTCTTCGCTGGCCCGACCGAGACAGACGGCCACGCAACGCCTGGCCAGTTCCTCGGTCGCGTCGAGGAACGGCACCGGCAGGTCGTCGGCCGTCAGCACCAGAGGCACCTCCGTGCAGCCGGCCACGATGGCTCGCGCGCCCTTGCCGACCAGTCGAAGGGCCAGGGCCGCCATGGTCTCGCGGGACGCCTGACCAAGATCTCCGCGCTTGATGCGGTAGAGCAGGGCCATGAACTCGATCTGCTCGTGGTCGTCCAGCATCACGACCTCAAGGCCCAGATGGGAGAACCGCTCGCGATAGAGACCCAGCGCCAAGCTGGTGCCGAGCACCCCGACCGTGGTCGCTCCCCGGGCTTGGGCGGCCAGGCCGGCTGTCGCCAGCATGTCGACGAGCGGCAGGCCCGAGGCGCGGACCTCTTCGGCATAGGCGTGGGCGGTGTTGCAGGCGATGGCCAACACCTGGGCCCCGCCGTCGCGCAGGCCGCGCGCCATCGCCGCCAGCACCGGACCAGGGTCGGACGTCGAGACGTTGCGGTCCGGGACCTTGGGATTGATGTCGACCAGCACGCGCAGATGGTCCTGCTCGCGCTGAACCGGCGTGGCGGCCTGCAGCTTGGCCAGGAAATCCAAGGTGGCGGCCGGACCCATGCCGCCCAGGACGCCTAGAACCTTGCTCATCGCCTTGCTCCTCAGGCCAGGGCCGGCTCCAGCACGCTCTGATAGCCGAACAGGCCCTGAGCGCCGCCGGTGTGCAGGAAGACCACGCGCTCGCCCTTGAACGCGCCCTTGCGGGCCTGGTCGATCAGCCCCTTCATCGCCTTGCCGGAATAGACGGGATCCAGCAGCAGGCCCTCGGTGCGGGCGGCCAGGGCCAGGGCGTCGATCACGCCCTGATCGACCAGGCCGTAGCCTTCGCCGACATAGTCGCAGTCGGCCACGACCATCTCGCGCTTCACGCGGCCGGCCGCGCCGATCATCTCGGCGGTGGCGACGGCGAGGTTGAAGACGTTCTCTTCCTGCTTGGGCTTGGGCGCGCGCACGCCGAAGCCGAGGATCGGGATGTCGACCGACAGCGCCGCGAAGCCGGCGACGAGGCCCGCATGGGTGCCGGCGCTGCCGGTGGCCGTGACCAGGCGGTCGATCCTCAGGTCCATCTGGTCGGCCTGAACCACCAGCTCGCGGGCGCAGTCGACATAGCCCAGGGCGCCGATGGTGTTGGAGCCGCCGCCGGGGATCACGTAGGGCTTGCCGCCGCGCTGGCGGACGCTTTCGGCGGTGACCTCCAGCTCGGCGACCATGTCGCTGCCGCCGAGGACATAGCGGATCGCCGCGCCCATCAGCTTGTCCAGCAGCACGTTGCCATTGCCCATGTAGTCGCCGGCCTTCGAGCCGGTGCGCTCTTCCAGGATCACCTCGGTGGCGAGGCCGAAGCGGGCCCCGGCGGCGATGGTCTGGCGGACGTGGTTGGACTGCACCGCGCCCTGGGTCACCAGGGTGTCGGCGCCCTGTTTCAGGGCCTCGCCGAGCAGGAACTCCAGCTTGCGGGTCTTGTTGCCGCCGCCCGCCAGGCCGGTGCAGTCGTCGCGCTTGACCCAGAGGTCGATGCCCAGGGCGGCGCCCAGGCGGGGCAGGGGCTCCAGAGGCGTCGGCAGGTGGGCGAAGCGGGCGCGGGGGAAGCGGGCGAGATGCATGCGAACGGATCCTCGAACGACTCGCGGCCTGTCCTAGCACGCCGCGCCGGGCTTGGGTGTTTCGCCGCCGCGAAGGCGATGAGACGCGCGGCGGAAAGTGATATCATGCCGCCATGAAAGATCGGCGCGCGGACTCCGCGTCCGGCGCCCGGGGAGGAAAACCATGCGCGCGTTTTCTTTGGCCGTTTGCGCGGTCCTTGCGCTGGGCGGCGCCCACGCCGTCGCGGGTGATTTGGTGATCGGGAGCGGCTCGGCTCAGGAATGCTCCGACGCCGCGCAGAAGGGACGGTCGGACAACAGATCGGTCCTGGCCTGCACGACGGCGCTGGAGGTCGAAACCCTGAATTTCCGCGACCGCGCCCGCACCTTCGTCAATCGGGGCGTGCTGCAGATGCGCCAGCGTCAGTTCGCGGCGGCGCGGGCCGATTTCGACCAGGCCAACACCATCGATCCGAACCTGGGCGAGGCCTATGTGAATCGCGGCGCGACCTTCGTCGGCGAGTCCCGCTACCAGGAGGGCGTCCAGCAGATCGACAAGGGGCTGGCGCTCGGCGTGAAGGAGCCGGAGAAGGCGTTCTTCAATCGCGGCCTGGCCAACGAGGGGCTCGGCGATCTGAAGGCCGCCTACAAGGACTATTCGCGGGCGGCGGAACTGAAGCCGGACTGGCCGGCGCCAAAGACCGAGCTCGCGCGTTTCACGGTCAAGCGGCCCTGACGTCCGGCGTCGTCGGCCGCGGCGTTCCGGGAGTTTTCGATGACGCGCGCGGCGCTTTTGTTCACGGTCAGCCTCGCGGCGCTGGGCGGCGCCGCCCAGGCCCAGGACCTGCGCGACCTTCAGGCCCGAAACGCCGCCGCCCAGGCGATCGAGGACGCGCGGCGCGACCTGCTGTCCAGCCAGATCGAGATGTCCAACGCCAACGAGCGGGCGCGGACCCAGCTGATCCTGCGCGATCTGAACGACCAGCGGGCGGGCGCGCCGGCGACGCCTTCCGCGCCCGCGCTCAGGCCGCTCGAAGACCCGGCCCGTGGCGACGCGGCGTTGTCGTCCTCTATGGACCGCCTGGAGCGCTTGACGCAGGATGCCTTGGCCGAGAGCAACGCGCGGATGCGCGCGATCCGGCCCGCCAGTGAGCCGAAGCCAGTCAAACCAAGGTCTTGAGAGGTCCAATGGAGTGGGAAGACGGGCGCCGATCGGGCAATATCGAGGACCGGCGCGGTCTGGGACCGGTCGGCATCGCCGGCGGCGGTGTTGGCGCGGTGGTGCTGGCGGCGATCGGCTATTTCGTGTTCGGCATCGACCCGCGCGCGACGCTCCAGGCGACGCAGAGCCTGCAACGGCCCGCTCAGCAGGAAGGCGTGCGGGGACAGGTCAGCGATCGCGACGGCCAGTTCGTCGACGTCATCGAGACCTCCAACCGAGAGGTCTGGACGCCGGTGCTGCGCCAGGAAGGCGTCGAATATCGGCCGCCCCAGGCCATCGTGCTCTATAATCAGGCCACGGGCACCGGTTGCGGCACGGGCCAGTCGGCCATGGGGCCGTTCTACTGCCCGGCCGACCAGAAGGTCTATCTGGACCTGTCGTTCTGGCGGGAGCTGGAAGGCCGCTTCGGGGCCAAGGGCGACTTCGCCCGGGCCTATGTCATCAGCCATGAGATCGGCCACCACGTGCAGCACCTGATGGGCGCCGACCAGCAGGCCCGGCGGCTGGGCGCGCGCGGCGCAGAAAGCGGCTCGGTGCGGCTGGAACTGCAGGCCGACTGCTACGCCGGCGTCTGGGCGGCCCACGCGGGCGAGGCCTCGGGCGGCCGGATCGCGATCGACCGCGCCGACATCGAGGACGGCCTGGGCGCCGCCGCCGCGGTGGGCGACGACACCCTCCAGAAGCAGACCCAGGGCCAGGTCGTGCCCGACAGCTTCACCCATGGGACGAGCGCGCAACGCATGCGCTGGTTCACGCGCGGCTACGACCAGGGCGACCCCAGCGCGTGCGACACGTTCTCGGCGGGGCGGCTTTAGCCAGCCTTGCCCTAGCTAGGCTTTTGCGGCGTCGGCGCCCGCTCGCTGATCGATTTGCTGACGCTGGCCCAGATATTCTCGGCGAATACCGCCCCGATGAAACAGGCTAGGAGGAGGCCGGTGGGACTTGTTTGTCCCCCTTCGGTGAAAATTTTAACTCCGGCCTTGCCGGCCAGGAACACGGTGAAGGCCGCGCCGAGGCCGGAGACGAGCACTTTGGCCGGGGCTCCAGAGACGACGTACTCATGCACTTCTTCTCCGGCGGCGTTGTAGCTCGTTCGGTCGACCACAAAGTTGCTTCTGTCGTCGAGCGCGCGCCGCTCCAGCGCCGCGACCTCCTTGTCGGCGACCGAGGCCAACGTGGTGGCTTCCTGCTCTTCTTCCTTCGCCTGTTCCAGCGCCTTCGTCAGCGCCTCCAGAGGCTGTTCGGCTGCCTGAGCGTTCGTGAGCGCCTGCTGAGCGGCGATCCGAGCCTTGATTTTTTGGTCCAACGCGCCTCGCGCGGCCTTTTTCTTCAGCTTCGCCGCCGCGAAGTCCGCCTCCGTGACCGTGGCCTGGTCGGGGCGTCCCAGCATTCGGATCGCCGCCCCGAAGAGGCCGAACCCGACAAGCCCGACGATGAGCACCGCGGAGTCCGAAATGTCGGTCATCCATCCGTAGAGCACATCGTTGACCCGTCCGCGGCAAGCGAAACAGTCGGCGATGGGCTTGTCCTCCCGTCCTGCGGCGGTCGCCTGTTCGGCGTTGACTGACGGCGCGTCTACCGCCTGCGCGGCCGATGCCGTGGGCGAACTCAGGGGGCAGGTTTTGTTGCACAGGACCGGGGAGGGGGGCTTGGGCAGCTTATCAGGCCCCAAGGCCTCGGAGGATTGCCGGCATCGGTCGGTCACGAGGCCGGCGAGATTAGGTTCGAGCGCGACCGGGCTCTGGTCGCCAAAGCCCGCCTCAATATCGCTGAGGCCGATCAGACAGGGCCTGATCGTCGCGCGGAATCGTAAGATTTTGGCGCGATAGTCCGCCGCCACCGCGGCGGCGTGGTCGGCGAATTGGTCTGCGGTCGCAAAGCGCTTGAAAGCGGTCGCCTGTTGCAGGGCCAGGGCTTCGTACTCCGCCCTCCAGGCCTCCAGACGAGTCGTCGCGCCGCGCGCGTCGGTCACCGCGTTCTGTACGCTGACGAGCCGCGGGATATAGTCGGCGGGGAGGGGGGGAGTGGTCGTCCTCTTTACGCTCCTGTTGCTGGGGTGTTCGAACGCGTAGCGGGAGACCTGCAGCCGCGTCGCGATCTTGTCTAGGTTCACGGCCGAACCCGGCGCGGCGTCCATCGCTGCGGCGCCAGCCTCCTTCAACTGGGTCTGAACGGCCGAGATTTCTGTGCCTTTGGAGTCCAGACCCAGCCGCAGCAAAGCCCCCAGCGAAAAGTACGTCGCCGGCACCAGGATGGCCGCATAGAGGCAGAGGGCCAGCCACTTCGGATAGTTCATCAACGGCGGTCGGAGCGGCCCTCCGTCCTTGGGCGGCGACATCGCGTCGTAGGATTGCGTAAGCGCTCTCGTCAGGAATAGAATGGACGAGAATACAATGAGAAACCAAACCCACGCGGCGCCATCAATATTTGTTTGTAAAACGGCTGTCCCGATCGACCGGGATACCCACCCAAATATCTCCCTATTCGCGATGTTCCCCGCTGTATTGGCCGTAAGACTGTGGTTTTGAATCTGTGAATTGAGATCCTCGGCGAGTTGAGGCGTGATGACCAGCGCCGCGTAGCCGAGCACGTTCAGGGTGTTGGCTGTCGCCGCCACGACGGGGGGCGAGGCGAGGGCCGCGAGCATGAGGGCCAGAACCACCGACGCGGAGCGCGCCCCCAAGCCCCGAGCCCCGGGGTCCGCGCGACGGCCTATAAGGTTCTTCGAGAAATCGAAGGCGGCCACGGCGACCACGGCCAGGCCGGTCGTGAGCACGACCCAAACGCCGAGCAAGCGCGCGCCCGCATCCCATCCGAAAAACATCAGCGCGACGCCGGTCAGGCCAATGAGCACGACGAGGATCGAGCGCCATCGCCGCAACGCTCCCAAGACCGCGATGTTGACAAGCTCCTCAGCGGTCATCGCCCGTCGCGTTTCGCCGCCCCCCATCACCCCCTCCTGGTGTTCGCATATCGACGTTCTTTGTACACTTAATCCACTAAGTGTGTTTTGTAACTATGCTTGCTTAGATTGTTTTTGGCGCGCGCCCTTGACCCCCGCGTCAACGCGCCTAGTGTCCGAGCTCTGTTCACCGGGGGGCCGCGCGCGCGGCTGAGATTGGGCTTTCGCCCTGACCCGTAGAACCTGATCCGGGTCATGCCGGCGAAGGGAGGGAACGCGGACGGGAGCGAGCGTCTCGTCCGTAAGACCGACTTAAGCACGACACGTCCGGGTCTCCTCGAAACCGCAGGAGCGCCCGATTTGAATATCCAGACCACCATCAAGGCCGTGGCCGAGACGATCTCGACGGGGCCGATCCCTGGATCGCGCAAGGTCTACCAGGCCGGCGAGCTCTTCCCCGAGCTGCGCGTGCCGTTCCGCGAGGTGGCCGTTCATCCCAGCGCCAACGAGCCGCCGGTGACGATCTACGACCCGTCGGGCCCCTATACCGACCCGGCCGTGGCCGTCGACATCGAGAAGGGCCTGCCGCGCTCGCGCGAGGCTCTGGTCCTGGCGCGCGGCGATGTCGAGGTCGTCGCCGATCCGCGCCAGGTGAAGCCCGAGGACAACGGCTTCGCCCAGGGCAAGCACCTGGCGCCCGAGTTCCCCGACACCGGCCGCAAGATCTATCGCGCCAAGCCGGGCAAGCTGGTCACCCAGCTGGAATACGCCCGCGCCGGGATCATCACCGCCGAGATGGAATATGTCGCCATCCGCGAGAATCTGCGCCGCGAGCAGACCCGCCCGTGCGTGCGCGACGGCGAGGACTTCGGCGCCTCGATCCCCGACTTCGTGACCCCGGAGTTCGTCCGGCAGGAGGTGGCCCGCGGCCGCGCCATCATTCCGGCCAACATCAACCACGGCGAGCTGGAGCCGATGGCGATCGGCCGCAATTTCCTGGTCAAGATCAACGCCAATATCGGCAATTCGGCGGTGCTCTCCACCGTGGCCGACGAGGTCGACAAGCTGGTCTGGGCCACGCGGTGGGGCGCCGACACGGTCATGGACCTGTCGACCGGCCGCAACATCCACAACATCCGCGACTGGATCATCCGCAATTCCAGCGTGCCGATCGGCACGGTGCCGATCTACCAGGCGCTGGAGAAGGTCAACGGCGTGGCCGAGGACCTGAACTGGGAGGTCTTCCGCGACACCCTGATCGAGCAGTGCGAGCAGGGCGTCGACTATTTCACGATCCACGCCGGCGTGCGCCTGCCCTTCATCCCGATGACCGCCAAGCGCGTCACCGGCATCGTCTCGCGCGGCGGCTCGATCATGGCTAAGTGGTGCCTGGCGCACCACAAGGAGAACTTCCTCTACGAGCGCTTCGAGGACATCTGCGAGATCATGCGCGCCTATGACGTGTCGTTCTCGCTGGGCGATGGCCTGCGTCCCGGCTCGACCGCCGACGCCAATGACGAAGCCCAGTTCTCGGAACTGCGCACCCTGGGCGAGCTGACCAAGGTGGCCTGGAGCCACGGCGTCCAGGTGATGATCGAGGGGCCGGGCCACGTGGCCATGCACAAGATCAAGGCCAACATGGACGAGCAGCTCAAGCACTGCCACGAGGCCCCGTTCTACACCCTCGGCCCGTTGACCACCGACATCGCGCCTGGCTACGACCACATCACCTCGGCCATCGGGGCGGCGATGATCGGCTGGTTCGGCACGGCGATGCTCTGTTACGTCACGCCCAAGGAGCACCTGGGCCTGCCGGACCGCGACGACGTCAAGACCGGCGTCATCACCTACAAGCTGGCCGCCCACGCCGCCGACCTCGCCAAGGGCCATCCTGGCGCGGCGATGTGGGACGACGCGATCAGCCGCGCACGGTTCGAATTCCGCTGGGAGGACCAGTTCAATCTGGGCCTCGATCCCGAGACCGCCCGCAAGTTCCATGACGAGACCCTGCCGAAGGAAGCGCACAAGACCGCCCACTTCTGCTCGATGTGCGGACCCAAGTTCTGCTCTATGAAGATCAGCCAGGAGGTCCGCGACTTCGCGGCCGGCAAGGCGCCCAACAGCGCCGAGCTGGGCATGGCCGAGATGAGCGAGAAGTTCCGCGAGCAGGGCTCGGAAATCTATCTGAAAACGGAGTCGTGATGCTGACCGTGATGATGTTCCTGGCCGGGCTGCAAGCCGCCCCGGCCGCCGCCGATCCGCTGGCTCCGGCCCGCGCCGGCAAGCTGCAATGCCATGCGCCCAACGCGGCGACGAAGTCGTGTCGCTCGCTGGCGACCTACGCCTTCGCCGCCGACGGCACGATCTCCAACAAGGCCGAGGTGCTGCTGGCGCCGCAGATGGGCCTGATCATGACCGTGACCTCGTCGGTGGCTGTGAAGAACGGCGCGGTGTGCGGCGCTCTGCCGACGTTCGACCAGGCGACGTTCGTGATGAACGGCCAGCCGGCCGACGAACCGACGACCCAGGCGATCCGCCAGCAGCTTGGCCAAGCCATGGCCCCGATGGTCGGCAAGGAGATCTGCACGACCTACAAGCCCGACGGCGACGGCTTCACTGCCGAGGCCACGATGGGCGGCCAGCCCGCGCCCGGCGGCGCTCAGAAGGTGATCTGGGTGGCCCCGACGGACGGCTACAAGGTCGCCCCCTGACGCTTGGACATGGGGTAGGCGATTTCACTGGCGCGGCGGCGGGGACAGCCTCACCGTCGCGGCCATGAAACGCTTGAGTCTCCTCGCGGCCGTCGCCGCTCTTTCGTTCTACGCCCCCGCCATGGCGGAAAGTCCGTTCTGGCCCGTCCAGGCCAAGGGCGGCCCGGTCGCCGCCGAGCTGAACGGCGTCTGGAAGTCGCGCGGCTATGGCTGGATCGTCCAGTTCGGACCGGACGGCCCGAAGCTGTTCCAGACCGCCGGCGGCGCCTGCTACGCCGATCCGCGCGCCGAGGGCGACCCGGACGGGACGTTCGGCGTCTGGCGGGCCGAGGGGGCGGGCGTCGTCAGCCTCGCGGGCGACCCGGCCGGTACGCGCTACATCTTCGACAAGCTGCCCGCTCTGCCGGCCGCTTGCGCGGCCTCGGGCGCCTGGACGCCGGATCGCATCGTCGCCTTCACGGCCGACACCTTCGCCGAGCTTTATCCCAGGTCCGCCGAGCGCGGGCTGGACTGGAAGGCGCGCCGCGCCGCCGCCCTGGCCCAGGTGTCGCCCAGCGCCACGGACGCCCAGCTCTGGGCGGCGCTGTCGGGCCTGATCGCCGGGCTGGACGACCCGCACGTCGAGCTGCACGGCGCCGTCGGCGGCCAGGCGCGCGACCTGGAGCCGGGCGAGTCGGCCACCCTGACCCGGGTCCGCGCCGCCGATCCCCAGGGCGGGGAGAAGGCCTGGCTGCAAGCCTATCGCGAAGGGATCCTGACCGACGTCCTGCAGGGGCGCGGGCGGCAGGCGGCCAATAACCGGATCTTCTGGGGACGGGTCGACGACATCGGCTATCTGAACCTCGTCACCATGGGCGCCTTCGCCAGGACCGCCGCGCCAGACGATCCGCGCCCGCTCGACGCGGTTCTGGACGAGGCCCTGGCGGCTTTCGCCGGCGCCAAGGCGGTGATCGTCGACGTCAGCAACAATCGCGGCGGCTACGACACGCTGAGCCTGCGCGTCGCGGCCCGCTTCGTCGACCAGCCCCGCGCGGCCTATTCGAAGGTCGCGGTCGGCGCCAAGGCCGCGCCCCAGGCGGTTCGCGTGGAGCCCGCCAGTGGTCCGCGCTTCACCGGTCCGGTCTGGCTGGTGACCAGCGACATCACCGTCAGCGCGGCCGAGACCTTCACGCTGATGATGAAGGCCTCGCCGAACGTCAGGCAGGTGGGGACGACCACGCGCGGGGCGTTCTCGGACCAGCTCGCCAAGCCGCTGCCGAACGGCTGGCTGCTGGCGCTGCCCGCCGAGCTCTATAAGGGGCCGACGGGCGAGGATCTGGAGGGCAGGGGCCTTGCGCCCGACACGCCGCTGACCCTCTATCCCGCCGACGATCTTTCCGGGGGGCACGCCAAGGCGATCAAGGCCTTGATCGCGACGCTGCGCGCCAAGCCCTAGGCGGAACGCGTCTGAGTTGTGTACGACTCGCACTCGAATGGTCGGCGACAGGGTCGGCCGCTAAAGCGACCCCGGCCCGCGAGCGCGTCGCCGTCATTGTTTCCAAGTTGAAACACCATTGCGACGGGCGTACGCGGGGCGCGGAAATGTGACGACATTTCAACGCTTACGGACATATCGCGGCCCAGCGAGACACACCAGTGTGCGCTTTATGCTGCATTGCGGTTTCTTAATTCCAGAGGGCGTTGCGGTGAAGGTCGCGGGCTCGTAAGGAGCGGCAACTCTGCGTTGGCGCCTTTGGCGCCGGCGTTTCCACAACCCGTCTTTTCGTGGGCTTCATGACCCTTCCGACCGTGCTTCTCTACGGCCTGGCCGCCGCCGCGTTCGATCCGACCACGGCGCCGCCGCCGGCCGCGCCCGCCGCCGTGGTCGAGGACGATCAGGCCAAGTCGCAGAAGGACGACGGTCCCAACGAGGTCGAGGGCCTGACCATCCAGGCCACCCCGCGCGGCAAGGTCGAGGGGACGATCCAGCCCGATCTCGAGCTCAAGGAAGACGAGATCAAGAGCTTCGGGGCCAGCAGCATCGGCGAGTTGCTGACCCTGGTCTCGCCTCAGACGACCAGCACGCGCGGCCGCGACTCCAGCGGCGGCCCCGTGCTGTTGATCAACGGCCGCCGCATCTCGGGCTTCCAGGAGATCCAGGGGATTCCGCCCGAGGCGATCGAGCGCTTCCAGATCCTGCCCGAGGAAGTCGCGCTCAGCTACGGCTACAAGGCCGACCAGCGGGTCGTGAACATCATCCTGAAGAAGAACTACAACGCGCTGCAGACCCAGGCCGCCGTGACGGTGGCCACGGACGGCGGGCGCGTCAACGGCGGCGGCGGCGGCAATCGGGTCCGCATCGACGGCGACAAGCGCTGGAACGTCGACGTCCAGCTGTCGCACGATCCCTATCTGCTGGAGACCGACCGCAACATCGTCCGCTCGCCCAACGGCCAACCCTTCGATCTGCGCGGCAACGTCACCGGCCTGGCCGGCGGCGAGATCGATCCGGCCCTGTCGGCCCTGAAGGGTGGGCTCGTGACCTTCGCCGGCGTGCCGAGCGCGGCGGCTGGCGGCAAGGCGGCCCTCTCCGACTTCGGCCCGCTGGCCGGACGCTACAACACCGGCGACCTGACGGCCGACCGGTCCCTGATCTCCCGATCCGACCGCGCCACCCTGCGCGGCGCGGTCACTCGCGACCTGAACAAGCAGACCCAGCTGACGCTGAGCGGCAATCTCGAGGACACCAAGACCCAGTCGCTGCTGGGCCTGCCGGGCGTGACCTTCACCCTGCCCACGGGCAGCCCGTTCTCGCCGTTCGCAAAGCCGGTCACCGGCTATCGCTATATCGACGCCCCCAGCGCGCTGGCGCGTGACGTCGACACGCTGCGCACCCAGGTCAGCATGGCCGCCAACGGCCGCGTCATGGACTGGCGCTGGAGCCTGACCGGCGACTACGACCGCACCAAGACCGACACCACCACCGGGCGGGGTCTCGACGCCTCGGCCTTCCAGGCGGCGGTGGCGGCCGGCGACCCCACGGTCAATCCGTTCGGGGCGATCTCCTCGAACCTCTATAAGCGCGTCGCCGACGATACCGCTCATTCGGTCTCGACCTCCGCCAGCGCCGAGCTCGTGCTGAACGGCAACCTCTTCATGTTGCCGGCGGGCGGCCTGCAGACGACCCTGAAGCTGGGCGCCAACAGCAAGGGGCTGGACTCTCAGACCGTCCGCTCCGGCGTCTCCACCTCGCGCAGCATCACGCGCACCACGGAGAGCGTGCAGAGCAGCTTCAACCTGCCGATCACCAGCACGCGCGGCGACTTCCTGCCCAAGCTCGGCGAGCTGTCGGTGAACTTCAACGCCGGCTACGACGATCTGTCGGACCTGGGCGGTCTGAAGACCCTGGGCGGCGGTCTGAACTGGTCGCCGATCAAGCCGGTGAGTTTCATCGTCAGCTACACCGACGAGGAAGGCGCGCCGACGACGAACCAGATCAACGACCCGGTGATCGTCACGCCCAACGTTTCGGTGTTCGACTTCACGACCGGTCAGACGGTGATCATCACCCGCACGGACGGCGGCAACGCCAACCTGCTGAACGACGACCGACAGGTCACGAAGTTCGGGGTGAACTACAAGCCGTTCGAGAAGACCGAGTTCACGATCAACGCCACCTATACGCGCTCGCAGATCCGCAACGCGATCGCGTCGTTCCCGGCGATCACGCCGGACCTGGAGCGGGCCTTCCCGGAACGCTTCACGCGTGACGCCGCCGGACGGTTGCTGTCGATCGACGCCCGGCCGGTCAACTTCGCCAGCGCCGACAGCGAGAGCATCCGCTGGGGCTTCAACCTGTTCAAGGCGGTCGGCAAGGCCGCGCCGGCCGATCCGTTCGGCTTCGGCGGCCCGGGCGGCGGCGGTC
>NZ_CAMQSF010000055.1 GCF_947036865.1 uncultured Caulobacter sp. | reverse complement strand
GGGCGCCAGGCCGATGCGCGCCTCCTCCATCAGCCGCCGCGCCAGGGCGACGGAGTCGTCCTCGCCCTCGATCCGGAAGAAGGCGTACATGCCGCCCTCGGGCGGCGGCGCGACGACGCCCTCCAGAGCGCCCAGCCGCCCGGTCAGGAAGTCGCGCTTGGCCCGCAGCTCGTCGCGCAGGCCGGCGACGAAGGACTCGCCGTCGCGCAGGGCCGCGATACCGGCCGCCTGAACGAAGACCGGCGCGCACGAGGTGTTGAACTCGATCAGCTTGCCCAGATCCTCCTCCAGCTCCGGCGGCGCGACCAGCCAGCCCAGCCGCCAGCCGGTCATCAGCCAGGCCTTGGAGAAGCTGTTGGCGCCGATCACCCGGTCCTCGCGCTCGGCGATCCGCAGGAAGGAGGGCGCGGTCGATGAGCCCGGGCGATAGATCAGGCGCTCATAGACATCGTCGCACAGGATCCACACGCCCAGCTTCCGGCAGTGCTCCAGAATGGCCTTCTGGTCCTCGGCCTCGATCGTCCAGCCCGTGGGATTGCCCGGCGAATTGAGGACGAGCAGGCGGGTCTCGGCGCAGACGCTGGCGAGCAGGCGATCCAGGTCGAGCTTCCAGCCTTCCGGGGACGGCGTAAGGGCGAAGCGCGTGACGCGGGCGCTCAGTATGGCGGGTATCTGGCTGACGTTCGGCCAGACGGGCGTGACGACCACCACCTCGTCGCCAGGCGAAACAAGCGCCTGCATGGCGATCATCAGGGCCGAGACGCCCGAGCTCGTCACCGATATCCGAGCCGGTTCGAAGGCCCTCCCGTGGAGGCCGGTCAGATAGGCGGCCAGGGTCTCGCGCAGCGGCGCGACGCCATTGTTGTGGCTGTAGAACACGGCGTCGGCGTCCAGCGCCTCGACCGCGGCCGCCTTGATGAAATCCGGCGTCGGAACGTCGCTTTCACCGAACCAGAACTTGACCAGATCGGTCTTGCCAAAGCCCGCATTGGCGATTTCGCGGATCTTCGACCTCGGCAAGGCGCGCACGGCCGGGCGCGATTCCAGGCCGGCCTGCGCGCCTGGGAAGGGCGTGGAACCGTGGGGATTCATTTCACCGGCCTCTCTTGCAATCCGACGATCCACATGTAATCACTGTCTATATTAGGGGCGCAAGAGAATTCCAAATCGAAGGAATTTTCCGCGTATTTTCAGGTGCTTGCCATGAGCTCGATCGGAGCGGACATCACCGACAATTGGACGCGGCTCCAGGTCTCGGCCTCGGAAGGCGTGGTTGAGGTCGCCCTGGCGAGACCTCTGGCGCGCAACGCCCTCGATCCCGTCATGATGCTGGAACTGACCGAGCTGGCCCGGCGCCTGCGCCGCCATCCGGCCGCGCGCGCGGTGATCCTGCGGGGCGAGCCGACCTTCTTCTCGGCCGGGGTCGATCTGGGCGCCGCGCGGGGCCGCAACGGCGCGGCCAGCAGCCTGCTCGACCTCCGCTGCCAGGTGGCGGCGGGTCCGGACCTTTGCCGCGCCTGGGAGGAGATCGAGGCCCCGACCGTGGTCGCCATCGAGGGCTTCTGCATCGGCGGCGCCGCGGCCCTGGCCGTGGCCTGCGATTTCCGGATCATGGGACATGGCGCGCACATGCGGCTGCCCGAGATTCCCCTCGGCATGAACATGAGCTGGCAGACCCTGCCCCGGCTGGCCGCCCTCGTCGGCCCCTCCCGCGCCAAGCAGATGGCCCTGTTCGGCGAGAAATTGGACACCGAGACCTGTCTGGCCTGGGGGCTTTGCGACGAGGCCACACCCGGCGGCGGCGCGCTGGAGGCGGCCCGCCGCTGGGCCGCGCGACTGGCCGCCCTGCCGCCCATCCCCGTCCGGATGACCAAGGAGGCGGTCAACGCCGCCGCCCTGGCCAACGCCCACGCGGTCAGCGTCATGGACCGCGACCAGTATCTGCTCGCCGCCCGCTCGAAGGACCTGAGCGAGGGCGTCGCCGCCTTTTTCGAGAAACGCCCGCCGAAATTCACCGGCGACTGACCCCACGCGACAAGGAAGAAGCTCATGAAGCGCGCCGCCATCGTCTCGACGGCTCGAACCCCCATCGGCAAGGCCTATCGCGGCGCCTTCAACGACCTTGAAGCCCCGACTCTGGCCGGACACGCGATCGCCGCCGCCGTCGAGCGCGCCGGGCTGGAGGGGGCCGAGGTCGAGGACTGCCTGCTGGGCTGCAGCATCCAGCAGGGCACCCAGACCTTCAATATCGGGCGTCTGGGCGCGCTGGCGGCGGGCCTGCCGGTCTCGGTGGCGGGCATGAGCATCGACCGGCAGTGCTCCTCGGGCCTGATGGCGATCGCCACGGCCTGCAAGCAGGTCGCGATCGACGGCATGAGCTGCGTCGTGGCCGGCGGCGTCGAGTCGATCAGCCTGGCCCAGACCAAGGCCATGAACATCTCGCGCGTTCCCGATCCGCGCCTGATCCGCCTGGCGCCGGCCATTCACATGCCGATGCTCGACACGGCGGAAATCGTCGCCGCGCGCTATGGCGTCTCGCGCGAGGCCCAGGACCTCTACGCCCTGTCGAGCCAGCAGCGGACGGCGGCGGCGATGGCCGCGGGCGTGTTCGACGACGAGATCATCCCCGTCACCTGCGAGATGGTGGTGACGGACAGGGCGACGGGCGAGACCTCCAGGCGCACGGTCACCGTGGCCAAGGACGAAGGCGCCCGGGGCAACACCACGCTGGCCGGCCTGTCCGCCCTGCCCCCCGTGCGCGACGGCGGCACGGTCACGGCGGGCAACGCCAGCCAGCTGTCCGACGGCTCGGCGGCGGTGGTGGTGATGGAGGCGGAGATGGCCGAGAAGCGCGGCCTTGCGCCCCTTGGCTGGTGCCTCGGCGTCGCGGTCGCCGGCTGCGAACCGGATGAGATGGGCATCGGCCCGGTCTTCGTCATTCCCAAGCTGCTGGCCCGCCATGGCCTGACGATGGATGACATCGGCGTGTGGGAGCTGAACGAGGCCTTCGCCTGCCAGGTCCTCTATTGCCGCGACCGGCTGGGCATTCCCGACGAGCGGCTGAACATCAACGGCGGCGCCATCTCGATCGGCCACCCCTATGGCATGAGCGGGGCGCGCATGGTCGGCCACGCCCTGCGCGAGGCCCGTCGTCGCGGCGAGAAATACGCCATCGTCACCATGTGCGTCGGCGGCGGCCAGGGCGCCGCCGGCCTTTTCGAGGTCGCCTGATCATGGAGCTTCTGTTCGCCTATCAGGAGTGGCCCTACGCCGAGACCTTCCGCATCTCGCGCAGCGCCAAGACCAATTCCGAGCTCCTGACCGTCTGGGTGCGCTCGGGTGGTCACGTCGGCCGGGGCGAATGCGCGCCCCTGCCCCAGTACGGCCAGACGGCGGAGGACGTGGCCCACGCGCTGGAAGCGGCGCGAGACTGGTTCCATGAGGGCGCCACGCGCGAGGCCGTCGCCGCGCGGGTCGCCAACACCTCGGCCAGGAACGCGCTCGACTGCGCGCTCTGGGATCTGGAATGCAAGACCTCGGGCAAGGACATCTGGACCCTGACCGGCGTCGAAAGAGCCGACTCCATCGAGGTCGACCTGACGATCGGCATCAACCCGACCGCCAAGATGCAGGCCGACGCGGTCTCGGCGGTGAAGCTCGGCTATCGCATCATCAAGATCAAGGCGAACGGCGAGGACGTGCTGGAGCGCGTGGAGGCCATCGCGCGCGCCTGTCCGGGCGTTCGCTTCATCGTCGACGCCAACGAGGCCTGGACGCTCGACACGCTGAACGCTCTGACGCCGGAGCTGGCGCGCCTCGGGGTCGAGCTGATCGAGCAGCCCCTGCACCACCAGCGGGACGAGGCCCTGGCCGACTATCGCGGGACCATTCCGCTCTGCGCCGACGAAAGCTGCTCGGGCGAAGACGACCTGCCGCGCCTCTCGAAGCTCTATCAGGCCATCAACATCAAGCTCGACAAGGTCGGCGGCCTGACCCCCGGTCTGTCGCTGAACCGCGCCGCCCACGCCCTCGGGCTCAAGGTGATGCTGGGCTGCAGCGGCCCGACCTCGCTGGGCGCGGCCCCCGCCTATGTGCTCGGAACCCGCTGCGATTTCGTCGATCTGGACGGTCCGGCGCTTCTTCTCGACGATCGCGCCTCGGCGATGCGCTACGAGCAAGGCCGCCTGCTTTGCTTCGGCCCCGACCTCTGGGGCTGACGCCGAACATCGACGAAGGGACCATGCGGCCGAAGATCAAGATCGTTTCGCTGGGCGGCACCATCTCCATGCGTTCCGAGGGCGCGGGCCTGAACCCGGCCCTGGGCGCGGAGGCGCTGGCGGCCGATCTGGCGCGCCGGACGCCGCAGGTCGAGCTGATCCGCCAGGACCTCGGCCGCGTCGCCAGCGCCAATCTCGACTTAGCCCTGGTCAACCGCCTGTCGGGCCTTATCGCGGGCTTCGCCGCCGAGGGCGGCCGCGGGGTCATCGTCACCCAGGGCACCGATACGCTGGAGGAGACCGCCTTCCTGACCGAGCTCCTGGGGACGCCGGCCTTGCCCGTCGCGTTCACCGGCGCGATGCGCGGCGCCTCGGCCGACAGCCCTGACGGTCCGGCCAATCTGGCCGACGCCCTGGCCTTCGTGACCTCGCCGAGCGCCGGGGCCGAGGTCGTCGTGGTGATGAACGGCCAGGTTCACGCCGCGCGACACGCCCAGAAGACCGACACCACCGCGCTCGACGCCTTCTCCAGCCGGAGCCACGCCCCGCGCGGCCGGCTGCACGAAGGCCGGTTTATCGCCCTGCGCCCGCCCTTTCCGCCCCTGCCTTCTGTCGGCCCTCGGCGCGGGGACGCCTCGCCGCGCGTCTGGATCGCGACGATCGGCCTGGACATGGACGAGACGCTGTTCACCCTGGGCGAGGACGCCGGACCAGACGGCTGGGTCATCGCCGCGCTGGGCGCTGGCCACGTCCCGGAAAAGCTCGCGCCGGTGCTGGGGCGCCTCGCGCGCAAGGCCCCCGTCGTGCTCTGTAGCCGAACGGGCGGCATGGTGTGCGAGCGCACCTACGGCTATGCCGGCGCCGAGATCGACCTCCTGTCGCGCGGCCTGCTGGCCGGCGGATCGCTGAGCCCCGCCAAGGCCCGCGTGGCGCTTCTGGCCCTGCTCGGAGACGGCCGGGGCGACGTCGCCCGGCGTTTCGCGGAGCTTGCGGCTCGGGTCCGCGACGAGACCTCTCCCGATACCCGTCCTTCTCCGCTGGAGACCGCATCGCCGTGACCCAAGCCCCCGCCAACGACCTCTCCGCCTATTGGATGCCCTTCACGCCCAACAAGGCGTTCAAGGCGGCCCCCAGACTGTTCGTCGCGGCCGAGGGCCAGTTCTATTTCACCGCCGACGGCCGAAAGGTTCGCGACGGCTTTTCGGGGCTTTGGTGCTCGGGTCTAGGCCATTGCCACCCGCGCATCAGCGAGGCCATCGCCGAGCAGGCGAAGCGGCTCGACTACTCGCCGGCCTTCAACTTCGCCACGCCCGACGCCTTCCGCCTGGCCACCGAGATCGCCGACCAGTTCCCCGGCGCGTTGAACCACGTGTTCTTCACGAATTCCGGCTCGGAGGCCGTCGATACGGCGCTGAAGATGGCCCTCGCCTATCACCGCGCGCGGGGCGAGGGCTCGCGAACCCGCCTGATCGGCCGGGTGAACGGCTATCATGGCGTCGGCTTCGGCGGGATCTCGGTCGGGGGCATGCCGAACAATCGCAAGGCGTTCGGCCCGCTGCTGCCCGGCGTCGACCACCTGCCCTTCCCCTATGACCCCAAGGTCTCGGGCTTCACCCGGGGACAGCCCGACCGCGACCCCATGGCCTATCTGGCCGAGCTCGAGGCGCTGATCACCCTGCACGACGCCTCGACGATCGCCGCGGTCATCGTCGAGCCCATGATCGGCTCGGCGGGCGTCTTTATCCCGCCCGCGGGCTACCTCGCGCGCCTGCGCGAGATCACCGCCAAGCACGGCGTGCTGCTGATCTTCGACGAAGTCATCACCGCCTTCGGCCGACTGGGCTCGCCCAACGGCGCGACCTTCTTCGGCGTCGAGCCCGACCTCTGCACCATGGCCAAGGGCGTGGACAACGCCGCCGTGCCGCTGGGCGCCGTCGTCGCCTCGCGCCAGATCCACGACACGATCATGGACGCGACCGCCTTCGGGATCGAATTCTTCCACGGCTACACCTATTCGGCGCACCCGCTGGCCGTGGCCGCGGGCCTGGCGACGCAAGCGGTGCTGCGCGAGGACGGCGTCTATGAGCGAGCGGCCGCGCTCGCGCCGCTGTTCGAGGACCTGATGCACGGCCTCCGCGACAAGCCTCACGTCATCGACGTCCGCAATCTGGGTCTCGCCGGCGGCCTGACCCTGGCGCCCGATCCGGAAGGCCCGGGCCGTCGCGGACCGGCGCTGTTCCTCGCGGCCTACGAGGAAGGCCTCGCCATCCGCGCCAACGGCGACACCATCGCCCTCGCCCCTATCCTGACCAGCGCCCCCGAAGACCTAGAGGACATCTTCGAGAAACTGGGACGCGCCTTCGGGCGGCTGGTTTAGGCGCAGCCGGGGGTCACGGCGACTTCGAGCGATTCGACGCCTCGCGTCACACCCTGCCGCGAGCGCGCTGAAGCGCACGGAAGCGACCCGAACGCGGCGCGCGGCGCGAAGCCGCGCCGAAACACATAGATAAGGGTCTGATTTTCTATAAGAAACTGGCGGGCCGCGACCGATGATAATGAGCACTACGTCTACGCTATAGCCCTCTAAGCCCGCCTTTCGCATCCATTGGCGAGGGACGTGCGATGTCCGCCATCACTGTACGGACCTGTTGATCCGCAATTCTCTGTATCAAGATAGCGTTTTGCTTTCAGGAGGGCGTCTGACGCAGCGCTCGAATGCCTCGGAAACGATACGCTAGAGCGTCGGACTTTTAATCGGACGCACATCCTGCGGCCTTAAAGAAATTCCAACATTCGGCAGGGCTGAAGAGATCGCATATGTTGCCGATGGCACGCCAGAGAGCATCAAAGGTTCTGGCCTTGGCTTTGCGCAGGTGAGCCTTGAGCTTGGAGAAAGCCATTTCGATAGGATTGAGGTCGGGAGAGTAGGGCGGCAGGAACAGGAACCATGCGCCCTTGGCCTTTAGGATCTCAGCGGCTCTGGCACTTTTGTGGACAGCGAGGTTGTCGAGGACGACGACATCCCCCTTTTCCAAGGTGGGAGCGAGTTGGGTTTCGACATAGGTATCGAAGGCAGCACGGTTCATCGCCTTGTCGATGATCCAGGGTGCCGTCAGGCCGTCGCAGCGTAAGCATGCGGTGTAGGCCGCCTTGCGGCGAGAGATTTCGACGTCCAGCTTTTCGCGGGCAATCCAGCATCAGTGCTGGCAGCGCTGCTGGAGAGCTTGGCGTGGATGATGAGACGTATGTTCGGCGCAGGCGCTGGAGCACGGAAACGACTGTCCGATAACAGACGATGAGCGCAAGTATCATTGGCTTTTTGCGCGCCGACCGGACGAGCATCCGAGTCTTGGAGAACTCGGGCTCTGACGCCTGCGGACGGAACGCTCAATACGGGGCGAATAGCGGTCCAGCCGCGACAAGGATGAATAGGAAGTGTGAGATGCAAGCCGCCCGGCGACCTGAGGGCCGCCGGGAAGTCAGACACTCATGGACCAACGATGAATGTTGCGGTCATTCCAGGATGGAAACGGCAATAGACGTCGATCCGCCCAGGTTTGGTGAGGGTAACACGGCCCTCCTCATTCGGCTTGAGATCGACATCGAAGGATTTGTCGCGCGCAGTCGCAGTGTGGCGGAACAGATCGTGATTGGCCCAGACGACCGTGTCGCCCACCCGGATTCCATCCGGCACGGAACCAAATTTCATCTTATCGACAACGATCACATGCGTTCGGGCCTCGGCCCGGGCAGCAAGCACCGGGAGGAATGAAGCGCTTGCAACGACGACCAGCAGAGTACGGCGGGATAGGGCTACCATGCTCATTTCACCATCCGCGCCAGATGCTCGGCATGGGCCTGATGCTCCTGAAACAACGTCAGCCCGGTTTCAAGCAGGCTCTTGAGTTCGCCATTATGAGCACTAGGGATCAATTCCTTGCGCAGCGCTTCGTTGACCGTACGATGATAGGCGACTTCGTTCTCGACATAGGCACGATCGAAGGCCGCGCCGGAGAGCATCTTCAGGTTCGCTTCGATTTTCGATGCCTGCATTGTGAGTGCGTCACTTGTCGTATTGGCTTCCGGCGTAACCTTGAGCCGCTTAACCAGCGCGAACGCCTGGTCGTTCACTGCTGCGTGATCGCGCGCCATCAGCTCGGCAAAAGCACGGACGTCCGGATTCGTCGTCTTGGCCAAAGCTAGCTTGGCGGCGGCGACGTCGATCTGCCCGGCTGTATAGGCGATATGGGCGATCTGCGGATCGCTAATTTTGGCTTCGTGAGCGAAAGCCGTCGATCCGACAAGTGCGAAAAGACCGACGAGAAACGATTTCTTGAGCATGATAGTTCTCCATGATGAGTGGGGCCGCAAATCGGCACCCAGCACACCAATTCGATGACCATTTGTGCATAAGGTTCCCGGGGCGCGGTGATTATCCCCTTAAGGCGTCCAGAACTTCGTTCCGTCCGGCTGCTTCCGCGTAGATGCCTCGAAAGGCGCGGGTAACCAGCGCGCCGCCATGTTTCTTCACGCCGCGCGACGACATGCATGCATGACTTGCCTCGATGACCACGGCGACACCACATGGTTTCAGCGTGTTATCGATGGTATCGGCGATCTCGGCCGTTAGCCGCTCCTGTATCTGGAGGCGCCGAGCGAACGTATCGACCAGCCTGGCAAGCTTCGAGATGCCGACGACGCGCTCACGGGGCAGATAGGCTACGTGTGCAACCCCCTGAATCGGAGCCATGTGGTGCTCGCAGACCGATTCGAACGGAATGTCGCGTAGCAGCACGAGATCATCATAGCCGGCTACTTCGCCAAAGGTTCGTTCCAGTACACTTGCGGGGGTTAGTGCATACCCTGCAAACCATTCCTCGTAGGCCCGCACCACTCGCGTTGGCGTGTCCTGCAAACCTTCCCGCATGGGGTCGTCGCCGGCCCAACTGATCAGAGTGCGAACAGCAGCCTCGGCCTCAGCCCGGCTTGCCCGCTGTGTAAGGAGGCCCGGGCGGCCCCGACAGGCGCAAGGTTCGCTGTCTGATAAATGATGGGGTTGAGTTGGTGATTTGATAAGCATTGGCGAGCCTCCTTTTGGCGATTGCAATCAGCCATTTGATGCTGCCATGCCGTCGAGGTTCCCGCCGATGACGCTGCACGTCCTCGCGCAAAGCATGCTGCCGAAATGCGGGAACCTTTACTCTGATCTGGTATCTAATCGGCATTTACGGGAGAATGCCGCATGGTTGAACGTCGCAAGGAAGTGGTCCTCGATTGCGAGGCAATGTCGGAGGCTGAACTAGTCTCCCATGTGCGGCGGGGCGTCCGCGATGCGTTCCGCGTCATCATGCAGCGCTATAATCAGCCGCTGTTCCGTGTTGCGCGCGGGATCGTCTCAGACGACGCCGAAGCCGAGGACGTTGTCCAGGAAAGTTACTTCCGAGCCTTTGCCGCCTTTCATACGTTCCGTAGCGAGTCGAGCCTGCTCACCTGGCTCACGCGGATAACGATCAACGAGGCGCGTGGCCGGTTGCGGCGTCGTCGCAGGCAGATGGTCGATCTCGATGAGGTCGAGACAGCGCAAGCAACGGGGGCCCTCGTGGTTGCTTTTCCGGGAGGGCGGCCGATGGATAATCCCGAAGCCGATGCCGCCCGCGCGCAAATCCGCTTGTTGATCGAACAGGCCGTCGATTCACTGGCTGAACCGTTCCGACTCGTGTTCATCTTGCGTGACGTACAAGATTGTTCGATCGAGGAGACGGCAGAACGGCTCGGCATCCGGCCGGAGACGGTAAAGACGCGCCTGCATCGCGCCCGTCTACAACTCCGCGCCGCACTCGAAGAGACGTTGGCGTCCAGCATACGCGACACATTCCCCTTCCTCGGCCGACGCTGCGAGCGCATCACTGAAACCGTCCTCGGCCGACTCTCGAAGACCTATGGCTGGGATGACAGTGCTTCGGAATCTGTCGTCGGCTAAAACAACAGTGGCAGTCGCCTCCGAGGAATTCTCAGTCGGCATTTCAATCGCACACCGGGAACCTTTTCCCGAACTCTCCATCCAATGTCTGTCACACACCCGGCGCAGGCCGGAAAGGAGAGACTTCATGTTAAATTATGCGATCCTCTGCTTCGCCGCCGCTGCTGTTGGTGGCATGGTCCTAGCTGCATCGGTTCTCCGCGGGCGCCTCGCACCTTGGGCGTTATCCCTAGTACATGCAGTGATGGGCGCGCTTGGCCTTGTCCTGACGTTCGCAACTGTCTTTCAAGGCGCGGCATTTCCGGTTCGCGTCGGGTTCGTCGTCCTGATCGTCGCGGCGCTGGGCGGTTTCTACCTAGCTTCTTTCCACCTCCGCGGCCGCGTCGGCCCGAAGCCGGTTGTCGTCATTCACGCGCTCGCGGCTGTCACGGGCGTCGCAATCGTCGCCGGCGTCAGCCTGGGATTGGTGTGAGAATGGCCATGCGACTGTTTGGACATCCCGTTCATCCCATGCTGGTACATTTTCCCCTCGCGCTCTGGTCGATTGGATCCGTAAGTGATTGCTTGGCGCTGCTCGGTTTCCACGAGTTATGGCGGATGGGGTCGTTGGCGATCGGGGGCGGCCTAATCTTGGGGCTGCCAGCGATCATCGCCGGTTTGATCGACTACGTCACACTCAGGGAGCGCGTCCTGGCATTAGCTAATACGCACATGATGCTGATGGGCCTCGCCTGGCTTGCCTATCTCGCAGCGATCTTCATGCGCAGCGGAGAAGGCTTAGTGCTCATCAGTCAACCTGATCCTGTGCCTGTTGCAGCGAGTCTAGCCGGCTTTGCATTACTTGCCGTTGGCGCGTGGTTCGGTGGTCAGATGGTTTACCGCTTCGGAGTCGGCGTACATCAAGATATTGAATCGGCAGACGACAATTGCGGTCAGTCGAGCAGGGAGATGTGAGTAGTAGGGGGGACGGCGGTTTCGCAGGTGCGGCCTGCTGCTGGTTTGACGGGCACAGAAATAAGATGTGTCTGGAATCTACGAGGCCGTCAAATCTGCATCGCCCAGCCGAGTATCAAGGTTGGCGCGAACCGCGACTTATTTGGTGCTATACGTCAATGAAATGCCCGTCCGGCACGGCTAACTCTTGAGCAGGCTTTACTGAGGAATGAAGCCGAGCAGACCGGCCGGTCGGAGGCGGCATCTTTCAGTGCGGTTAGCGCAACTCTCAACACGAACAAGCACACCGTGACGACTGCAAGCCAAGACGGCGGTGCGCTCAAGTCTCCAAGGAGATCAAATGACTGACAACGGGTTGGCCCGTTATCCGGACGATCGCGCGGCAACCGTCTTGCGCACGGCTGCAGTTACAGGAGGAAATGCCGGCTTGGCGCAGCGTCTCCCGACGGGCGTCAGGGCCAACGCCTTTGATCCTGGGCTTGATGCCCGGCACTGGCTAGGTGTTTAGGCCCGCAATGCTCCGAGTCCGATCCGGTTCATCGCGAAGTACGTCATGCCTCACACGATCCCGCTACACTGCCGGGTTCTGTAGCCCAATGTTCACATGCCTGCCGAATCCGGGCGTCGCGCTGGCCCGGCTGCTGACCGATCGAACTCTGGCCGGCACCACAGGCAAGTATTTCGAAGGGATGAAGGAAATTCGCTCGTCGGTCGAAGCGTGTGACGAAGGCCGAGCCGAGGAGCTGTGGCAGGCCAGCGAAAAGCTAACTTGGCTACGCTATCTGGTGTTGGCTGCCTAACTGTCTGATGGCGAGGTGTGATTATGCGGAGGCGGCGACAAAGAACTGTTTCTTCGGACGAACGGCCCCAAATGCTGGGAAGCCGCATTCCCCTCGCGTCGCTGATCCAGACACTTACCGTGGCCGAATATCTGAACTTCCGCCATGCGGCGAACGCACTCGGCGTGGCGCAATCCAGCGTCAGCGCGCGCGTGAAGGCGCTGGAGGACGAACTTGGCATCCTTCTGTTCGAGCGCCATGCGCGGGGCGTCCGGCTGACAGAAGCCGGACGGCATTTCGTCGAGCGAGTGACGACCGGCATCGACCATCTCGACCACGCCGTCAGGACCGCCGGCATGGTGGCCCGCGGCGAGCAGGGCAGCTTGCGCATCGGCATCCATGCCCTGATCCCCGGTAGTTTCCTCGCCAACATGCTCGAACGATACCGGCAACAGCATCCGGGGGTCGAGGTCGAGATTGCCGAAGGCACGGTTCGCGATAGCGTCATGCAGCTTCGTACCGATCGGCTCGACGTGACATTCGTGGCAGGCTCCCCCGAGTTTCCCGACTGTCATGCGCGACGGATATGGAGCGAACGACTCTTGGCTGCGCTACCTTCTCGCCAGCCGCCAGCCGAGGGAGCGGGCATCACCTGGGCCGATCTGGCGGGTGAGACCTTCATCGTCCGGCACGCCGGCACCGGACCCCAGGTGCATGACCACATCGTCAAGCGTCTCGCAGGCAGATACGCGAACCTCTCGATCCTGCGCTTCGCCGTTGAGCGCGGCACGCTGCTGTCGATGGTCGCGCAGGGTTATGGCGTCACCATCGTCGGCGAGGCGACATCGCCGATGCACTTACCCGGCGTGAGATTTCTGCCGATCCTCGACGAGCCCGAGCCGCTTGCATTCTCGGCAGTCTGGTCGCCGCACAATCGCAGCCCCGCGCTCCGAAGCCTTCTCGACCTAGCGGCCGAGATGAGAAGATCAGGCTGGACCGCATGATTCTGCCAGCCCATTCGATGGCGCGGAGCAGGCGAGCGGCGAGCGCGCCGGTCGTAGCCTTGATCTGGGCCGCCGCATCCCGGCTGGCAGGCGTGTAATAGAGTTGGATGAGACCGCGATCCGCCGCCGAGACCGGATGGCATTTGTCCTCAGCCGCATCGTCATCGAGCGTATCGACCCAGAAAAGCTCCTGCGAAACCTCGTCATCGACCGTCCTGTCATCTTCCCATCGCGCTTCGAGACGCAGGCGGCAGACCGGCGATTTGCCCTCCCGTTCGATCTGCATGTGCCGGAACGAGGGCGCGATCGTCTCCGGCGTCGCGGTGCCATCGGCCAACTCCGGCAATCCGATCAACACGTCGATGAACAGATCCTTGGGTTCACGATCGTCGGGATCATCGCCGGCACCCAGGAGGAAATCCGAACGCTGCACGGTGCGCTGCGTCCGCGACACGCCGAACAGTTTCGACAAGGCATGGAGCAGCGCGGTCTTGCCCGCCGCGTTCGGGCCGACGACCGCCGTGATCTCGGGCGAGATCGGCACCGTGATCGGATCAGGACCGAAACAGCGGAAGCCGGACAGGGTTACAGAGTCGATACGCACAGGCTTCCTTCCGTCAGGCGGCAGTGGGGAGCGGATCGGTGCCCTCGCTCAGTATGGCGAGATACCCCCGGTAACTGAACACGCGGCCCCGCTTGCGGCCCGTGACCTCCTCGACGATGCCGAACCGCTCCAGATCGGCGAGCGCCGCATTGACCGTGGGGGCCGAGAGGCCCGTCTGGTGAACGAGCTGGTTGGCCGTCAGATAAGGATTTTGCTGGAACAGATCGTGGATGCGCAGCGCCGAGCCGGCCCGGTCGCTCTCCACCGTGATGCGCTCGCGGTCTTGTTTGAACAACTCGACAATCCGGGTTGCCGCATCGAATGCCTGATTGGCGGTATCCGCGACGCCCGTGAGAAAGAAGTCGAGCCAAGCTTCCCACGCGCCATGCTCGCGCACCTCCTGAAGCAGGCGGTAATAATCGGCGCGATGGGTTTTGAGGTAGAGGCTCAGATAAAGCAGCGGCTTGCGCAGCACCCCGTTGACGCAGAGATACAGCGTGACCAGCAAGCGGCCGATCCTGCCGTTGCCGTCCAGGAACGGGTGGATGGTCTCGAATTGAACGTGCAGCAGGCCGGCCTTGATGAGGGCGGGAAGACGCGAGCCTTCCTCGTGCATGAAACGCTCCAGCGCATCGAGGCAGGCATCCATTTCAGTCGGTGGCGGCGGCACGAAGAGCGCATTGCCGGGGCGTGTCCCACCGATCCAGTTCTGCGAACGCCGGAACTCGCCGGGGCTTTTCGTGCCGCCGCGTCCGCTTTGCAGCAGGCGCGCGTGCATCTCACGGATCAGGCGCAGCGACAGCGGCAGGTTTTCCAGCCGCTCCAGCCCGTACATCATTGCGTCGACGTAGTTCGAGACTTCGCGGATATCGTCGATCGGCTGACCGGCCTGCGCCTCAGTCTCGAAGCGAAGCAGGTCCGAAAGGGTCGATTGTGTGCCCTCGATCTGGGACGAGAGGACCGCTTCCTTCCTCACATACATATACAGGAACAGTTCCTGACGCGGGAGCAGCATGGTAATGCCGTCCAGACGCCCCAACGCTCGCTCCGCTAGGCTCAGCCGTTCCAGCAGGGCCAGCACGTCGATCGACGGCTCTGGCGGCAACGGCGGCGGCACGAAGGCGCGCACCATCTCGCCTGCAACGGGCGTTTCAACGAAGCGGCCTAGCCGGAGATTGGGCGCGGGTTCGAACATAAGCTGAATATGATGCCGCAGTCTTATTTAAGCAATAGGCGCTTGGCTTAAATAGGAAATGAGCTAAGGTAAGCGCTCTTAAATAAGGGCGATGTCACCATGGGCGGGTACACGCAGCGGGTCCGAGACAGTATTCTTCCGCTTTCAGTGGCCGGAACCCTGCCGGCTGCTTTTGGCGAATGGTCCTTTACCGAAAATACGGTCGATCACGAACAGCCCATCGAAACCTGCGAACTCTGCGGCCAGCAGGATCTTCGCTACCATTTCGAGATCGCCAATCAATATACCGACTCGAAGCTCTGGGTCGGCTCCCACTGCATACTACAGTTCGACGTGGCCGTCCTTGAGAAGGGTCGGCGTTTGTCGCCGACAGATGCGAAACGGCACCTCGCCAAGCTGACCCAGCAGATGCAGTTGGAATCCTGCATCCGCACCCTTGAGCAGCTTGCGGCGAAGGAGAGCAACCCCATCCTGTCCGGCGCGCTCGACTACTATCGCAAGAACAAGAAGCTCACTCCCAAATATACCGCCGTCGTTTTCTGGAAACTCCAGGCTTTCAACGTCGATCATCACCCGTCGTTCTTTCAGGTCGAGCTTCGTCGCGCTCAGCACGTCGAGGATCTCCGACAGATGCAGACCGCGCGCGTCCATCGCTTCTGGAGCGCATTGACGACGGCGCAGCGGCGCAAGGCCGTGGAACTGGGCCACTCGCCGCCACAGGGATAAGCGGCGATCAGGATGCATGGTTCTCCGGTTTCCCGGCTTTGCACATCCTGATCCGGTCCTCTTGCCCGGCTCCCGCTGACGCTCACGCAGGGCGGGTTGCTTGGGGGCGCTGCCCCCTGGCGCGGTCAAGGGTAAAGCGCCGGCGAGCCGGCGCCGTCCGGGGTGGTCTCCCCAACCTTCCGCGCGGATGCGGTTCTCCGCATATCCGTAACTACGGACATCCGCTTGTGCAGGTCGGGTGATCCCCCTCCACCCCGGCCGCCCTGGCCCTTGCACCCCCCGGTCTCGCCGACGGGCAGGGTTTCAGCGCGGCGCTTCGCTGCGCGAAACCCAAGCCCATAGGAGAAAGACCATGACAACCATTGCCACAGAAACCACCGCCATCCCCGCCGCCGTGACCGTGACCGGCGCGGAGGTGTTCATCCCGCTCAACAAGCTCAAGAAGCATCCCAACAACGCCCGCAAGACGCCGCACAGCGAGGCGTCCATCGAGGCGAAGGCGGCGAGCATCCACGCCAAGGGCATCCTGCAGAACCTCGTGGTGGAGCCGGAGGTTGACGCCGAAGGAGCCGCGACCGGCTTCTATCTGGTCAGCATCGGTGAAGGCCGCAGGCTGGCGCAGTTGCTGCGCGTCAAGCGCAAGCAGATCAAGAAGACCGAACCCATCCGCTGCGTCATCGACACCGTCAACGACGCCAGCGAAATCAGTCTGGACGAGAATGTCACCCGCGAAGACCTGTCGCCCGCCGATCAGTTCGAGCGCTTCCGCGAACTTGCCGAAACGCGCGGCTGGGGCGCGGAGGAAATCGCCGCCCGCTTCGGGGTGACGGCGCATGTCGTGCGCCAGCGGATGCGTCTCGGCGCAGTCAGCCCCAAGCTGATGCAGGTCTATCGCGATGGTGGCCTGACCTTGGAGCAGTTGATGGCCTTCGCCATCGTGGACGATCCAGCCCGGCAGGAGCAGGTCTATGAAAACCTGTCGTGGAACAAAGACGCTTCGACCATTCGCCGCGACCTGACCCGGATGCACATCGCGGCGACGGATCGGCGGGCGGTCTTCGTCGGCGCGGAGGCCTATACCGAAGCGGGCGGCGTGATCCTGCGCGACCTGTTCACCGAGGATCGCGGCGGCTTCTATGAGGATGCTGCGCTTCTGGACCAGCTTGTCATCGAGAACCTGCACGAAATCGCGGAGAGCGTGAAGGCCGAGGAAGGCTGGAAATGGGCCGCTGTCCATATCGACTATCCGCACGGCAACGGGCTACGCCGCACCTATCCGCATCCGGTGGCGCTGTCGGAGGAAGACGAGGCCGCCTATGCCGCCACGCAGGGAGAATACGACGCGCTGACGGAGCAGTATGACAGCGCCGACGAACTGCCAGACGACGTGGATCAGCGGTTCGGGGAGCTTGAAGCCGAGATCGAGCGCATCGACGCCTTGCGTCACGCCTATGATGCCGACGAGATCGAGCGCGGCGGTGTGTTCGTCATTCTCTCCCATGACGGGGAAGCCCGCATCGAACGCGGCTTCATCCGGGCCGAGGACGAGAAGCCGGAGCCCGAAGAGGATGCGGACGGCGAAGGCGGCGGCGTGATCGACGGCGTTCGCGTCAACAGCGATGGCGAGATCATCGAGGGCGGCGACCATGATGCGGACGGTGACACCGTTCCCGCGTCGGAGGCCGAGGACGAGGATGCCGGGGATGCGGGCAAGCCGCTGTCGGACCTTCTCGTCCGCGACCTGACCTCGCACCGGACGCTGGGCCTTCGCCTTGCGCTGGGCGAGCAGCCGGACATGGCGCTGATCGCCGTGACCCATGCGCTGGCGGCGCAGACCTTCTATCGCGGGGTGGATGCCGCCTGCCTTGAAATCCGCCCGACCAGCAGCTTCCTCGCATCCCACGCGGACGGCATCGAGGACACGGCGGCGGGCAAGGCGCTGGCGGATCGTCACTCCGGATGGGCGGCAGACATGCCGCGCGACGTGGCCGACCTGTGGGGCTTCGTCGCCGGTCTGGACCATGCCAGCGTCATGGCGCTGTTCGCCCATTGCGCCTCGCTGACCGTCAATGCGGTGAAGCAGCCTTGGGAGCGCAAGCCCCACGCCCATGCGACGGCGGACAGGCTAGCAACGGCGGTGGCGCTCGACATGACGGCGCACTGGACGCCCACGGTGCGAACCTATCTCGGTCGCGTCACCAAGGCGCACATCCTCGCCGCCGTGCGCGAGGCCGTCAGCGATGCGGCGGCGGAGCGGATCGCGGGCTTGAAGAAGACGGACATGGCGGAGGCTGCCGAACAGCTACTGGCCGGAACCGGCTGGCTTCCCGCCGCCTTGCGCACGGCGCGGCCCGCGTGGCTGGACCAGCAGCAGGACGGTGACGCCTTCCAGATCGCCGCAGAGTGAGGACCGGGCCGGGATCGCATCAGCGGTCCCGGCCTTCCGTTCGCCCGACACCCCGAAATTCCGGTCGCGCGGTGTTCACCGCGCGACCGGCTGACCTCGACTGTCCGATGATCTAACCCGTCATCGGCGCTATGGAGAACCGTCATGATCGCCGTGATGTTGATGAGCGTGGCGCTGATCGCGGGACTGTGCGTCCTCGCCTATACGCTCGCCGTCTATGCGCTGCCCTTCATGCTCGCCATCGAAGCGGCGCGCTTCGCCTACGTCACCGGCTCCGGCCTGATCGGCGCGGGCCTCGTCGGCATCGTCGCCGGGGCCGCAGCCTATGGCCTGCTGGTGCTCGCCTTCGCGTCGCTGCGCTCGCCGGTCCTGCGCCTGATCGTGGCGCTGGTCTTCGCCGCGCCCGCCGCCGTTGCGGGCTATGCCCTTGTCCATGGCGTCACCGGCGAGGCAGTGCCGTCCGAGGTGTGGCGGCAGATCTTCTGCGTCATCGGCGGCGGGTTCGTGGGTGTGTCGGCGTTGGTGCGGTTGATAGCAATAGCATCGCCAATTCATAACGGAGACTGAAACGTCCGATGATTGGTGTTACGATTGTTGGGAAGAACAACGAATGAAAGCTGTTTTCTCGTGTTCAAGAGATTGTCAGATCTCAACCTGCCTGACCCTTATTTTTCAGGGACTGCCGGATTTATCGGCTCCACACTTGAAGACTTGTACGCGGATATGCGCGTATTCGATCTTTCTGTCCCGCTTCCAGATTCGGTCCGACGATCTCACCACGCTATTCGACACGCTTATATCTACGCCTATTTTTCATATGATCTGCTGACTATAGCAGCGAGCCAGACATTCCCCTGCCTTGAACTCGCTCTGCGTGAGCGGATCGGCCACCAGGCAGCCAACCGCGTGGACAGAAAGGGAAGGCCACGCCCGGCCATGCTCGACGAGTTACTGAAATCCGCCAAGGAACAGAATCTGATTTCTTCAGAAATCGAATATCTGAGCAGGATGCGCAATATGTTCGCGCACGGAAGCGATGCCGTGCTGAACCCTTCCATGTTTCTGACCAGTTTTGAAATCGTCACCGACATCATCCGGGAACTCTACCCCAACCAACAGGTGCAATTGTCGTTCTCTTGATATGTTCAGGTTGGCGTTGCCCTTCGGGCCGCGCTTTCGGCTGCGCCGGAACCACGCCGATGGCGCATTTCCGCCATTCGGCTTCAATCGCTAACGTGAAGAGCGGCGGTTGATGGCCCTTTCGCTGATGAAGCCCCACTCTGGCGAACCGGGCTTCTGGAGATGTCCGGCCTCAGTCACCGTTGTGGCAGGACTATATTGGCGGTTTCTCCGTTCCCGGCATCGCCGCCCAGCAGGTTGATGCACCGGGATTCGTGGATCGCCAGTTCCAGTTGTTGGGAGTGGTCGCGTTTAGCCAGCGGGGGGGGGGGGGATCGTCGCCGGTCTGCCAATCCCGGCGCTGCGAAGAAGGAGAAGATCGGGAAGCGCCCATGCCCGCTCGTGGACGATAAACGGGCCTTCCCGTCGAAGGTCGGGAATGAGGTTGACGCGCCCGGAGGTTCGCCGCCGTTTCCATTTCAGGCACGGAGACCGACCGCCAACAGTGTCGTGTTCCTCAGATTTCTCTGCCAGCCACGCCCACGGCGTCCTCGAATGGATTGGGTCTGACCGAAGACCGGCTGCGCCTCGCTCGTCTTCCCGCAACGTCCGTCGCCAGCTTTTTTCCGCCGCCTACGGCTTTGCATCGCGAAACAAAAAAAGCCGTCGCCGTCCGCCTTCCACTCCGTTTCAGCCCTACGGGTGCGGGGCCGATCGACCCCGGTCGCACGACCACCATCGAGGCCGCGATAGGCGCGGCTAGATGAGAAAAAAGGAACACGGCGATGGCGACCATCGGCACCTTCACCAAGAACGAAAACGGCGCGGGCTTCACCGGCGCGGTCAAGACCCTGACCCTCAACGTCAAGGCCAAGTTCGTCGCCACCGAGGGCGACAGCGAGCGCGGCCCCGACTTCCGCATCTTCGCCGGCGCCACGGAGTTCGGTGCGGCCTGGAGGAAGATCGCCCGCGAGACGCAGCGCGAATATCTCTCCGTCAAGCTGGACGATCCGAGCTTTCCCGCCCCGATCTACGCCGGCCTGGTCGAGGGCGAGGACGGTGAAGGCCATAATCTCACCTGGTCGCGCCGCAACGGTGACTGAGACCGGACATCTCCAGAAGCCCCGCTCGCCCGAGCGGAGCTTCGTCATGGTCATGGCCGTCACCGCCATCAGAAAATACGGCGATCAGGATGTGCGGGGTCTTCAGGCGGATGCGAAGACCGACTCTTGCCGACATCCCGCAAGGAGCTTTTCCACAAGTCGATCGACGTTGTTCTCGGCGGTTGCAATGGACGAGGCCAGCCGTTCGTCGGCGAACTCGTCATATTCAATGGCGATGGCGTCGCTGGCGTGGAGGCCGAGATAAGCGAGGGGAACATTCAGTCCCTGCTCGACAAGGTTCATTGCCGCAAGACGCCCTCCAGCGTCATATCCATAGTCGCCGCGCGCCGTCAGGATGACGAGGCGCTTGCCTGGCGAAAGCATCGGCCAATTGTCCGTCGTCAGAAGTTTTGGGACAGCCGGGCTGCGGATTTAGTGGAGGGTTGGCCTCGTCTGGGGTTGAGATTTAGGCGGCGATTTTGCGGTGCTGCAAGCGCCGATGTTCGAGGGTCTGGCGCTTGACGCTGGCTCGGCGGCGCAGGATGTCGGCGGCCCTGCCGAAGTAGGCGTCGGCGGGGGTCACGTGTCCGTCGTCAGAAGTTTTGGGACAGCCGGGCTGCGGATTTAGTGGAGGGTTG
>NZ_CAMQSF010000054.1 GCF_947036865.1 uncultured Caulobacter sp. | reverse complement strand
CCCGGGGCGGCCGGAGCCGCGCCAGCAGCGGCCGGAGCCGCGGCGGCGGCGGCCGGACGCGGCGGCGGGACCGGCAGCTTCGAGCCCAGGCTGTGCAGATAGGCGATGACCGCGATGCGGTCTTCCGGCTTCTTCAGGCCGACGAAGGTCATGTTGGTGCCCGAGACATACTTGCCCGGGGCCTTCAGGAATTCATACAGATGGTCGTAGTCCCAGACCGGGGTCTTGGCGCCGAACTCGGTCATCGCGGCCGAATAGGCGAAGCCCGGGTGGGCGGCCGGCTTGCGGCCCACGACGTCCCACAGGCCCGGGCCGGTGGCGTTGGCGTTCGAGGCGTCCAGCTTGTGGCAGGCCGCGCACTTGGCCGAGACGGCCTGACCGGCCGCGACATTGGCCGGGGTCAGGACGGCGTTCCAGTCGGGCGGGGTGTCGGCCGCCTCGGCGCCGCCGCCGGCGCTCTCTTCCTGGACCGCGATCTGGTAACCGGCCTTCTCGACGTCGCCCTTCTTGAAGACGATGTCCGACGCTTCCCGCAGACCGAAAATGATGAGGCCGGTCAGCAGCACGCCGCCAGCGATCTTGTTGAACGTCAGGTCGCTCATCTCAGCCTTGTCAGCCTCTTGCCAGCCCGTCGCAAGGCGGGCCTGAATCCCGACGCGCGGAATCCCCCGCGCGCCTCATGTTGCGCTCGCGTCTCTTACACGCTACCGCCCCTCGCGCAACCGGGCAGACAGCAGTTTTGAGGCCATGAACCCTATCGTCCTGATCCCAGCGCGGATGGCGGCCACCCGCCTGCCGAACAAGCCGCTGGCCGACATCGGGGGGCTGCCGATGGTCGTCCGGGTGCTGAACCAGGCCTTGGCGGCGGGCGTCGGCCCGGTGGCCGTGGCGGCCGGCGATCGCGAAATCGCCCTGGCGGTTCAAGCCGCTGGCGGAACCGCGGTGCTGACCGACCCCGATCTGCCGTCCGGCTCGGACCGGATCTTGGCGGCGCTGGCCGAGCTCGATCCGGGGTTCGAGCACGACGTGGTGATCAACCTCCAGGGCGACATGCCGTTCGTGGATCCGGCCATTCTGGCCGACTGCGCTCGGTTACTTAAGGAGTTCGGCGACGCCGATATCGCCACCGTCGTGGCCCCGGAAGCCTCGCCCGCCGACCGCGCGAATCCGGACGTGGTCAAGGCGGTCCTGGCCATGGAGGACGACGGCCAAAGCGGCCGCGCGCTCTATTTCACGCGCTCCACCCTCTATGGCGACGGACCGGTCTGGCGCCACATCGGCATCTATGGCTATCGCCGCGAGGCGCTGGAGGCGTTCAACGCCGCCGCCCCCTCGCCGCTGGAGAAGCGCGAGAAGCTGGAGCAGCTGCGCGCCCTCGAACTGGGCCTGACCATTCGCGCGGCCGTGGCGGCCCACGCCCCGATCTCCGTCGACAATCCTTCCGACCTCGAAGCCGCGCGACAAGCGGCGGGAAAGTAAGAGCCTCATGAGCATCCTCAAGAAGATCGCCTTCCAGGGCGAGCCCGGCGCCAACAGCCACGAGGCGTGCCGGACCTATTTCCCGGATCACGAGGCTTATCCCTGCAAGACCTTCGAGGAGGCGTTCGAGGCCATCAAGTCCGGCGTCTGCGCGCTGGGCATGATCCCGATCGAGAACTCGATCGCCGGCCGGGTGGCCGACGTGCACCACCTGCTGCCGGCCTCGGGCCTGAAGATCATCGGCGAGCGGTTCAAGCCGATCCGCTTCCAGCTGATGGCCAACAAGGGCGTCAAGCTGGAGGACGTGAAGGTCGTCAGCTCGATGCCGATCGCGCTCAGCCAGTGCCGCAACAGCCTGAAGAAGCTGGGCGTCGAGACCGAGGCGGCGGGCGACACCGCCGGCGCCGCCAAGGCCCTGGCCCTGAAGCCCAATCCGACCCACGCCGCCGTCGCGCCGGCCCTGGCCGCCGAGATCTACGGCCTCGACATCCTGCTGCGCGACATCGAGGACGAGCGGCACAACACCACCCGCTTCCTGGTGATGACGGCCGACAAGAGCCCCCAGCCGCCGCCGTTCACCCACCGCTGCGTGACCAGCTTCGTGTTCCGCGTCCGCAACCTGCCGGCGGCGCTCTACAAGGCGCTGGGCGGCTTCGCGACCAACGGCGTCAACATGACCAAGCTGGAAAGCTACATGGAGGGCGGCAACTTCACGGCCACCTTCTTCTACGCCGAGGTCGACGGCCGGCCCGAGGATCGCAGCCTGGCCCTGGCCCTGGACGAACTGAAGTTCTTCTCCGAGCGCTTCGAGATCCTGGGGGTCTATCCGGCCGATCCGTTCCGCGATCGGGGGGCGTGATCGGGCGGGGGCGCCCTGCGTCCTTCGAGGCCCGCTGCGCGGGCGCCTCAGGATGAGGACGGTATGTGCTGATCGCCTCATCCCGAGGTGCGCGGCGAAGGCGCGCCTCGAAGAACGCAGGGGGCAACCCCTCCCCAACGTCACCGTTCCCCCAAACGCCGTTCTCTGATCTTCTCCCCGCCTAAACAAAAACCCTGGGGAGGGCCGAAGGATGCCGAGTACGATGGTCGCGCCGGTGATGGCGCTGGTGGCGTGGTCGCTGGTGATCTGGGTCTGGATGTACGTCCAGCGGATCCCGGCGATGCAGAAGGCGGGGATCAAGCCGCAGGACGCCCGCTTTCCCGGGTCGCTGGACGTGCTGCCCGACACGGCCCGGCAGGCGGCCGACAACTACAACCACCTGATGGAGCAGCCGACCATCTTCTACGCGGCGGCGCTGGCCATCCAGGTCGCCGGCCACGCCGACGCGGCCCTGGTCAAGCTGGCCTGGGCCTATGTGGCGGTGCGGGTGCTGCACAGCCTGCTGCAGGTCACGGTGAACCTGGTGCCGGTCCGGTTCCTGCTGTTCACGATCTCGACCGGCGTGCTGGCGGCGATGGTGCTGATCGAGCTGGCCCGCCTGTTCGGCTGAGCCTGTAGAGCGTGATAGCCGAAAGTGTGAGCGGTTTCGGCGGCTAGCACGCTCTAAATGTTTGAAATCGAGCTGTCTGTTTCGAATGAGTCTATTCGAAACAGACAGGCTCTAGAACTGGGCGTGAAGGCGGGCGGCGCCGATCGAGACCGGGCCCCGGTCGCGGTTGTAGGCCGGGTGCTCGACGAACTGGTAGTCCAGGCTGACGTGCAGCCACCGCGTCAGCGCCCAGTCGTAATAGGCCTCGGCGATCCATTCGGCGCCGGGGTTCGGCAGGCGCCCGTCGCCGACCAGGATGCCGGTTCCTCCCGCCGCCAGGAAGCGCTGGTGGGTGGCGGAGATGTCATTGACGACGCCGGCCAGGCCAATCGTGTCGTCGGGCCGCCGCCAGGCGCCGCCGGCGACCGAAAGCCCCGCCGCCAGCGAGCGGTCGATATCGGCGAACTCATAGGGCTCGACCGATCCGCCGGCGACCCCGCCCTTGGCGAAGACGCCGACATCGGGGGCGATCCGTTGCTCCAGATTGAAGCTGATCCCCGACCGGCCCTGATAGTGGCGGACGGCGGCGATATCGGCCGGCGCGCCCGACGCCAGCGCCGCGCGGGTCGCGTCGTCGAAGCGGCCCATGCGCCCGCGCGTCACGAAGGTCGTGATCTTCAGCTTGCCCGGCAGGCCATGCAGGCTGTGCCGCTCCTCGATCTCGCCGATCAGCTGGAACTGGCTGAAGCTCGGGTCGAGCCGGGCGCTGTTGGGCTCTGACGACAGGTCGAAGGCTCCGGCCCGCAACGTCCAGCGGCCCTGGTACAGCTCGGCGCTGGCGCCGTAGGTATAGCCCCAGGCGTTGGCGGCGTAGTCGAACGGGCCGGCGTCGACCACCGACCAGTTCAGGAAGTCGCGCCGGGGGTCGTGGGCGTAGGCGTTGGTGTCGAACACGTCGACGACGCTGAACTTGCCGACCGTCAGCACCACGCGATCGCTGGCCTGGGCGCCGGCCAGCTGGTTCAGGTCGGCGCCGACGCCTTCCGTCTCGCCGCCCAGATCGATCGTCTGGCGCAGGAAGGCGCGCGGCAGCTTCACATAGGGGCGGCTCTTGCCGACCTTGTAGGCCTCGCCGCTGGGAAAGCCCGCGACGCCCAAGGTGTTGCTGAGGCCAAAGCCCTGGTCGATCTCGGGATTGACCCAAAGCTCGGCGCCCTTCCACGGCCGCGCCCCGGCATAGAGCGTCAGGTCGAAGGTCTCGCGGCCCATGGCCTTGGGCGACAGGCTGTTGGGGCCCTCATAGGGCGAGGTGAAGCGGGGATGGCCCTGCACGACCAGCGTCGCCTGTCCGTGCAGGGCGAGGGCCTGCTCCGGCGGCGCGGTGTCGGCGTGGACGAGCGTCGGCGCCGCCAGCAGGGCGGCGGCCAGAATTCCGATCTTGGCGTGCGGCATGCGCGGCGACTCCCATCCCAGGCGCTCGGCGTTCGCCGCGAGCGCCTAGAGCTAAACCATGACGCCATTGTGTCGCTTGATGGCGTTCGCGTACGCGCTAGATCGCGTCGAGCCCGATGTCCAGCACCGGCGCCGAATGGGTCAGGGCGCCGACGCTGATCACGTCGACGCCGGTCTCGGCGATGGCGCGCACGGTGGTCAGGTTGACGCCGCCCGAGGCTTCCAGCACCGCGCGGCCCTTGGCCAGCGAAACCGCCGCGCGCAGGTCGTCGAGGCTGAAATTGTCCAGCATCACCACGTCGGGTCCGTGGACCAGCGCCGCCTCCAGCTGGTCGAGACCATCGACCTCGACCTCGACCTTGACCAGGTGGCCGGCGTGGGTCCGGGCGCGGCGGACGGCTTCGCCGACCCCGCCGCAGGCCGCGACGTGGTTGTCCTTGATCAGGATGGCGTCGTCGAGGCCGAAGCGGTGGTTGACCCCGCCGCCGCAGCGGACGGCGTACTTCTCCAGCGCCCGCAGGCCGGGCGTGGTCTTGCGGGTGTCGACGATGGTCGCGCCGGTCCCCTCGACCAGGCGGACATAGGCGCGCGTCAGGGTGGCGATCCCCGACAGACGGCCCAGCAGGTTCAGGCCGGTGCGCTCGGCGGCTAGGACGGCGCGGGCATTGCCCTCGGCGCGCGCCAGCACGGCGCCCGGCGCGGCGTCGGCGCCGTCGGGCGTGACGACCTCGAACCGCGCCGTCGGGTCGAGGGCCGCGAGCGAGAGCCGCGCGCAGGAAAGACCCGAAACCCTCCCATCCCGCCGAGTGACCCAGGCCACCGAGAGCCGGGCGTCGGCGTCGACGCAGGCCTGTCCGGTGATGTCTCCGGCCCGGCCCAGGTCCTCGGCCAGGGCCAGGTCGACGATCGGCCGGACCAGCAGGTCGTCGAGGGGAGTCACGTCAGCGGCAGCCATTGGGGATCCTTCACGGGCGCGCCGGCGCCCGACAACAAAGCTTGGGTGAGGGTGCGGGTGGCGCGGCGCACCTCGCGGCCGGCCGTGCCCGGATCGGCCGAGGCGGCGATACGCAGGACGCCCTGGACAAAGGCGCCGAACAGCAGGTGGGCCAGCGCCGGGACGACGTCCGGCTCGATCAGCTTCTCGTCGGCGAGGTGGCCCAGCGCGTGGGCGATCAGGCCGACCCCTACCGGCTCCTGCATGGCCGTCCAGCCGTCGACGCCCAGCACGGTCAGGCCGTCGACCAGCAACAGGCGCCGCGCGTCGGGCGCGTCATAGGCGTCGTAGAGCCGATCCGCGCCGATGACGATCTCGTCCAGGTGATGGGCCGACTGGCCCATGCTGGCGGTCTCGACCCGGTCGCGGACATCCGCCAGCACCGCCTCGCAGGCGGCGCGGAACAGGTCGGTCTTGTCCTTGAACTGGTAGTAGACCGCGCCCTTCGTCAGGCCCGCGGCGGCGGCGACTTCGTCGACCGAGACCCCTTCGAACCCCTTGTCGGCGAACAGCCGGCGCGCCTCGGCCACGAGCCTTTGTCGGTTGGTCAGGGGAGGAGGGCTTGACGTCATACTCATGGTATGACGATCATACTGTCAGTATGACAAGCGCATCGAGGCGCTCGCGGGGAGGTGACGCCATGAAGACGCTCTCGACTTCGACCATCGTCCTGTCGGCGGCGCTGGCCGCCGCGGCCGTCGGCGCCTTGGGTTTCGCGACCGGCGGCGGCTGGACGCACGACGGCGCCCTGATGGCCACGCGACTGACGGCGCGGTTTTCTTTCCCGATCTTCCTGGCCGCCTGGAGCGCCTCGGCCCTGGCGGCGATGTTCCCCGGCGGCTGGCGCGCGGCGCTGCTGCGCCGACGTCGCGCGGTCGGCCTGTCGTTCGCGGCGGCTCACTTCGTGCACCTGGCCTTCATTCTCGACGTCGTGCTGGTGTTCCACCATGCGCCGCCGACGGTCACCGTCTACGGCGGCGGCTTCGTCTATGTCCTGATCGCGGCCATGGCCCTGACCTCGAACGACGCGGCGATCAAGGCCATGGGCCGCTCGGCGTGGAAAGCGCTGCACACGACAGGCGGGATCGCCATCCTGCTGGTCTTCGCCAACAGCTATGCCGCGCGCTTGAAGACCATGCCGTGGCTGGGCGCGCCCGCCCTGGCGCTGATCGCCCTGGCGGCGGCCCTGAAGCTGGCCGCCTGGCTGAAGCGCGGCCGGCGGCTTCAAGCGGCCTGACGGCGCAGACCTCCGGCCGCCTCCAGGGTGATGAAGGTGCGGGCGGGCTCGGCCGTCGCGGGGAAGTCGGCGCGGTAGTGGCCGCCGCGACTTTCGTGGCGGCCCAGGGCCGCCTCGGCGATCAGACGGGCGGCGATCAGCGTGGGGCAGGGGCCATAGGCCGGCTCCAGCGCGCCGAGCTGTTCCAGCAAGCGGGTCAGGCCGGCCGCGTCGCGGATGACGCCGACGTCGCGGCTCATGGCCTTGCGCAGGACCTGCAGGGCCGCGTCGGGCAGGTCGGGATAGGGCGTCAGGTCCACCGGCTCGCCGCCGAAGGCGCCCTCGGCCGCCGCCGCGCGCCCGGCGCGGGCGCCGAACACGGCCGCTTCCAAGAGGCTGTTGGAGGCCAGGCGATTGGCGCCCTGCACGCCGGTCGAGGCGCATTCGCCGGCGGCGTAGAGGCCCGGCAGGCTCGCGCGACCGTCGAGATCGGTGGCCACGCCGCCCATGTGGTAGTGCACGGCGGGCGTCACCGGGATCATCTCGCGACGCGGATCGATCCCGCCCGCGCGGCAGGCCTCGAACACGGCTGGGAATTCCTTGGGGAAGTGCGGCCCGACGGCGGCGACGGCGTCGAGGAAGGCCCCGCGTCCGGCCGCGCGTTCGGCGTGGATGGCGCGGGCGACCACGTCGCGGGGCGCCAGCTCCTTGGCTGGGTGGTAGTCGACCATGAACGCCCGACCATCGGTGTTGCGCAGGATCGCGCCCTCGCCGCGCAGGGCCTCGGTGGCCAGCGGCGCGGGATCGCGGCCGATGTCGATGGCCGTGGGGTGGAACTGCACGAACTCCGGATCGGCGACCGTCGCGCCGGCCAGGGCGGCCAGGCCCAGGCCCTCGCCGCGCACCTCGGCGGGGGTGGTGGTCACGGCATAGAGCCCGCCGACGCCGCCGGTGGCCAGGATCACGGCCTTGGCGCGGATTTCGACGAGGACGCCGTCGATCTCCGCCAGCACCCCGACCACGCGGCCGGCGGCGTCCTGAAGGAGGCGGCGGGCGCGGGCGTTCTCGCGGACCTCGATCGTCGGGGTCGCGCGGACGGCCGCGATCACCGCGGCCATGATCGCCGCGCCGGCGCCGTCGCCGCCGACCCGGGCGACGCGGGCGCGCGAGTGGGCGGCTTCGAGGCTCAGCACGAACCCGTTGTCGGCCTTGCGGTCGAAGGGGGCGCCGATGGCGGCGAGGTCGCGGACGGCCTGGGGTCCTTCGCGGGTCAGCAGGTCGACGGCCTTGGGATCGCACAGGCCCGCCCCGGCGGCGATCGTGTCGGCGGCGTGCAGCGCCGGGGTGTCCTCGCTGGAGAGGGCGGCGGCCATGCCGCCTTGGGCCCAGGCGCTGGAGCAGCCGGTCGCCAGCGGCGTCGGCGACAGCACGAGCGCCTTCCCGGCCGCGAGCGCCGCCGAGAGACCGGCGAGGCCCGCGCCGAGAATGACGGGGCCGTCGAAATCCAAACGCGTGATCATTCTGCGCTCCACTCCCTTCCCCTTGATGGGGAAGGGCCGGGGATGGGGTGAACGCGGCGGTCCAGCCTCATCGAGAAAGTCCGGAGAGGGCGGTGAAGCGGATCAGCCGCGTCACCCCCATCCCCAACCCTTCCCCCATCGAGGGGGAAGGGGGCTCTAAATCAGCTCCACGTCCACGTGATGCCGCGCCTTGACCAGGTCGTACCGCGCGGGAACGACCGGCGGCGGCAGGTCGATCATCCGCTGCACCGCCAGGCGCGCGCGGTCGGCGATCTCGGGATCGACCGTGACCTCGAACTGTTCGAAGACCAGCGCGTCGTGGATGTTCTGGAGCGTGATCCGCTTCATGTGCGGGCACATGTTGCAGGGGCCGATGAACTGCGTCGCCGGGCTCTCGGCCTGGACGTTGCTGGCCATCGAGCACTCGGTGATCAGCACCACCTGGGCCGGCTTGCGCGCCGCCACATAGTCGTTCATCGCCGCCGTCGAGCCCGCGAAATCGGCGGCTTCCAGGATCTCGGCGGGGCACTCGGGGTGAGCCAGGACCTCGGCGCCCGGCCAGGCCGCGCGCATGTCGGCGATGTCGCTGGCGGTGAAGCGCTTGTGCACCTCGCAGTGGCCGGCCCAGGCGATGATCTTGACGTCGGTCTGGCGCGCGACGTTGCGGGCCAGGAACTCGTCGGGGATCAGGATGACCTTGTCGGTCCCCCATTCCTTCGCCGCCCACTCGACTACCTGCACGGCGTTGGCGCTGGTGCAGCATATGTCGGTCTGGGCCTTCACGTCGGCGGTGGTGTTGACATAGGTCACCACCGGCACGCCCGGATAGCGCTGCTTGATCAGGGCGACGTCGGCGCCGGTGATCGACGAGGCGAGGCTGCAACCGGCCTTCAGGTCGGGGATCAGGATCTTCTTGTCGGGGCTCAGCACCTTGCTGGTCTCGGCCATGAAGTGCACGCCCGCCTGGACGATGATCGTCGCGTCGCTCTTGGCCGCCTCGCGGGCCAGGGCCAGGCTGTCGCCGACGAAGTCGCCGACGCCGTGGAAGATGTCTGGCGTCATGTAGTTGTGGGCCAGGATGGCGGCGTTCTTCTCGCGCTTGAGGCGGTTGATCTCGGCGATCAGCGGGGCCTGCACGCGCCACTCCATCGGTGTGACGTGGTGCTTGACCTTGTCCCAGATCCCCGCCGTCGCCGCCTCGACCTCGGCGGTGAACTCGAGCGGGCCGTCCTTGCCCTGGACAGCGAAGCCGTCGGCCATCTGATCCTCCGTTATGCTCAAAGTGAGCATTTCTGGGGCCTCAAAAAACGCCGGACTCTCTGGGACGTTCCTGACGGTCGTCCCGGCGTCTCGGCGCCGAGGTTATGCTGAAAATGAGCATAACCCGTGTGTCACATATAGCGCCTCGCGAGCAGAATGCAATCCCGCCTAATTCCTAGGCAGGGCGCCGTTTCCAGGGGCGAAGTGGCGGCGCGCGCGCCGTGCCGAGATTAAGGCGGGCGCGCGGGGGTCTGGCGATTGTTCAGTCCGAACAGTGTTCGCTGTCACAGTTTTTAACCTTACATAACGGTAAGCTGGAAGAAAAATTCCGCCACGCCGGGCTTCGAGCGAATGGAATGGTCAGCGGACTTATATATTCGACGTACAGTAAATCATGTACAAGTAACCTTTGAATTCCGACACGCCCACATTTCGCCGTTATATGAAATCTCTGGTCAGTGAGAGTACAAAATTAGTCTTCACCAATGTTGCGAAAAGCCATGGTGGCGCTTCCATTAAACTCCCGTAACTGTGTGACTTTAATGAGACAGCCGTTTGGTGACGATTTTACAAGACTGCAATGTTCGTTGACCTCTAGTCGATTAGGTCCGTAGCTCCCCCGCAGCCGGGCTCCAATCGCAGAGCCGGGAATCCGCGCATTGGCATGCGCGACGCAAAGACGCTGGGGAGTACTGTCTTGAATACCCAAACCATCCGGAAGCGCTTGCTCGCTTCGTCCATGATCTGCGGCGTCGCCGTGGCCAGCCTCGGCGCCGGCCAGGCCGCCGCCCAGACCGCCGCTCCGGCCGCCAAGGGCGCCGACCAGACGCAGGTCGAGGAAATCGTCGTCACCGGTTCGCTGTTCCGCCGCACGGACACCGAAACCCCGTCGCCGGTCACCGTCCTGACCTCGGAAAACCTGGCGCGCGCCGGCATCAGCACGGCCTCGGACGCCATCCGCTCGATCTCGGCCGACGGCGCGGGCTCGATCGGCACCGGCTTCCAGAGCGGCTTCTCGGCCGGCGGTTCGGCCGTGTCGCTGCGCGGCCTCGGCGTCTCCTCGACGCTGGTTCTGGTCGACGGCCTGCGCTCGACCAATTTCCCGCTGAACGATGACGGCCACAACGCCTATGTCGACCTGAACTCGATCCCGTTCAGCCTGATCGACCGGATCGAAGTGCTGAAGGACGGCGCCTCGTCGTCGTACGGCGCCGACGCCATCGGCGGCGTGGTGAACCTGAAGCTGAAGAAGCAATTCGTCGGCGTGAAGGGCAGCATGGAAGCCGGCGAGAGCGATCGCGGCGACGCCGCGCACAAGCGCGCCGACATCACCCTGGGCTATGGCGACTACGCCGAGACCGGCTGGAACGTTTACGTCAACGCCGAGTACCAGAAGGACGGCCGGGTCTCGAACCACAGCCGTGGCTTCCCCTACAACACCCAGGACCTGAGCTCGATCGGCGGCATCGACAACAACACCGCCGACCAGTCGGTGACCACCGCGACCCCGAACGCCATGGTGACGCGGGTCAGCCAGTCGGACCTGAACAATCCGCTGTCGGGCAAGGCCGGTTCGCCGCTGACCACGTCGTATCAGTCGCTGAACCTGAACTGCGCCAACGGCACCTACACCCAGGTCTCGGCCACGGCCAACGGCACCGGCTGTAAGTGGGACCTGGTCGACACCTATCGTCAGATCCAGCCGCTGCAAAAGCGCTACGCCTTCAACGGCCGCCTGAGCGTCCGCTTCAACGACCACATCGAAGGCTACGCCACCGGCAGCTATTCGAAGAACTACGTCAGCATCAAGGGCGCCCCGACGGCCATCCGTCAGACGCAACCCTTCGGCGGCGCGCCGTCGCTGGCCTCGTCGAACCCGGGCATCGTCCTGCCGGTCTACGTCTGCTCGGCCGGCGTCAACTGCGCCACCGATCCGACCCGCCGCCTGAACCCGAACAACCCGTTCGCGGCCGCCTACGCCAACGACCCGGCCAACGGCGCGGCGCGCATCTACTACCTGTTCGGCGACATCCCGCTGGGCAGCGAGCGCGACAACGAAGTGATCCGCGGCACCGTGGGCTTCAACGGCTCGTTCGGCGACGACTGGAACTGGCGCGTGGAAGCCGTCGGCGCCCGCGATAACCTGAAGCTGACGCAACACGGCCTGCTGAACATCTCCAGCCTGCTGAACGCGATCAACACGGGCTCGTACAACTTCGTCGACCCGTCGCAGAACACCGCCGCGGTGCGCAACGCCGTCTCGCCGGACAAGATCACGCCGTCGCACTCGTCGCTGATGTCGATCGACGCCTCGATCACCCACAAGCTGTGGACCCTGCCGGGCGGCGACATGCAGCTGGCCATCGGCGCCCAGGCGCGCAAGGAAGTTCTGGAAAACAACAACCAGAACGCCCGCCTCGACACCTACGGCCTGACGACGGCCTCGGCCTTCGGCAAGCACACGGTCAAGGCCGCCTTCTTCGAAGTCGCCGCGCCGGTGCTCGACAACCTCGAGCTGAACGTGTCGGGTCGTTACGACGACTACTCGGAAGGCTTCAACCACTTCTCGCCGAAGTTCGGCGCGAAGTTCACCCCGATCAAGCAACTGGCCTTCCGCGGCACCTATTCGAAGGGCTTCCGCGCGCCGACCTTCGCTGAATCGGGTCCGCGTTCGCAGTACGCCGGCTTCGTGACCACGACCCCTCCGGGTCCGTTCCAGGCCGCGCACGGCGGTTCGACCAACCCGTACTCTCAGGCCTACAGCCTGGGCCGCGGCGTGGCCGGCAACCCGGACCTGAAGCCGGAAACCTCGCGCAGCTTCACGCTGGGCGCGATCGTCGAGCCGACCCGCTGGCTGTCGTTCACGGCTGACTATTACAACGTCAAGAAGTCGGGCCTGATCACCTCGGGTCCCGACATCTCCAAGGCCGTGGCCGCCTACTACGCCGCCGGCAGCCAGACCGCCGGCTGCGCCGCGGTCGCCGCGGTCGGCGCCGGTTACTCGTGTAACGTCGTCGACGCCGTCGACCCGCTGTTCCCGGCCGCGCAACCGCGCGTCCTGATCATCAACGTGCCGTACGTCAACGCGAACTACTCGCAGACCACCGGCATCGACCTGACCGCGACCGCCAAGGTTCCGGTCACCGACTCGATCAAGTGGACCAGCCGCGTCGAAGTCACCCACGTCTTCACGTACGACCTGCACACCGCCAGCGGCGACGTGCAGCACTACGCCGGGACGCTGGGTCCGTACGACCTGTCGTCGGGCAACGGCACGCCGAACTGGAAGGGCAACTGGCAGAACACGGTGTCGTTCAACGACAAGTACACCCTGTCGGCCACCGCCTACTATGTCGGCAAGATCCGCTCGGCCGCCGCCGACACCAACGGCAGCGACCAGTGCCCGGGCGGCAACCCGTACGGCGGTTCGGCCAACCCGGACGTGGCCAATAAGTTCTGCTACATCAAGAAGTTCATCAACGTGGACATGAACGCGACGGCGCAGGTCAAGGACGGCGTGCAACTGTACGCCAACGTTGGCAACGTCTTCGACGTGAAGGCCCCGATCGCGCCGGGCGCCTACGCCTCGGCCCCGAACTTCCTGACCACCTGGCACTATGCCGGCCTGATCGGCCGGACGTTCAAGGTGGGCGTGCGCTTCGACTACTAAGGCCGAGCGACCTTCGGGTTGATCGGAAGGGCCGGCTCCGAAAGGGGTCGGCCCTTTTGCTTGGGGGGACGGCGCTCGCCTGGAGACGACCACGGGGGTGATTTTGGACGCCTCAAGTGCGCCGCAGCCACTATCTCGAACCGGTAGAACCAAGACCCCTCCCCCTTCGATGGGGGAGGGGCAGGGGTGGGGGTGATGCGGCGTTTGAAGCCCCGCGTGGTCCAACCTCGCGAGATCACCCCCATCCCCGACCCTTCCCCCATCAAGGGGGAAGGGAGCCGACCGCTACGACTTGGGCCGGGTGACAAGGCGCCCAAGCAAAAAGGCGGCGAAGTCGCCTTCGCCGCCTCTCCGGGTCTCGGGTCTGGAGGCGAAGGCCTACCAGCGCTTGCTCACATTGACGAAGGCGCGGCGGCCGATCAGGTCGAACTGGTTCAGCGCCGCGGTGCCGACGCGGAACTGGCCGGTCGACTGAGCCGGGGGCTCCTCGCCGAACAGGTTCTGGACGCCCGCCGTCACCGACCAGTCGTCGGCCTTATAGCGCAGCGACAGCGTGTGGTACGTCGTGAACTCGGTGTACTGCTTGTAGTACACCGGGCGGCCGTACTTGGTGCTGGGGAAGACGTCGGCTTCCTGCAGCTCGGTGTCCGAGGCCTTGCCGATCATGTTGACCAGCCAGTTCAGCGTCCAGCGATCGCGCGTATAGCCGGCCTCGACCTGACCGGTGAAGTCCGGTTCGGTGGTGCTGCCGTTGTAGTCTTCGGGATCGCTGTTGCCCAGCAGCGTGGTCTCGTCCTTGAACTGCCAGGTGAACTGGGTGTTCAGGCTGAACCGGCCGCCGCCGATGTCGTGGCTGAAGTCCGTGGTGACATCCAGGCCCTTGTTCCGCTCGGCGGCCACGTTCACGTAGCTGTTGTTGATGAACGTGATGAAGTGCGTGACCGGATCGCGCTGGAACAGGGTGCAGTACGGGCTGCTGGGGAAGCTGGCGTCCTTGAAGCATTGCTCCAGGATGTTGGCCGAGCCGAACTGACGGATCTCGTTCCTGACGTTGTAGTCGAAATAGTCGGCCGAGATCTTGAAGTCGATGAACTTCGGCGACCAGACGAAGCCGACCATCCGGGTTTTGGAGGTCTCCGCCGTCAGGATGTCGCGACCGCCGTTGGCGTAGATGATCGCCGAGGAACCGCCGGTGGCCAGATAGTCGGGCGCGATGCCCAGCGACTGGCAGTTCTTGATGATCGTCGCGTTGCTCTGCAGCGTGCCGTAGTTGTAGCAGGGGTCGACCGCGCTCTGGCCCAGATAGCTGGTCTGGTTGCCCAGGTACTGCTCGTACAGCGACGGCGCGCGGAACGAGGTGCCCTGGCTGGCGCGGATGCGGAAGCTGGGGAACAGCGCCCAGTCGGCCGCGATCTTGTAGGTCTTGCTCGTGCCGTACGACTTGTAGTCCGAGATCCGGCCCGACAGGTCGAGGTTCAGCGAATTGACCAGGAAGACGTCCTTGATGATCGGCACGCTCAGCTCGCCGTAGGCTTCCTTGACGCTGTCGCTGCCGCGCGTGACGGTCGAGGTCGAGAACAGGGCGACGTTACGCTGCAGCGCCTGCGGACCCGGCTGGTCGTCGATCGACTCCTTGCGCAGCTGGAAGCCGACGGCCGCGCCCACCTTGCCGGCCGGCAGGGAGAACAGATCGCCCGAGGCCGAGCCTTCGACGTACTTGTGGGTGTAGGTGGTGTGGCTGTCTTCCTGGAAGAACAGGAAGTCACGCTCGGCCTGGGTGAACTGGCCCGAGAGGATCCGGGGGCTCATCCACGGGATGCCGCCCGGCAGCGCCGCGCAGTTGAAGTTCGAGACGTTGCCGCCGACCGGCGTGTTCGTACAGGCCACGTTCGGGCTGTTCAGCGCCAGGAAGCGGTCGAGATAGAGGCGCGGACCCAGGTTATAGGTCCCGTCCGACTTCGAATACTGGCCGTAGATGTCCCAATCCCAGCCGCCGAGCACGTCGACCGAGCCCTTCAGGCCGGCGACGGCCCGATAGTAGTCGACCTTCTGCTCCGAGTGAGACGCATAGGCGGTGACCGTCTGGGCGTTCGAGCCGAGGATGTTGTTCGGATTGCTGGCCGGCAGCGTGTTCGGGGCGCCGTTGATGATGTTGCGCTGGGCGAAGCTCTGGAAGATCTGCGCCGCGCTGGTCTGCGACGACTCCCGGCGGTTGAACATCAGCTCGGTATAGGCCTGGACCTTCGGCGTGATGTCGAAGCCGCCCGACAGCGTGGCCGTGTAGCGCGAGACCGGGCTGATCGCCGTGGCGTTGTCGTAGAGCGGCGTCGTGGTCGGCGCGTAGGGATAGGTGTTCGGATAGCCGGCGCGGCTGAAGCGGGCGAAGCCGGCGGGGGTCGGGTTGGCCGTCGGGTTGGCGGCCGGGCCGTTCGAATTGCCCTGGGCGGCCGTCGGATAGGTCATGCCCGGCATGATCGGCACGAGGCTGCCGTAGGTGCTGCTCGAGATGTAGCCGTTGGTCAGGTTCAGGCACTTGAAGCCGCCGCCCGGGGCCGTGTAGTCGACGCGCGCGCCGTTGGCCGGATCGAACAGATAGTCCTGGGCGCAGGCGGTGTACGAGCGCTGACGGTTCCGCAGGGGCTCCTGGCGGTAGTAGTCCACGGCGCCGTTGATATAGCCGCGGTCGAAGTTCTTCCCGGCGGCGGCGTTCAGGCGATAGACCTCGCCGCCCTTGTGGAAGGGAGCCGTCCCGTAGGCGTTCAGCTCCAGGCCGTCGAAGTTCTTCTTGGTGATGATGTTGACGACGCCGGCGACGGCGTCCGAGCCGTACACCGACGAGGCGCCGCTCTTCAGCACTTCGACGTGGTCGACGATCGACGAGGGGATCACGTTCAGGTCGAACGGACCGACCGTGCCGCCGGTGCCGGCCGGGCCGGCGCGACGGCCGTTCAGCAGCACCAGGGTGCGGTTGGCGCCCAGGCCGCGCAGCGAAACGCTGTTGCCGCCGGGACCGCCGGTGGTGACGTAGCCGCTCAGCTGGTTGTTGATCTGGTACGAGCCGCTGGCGGTCGTGGCCGTCTGCAGGATCTCGGACGTGTCGACCGTGCCGCGCAGCTGCGCCTGCTCGGCGCTGATCACCTGGATCGGATCGGGGCTGTTGAAGTCGGTCCGGCGGATGCGCGAACCGGTGACGACGACGGCCTCGACCTGGCTGTTGTCGCCAGCCTGCGCGCCGCTGGTCGTCGGCAAGGTCTGGATTGGTTGTGGGGTCGATTGAGCCAGCGACGGACCGGCCAGGGCGACGACGCCCGCGATCATCGTCGAGCCCAAAAGGAGCTTACGCATGATTTTCAATTCCCTCGCCCTCCCCCAAGGAGAGCCAAAAGCGCACGAAATCGCCCCGGAAAGGGGCGATGCGACCACTGGTATCGAGTCCAGGCGCGCGGGCAAGAATGACGTCTTCAAGATTTCGATTTGAATCTCATGTGTAATAAAATCATCACACGCCAAGCTTCGAAAGTATCATTTGATGTTATGGTCAAGCTTGAGGGAATTATGAGCCCGTTCGGGTGAAACTAAGCTTTGCTGTAAGGACAGATTTCGGCGTTATATTTTAATATGATGAGGCAATGTTATATTCTTGCGATATGGTTACAATGTGAAAGCATCCGCGCGCGGCGGCGGCCGCGACGAGCTTCAGAGCAGGCGAAGGGCTAGGCGGCCCTAGCGCGACCGGGCTTGGGCCAGGGTCTGGGCCAGGGTTTCCAGCGAGAACGGCTTGGAGATGAACGGCCAGCCGCCCGTCCGGGCGCGCCCCTGATCGCCGCCGGTGTACCCCGAGCACAGCACCACCGGCAGGCCGGGACGTGAGGCCGCGAGGGCTTCGGCCAGGTCGACGCCGCTCTTGCCGCCCGGCATGATCACGTCGCTGAGGACCAGCTGGATGGCGGCGTCCTCGTCCAGGCGCGAGAGCGCCTCGTCGACCCCGGCGGCGCGGACCACGGCGTGGCCAAGGTCGCGCAGCATGGCCTCGATCAGTTCGGCGACCTGCGGATCGTCCTCGACCAGCAGCACGCGCGCGGGGGGCTGGGCCTCGACGGGGGCGGCGGGGGCGGTGGTCTCGGGGGCCGGCTCGGCCTCCGCCACGGGCAGCAGCAGAGCGACGGTCGCGCCGCGTCCTGGCGCGCTCTCGATCTCGACCGAACCGCCGGACTGCCGCGCGAAGCCATAGACCTGGGACAAGCCCAGACCCGTGCCCTCGCCGGGCGCCTTGGTGGTGAAGAACGGCTCCACGGCGCGGGCGATCGTGGCCGCGTCCATCCCCATGCCGGTGTCGCGCACGGCCACGCGGAGGTACTCGCCGGGCTCCAGCTCGCCCCGCCGGCGCGAGATCGTGACGGGACCCGACTCGATGAAGACCTCGCCGCCGGGCGGGGTGGCGTCGCGGGCGTTGACCACCAGGTTCAGCAAGGCCGCCTCGAACTGGCCGGCGTCGATGCGCGCCGAGCGCACGCCCGAACCCAGGCGCAGGCCGAAGGCGTAGGCGTCGCCGAGCGCGCGCCTCAGCAGGCCCTCGGACTCGGCGATGAGGCGATCGATGCGGCAGACCTCGGGCTTCAGCGGCTGGCGGCGGGCGAAGGCCAGCAGGTGCTGGGTCAGCTTCTCGCCGCGCCGAGCGGCCGCCAGGGCCGCGGCGATCATCCGCCCGCGCCGCCGTTCGTCGTCGGGATGCCGCTCGACGACGTCCAGCGCGCCGATGATCACCGTCAGCAGGTTGTTGAAGTCGTGGGCGACGCCGCCGGTCAGTTGGCCGATCGCCTCCAGCTTCTGGGCCTGCAGCAGCGCGGCCTGGGCCAGGTCGCGCTCGGCGATCGCCGCCGAGACCCGCTCTTCCAGCAGTTCGTTGATGTTGGTCAGGTTCGCTTCGGCGATCTTGGCCTCGGTGGTGTCGAAGGCGATGCCGATGAAGCCCTGGAACGCCCCCGCCGCGTCGAAACGGGGCTGAGAGAACGATTTCAGCCATCGCCACTCGCCGTCCGCGCGGCGATAGCGGCCCTCCAGGGTGAAGGGCTTGCGCGAGGCCTCGCCCGCGACCTGGGCCTTCAGGATCATCGGCAGATCGTCGGGATAGAGGCGCGTGCGCCAGTCCAGGGTCAGGGCGCCCTCGTAGTCGAGGCCGGCGAAGGCGACATAGGCCTCGTTGACGAACTCGCGGATGCCGCCCGGCCGCGTGACCCACATCAACGCCGGGGCGCTGTCGGCCAGGGCGCGGAAGCGGGCCTCGCTCTCGCGAACCTGGGCCTCCGCGCGTCGACGGTTGGTGACGTCGAAGTTCAGGCCGATCATCCGGACCGGCTTGCCGGCCTCGTCGCGGATCACCTCGCCGCGACCGTGCACCCAGCGCTCGCCCTGCCCCTCGTCGATCCGCCGGTACTCGACCTCATAGTCCTCCAGCCCGCGCATCGCGCGCCGCAGCCGCTCGTTCACCATCGGGCGGTCGTCGGGATGGACGTAGCGGATCAGTTCGGTCGGGCTCACCTCGATCCCGTCCGGCACGCCCATGTTCTTGCGCGCGCCGGGCGACAGATAGAGCTCGCCGGTGACGAGATCGAAGTCCCAGGGGCCCACGCCCGCCGCGGTCTGGGTGACGCGCAGGCGCGCCTCGGCGTCGGCGCGTTGCTCGCGCGCCCGCGCCAGGCCCACGATCGCGCCCCGCAGGCCCTCGGCCGCCGCCAGCACCATGACCCCGGAGATGACGAAGATCACCAGGGTGGCCAGCTCGTCCTCGGACAGCGGCTGGTTGTCGCGCGCGCCCCACAGCCACCAGCCGAAGGCGGCCCCGGCCCCGATCGGGACCAAACCCCAGCGCCAGCCGGCGTAAAGCGTCACCAGCATGATCGACGGGAAGAAGGGCTGGGTGGCCCCGACGCCCGTGTGCAGGCCAAGCAGCGCGACCCGCATCAGCACGGCCAGACCGACCCCGATCAGGGCCGCGGCGGCGCCTTGCCAAGGCGTCGGCGGAACCGAGGGGATCAGCCAGGCGCTGATGAGGCCGTACAGGCGTCCCGGCTCGCCGGAGACGAAGGATGCGTCGTCCTTGTTCTCCATCGGCCACCCCGCGAACACGTCTTGCCAAGAGCATGGACGAGCTTACCTAGAACACGCAACCGAGGAGATCACGATGGCCGACGCTCTCAACACCGGACTGACCGCCAAACAGCGCGCCGAGATCGCCGCCTCGCTGAACAAGGTTCTCGCCGACAGCTACGCGCTCTACTTGAAGACGCACGGCTATCACTGGAATGTTCGCGGACCGAACTTTCAGTCGCTGCACGTTCTTCTGGAAGGCCAGTACCAGGAGGAGTGGGCGGCGCTGGACGACATCGCCGAACGCATTCGCGCCCTGGGCGAGCTGGCCCCGCAGGGCTACGCCGCGTTCGGCAACCTCTCCAGCATCAAGGACGGCGATCCGGAGGGCGACTGGGAAGCGATGCTGACCGAGCTGAAGGCCGACAACGAAACGGTGATCCGCACGCTGCGCGAGGCCTTTCCGGTCGCCGACGACGCCGGCGACGAGGCCACGGCCGATCTACTGACCCAGCGCCTGCAGGCGCACGAAAAGCACGCCTGGATGCTGCGCTCGACCTTGGGCGGCAAGTAGCCCCGGGCGAGGGCGTGAGGACCCTGATCCTCGATCCCGGCGGCAAGGCCGTCGGCGTCCTGCTGGTCGCCGGCGGCCTCGCCGCGTGCGCGACCCATTACGTGCCGGCCGGCGCGGGCCGCGAGGGCGGGCTGATGCGGATCACCGCCAGCTTCAGCGAGCGCGGCCTGCGACATTATGTCGCCGACATGGACCCGGCCATGCTGGCCCTGGCGCGCCGTCACGATCCGCGTCCGCGCAAGGACTATTGGGGCCGCGTCCGGGGCTGGGAGGTCATCGACCTGAAGAAGGTCCCGCGCCTGGGCGACCGCGATCCCGACTTCGACGAGGCGCGGGTGATCAACGCCCTGCGGCCGACGGTCCAGGACGGTTTCGAGGTCGCCAAGCCGTTCGTGCTGACCGGGAACGCCGACGCGCGGGCTCGGGCGCTGCAATGCCTGACCCAGGCGATCTATTACGAGGCGGGCTTCGAGCCGGGGGAGGGCCAGCAGGCCATCGCCCAGACGGTGATCAACCGGATGCGGCATCCGGGCTACCCGAAGTCGATCTGCGGCGTGATCTTCGAGGGCGCGGCGCGCGCCACCGGCTGCCAGTTCAGCTTCGCCTGCGACGGCGCCCTGGCGCGGGTTCCGGCCCCGGCCCTGTGGGCCAACGCCCAGGCCGTGGCCAAGCGCGCGCTGAACGGCTTCGTCTTCAAGCCGGTGGGCCTGGCCACCCACTACCACGCCGACTATGTGGCGCCGTACTGGGCCCCGACCCTGGTCAAGCTCAAGCAGTTCGGTCAGCACATCTTCTATCGCTGGACCGGACCGTCGGGGACCTTGAAGGCTTTCACCGGACGCTATTCGGGCAACGAGACGGTCAGCGCCGACATCCTGCTGGCCGCCGACCCGCGCACCCTGGAAGCCGCGCCGCCCGAGGTGCTGGCGGCGCAGGGCGCCGTCGACGCCAAGACCATCGAGGGGCCCGAGGCCGCCGCGGCCTTGGCCAAGGCGGTGGGCGCGCCCAACCTCGTCCTCCCCGACGCCAAGCTGGTGGCCGTGCCCGACGCCGCCTCGCCGACGGGCGAGCGCTACACCATGCAGGGCACGGTGGCGGGTCGGCGCATTCCGACCCAGGACGAGATCAACCGCATCAACAAGGCGCTGGAGTCGGTCGCGGCGTCGCCGCCCCCCGCCGTCGAAGCGCCCCCCGCGCCCCCGCCGCCGCCGCCGAAGCCGAAGTCACGGCCGC
>NZ_CAMQSF010000053.1 GCF_947036865.1 uncultured Caulobacter sp. | reverse complement strand
AGGGCTTCGCGGTCGTGGCCCAGGAGGTGCGGGCCCTGGCCCAGCGCTCGGCCGACGCGGCCAAGGAGATCAAGACGCTGATCGCCCAGTCCGGCGCCCAGGTGGAGGCCGGCGTGGAACTGGTCGGCCAGACCGGCGAGACCCTCAACCGCATCGTCCACGAGGTGCTGCGCGTCCACGGCCTGGTCAACGACATCGCCCGGTCCTCCGAGGAGCAGGCCGTCGGCCTTCGCCAGGTGAACGTCGCGGTCAATCACATGGACCAGGTCACCCAACAGAACGCCGCCATGGTGGAGCAGACCACCGCCGCCACCCACTCGCTGCGCGGCGAGGCCCTGGACCTGGCCGGACGGGTCGGAGAGTTCCGCCTCGAGGCCGGACGCGCCCGCCCGCGCGCTGCGGCATAAGCGCGCATCGGGTACATAAACCATATCTAAATCAGTGATTTAACCGAAAATAAGGCCAAGCTTGGGACACTGGCGTCAGGTTTAGAAGAAGCCAAGGACGACAGTGATGAACACCCGCCGTTTGGCCTTTATCGGCCAGGCCGCCCGCGCCTTGACGCTGGCCGGACTGATCGGCGCCGCGACGCCAGCCCTGGCCGACCAAGCGCTGAGCCTCAAGCTGGCCTACGTCGCCGACGCCACCGGCGTCGCGAGCGGGGGTAACGCGCACAAGGTCCGCGTCCTCGACAATCTCAAGGTCTCGGCGGACGTGGATCTCGACAAGGCCTTGGGCTGGTCGGGCGCGAAGCTTCACGTGACGGCGCTGAACAATTCCGGGGCCAATCCCAATGGCGACGCCGGCACGCTGCAGGGCGTGGACAACATCGAGGTCAGCCGGCAACGCGCCCGCCTGTTCGAGGCCTTCGTCGAGCAGGCCTTCGCGGGCGAGCGGGGGTCGCTCCTGCTGGGCCTCTACGACGTCAACAGCGAGTTCTACGCCAACGACGCCGCCGGCCTGTTGATCGCCCCGGCTTACGGCGTCGGCTCGGAACTGGCCGCCACCGGCCCCAACGGGCCGTCGATCTTCCCGTCCACGGCGGTCGCGGCGCGCCTGCGCTGGACCAGCGAGGACGGCGCCTACGTCCAGGCGGCCGTGATCAACGCCCACGCCGGCGTTCCGGGCGATCCGGGGGGCATGCATATGGGCCTGGGCGACGGCGTCCTGGCCATCGGCGAGACGGGCCTGAGCGGCGCGGGCAAGCTGGCCATCGGCGGCTGGACCTATTCCAAGCGCCAGGACGACTGGCGCGACGTCACGCCCGCGGGCGATCCGGTGCAGCGACGGGCCTATGGCGCCTATATGCTGGCCGAACGCCAGATCCTGGGCGGCGAGACCGGGCCGGGCCGGATCACCGCCTTCGCCCGCGCGGGCGTGTCGGACGGCGTGACACGCCCTTCAAGGGCGGCTGGCAGGCGGGCGTACTGATCGACCAGCCGGTCGCCGGCCGTACCGCCAGCCGGGCCTCGTTCGGCGTCAACCAGGGCTTCCTGTCGGGCCGCGAGCGCGCCAACGGCCGCGACGCCGGCCGGGACATCGGCTCGGTGGAAACCGCGTTCGAGGCGACCTATGCCGACACCCTGGGCCCGGTGACCCTGCAGCCGGACCTGCAATACGTCATCCGCCCGTCCGGCGATCGCGCCGCGCCCGACGCGGTGATCGCGACGCTGCGGGTGCGGATCGGCTTCTGACGCGCCTCGTCAGGCGTAGGCGTAGGGTCCGCCGCGCCGCAGCGCCCGCTGGTAGGCCGGGCGCGCGTGAATCTTGTCGAGGAACGCCTTGATGCGCGGGCGGCCGCCCGCGCCGGCCCGCGCCGCGCCGGCCTCCAGCGGGAAGCTCATCATGATGTCGGCGCCGGTCATCTCGCCGCCGGCGAACCATTCCGACTTGGCGAGCTCGGCCTCCCAATAGTCGACATGGGCCTTGAGCTGCGGATCGACGAAGCCGGCCTGGGCGCGGGCGGCGATCGACTTGACCAGGCCCTTCATCAGGCCGGGGGCGCGGTCGGGCAGGGCGGTGAACACCAGCTTCAGCAGCAGCGGCGTCATGGCCGAGCCCTCGGCGTAATGCAGCCAGTAGGTATAGCGCAGCCGCTCGGGCGCGCCGGCCGGCGGGATCAGGCGGCCCTGGCCGTAGGTCTCCAGGATGTAGTCGACGATCGCGCCGGTCTCGGCGATCGTCTTGTCGCCGTCGGTGATCACCGGCGACTTGCCCAGCGGATGGATCGCCCGCAGCTCGGGCGGCGCCAGCATGGTCTTGGCGTCGCGCTGATAGAGCTTGATCTCGTACGGAACCTCCAGCTCCTCCAGCAGCCAGAGCACGCGCTGGCTGCGCGAGTTGTTGAGGTGATGGACCACGATCATGGCGCTCTCCGCTTCGGCCGCGGGCCGACGATGGGCGTCCGGCGCAGGTTCGGCAAGTTTCCCCTCGGGGTGCCGGGCTAGATCGCCGGCGGGTTAGGCAGCGCCGCCAGGTCGGGTTCGACCCAGCCGCGCCGGGCCTCGACCGAGAACAGGCGCTCGCGCGACCAGTGGGTCAGGGGCCAGGCCTTGTCGCCCAGCGGCGAGGCGAGGAGCGCGGCGGCGGCCCGCGCGTCCGAGGTGCCCTCCGGCAGGTCGGCGACGAAGGCGCGGATGGCGGCCAGATAGGCCTGAGTGATCGTCTCGTGATAGCCGCCGTGGTCGTCGTTCACCCCGCCGACCGCGACGTTGCAGGCGCGGATGATCCCCGGCAGGTCGCGCTCCAGGCCTTCGTTCCGGGTGCGGACGAGGCGCAGGGTGGCGGCCAGGTGCGCGGCGTGGGTCCACTGGTCCTTGGGCAGGGTGCGGTCCAGCAGACGCTCGGCCAGGGCGGCGATGTCGGCGTCGTCATAGGCGGTCATGCCGGTCATCTAGGCCGGGTCCCCGCGCACGACCAGGCCCTCGGCGGGCCGCCGCGCCGCGTCCAGCCGCGCCACGACGTCGGCGACGCCCGGCAGGTCCTCGGCGACCCAGCGGGTCAGGCGCTCGTAGTGCATGACGAAGCGGTCGAGCGCGGCCTCGTCCATCGTCTGGCCGGGGCCGCCGATCCGCTCGCGCAGGCGGGCCTCCTGTTCGCCGCGCCAGCGCCGGACAACCGAAAAGTCCGGGGCGGTCATCAGCACCAGACGGTCCAACCGGGCGAACAGCGTCGCGTACGGACCCGAGAGGGCGGCGTTGGCGTAGGCGCGCCAGACCCCTTCCGGGTCTTCGTCTCGCTCCAGGGCGTTGATCGGCCGGCTCAAGGCGTCGGGCGGCTGAGGCCGGGCCCCGACGCACCAGCCTTCCAGCAGGACGATGTCGGCCGGTCCCTCGAACACGGGCCAGTCCCTGGCGGGCGCGCGGTCGTCGGCGCCCTTGTCGAAGCGGGGCAGGGCGGTGGGGCCGGCGCGCGCCAGGGCGTCCAGCACGGCCATGCCCAGCAGAGGATCGTGGGTGCCCGGAACGCCCCGCGTCCGCAGCAGCGGATGGACGCCCCGCGCCAGCCGCGCGCGCTCGGCCCGCCCCAGATAGAGGTCGTCCAGCGACAGGACCGCCACCCGCAGGCCGCGCGCCTCCAGAAGCCAGGCCACGAGCGCGGTAAGGGTCGACTTGCCCGAGCCCTGGGGGCCGCAGATCCCGACGATCAGCGGCGCGGACCGGCCTTGCGCCCAAGCCGCGAGGCGGCGGGCCAGCGGCTGGTGCAGACGCGCGGCGAGGTCGCCGAAGGCGGGCGGCAGGCGCTCGTCGCGGACGAAGTCGGCGATCAGCGCGTCCTCGCCGGACATCAGAAGCTGTTGCTCCAGCGGACGGCCTCGGGCAGCGGCAGGCTGGCCTCGAACACCAGCCCGTCGGGGCGGAAGTCGAACCGCGCCTGGCCCTTCTGTTCGCGCCGGATCGAGTTCTCGATCAGGCGGGTGCCAAAGCCGGGCAAGGCGGGCGGCTGGACCGGCGGGCCGCCGATGTCGCGCCAGACGAAGACCAGGTTGTCGGTCACCGGATCGCGCCGCCAGGTCAGCTCGACGCGCCCTCCGGGGGCCGAGAGCGCGCCGTACTTGACGCTGTTAGTGGCCAGTTCGTGGAACACCATCGAAAGTCCCACCGCCGTGTGGGGCGGCAGGGCGACCTCCGGACCCTCGCGCGTCACCCGGTCGACGTGGGCCCCCAGGCTGGCGGTGATCAGCTGGCCCATGTCGGCCTCGCGCCAGCCGGTGCGGGTCAGGAGATCGTGGGCGCCGGACAGGGCGATCAGCCGCTCGGTGAACACGTCCAGCGGCGCGCTCCAGTCCTTGGACAGCGGCGCCTTGGCGAAGCTCTGGCGGGCCAGGGCCTGGACCGTCGCCAGGGTGTTCTTCACCCGGTGGTTCAGTTCGTTGATCATCACGCCCTGCCGCTCCTGGCGCGCGGCCAGTTCGCGCGAGGCGTGGCGCAGGGCGGTGTGGACGGCGGCGATCTCCTCGAGACCTCCGGGCGGCGCGGCCGGCAGGCTCTCGCCCCGGCCGATGGCCCCGGCGTCGCGGACCAGGCTTCGGATCTCGTCGTTGATCCGCCGGGCATAGGCGAGCGACAGGCCGATCCCCAGCACCAGCAGCAGCAGGAACACGCCGGAGCCGATCACCACCGAGCGGTTCATCGCGTCGCCCTGGGCCGAGCGCGGGAGCGCGACCGAGAGGGTCCAGCCCGTCTGCGGCGAGCGGGTGTAGGCCACCACGGTGGGCTCGCCCTCCAGCGAGACCGTCTTCAGGAAGCCCTCGGTCGAATGGGCCAGGCTCTCCCTCATCTCCTTGGAGACGATCGCGCCGGTGAAGCGCTCGTTCTGCCGCGAGCGGGCGATGACCCGCAGATTGTTGTCGATCAGGGTCGCGAACCACCGGTCGGGGACGCGCTGCTGGCGGAACACCGAGGTGAAGGACGCCGCGTCGACCACGTAATAGAGGACATAGAACTTGCCCTTGACCATGATCCGCGTGCCCACCCCGATCACCGGCCTGCCGGCGACGGCGCCGTTCAGCAGGTCCGAGATCTTGCTGCGGCCCGCCCCGTAGGCGCTTTCCTCCTCGCGCGTGCGATTGCTGCGGGGCAGCGGCGCGCCGTAGGGGCGCAGGGTGTTCAGGATCTGCTGGCCGTCGGCGTCGGCCACCACGACCCAGCCGTGGCGACCCTCGACGGCCCTCAGCGCGCGGGCGTGAAAGGCCGCCCAGTCGCCGTTGATCAGGGCCTGGTCGGTGGCCAGGGTCTCGGCCACCGAGACGCCGACCGCCGCCTGGCGGTCGACCGCGCCGCTCAAGGCCCGGGCGGTGGTCACCATCTGCTGATAGAGCTGGCCGCGCGACTCCCGGTCGGCCTGGGCCAGCAGAAAGCCCATCGACAGCAGGGCCGGCGCCATCAGGCTGACGGTCAGGAGGATGAGCCGGCCGCGCACCGACCCGACCCGTCGCCGCCGCGCGGTCTCCTCCCGGTCCAGCCGTTCCATGCGAGCGCGCCCGCGGCGACGAGAGCGCGGCGTCGCTCCCCGAACTTGTATATCGGAGCGAGTCGTGTCCCGCGTCCGAAAAATCGGCTGGCGCGGTTAACGAGCTCCGCCGTATCCGGGGCGGCGATTTGTGCGTTATGACAGGCGCCATGAAAGCCCTGCCCAACATCCTGACCAGTTCGCGCCTCGTGATGGCGCTGTTCATGTTCGTCGCCCTGGCGGCGGCGGCCGGCGCGGTTCCGTTCGTCAGCGAGCGGCTGACGGCCGACAGCCAGCTGCGGCTGGAGCGCTGGGCGTTCTACGCCTTCGTCGTCGCCTCGGTGACCGACTTCTTCGACGGCTGGCTGGCGCGGAAGCTGGACGCGGTCAGCGTCTGGGGCGCGATCCTCGACCCGATCGGCGACAAGATCCTGGTCTGCGGGGCGCTTCTGGGCCTGATGGCCCTGGGACCCAACGCCATGGTCGTGCTGCCGGCGGGCTTGATCCTGTTCCGGGAATTCACCGTCAGCGCCCTGCGCGAGGTCGGCGCCGGCAAGGGCGTCAAGCTGCCGGTGACCCTGCTGGCCAAGTGGAAGACCACGCTGCAACTGGTGGCGATCGGCGCCGAGATGATCCTGGCCTCGTGGGGCGCCTTCAACCTGTCGCCCGAGCCGTCGGTGATGGGCGGCTTCACCGTCGTGGCCCATGGCCTGCTGTGGCTGGCCACCCTGGTGACCCTGATCACCGGCGCCCAGTACTGGGAAGCCGCCCGCAAGGCGCTGACCTAGAAGGATCCTCCCCCAGCGGGGGAGCATCTTTTTCGCCTCGGCCCCGTTCCCCCTCAAGCACGGCTTTCGGGGAACCCACGCGTGACATTGCAGCAAGGCCTGTCCTTCGGCCTGATCGGCGCGACCATCATCGCCTTCGTCTGGGGCCGGTGGCGCTATGACCTGATCGCCCTGGGCGCCCTGGCCGTCGGCATGGCGCTGGGGCTGATCCCGGTGAAGGCCGCGTTCGACGGCTTCGCCAACGACATCGTCGTCATCATCGCCAGCGCCCTGGTGCTGTCGGCCGCCGTGGCGCGGTCGGGCGTGGTGGACCGGCTGCTGGCCCCGCTGCTGCCTCGCCTGAAGGACGAACGCGCCCAGGTCCCGGTGCTGGCCGGAACCACGGCGGTGCTCTCGATGGCGACCAAGAACGTCGGCGCCCTGGCCCTGGTCATGCCCAGCGCCCTGCAGATCGCCCGCCGCACCGGCGTCTCGCCCGGGCGCCTGCTGATGCCGATGAGCTTCGGCTCGCTGGTCGGGGGTCTTGCCGTACTGGTCGGCACCTCGCCCAACATCATCGTCTCCGAGGTGCGCCAGAAGGCGCTGGGCGAGCCCTTTCGGATGTTCGACTTCATGCCGGTCGGCGGGATCCTGACGGTGCTGGCGGTCGCCTATCTGACGGTCGGCTACCGCCTGCTGCCCAAGACGCGCCAGGCCGCCATCGATGTCGACGCCGCCCTGGCGGCCAAGGCCTATGTCACCGAGGTCGAGGTCCCGGAGGGCTGGAGCTTCGACGGGGGACGCGTCGGCGGGCTCCGCAAGGCCGCCGACGGCGCGGTGACCGTCGTGGCGCTGCTGCGCGGCCGCCGTCGGATCGACGCGCCGCACGCCAATCTGAAGATCGCTCCGGGCGACGTCCTCCTGCTGGAGGGCGAGCAGCAGGAACTGAACGAGCTGATCGTCAAGGCCAAGCTGCGCCTGCGCGACGCCGACCGTCCGGTGGCGATGAAGGAGCCCACCGACGAGGTGCGGGTGGTCGAGGCCGTGATCGGCGGCGAGTCGGACCTGATAGGCCAGTCCGCGCGGAGCCTGGCGCTCAGCGACACCCACGGCGTCAATCTGCTGGGCGTCAGCCGCAGCGGCCATCGGATGGCCGGGCGTCTGGCCACCGCGCGCCTGCGCTCGGGCGACATTCTCGTGCTGCAAGGCGCCGAGCAGTCGCTGCCGACCGCGCTTCAGGCGCTGGGCCTCTTGCCGCTGGTCGAGCGCGAGGTGCGGCTGGGCGGGGTGCGCCACGCGGTGCTGCCCTCGGTGATCCTGGCCGGCGCCATGGCGCTGGTGGCGACCGGGATCGTGCCGGTGGCGGCCGGCTTCTTCGGCGCGGCGGTGCTGGTGGTGGCGACCGGCGCCCTGCGGATGCGCGAGGCCTACGCCGCGCTGGAAGCGCCGGTGCTGGTCCTGGTGGCGGCCCTGATCCCGGTCAGCGACACGGTGCAGAAGACCGGCGGCGCCGACCTGATCTCGGCCTGGCTGTCGGGCGCCTTCCACGGCCTGCCGCCCATCGCGGTGCTGACGGCGATGATGGCGGTGGCGATGGCGGCGACGCCGTTCCTGAACAACGCCGCCACCGTGCTGATCGCCGCGCCGATCGGCCTGGGCGTGGCCCAGCGCCTGGGCCTGTCGCCGGATCCGTTCCTGATGGCCGTGGCGGTGGGCGCCGGCTGTGACTTTCTCACGCCCGTCGGCCACCAGTGCAACACCCTGGTGCTGGGACCCGGCGGCTATCGCTTTGGAGACTACGCCCGGCTTGGCGCGCCGCTGACGGCCCTGATCCTGCTGGTCGCGCCCTGGCTGATCGCCTGGATCTGGCCCTTCGCGCGGTAGGCGGAGCAAGCCCTACCGCCTGGGCGCCTTCAGCGCGCGCCGGCGCGCGGCCTCCTGTTCCAGCGGCCCGATCACCTCGGCCACCTGGACGCGCTGGGCCGGCGTGCCGACCACGTCCAGCCGCCGGGCGTTGGACAGCAGCTGGGTCAGATCGCCGTCGCTGAGGGTGGGAATCTTCTCGAGCAGGGTCATGTGGAACTCCGAACGCGTGGGCAGGAAATCTCGCCCCGGCAAGGCAACGTTCGAAGAAGCGTCGCGACCCAGAAATTCGTCAAAAGTCGTGCGGATTTATTTTCCTTGATTTCGAAAATAAAATCGGAGTAGATGGGACATCGAATTCGCTGCCGATCGGCCTGCTATTCCTTGCTCCCGATGTGGAGCGCCGGACGCGCCTTCCGAACTTCCAACGAAATTTGATCGCTGCGCGAGACGTTTTCGCGCGGCGAACACACATGCCTATTGAGGAAATTGAGAATGGCTACTGGAACCGTGAAGTGGTTCAACGCCGCCAAGGGCTTCGGCTTCATCCAGCCGGACAACGGCGGCTCGGACATCTTCGTCCACATCTCGGCCGTCGAACGCGCCGGCATGAACGGCCTGAACGACGGTCAGAAGATCGGCTTCGAGCCGGAAGTCGACCGCCGCAGCGGCAAGACCTCGGCCGGCCAGCTGCAAGCGGTCTAATCGACCCTCGCATCTGAGCTCGCGCTCAACGGAACAGGCCAGCGCTCGCGCTGGCCTGTTTTCGTTTGGAGGTGTTAGTCGGCGGCTGCTTTCGATCGTCCATGGACTCCCTTCCCCCTCTATGGGGGAAGGGTCGGGAATGGGGGTGACCTGCTGAGGTTAGGTCGCGAACGTTTTCCACCGCCGCATCACCCCCACCCCTGCCCCTCCCCCATCGAGGGGGAGGGATGTGCTCTTTCGAGCGCCCGCTCACGTCTTGCATGACATCCAAGCGGACCGCGACCGACGTTCAGCCTGCACTCGACGCCCACCGCTACTCCGCCGCCAGCAGGCGCGGCGGCGGGGCGTCGTCCTCGACCACCTCAACCCCCGTCGGGCCGTGCAGCAGCCAGGTGAAGTCCTCCGCCAGCGGCGCGCGGCGCGGTCGTTCGGCCCGCATCATCGCGGCCAGCACGCTTGTCCCCGTCATTCGCAAGACCATGGCCGACTCTCCATCTCTGATATTGAGAATGACTCGCAAATCATGGCCGTGGCAAGGCCGGCGGTTCCCCTAAGGAGGCGAGTTGGCTAATCATCGGCGGGAACCCGGAGAAGCTCGATGCCCGGCCTTCGCGTCCTGGCCGCCCTGGCGCTGACCCTGTGCCTTTCGGCCTGCGGCACGCTCCCGCGCGAGGCGTTCACCGCCGCCGACCTGGGGTCGGTCGCGCCCAGCGGCCTGGCGGATGTCCGGTTCAGCGCGGTCGATCCCCAGGCCAGCCTCAAGTTCGCCCAAGGGGTCCACGACCGGCTGGCGGGGCGCAAGGTTAATGTGCTGGCCATCTCCGGCGGCGGCTCCAACGGGGCCTACGGCGCGGGGGTGCTGGTGGGCTGGTCGGACGCCGGGACGCGGCCCGACTTCGACATCGTCACCGGGGTCTCGACCGGCGCCCTGACCGCGCCCTTCGCCTTCCTGGGCAAGGACTGGGATCGGCGGCTGACCCAGGCCTACACCAGCGACGCCGTCGACCGCATCCTGCAGAAGCGGGGTCTCGACCTGTTCTTCGCGCCCAGCGTGTTCCGCAACCATGCCCTGCGCCAGCTGGTCGACAAGTACGTCGACCCGCCGATGCTCTACGCCGTGGCCGTCGAGAACGCCAAGGGCCGGCGGCTGCTGATCGCCACCACCAATCTCGACACCGAGCAGACGGTGATCTGGGACATGGGGGCGATCGCCGCGCGCGGCGACGACGCGGCGCTGAAGCTGTTCCGCGAGGTGCTGGTGGCCTCGGCCAGCATTCCGGGCGTGTTCCCGCCCAGCCTGATCGAGGTGCGAGGCGCCAATCGCAAGCTGTCGGAGATGCATGTCGACGGCAGCGTGACCACGCCCTTCTTCATCGCGCCCGAGGCTTTGCTGCTGTCGATCATGCCCGATCGCGACAAGGCGGGGCCGGGCGAGGTGCGGGTGATCGTCAACGGCCAGATCGACGGCGGCTTCGGCTTCACCAAGGGCGACGCTCTGTCGATCCTGGGCCGCTCGTGGATCGCGATGAACAAGGCCCAGATGCGCGCCAACCTGACCGCCAACGCGGCCTTCACCCGGCGCAACGGCGGGGCCTTCCAGTACACGGCCATTCCGGACGACGCTCAGGGCGACTTCTCGGGCCTGGACTTCTCGGCCGGCAGCCTGCGTTCGCTGTTCGCCCTGGGCTACAAGCTCGGCAAGACCGGGACCGCCTGGGTGGCGCCGGTCGATCCGGCGGCGCCCGGCGGCAAGACCCTCACAGCCAGCCCGCCGCCCGCAGCACTGGCGCGTGCCGGCGGCTGACCGGGACGGTCAGATCGCCCAGCAGGCGCAGCTCGCCCGCGCCGCGCCGCCAATGGGCCGACTGGATCGCCTCGGCCGCCACCCACCACGAGCGATGGGTCTGAAAGCCGTGGGCGCCGGCCAGCTCGGCCAGGGCGTCCGAGAAGCGCAGGGTCAGAAGTTCAGAGCCCGCGTCGGTATGGACCCGCAGATAGTGGTCGTGGGCCTCCAGCGCGATCAGCCGGGCGGTCCTGCGCTTGGCCGACAGCCGCTGGCGAAAGGCCGCCTCGGCCTCGGGCAGGGGCGGGGCGACCACCACCCGCGTCTCGACGACCGGCGCGGCGGCGGCCGGCGCGCGCCAGGTCAGGATCCTCACGGCCATGACCAGGCCGCTGATCACCCAGACGCGGAACCACAGGATCGGGGGCGCCACGAAGCGGTGGTTCGCGTGCATGTTGAGGACGCCGACCAGCGCCACGACGAGCGGCGTCATCAGGGTCGTGATGACGATCAGGCGGCGCCAGAATCCGCTCAGCCGCCTGCCGACCAGCTCGTCGAGCGCGACGCCGATCAGGCCGCCGCCGACGATGCTCTGCAGCCAATAGGCGGCGCGATCGCCCAGCGGCAGGTCGGCGGTGCCGAACGGCCCCAGCACGGCCAGCACCAGCCCCAGCAGGGTCAGCAGGGCCAGATCGACGGCCAGGCGTCGCGATCGTCGAGCGTCCAGAAAGCCCATCTATCCCCGTCCCGGCGCCGTTCGCGCAGAATGGGCGCCGCTCGCGAGCTTGCCGTAGCGCGGGGTCGCGGCGCTGGCAATCTCGGCTCGAAACGGAGCCGAACCCATGCCCAAGATCCTGTCCCGCGCCGCCTGGGGCGCGATGACCTTCCTCAGCCTCGCCGTGGCCCTCGTGTCCTATCGCTACCTGCCGCGCGTGGGGCCCTTGGCGCCGAATGTGATGGCCAATCCGTTCGCCAACCCGTTCCTGGATCTGCACGTCGCGGGCGCGGCCACGGCCCTGCTGGTCGGGCCCTTCCAGTTCCTGGGCGGCCTGCGCGCCCGCCGCCCCGGGCTGCACCGGGCGCTGGGCCGGCTCTATGTGGCCGGCTGCCTGGCCGGCGGGATCGGAGGCCTCGTCCTGGCGTTCGGGTCGACGGCGGGGCCGGTGGCCGCCGCCGGGTTCGGCCTGCTGGGCGCGGCGTGGATCGTCACGACGGTCCAGGCCTTCCGGCGCGCGCTGGCCCGCCGCATCGCCGAGCACCGCGCCTGGATGATCCGCTCGTTCGCCCTGACCCTGGCCGCGGTGACCCTGCGCCTCTACCTGCCGGCGGCGACCCTCGCCGGAGAGCACTTCTTCGAGGCCTATCGGGCGATCTCGTTTCTGTGCTGGGTTCCGAACCTCTTGCTGGCCGAGGCTTGGTTGCGGGTGCGGCCCGGCCCCGCGCCGGGCGTCGACGCTAGCCCCAGCCCGGCGGCGGCGACCCCATGAAGTCGGCCATCTGGGCGGCCAGGGCCTTCTGGAACGCCGGCCGGCCGGTGCAGCGCTCCAGATAGGCGTTGAGCCGGGGCTGGGACCGGATCAGGTCGGTGCGGTCGATGATCCGCAGCACGGTCGTCATCAGGAGATCGCCGGCGGTGAAGCGGTCGCTGTCCAGATAGGGATTGTCGCCCAGGCGCTGGGCCAGCTCGGCGGCGCGCTTCTCGACCCAGGCGACCATCGCCGGCCGGCGCGCCTTGGCCCAGTCCTGGTCGGCGTGGAAGAAGTCGAGCTCGCCCAGGGTCTGGATCGGCGGCTCCATCGTGTTCAGCGCCGCGAACATCCAGCTGATCGTCCGCGCGCGGCCGGCCGGATCGGTCGGCATCAGCGCCGGCGCGCGCTCGGCGATGTGCAGGACGATGGCCCCGCTCTCGAACATGTCGACCTCGCCGTCCTGGAAGGCCGGAACCTGGCCGAACGGCTGATGACGGCGATAGTCGGCATTGGCCTGTCCGGGCGACAGCAGGTCGGTGCGGTAGGGCAGGCCGGCTTCCTCCAGCGCCCAGCGGACCCTCAGGTCGCGCACCTGGCCCTTGGCGAAGTCCGGAACCCAGGCGAAGGCCGAGACGGTGGGCGTGGCCACATGAGCGTTCATTGCGCGGTCTCCAGATAGGCGGCGAGCTTGTCGAGCAGGCTGGTCCAGCCGAAGACGTGGGCGTCGCGGGCCTCGATCGTCTTGAACGGCGCCTGATGGAAGCGAAACAGCGTCCGGCCGCTGGCCAGGGCGATGAAGGTGACGGTGATCACGCTGTCGACGTCCCACGCGCCGTCGTCCCAGCGGAAGGTCATGACGATGCGCTCGTTCGGGACGATCTCCCGGTAGACGCCGGACTTCCAGACCTCGCGCCCCTCGGCGCTCCGCATCCCGAAGCGGTAGGCGCCGCCGACGCGGAAGTCCTGCTCGACGCCGATCGGCGTGAAGGCCTTGGGCCCCCACCACTTCATCAGGTGCTCGGGCCGGGTCCAGACGCGGAAGACGAGATCGCGCGGGGCGTCGAACAGGCGCTCGATCAGGAGCTCGTCGTCCTGGATCACCTCGCCCTGAAGTATGGGGGTGTCGGTCATGCTGGCGGGTCCTTGAGGTTCGGAGGGTTGGCGGCGGCCTCCTCGGCTTGCAGCTCGGCCAGATAGACGGCCATGCGGTCGAAGCTCTCGTCCCAGAACCGGCGATAGTGCTCGATCCAGGAATGAGCCCGCTTCAGCGCCTCGGGCTCCAGCTTGCAGGGACGGGCCTGGGCCTCGCGCGTCCGACTGATCAGCCCCGCGCCCTCCAGCACCTTCAGATGGCGCGAGACGGCGGGCAGGCTGATGTCGAACGGCTCGGCCAGCTGATTGACCGTGGCCTCCCCCGACGCGAGGCGGGCCAGGATCGCCCGGCGGGTCGGATCGGCGAGGGCGGCGAAGGTGATGGAGAGGGAGTCGGCCATTTATTTAACGAGTAGGTTATTTAAATATGTTGTTAAATTCAAGTTCAGAGGCTGTCAACGCGCGAAATCCCTCTCTCTGGAGAGAGGGAGGGGCCCATCCCGACAAGAGTCGGGATGGGAGGGTGAGAGGCTTCACCGCCGGCCGAGAAATTTAGATTCCTCCGCTTGAGCGCGCGTTTCGGCCGCGTCAGGCTCCGACCATGGATCGGATCGCCACCGCCCGTCGCCTCCGCCGAGACCAGACCCTGGCCGAGAGGACGCTGTGGAACCTCGTCCGCAACCGCCGCCTCGGCGGCTTCCGCTTCCTGCGTCAGCACCCGATCGATCGCTACTTCGCCGACTTCGTCTGCGAGTCCGCGAAGGTGATCGTGGAACTGGACGGTCCCGTCCATGAGGGGCGCGAGGACTATGACGACCGCCGCACCGAAACCTTGGCGCTGTTCGGCTATTTCGTGCTGCGATTCCGCAACGAGCGGGTGCTGACCGATCCGGGCGGAACGGCGGACGAGATCCTCGCCGTGCTGCGGTCGGGAAGGCTGTAGCCTCTCACCCTCCCATCCCGACTGTCGTCGGGACGGGCCCCTCCCTCTCTCCAGAGAGAGGGATAGCGGGAGAGCACTGGACCTTCGTCGCCCCACAAAAACCCTCTCTTCGGAGAGAGGGAGGGGCCCGCCGCCGCAGGCGGTGGGAGGGTGAGAGGCTTCACGGCTGGCCGGATGGGCCCTGGGCCTGATTACCGCGCTCAACCCATTGCGGCCTTTCACCGAATGCTGGCTAAGCTACGGCCATGAATACCGCTTTGGTCGTAATCCCCACCAAGCTCATCACGGATTGGGAGACCTTCCACGACGTGTTTGCAGGTGCGCTGGGCTTTCCGTCGTTCTACGGACGGAACATGAATGCATGGATCGACTGCATGACATCAGCCGATGATCGAAACGCGCAGATGGTCGCCAGAGCTGTGTCGCCCGGCGAGCTACTCACCCTTCAGTTAGACGACGTGTCCGATTTCGCGTCGCGCTGTCCGGAGCTCTTCAAGGCGCTGCTCGAGTGCACGGCTTTTGTGAACTATCGGCGCGTTGAAGTCGGAGAAAAGCCTGTGCTTTCTCTCCTTATGTCTGGCTATTTCTTCTAGCGACGCGCTTCCGCTCACCACACCCTTCCGACCCCGCAAACGCCCGCTCGCCGGCCTCGATCACCGTCGCGCCCAAGGCCGTTGATCGCGATGACCGTCCGGCGGCCGCCGTAGCCTCTCACCCTCCCATCCCGACTTGCGTCGGGACGGGCCCCTCCTTCTCTCCGAAGAGAGGGATTCAAGATCCCGTTAACCCCCGCCCAAGTTCCGGACTTGCGCCCGCCCGACTCCGTCTCTAAACGGGCGGCTTAACCTGCAAGATGGTTCGACAGCGGGCGCGTGGTTGTGCGCGACCGTGTCTTCGCGCGAGTTAGCCATGCCCAAACGTACCGACCTCTCCTCGATCCTGATCATCGGCGCTGGGCCCATCGTCATCGGTCAGGCCTGTGAGTTCGACTATTCGGGCGTGCAAGCCTGCAAGGCCCTGCGCGCCGAGGGCTATCGGATCATCCTGGTCAACTCGAACCCCGCCACGATCATGACCGATCCGGACGTGGCCGACGCGACCTATATCGAGCCGATCACGCCCGAGATGGTCGCCAAGATCATCGAAAAGGAGCGCCCCGACGCGCTCTTGCCGACCATGGGGGGCCAGACCGCGCTGAACACCGCCCTGGCGCTGGAAGCCAACGGCGTGCTGGCCAAGTTCGGCGTCGAGATGATCGGCGCCAAGGCCGAGGTCATCGACAAGGCCGAGGACCGCCAGAAGTTCCGCGACGCCATGGACAAGCTGGGCCTGGAAAGCCCCCGCTCGCGCGCCTGCCACACGCTGGAAGAGGCCATGGAAGGCCTGGAGTTCGTCGGCCTGCCGGCGATCATCCGCCCGTCCTTCACCCTGGCCGGCACCGGCGGCGGCATCGCCTACAATGTCGAGGAGTTCAAGGAGATCGTCGAGCGCGGCCTCGACCTCTCGCCGACCACCGAGGTGCTGGTCGAGGAGAGCGTCCTGGGCTGGAAGGAGTACGAGATGGAGGTCGTCCGCGACAAGGCGGACAACTGCATCATCGTCTGCTCGATCGAGAACATCGACCCGATGGGCGTCCACACCGGCGACTCGATCACCGTCGCCCCGGCCCTGACCCTGACGGACAAGGAATATCAGTGGATGCGCGCGGCCTCGATCGCCGTGCTGCGCGAGATCGGCGTGGAGACCGGCGGCTCGAACGTGCAGTTCGCCGTCAACCCGAAGGACGGCCGCATGGTCGTCATCGAGATGAACCCGCGCGTGTCGCGCTCGTCCGCCCTGGCCTCGAAGGCCACCGGCTTCCCGATCGCCAAGGTCGCCGCGCGCCTGGCCGTCGGCTACACGCTCGATGAGCTGAAGAACGACATCACCGGCGGCGCGACCCCGGCCTCGTTCGAGCCCTCGATCGACTATGTGGTCACCAAGATCCCGCGCTTCGCCTTCGAGAAGTATCCGGGCTCGGAACCCCTGCTGACCACGGCCATGAAGTCGGTCGGCGAGGTGATGGCTATCGGCCGCACCTTCAAGGAAAGCGTCCAGAAGGCCCTGCGCGGCCTGGAGACCGGTCTGTCGGGCTTCGACGAGGTCGAGATCCACGGCGCCGATGACCCGGACACTGGCAAGGCCGCCGTCGTGCGGGCGCTCGGCACGCCGACCCCGGACCGCCTGCGCGTGATCGCCCAGGCCTTCCGCCATGGCCTGACGGTCGACGAGGTCCACGCCGCCTGTTCCTACGAGCCCTGGTTCCTGCGCCAGATCGCCGAGCTGATCCGCCAGGAAGGCTGGATCCGCGCCGGGGGCCTGCCCAAGGACGCCGTGGCCCTGCGCGCGCTGAAGGCGCAAGGCTTCTCCGACAAGCGCCTGGCCCAGCTGAGCGGCCAGAGCGAGGCGGCCGTGCGCAAGCTGCGCCACGACCTGGCGGTCCGCCCGGTGTTCAAGCGCATCGACAGCTGCGCCGGCGAGTTCCGGGCCGAGACGCCCTACATGTACTCGACCTACGAGACCGGCGCGCTGGGCCAGATCCCCGAGTGCGAGAGCGAGCCGTCCGACCGCAAGAAGGCGGTGATCCTGGGCGGCGGTCCCAACCGGATCGGCCAGGGCATCGAGTTCGACTACTGCTGCTGCCACGCGGCCTTCGCGCTCGATCAGATCGGCGTCGAGTCGATCATGGTCAACTGCAACCCCGAGACCGTCTCGACCGACTACGACACCTCCGACCGCCTCTATTTCGAGCCGCTGACGGCCGAGGACGTGCTGGAGCTGCTGCATGTGGAGATGGGCAAGGGCGAGCTGGCCGGCGTCATCGTCCAGTTCGGCGGCCAGACCCCGCTGAAGCTGGCGCATGCGCTGGAAGAGGCCGGCATCCCGATCCTGGGCACCAGCCCCGACGCCATCGACCTGGCCGAGGATCGCGAGCGCTTCCAGCAGTTGCTGCACAAGCTGGAGATCGCCCAGCCGGTCAACGCCCTGGCCCGCACCCGCGAGGAATGCTTCGAGGCGGCGCACAAGGTCGGCTATCCGATCGTCATCCGCCCGTCCTACGTGCTGGGCGGTCGCGGCATGGAGATCGTCCGCGACGACGAGCAGCTGGAGCGCTACGTCAACACCGCCGTGCAGGTCAGCGGCGACAGCCCGGTGCTGATCGACCAGTACCTGTCGCGCGCCACCGAGGTCGATGTCGACGCCCTGTGCGACGGGACCGACGTGTTCGTGGCCGGCGTGATGGAGCACATCGAGGAGGCCGGCGTGCACTCGGGCGACAGCGCCTGCTCGCTGCCGCCGTTCTCGCTGAAGCCCGAGACCATCGAGGAGCTGAAGCGCCAGACCGTCCAGATGGCCCTGGCCCTGAACGTGCGCGGCCTGATGAACGTGCAGTTCGCCATCGAGGAGCCGCACTCCGATGCTCCGCGCATCTATGTGCTGGAAGTCAATCCGCGCGCCTCGCGCACCGTGCCGTTCGTGGCCAAGACCATCGGCCAGCCCCTGGCCGGCATCGCCGCCAAGGTCATGGCCGGCGCGTCGCTGAAGAGCTTCGGCCTGACCGACAAGCCCTACGACCACATCGCGGTCAAGGAAGCGGTGTTCCCGTTCGCCCGCTTCGCCGGCGTCGACACGGTGCTGGGTCCGGAAATGCGCTCGACCGGCGAGGTCATGGGCCTGGACTGGCTGCGCGACGGCGAGACCAGCATGGCCCCGGCCTTCGCCCGCGCCTTCGCCAAGAGCCAGCTGGGCGGCGGCGTCAAGCTGCCGCGCAAGGGCGTGGCCTTCGTCTCGGTCAAGGAAAGCGACAAGCCCTGGATCGTCGAGCCAGTGAAGCTCTTGCAACAGGCGGGTTTCACGGTGCTGTCGACCGAGGGCACCCGCGCCTACCTCGCCGAGCAGGGCGTCGAGGTCGACTACGTCAAGAAGGTCCTGGAAGGCCGGCCGCACATCGTCGACGTGATGAAGAACGGCGGCGTGCAGCTGGTGTTCAACACCACCGAGGGCAAGCAGGCCCTGGAGGACAGCTTCGAGATCCGCCGCACGGCCCTGATGATGAAGGTGCCGTACTACACGACCTCGGCCGGCGCCCTGGCCGCGGCCCAAGCCATCGCCGGCGCCCCCGACGAGGCCTTGGACGTGCGGCCGCTGCAGAGCTACGCGTAGGGCCAAGCGCTGGCGCTTGTGACGGGCCGAGGGGTTTCTGATATCCTCGGCCCATGACCCGTGACGAAGCCCTCCGGATCCTCAAGCGTCATGAAGGCGAGCTGCGCCAGCGCGGCGTGGCGCGCGCCGCTGTCTTCGGCTCGGTGGCCCGCGACGAGGCCCGGCCAGGCAGCGACATCGACGTAATGATCGAGTTTCGTCCGGACGCCGTGGTCAGTGTCTGGGCCTATGCGGGTCTGAAGGATCTCATCCAAGGCTACTATGCCGAGCCGGTCGACGTGGTGACCCGCAACGGGCTGAACCGCCACATCCGGCCCGCCGTCGAGCGGGAAGCGCTCTATGCCTTCTAGGGCCGAGGCGGTCCTCCTGCATATCCAGGACAATATCGCCTTCGCCCGCCAGATCGTCGGTGATCGCTCGGCGGACGCGTTCGAGCACGACCGGAGCGTTCTACGCCGCCACGCGGTGCCTGGAAATCATCTCGGAAGCCTGCCGCCGGCTGCCGGACGATCTCACCGGGCGCTATCCGATGATCGATTGGCGCGCCATAAAGGCGGCGGGCAACATCTATCGCCACGAATATGAAGGGGTCGAGGAACGGATCGTCTGGACCACGATCCGTGATTTCCTGGGCGATCTCGAGGCGGCGGTTCGCGCCGAGCTGAACGATTTGACGGGCTAGGCGGAACGCGGTCGGTCATCCCGGATGCGCGGTGATCGGGCCCATGGCGTGCGCGACCCCTAAGCCTCCGCCCGGCCCATGGACTGGAAAAAGTCCAGCAGGCTGTCCGGCGCCTGATCGTCGAGGCATAGGCCCAGAACGCGGCGCGACTCCTTGGCGGCCGCGTTGGAGCGCGGGAACATGCGCGCTTCGTAGTCCGCGAGGGCGGCTTCGAGATCGTCGGGATGGGCCAGGATCGCCTCGGCCAGTTCCGCCCCGTCGAGCATGGCCAGGTTCGCGCCCTCGCCCGCCGGGGCCGACAGGTGGGCCGCGTCGCCCAGCAGGGTGACGCCCGGCGTCCGCGTCCAGGCGTGATCGTCGGGCAGGGCGTGCAGCGCGCGACAGACCGGCCGGCCGTCGCTTTCGGCGATCAGATCGGTCAAGGCCGGGGCCCAGCCGCCGAATTCCGCCAGGAGCCGCGCCTTGGCGGCGGCCTCGTCGAGCGCGGCGACCGCCTCGATCCAGTCGAGAGGACGCTTCAGGGCGACATAGGCGTGTAGCACGCTGTCGGCCTCGCGGTGCGCGAAGACGCCCCGGCCCGGCTCCAGCGCGAACATCGCGCCGCCGCCCACGGCCTCGGCGCTGGCGGGATGGCGGCGATCGGCGTCGCGCAGCCAGGTCTCGAAGAAGCCCACGCCGAGATAGTCGGGCGTGGCGGCCGAAACCAGCGGGCGCACCTTCGACCAGGCGCCGTCGGCCCCGACGAGCAGGTCGGTGACCTCGGTCGTCCCGTCGGCGAAGCTCAAGCGATGGCGACCGCCCTCCAGCCCCTCGATGCTCACGACCTTCTTGCCCCAGCGGACCGCGCCGTCGGGCAGCGAATCGAGCAGCAGGGCGCGCAGGGCGGTCCTGGGCACTTCGGGGCGACCGCCTGTTCCGTCGTCGGGTCTGTCCAGCAGCACGCCGGCGTGACGGTCCAGGACCCGCGACGCCTCGCCGCCCGGATGGATCAGCGCGCTGAACGCCTCGAACAGGCCCGCGGCCTTCATGGCCCGCTGTCCGTCCTGTTCGTGGATGTCGAGCAGGCCGCCTTGGCGGCGCGCGTCGGGCGAGGCGTCGGCCTCGAACACGGTGGCGGCGACGCCGTGGCGATAAAGCACGCGGGCCAGGGTCAGGCCGCCGAGGCCCGCGCCGACAATGCCGATGGAAAGGGTCATGAGAAGCTCCGCGCGATGAATGGAACGACGTTCCATTTCGTACCTGTTGGAACGTCGTTCCAGTTATGTCAAGCTCCGGTCATGAGCAAAGCCCCTGGCGCGCCGCGCCGCGCCGACGCCCTGTCGAAGGCCCGCATCGTCGAGGCCGCCATCGAAATCCTGGACGAGGCCGGCGACGGGGCCCTGACCTTCCGCGCGCTGGCGAGCCGCCTCGCCACCGGGGCCGGCGCGATCTACTGGCACGTGGCCGACAAGACGGCCCTGCTCACCGCCGCCGCCAGCGACGTCGTCGACCATACGCTCGCGGGAGGCGGGGACGCGGCGTCGCCCCGCGCGGCGATCCAGGCGGTCGGGCTGCGCCTGTTCGACCTGATCGACGCGCGGCCCTGGGTCGGCGCTCATCTGGCCCGCGAGCCGCTGCAACCGGCGGGCCTGGCCATACTGGAAGCCCTGGGGCGCCCGCTGGAGGCGTTGGGCGCGCCCAGCCGCGCGCGCTTCGAAGTCGTGACCGCCCTGGCGACCTATATCCTCGGCGCCGCCGCCCAGAACGCCGCCAACGCCCGACAGGGGCCGCCGGGCCGGGTCCGCGAGGACGAGCTGGCCAAGGTCGCCACCGCATGGGCCGGTCTCGATCCCAAGCGGTATCCGTTTCTGCGCGGCATCGTCGACCAGATGGCCCAGCATGACGATCGGGAGCAGTTTCGGGCGGGGCTGAACCTGATCCTCCGGGGCGTGGAGACCTTGGCCTAGGTGTCGTTTCCAAGAAGGTTGTTTACACGCTGCCAGGGGGTGAGGCCGCCG
>NZ_CAMQSF010000052.1 GCF_947036865.1 uncultured Caulobacter sp. | reverse complement strand
CCTCCCCCGAAGGGGGAGGAGAATAAGAACGCCGCCTCCCGCGAGACTAGGGGGCAGGGCGGGAGGCGGCGGCCGGACGGCCTTCGCTAAGGGGGCGCGCGAAGACTGGCCGGCGGTGTAGCCCGGCCGCCTCGGGTGACGCGCCGGGGCGGGCGGACTCACGCTCGTGGCGCGAGGCTCAGACCTTGAGGTCGAGCAGGCGCTTGGTCATCTCGTCGGCGGTCCTGACCACCGCGGCGTTGGCCTTGAAGTCGGCGGCCGCGCCGATCTGCGCGACCCGCTCGCCGACATAGTCGATGTCCTTGTCGTCCTGAGCCTTCTGGGCCGCGACGTCCGCCGAGGCCACGCGCTGGGCGCTGGCGTTCAGGCGATCGGCCGCGGCGATCATGCCGGAAGCGGCGATGGAAAGAGCCTGCATCGAGAGCCTCCCGTGGGGCTATGGCGTGTTCCCGACAGTTATCCGCTCGTCGCGGTTAAGCCCCCGCGATCAAGGATGGTAAAAGTCACCGCCCGGTCATCTTTTTTACGCGGCGGTTAACCCGCGACCGGCCTCGGGCGCGCGAAACCGTGCCCAACATTACAAATCGTTCAGGTCGCCACGTCTCGACAAGCTGTCATCGTCCCGACATGGTTCGGCCCCGTCGCGGGCCGGGGGGCGGCTCGCTCTCCTCGGAGCCTTTCAAAGACATGTCGTTTTCGCGTCGCGCCGCGCTCGCCAGCGCCGCTCTGCTGATGATCGCGCAGCCGGTTCTGGCGGCCGCGCCCGTTCAACCCGCCGCCAAGCCCGCCGCCGCCGCCAAGGCGGCTCCGAAGGCCGCCAAGAAGGCGATCTCGGACTTCACCCCCTCGCCCGACGCCATCAAGGCGCACATGACCTTCCTGGCCGACGACGCCATGGAGGGCCGCGAGGCCGGCACCCGCGGCTATGACATCGCCGCCAACTATGTCGCCGCCCAATACGCCCTCTTGGGCCTGAAGCCCGCCGGCGACAATGGAACCTACAAGCAGCGGGTGCCGCTGCTGGCCTATCGTCCGGCCGGCGAGGGCGCGATGACCCTGACCGGCGCCGACGGCGCGCCCGTGGCCCTGAAGTACGGCGAGGACTATCTGCCGGGCGCCCAGGCCCAGGCGGCCGACCTCAGCGTCGAGGCGCCGCTGGTCTTCGTCGGCTACGGCATCGTCGATCCCTCGCGCGGCCGCGACGACTACGCGGGCCTGGACGTGAAGGGCAAGATCGTCGTCATGCTGAGCGGCGCGCCGTCGTCGATCCAGACCGAGGAGCGCGCCCACTTCAGCAACATGAACACCAAGCGCGCCGAGGCCGCCAAGCGCGGCGCGGTCGGCGTGATCTCGATGTCCAGCGCCAGCGGCGAGAAGCGCCGTCCGTTCGCGGCCGGCATCGGCGGCATGAAGGCCTGGCGCGTGACTTGGCGCAACGCCCAGGACGTCGGCGCCATCCGCGCGCCGTCGGCGCCGTCGCTGGTCAGCATCAGCCAGGCCGGCGCGGCCAAGCTGTTCGCCGGCGCGCCGGTCGCGCTCGACGCGGTGATGGCCGAGGCCGAGAAGCCGGCGGGCGCGGTCAAGGGCTTCGCCCTGCCGTCCAAGGTCGCCGTCACGCTGAAGACCGAGATCGAAAAGCGCGAGAGCAGCAACGTCGTCGGCATGATCGAGGGCTCGGACCCAACGCTGAAGGCCCAGACGGTGATCCTCTCGGCCCACCTCGACCACATCGGCATCCGCGAGAACGCCAAGCCCGGCGAGGACCGCATCAACAACGGCGCGCTCGACAACGCCTCGGGCGTGGCCACGCTGCTGGAGGTCGCGCGCGGCTTCAAGAACAGCAAGGTGCGCCCCAAGCGCTCGATCATCCTGCTGTGCGTGACCGGCGAGGAGAAGGGCCTGATCGGCTCGGACTATTTCGCCAACAACCCGACCGTCGCCAAGGCCAACATCGCCGCCGACGTGAACCTGGACATGCCGGTGCTGCTCTATCCGTTCACCGACGTGATCGCCTTCGGCGCCGACCGCTCGACCGTCGGCGAGGCCGTCAAGCACGCCGGCGCCCGCGTCGGGGTGGCCCTCTCGGGCGATCCGTTGCCGGAGGAAGGCCTGTTCACCCGCTCGGACCACTATCGCTTCGTCGAGCAGGGCATCCCGGCCGTGTTCCTGATGACCGGCTTCCAGAACGGCGGCGAGAAGGCCTTCACCACCTTCCTGAAGACCAACTACCACCACCCGGGCGACGACCTCTCGCAGCCGATCGACTATCAGGCGGCCGCCAAGTTCGCCCTGGTCAACTACGAGATCGCCCGCGAACTGGCCAACACGCCGGCCCGCCCGGTCTGGAACAAGGGCGACTTCTTCGGGAATACGTTCGCGCCGGCCGGGCACCCGTCGGCGGCGAGGTAACAAGGGCCCTTCCTCCAAACCGTCATCCCGCGCTTCATGCGCGGGACCCATGGGTCAGCTTCCACGTGAGCGCTTCGCCTTGCGTCTCACCCGCGGCGGACAAATGGGTCCCGCGAACACGTCGCGGGATGACGGGTTTTGATCCATTGACCGGCGTACCTCGCGGAGCGATTTTCCGGTCACCAGGAACAGGATCTTAAACTTGCACCGCACCGGCGCCTTCCTGAAGATCGGCGTGATCGCGCCGGCCGTGATGGTGGCCGACGTGCTGCTGGCCCAGCGGCTGTTCCCCGGCTTCAACGCCGGCGCGCAGTTCATCAGCGAACTGGGGGGACCCAAGGCGCCGATGCCCGAGGTCTTCAACTACGGCATGGTGATCGCCGGGATCGCGGGCCTGTTCGCCGGCGCCGGCTTCACCCACGCGCTGGAGCACGCCGGCGGGCGGCGGATCGTCTCGGCCTTCGCGGGGCTGTTCGTGGCCCTGACCGGGCTGGGCGCCGTCTTCGCGGGCGTGTTCCACTGGCCCGACCCGATGCACCGCGCCTGCGGGGTGGGCCTGGCCATCCAGTTCGCGCCGCTGTTCACCGCCTGGGCCCTGTGGGGCCAGCCCGGCTACCGCCGCCTGGCCCATTTCTCGCTGGGCTGGTTCTTCGGGCTCCTGCTGGTCTTCGCCTTGCTGACCGGCGTCTGGAACATCCGCACCGGCTACGACGTCGGCTACTGGCAGCGCGGCCACGCGTTCCTGGGCCTGCTGTGGCTGGCCATCGCCGCCTGGACCCTGGACAAGGGCTGGAGCCGCGCGGCGCTGGGCGAGCTGGAGTCGGCCTCGGCCTGAGCCGTGTCAGGCCGTCTCGGCGGCCCGGCTTTCCAGGAACAGGCAACGGGCCGTCATCGCCAGGAGACCGATCGACCCCGTCGCCGCGATCAGCGCCATCCAGGGGATGGTCGTCATGCCGACCGCTCGGGCGCGCGGCAGCAGCAGCGCCAGCGCCGTGCCGGCCGACAGGATCAGGTCGCACAGGATCTGCGCGCCCCACGGCCCGTGCAGGTGCTCGGGCACGAAACCCAGGGGACCCGCCTTGATCACGACATCCACGCTGAGGGTCAGGAAGGCGACAGACAGGGCCGCCGGCGCGAGCCACGCTCGCCGACCGAGCCTCGGTCGCATGGCCAATACGACCAGGGCGACCACAAGGCCGAGGGCTGCGCCGAGGGGCAGAAAGGCGTAGACGGGCTGAGGCATGAGAGTCTCCTGTAGCGAGTGCTACGAGTTTAGTAAGTTGTAGCGAACGCTACAAGTGGGGTGCGTCATGAATGTTCGCGACGATCAGCGACTTAGGGTGATCGAGGTTCTGGCCGAGCATCTGCTGCGGACCGGCCTTTCCCAGGCCAGCCTGCGCCAGCTCGCGGCGGCCGCCGGCGTCAGCGATCGGATGCTGCTCTACTATTTCACCGACAAGACCGAGGTGCTGGCCTTGGCCATGGGCCGCCTGGCCGTCGCGCTCGCCGATCGGCTGGCGACCGCGCTGCCCGGGGACGAGCGCCTGTCGCCGGCGGCGCTGACGGCCAAGGCCGCCCGGGTGGTCGTCGACGACGACTACCGTCCGTTCATGCGCCTGTGGATCGAGTCGGCGGCGGCGGCGGCGCGGGGCGAAGCGCCGTTCGTCGATCTCGTCCGGCAGATCGGCGACGGATTCCTGGCCTGGCTGATGGCGCGGCTGGATCCCGCCAGCGTCGCGGATCCGGCCGGGGCGGCGGCCGCGATCCTGGCGCAGTTGGACGGCCTGGCCCTGCTGGAGGTCTGTGTCGGCCCCGCCCCCATCCGCGGCGCCGTCGAGGCTCTGGAGGCCGCCGCGAGGGGGTGAGGCCTTTCCAAGCGGCGCGGACGGGCGCATCTGTCGCGCCATGACCGCCGCCGCGCCCGCCACGCCGCCGCTGACCGTCTGGTTCGACGGGGCCTGCCCCCTGTGCGTGCGCGAGATCGCCCTGATGCGGCGGCTGGACCGACGCGGCGCCATCCTCTTCGTCGACGTCGCCGGGCCGGACGCGACCTGCCCGATCGACCGCGCCGAACTGCTGGCCCGGTTCCACGCCCGCGAGGACGGCGTGCTGCTGTCGGGCGCCGCGGCCTTCGCGGCCATGTGGCGCGCGATCCCGCCGCTGCGGCCGTTCGGCGAGCTGGCCCGCCAGGCCCGGGCCCTGCGGCTCCTGGAGGCGCTCTATGTCCGGTTTCTGAGGGTGCGACCGAGGCTGCAGCGGCTGGTCGCGCACCTTGCCGTCCGCCCTACCGCCAGGCGTAGTTGAAGCTGACGCTGATCCGCTGCTCGTCGGCCTTGTTGGGCGTCACCTCGTGGCGCAGCCAGCTCTCCCACATCAGGATCGTCCCCGGGGCCGGCTGGACATAGACGAACGGCTGCAGGGTCTCGGGCGCGTCGAGGTCGCGGGTCGGGGCGGCCATCATCATCGGCAGGCGCGGGTCCTCGAACTTCAAGGCCGAGGCGCCGGGCGGGATGGTCACATAGACGGTGCCGGAGATGACGCTGTGCGGGTGGATGTGGCCGCTGTGCTGGCCGCCCGGCTCCAGGATGTTGATCCAGAAGCTGTCCATGACCAGCTTGCCGCCGGCTAGGTCGAAGCGCAGGTCCTTGGCGAAGGCCGCCGCGTGCCTGTCGAGCTTCTTCTTCAGATCCTCGAACAGGCTGTCGCGCATCGGCAGGTCGTTCAGAGAGGCGTAGGAGGTGTAGCCGAGATAGCCCTTGTTATAGGCCCAGGCCTGGCCGGCCTCGTCCTCCTCGGCGATGGCGACGCAGGCGTCGTGCAGGTCGTCGATGAAGGCCTCGAAGCCCTTCTCGCCGGCGAGGGAGGCTTCGTAGAGCGGGGTGACGAAGAGCGGGCGCGTGGTCATGGGGCGCGTCATAGCGCCGGAGCGCGTTGACGACAAACCGGAGATGGAACATGTTGAGAACATGGCTGGCGACAACCTCATCCTGAAGATCGATCCCGACCTCGCCAAGCGGCTGGACGCCCGCGCGAAAGCGGCGGGACAGACCGTCGAGGACTACGTGCGCGGCATCCTGAAGCACGCGACCGACGAGCAGGGCTTCGAGGAGAGCGAGACGCAGTGGAATAGCGCGCCCCCGCGCGCGCGAGATCGTGGCCTCGACAAGCACGACGCCGCCTATTGGCGCGAACTCGAGGCGATCTGCGACGAAGCCGATCGGACAGGCGGCGTGCCGTGGGAACAGGTCGAGGCGCGACTGTTGAAGCTTGGGCAGAAGCGCTGATCCGTGCGACGGATCGTTATCGCCGGGCCTGTCTGGGCTGATCTCGAACGTCTCCAAGACTGGCTCGCCGATCGCGACGCTCCCTACGCCGAAGCCCTCGGCGCAACGCTCCGGGCGGCGATCTTGGGTTTGCGACGGTTCCCCGAGCGCGGTCGACTGTCCGCGATCAGCGAGATGCGCGAGCTCGTCGTCCCCTTCCGCACCTGGACCTATGTCATCAGCTATCGAGTCCGCCCAGACCGCGTAACGATCGCGCGCATTCATCACAGCCTCGAAGATCGCTGAACCCTCCGGACTCGCCTATATCTGCCCCCGTGACCGACGTGACTTCCGACGCCCCCTCCCCCCGCCTCACCGGCGCCGCCCTGATCAAGGACGAGGTCTCGCGCCTGCCCGACTCCCCCGGCGTCTACCGGATGATCGGCGAGGCCGACGAGGTGCTCTATGTCGGCAAGGCCAAGAGCCTGAAGAAGCGGGTGATCCAGTACGCCCAGGGCCGCTTCCACACCAACCGCATCGCCCACATGGTCGACGCGACGCGGGCCATGGAGTTCGTCACCACCCGCACCGAAGCCGACGCCCTGCTGCTGGAGATCAATCTGATCAAGCAGCTGAAGCCGCGCTTCAACGTGCTGCTGCGCGACGACAAGAGCTTCCCCGAGATCGTCATCCGCCGCGACCACGACGCGCCGCAACTTCGGAAACATCGCGGCGCCCACACCATCAAGGGCCACTATTTCGGCCCCTTCGCCAGCGCCTGGGCGGTGAACCGCACCTTGAACACCCTGCAGAAGGCCTTCCTGCTGCGCTCGTGCAGCGACAGCGTCTACGAGACGCGCGACCGGCCCTGCATGCTGCACCAGATCAAGCGCTGCGCCGCCCCCTGCACCGGCCTGATCGGCAAGGACGGCTACCAGGCCCTGGTCGACCAGGCCGAGGCTTTCTTGAGAGGGAAGTCCCGCGCGGTGATCGCGCAAATGGCCAAGGCCATGGAAGAAGCCGCCGAGGACCTGGAGTTCGAGCGCGCCGCGCGCTTGCGCGACCGCATCCGCGCCCTCTCGGCCGTCGCCCAGGAAACCCAGATCAATCCCGAGACCGTGGAGGAGGCCGACGTCGTGGCCCTGCACGTCGAGGGCGGCCAGGCCTGCGTGCAGGTGTTCTTCTTCCGCGCCGGCCAGAACTGGGGCAACCGCGCCTACTTCCCCCGCGTCACCGGCAATGCCGACGAGAGCGAGGACGAGACCACCACCGAGGAGCAGCGCATCCTCACCGCGTTCCTCGGCCAATTCTACGACGACAAGCCGATCCCGCGCCTGATCCTGACCAACGTCCAGCCGGCCGAAGCCGCCCTGCTGGCCGAGGCCTTCTGCGTCAAGAGCGGCCGCAAGGTCGAGATCAGCGTCCCCAAGCGCGGCGAGAAGGCCGACCTCGTCGCCCATGCCCTGACCAATGCGCGCGAAGCGCTTGGACGGAAAATGGCCGAGGGCTCGGCCCAGACCAAGCTCCTGGCCGGCGTCGCCGAGGCCTTCAAGCTGGACGCCCCGCCCGAGCGGATCGAGGTCTACGACAACAGCCACATCCAGGGGACCAACGCCGTCGGCGGCATGATCGTGGCGGGCCCGGAAGGCTTCATGAAGGGCCAGTACCGCAAGTTCAACATCCGCTCCACCGACCTCACCCCCGGCGACGACTACGGCATGATGAAGGAGGTGCTGAAGCGCCGCTTCTCCCGCCTGGTCAAGGAGGAGGAGGAGGGCGACAGCGAGAACCGCCCCGACCTCGTGCTGGTCGACGGCGGCAAGGGCCAGCTGGACGCCGCGCTGGAGATCATGGCCGACCTCGGCGTCGACGACATCGCCGTGGTCGGCGTCGCCAAGGGCCCCGACCGCGACGCGGGCCTGGAGCGCTTCTTCCTGCCCGGCCAGCCGCCCTTCATGCTCGAGCCCAAGTCGCCGGTGCTCTACTACCTCCAGCGCCTGCGCGACGAAGCCCACCGCTTCGCCATCGGCGCCCACCGCACGCGGCGCTCCATGGACCTGAAGAAGAACCCGCTCGACGAGATCGAAGGCGTCGGCCCGGGGCGCAAGAAGGCCCTGCTGCACGCGTTCGGCTCGGCCAAGGGCGTCAGCCGGGCCAGCGTCGAGGACCTGGTCAAGGTCGAGGGCGTCAGCCAGGCGCTGGCGGAACGGATTTTCGGGTTTTTCCGGAAGGGGTGAGGATCAAACCCCAGCCTCCAAAACCTACCGTCATTCCCGCCCTTGTGGCGGGAACCCCTGGTTCCGCTGACACGTGAGACGCCGGCGGACGGCTAAGCAGTCCGCCCCTCCCGCCCTCGCGGCCGATAGAGGGGTTCCCGCCGCAAGGGCGGGAATGACGGGAATGGAAGGAGGCGAAGCCGGCGCCTTCTCCCATAAGCGGACAAGGAGACTCTCGCCAAGCGGCGCCGAAGCCGTCTAGGTTGAGGGGGTTACGGGGGCGACACTGAATGCGCTTGAGTTGGAATGAAATCCGGGCGCGCGCGGCAACCTTTGCCCGCGACTGGGCCGATGCTCGTTATGAGCGGGGCGACACCCAAACCTTCTACAACGAGTTCTTCGAGGTTTTCGGCGTTCAGCGGCGCAAGGTCGCGAGCTTCGAGGAGCCCGTCAAGAAGCTGGGCGACAAGCAGGGCTTCATCGACCTGTTCTGGAAGGGCAAGCTTCTGGTCGAACAGAAGTCCGCCGGGCGCGACCTCGCGCGCGCCCGGCAGCAGGCCCTGGACTACTTCCCCGGCCTGAAGGACTACGAGCTTCCGCGCTATGTGCTGGTCTGCGACTTCCAGACCTTCCACCTGATCGACCTCGACACGCGCGACGAAACCCGGTTTGCCCTGGCCGATCTGCCTCGACATGTCGAAGCGTTCGGCTTCGTGGTCGGGATCGAGAAGCGGATCTTCAAGGATCAGGATCCGGTCAACATCATCGCCGCCGAGCTGATGGGCAAGCTGCACGACGCGCTCAAGGCGTCGGGCTACGACGGCCATCCGCTGGAGCGCCTGCTGGTCCGCCTGCTGTTTTGCCTGTTCGCCGACGACACCGGCATCTTCGACGAACTGGGCATGTTGCAGACTTTTATCGAGGACCGCACCGACAGCTCCAATCTGGGGCCCAAGCTGACCCACCTCTTCCAAGTGCTCAACACCCCGGTCGAGAAGCGCCAGAAGAACCTGGACGAGGATCTGGCCCGCTTCCCCTACATCAACGGCGACCTGTTCGCCGAGACGCTGCCGATCCCCGATTTCGACGAGGCGATGCGCGAGCGCCTGCTGGAAGCGTGCGGCTTTTCCTGGGAGCGGATCAGCCCGGCCATCTTCGGTGCCCTTTTCCAGTCGGTGATGAACGCCAAGGAGCGCCGACAGAAGGGCGCCCACTACACCACCGAAAAGAACATCCTGAAGGTCATCGAGCCGCTGTTTCTCGACGACCTGCGGGCCGAACTGGCCAGGATCAAGGACCTCAAGCGCGGGCGCGAGGCGGCCCTGCGCGCCTTTCAGGACAAGCTGGCGAGCCTCAAGCTGTTCGACCCCGCCTGCGGCTGCGGCAACTTCCTGATCATCGCCTACCGCGAACTGCGACTGCTGGAGATCGAGGTTCTCGTCGAGCTCTATCGCGACGTCTTCAATCGGCCGGGCTTCACGAAGGCGGACTTCAGGTTCAACGTCGCCAGCCTCACCAAGGTCGACGTCGATCAGTTCTACGGCATCGAAATCGACGAGTTCCCCGCCCGGATCGCCGAGACGGCGATGTGGATGATGGACCACATCATGAACAATCGGCTCAGCCAGGAGTTCGGCGAGGCTTTCGCCCGCATTCCGCTCAAGGCCGCGCCGCACATCATGCATGGCGATGCGCTGGAGATCGACTGGGCGACGGTGCTGCCGCCGGCCGAGTGCAGCTATGTGCTCGGGAACCCGCCGTTTATCGGGCACCAATGGCGGACGGCCGAACAAGCCGTCGCCATGGGTCGGGTCTGGGGTAGCCACGGTAGGTTCGGCCGACTCGACTTCGTAACCTGCTGGTTCAAAAAGGCTGCCGACTACGGAATGCAGAGCCGGAAATTGAAGATCGCGTTGGTCTCCACCAACAGTATTTGCCAGGGCGAGCAAGCAAGCATTCTCTGGCCTGCCCTCCTGCGCTCGGACTTGACTATAATTTTTGCGCATCGAACCTTCCCGTGGGGGTCGGACGCGCGCGGTACGGCCGCCGTGCATTGCGTCATTGTGGGAATGGGGTGGGACTACGAAGGTCCGCGCACCTTGTTCGATTACCAATCGCCTGCAGATGAGCCGACAGCCGCCAAGGTCGAGCATATCAATGGCTACCTCCTGGCCGCTCCTGACTTAGCACTTGGCTCCCGAACGACCAGCCCTCGTGGGATGCCGCCTATGTTGAAGGGAAGCCAACCAACAGACGGCGCAAGGCTGAAGCAGCCAGACGGCACCTACACTACGACAAGCAACCTTATCCTCGACGAGTCCGATCGGGCCAACTTGCTGGCGGAAGACCCCACGGCCGAGCGCTGGCTGAGGCCGTACGTTGGCGGCGACGAACTGATCTCAGGCCAATGGCGGTGGTGCCTTTGGTTGAAGGATGCTGATCCGGCCGACCTTCGCATGTCTGCACCGATCAGGGTCCGGTTGGACCGAGTCCGGCGAGGGCGGCTGGCGAGCCCAACAGCAAGCGTCCGAGAGTACGCAGAGATGCCGACATTGTTCACTCAAGATCGTCAGCCGGACGTAGCCTATCTCGCCATTCCCGAAGTCTCGTCCGAAAACCGTCCCTACCTGCCGATGGCATTTCTTCCAGAGACGGTAATCGCTAGCAACAAGCTACAGATGATCGTCGGCGCAGACAAATTTCTGTTCGCCATCTTAACATCGCAAATGCACATGGCCTGGGTGCGTTGTGTCGCAGGAAGACTGAAAAGCGATATTAGCTACTCCCCTTCCATCTATAACGCCTTTCCCTGGCCTACGCTGACCGACGCAGCCAAAAGCCATCTTGAGACCCTGGCCCAAGCGATCCTAGACGCCCGCGCCGCTCACCCCAACGCGACGTTGGCCGATCTCTACGACCCCGACGTGATGCCAGCTGATCTCCGCAAGGCGCACAAGGCGCTCGATCTCGCCGTTGATCGCCTCTACCGCAAGGCGCCGTTCAGCAGCGACCGCGAGCGGGTCGAGCATCTGTTCATGCTGTACGAGAAGATGACGGCGGGCCTGCTGGCGACACCCGCCAAGCCCAAGCGCCGCAAGAAAGTCGACGCCTAGCGGCCTTCTCCCCCTTGCGGGAGAAGGTGTCCGCGAAGCTGACGGATGAGGGGTCGCCCAAACGAAAGCCGCCGCGACGGCGGCATCGACGGGACGGGCGTGCTGCGGATGAACCTGTTGTCGTTCCAGGTGATCTTCCAGTGCAAGCGCTGGCAGGGCTCGGTGGGGTCTTCGACGGTGCGCGACTTCCGCGGGGCCATGGTCGGGCGGGCGGACATGGGGCTGATCCTGACGACCGGGACCTTCACCGCCGAGGCGCGGCGCGAGGCCGTCCGCGACGGGGCGCCGGCGATCGATCTCGTCGACGGCGAGATGCTGTGCGACCTCCTCCGGCAGCACCGCCTGGGCGTGCGCGTGGCGATGGTCGAGCGGGTTACCGTCGACGCCGCCGCCCTCGCCGCCATCTGAGCAACCCGCGTTCCCTCAGGAACCTCCCCCGCGCCGGCTCGTTGTAGAGCTCGTGAGATTGTCGAGGGAGGCCCCCATGGACCAGCAACAGACCAAGACGTTCGAGCGCGAGCTGATCGCCCTGATCCCGCACCTGCGGGCCTTCGCGCGGTCGCTGTGCGGCGACGCCACGGCCGCCGACGATCTGGCGCAGGAGGCGGTGGCCAAGGCCTGGGCCAGCCGGACCAGCTTCCAGCTGGGCACCAACATGAAGGCCTGGACCTTCATGATCCTGCGCAACCAGTTCTATTCCGAGAAGCGCCGCAGCTGGCGCTCGGTGGGCCTGGACCAGGAGACCGCCGAGCGGACCCTGGTGGCCAACACCAATTTCGACGGCGCCATCGCGCTGGACGACCTGCGCCAGGCGATGCTGATGCTGCCCGAGCAGCAGCGCGAGGCGCTGATCCTGATCGGCGCCGGCGGGTTCTCCTATGAAGAGGCCGCCGAGATGATCGGCGTGGCCGTCGGCACGGTGAAGAGCCGCGTCAGCCGCGCCCGCGCCGACCTGGTCCGCATCTTCGAGACCGGCGACTACGCCCGCGACGGCAAGCCGGTGCACGAGGCGATGGGCTCGATGCTCCAGGCGCTGGAGCGACTGGCGGCTTGAGATATTCCCTCTCCCCTTGCGGGAGAGGGTGGCCGAAGGCCGGGTGAGGGGTCGCGCGGCGGTGCCGGGAAACCCCTCATCCGTCAGCTCCGCTGACACCTTCTCCCGCAAGGGGAGAAGGGGATCAGAGGCAGATACAGTGCGCGCAGAACGCCGCGATATCCGTCGCGTCGTGATAGATCGACAGCCCCACCCGCAGCACGTCGTCGCGCACGTCGACGACCACGCCGCGCTCGGCCAGGGCCGCCTTCCACGCCGCCGCGCGCGGGTGGCGCAGGGCCAGGAACCGCGCCTGGGGCCCCTCGTCCGGCGGGTTGAGGACGATGGCCTCGGCGAGCGGCCCGGCCTGCCCGGCCGCGATCCTGTCCAGCAGCAGCGTCCGCAGCCCTCGGACGTGCCCGGCGATCGTCGCCGTGGTCAGGCCTTCGGCCTCCAGCATCCGGCCGGCCGCCACGAAGCGGTAGAGGCCCGAGGGGTCGAAGGTCGCGCCCAGGAAGCGGCCGGCGTCGCGCGCGTAGCCGACCCCGCCGGGCGGGCCTTCCAGGTCGCCGAACTCGGCGTACCAGCCGGTCAGCACGGGGCGCGGCCCAAAGCCCGGCGGCGCGTGCAGGAAGGCGCAGCCCTCGCCGGCCATGGCGTACTTGTAGCCGCCGCCCAGATAGAAGACGCGATCGGCGACGCTCGAGAGGTTCGTCGGCACGGCGCGGAAGCCGTGATAGCCGTCGACCACCAGCCACGGCCCCTCGGGCCGCGACAGCGCGGCCAGGTCCCAGACCCGGTCGAAGACGTGGCCGGTCTTGAAGAAGACGTGGCTGACGAAGATCAGGTCGAAGTCCCCGCCCCGCGCCACGGCGGCGAAGCGCTCGGGAAAGTCGGGCGCGTCGGCGTCGACCAGGGTCAGGGCGATCTCGCCGGCCTCGTCCCAGCGCTGGGCCTGGCGGCGGAAGGAGTGGAACTCGCCGGTGGTCGACAGCACGCGGACCGGCTTGCGCCCGACCGCCGAGACCAGCGCCGCCAGCAGCGCGTGGGTGTTGGGCGCGAAGACCACCGTGTCGGCGGCCGGCAGGGCAAGCTCGCCGGCGACCAGGGCTTGGGCGGCCGGATAGATCCGCCCCAGCGCCTTGTCCCACTTGTGGTCGGCCAGGACGGCGCCGTCCTCCCAGGCCTCAAGGTGGGCGGCCAGGGTGGCGTCGGGCCACAGGTGGTGGCTGTGGGCGGCCATGTGGAGCCGGCCCGGAACCGACAGCGCCCGCGAGAACAGATCCTTGCGCGCGGTCACCGGAGCTTGGTCCGCAGCGACCAGAGCTCGGGGAAGGCCCGGCGGCGCAGGGTGGTCGCCAGATAGCCGACCCCGTCGGTGCCGCCGGTGCCCGGTCGCCCGCCGATGATCCGCTCGACGGTCAGCACGTGCTTGTGACGCCAGGTGACCAGGGCGTCGTCCAGGTCGACCAGCTTCTCGGCCAGCTGATAGAGCTCCCAATAGGCCTTGGGGTCGCGATAGACGGCCAGCCAGGCGGCCTCGACCTCGGGCGAGGGCTGGTAGGTCTGCGTGAAGTCCCGGTGCAGGGCGCTGTCGGGCACGGCCAGACCGTGGCGCGGCAGCTGGGCGATGGCGACGTCATAGAGGCTGGGCGAGGCCAGGGCGGCGGTCAGCTCGGCCATGGCCGGCGAGCCCTCGGCGTGGAACTTCAGGAAGCTCTGGTCCTTCAGGCCCAACAGGTATTCCAGCGTGCGGAACTGGTGCGACTGGAAGCCGGAGCTGGTCCCCAGATCCTCGCGGAAGCTCAGATAGTCGGCGGGGGTCATGGTGGCCAGCACGTCCCAGGACAGGGTCATCACCGTCTGGATCCGCGACACCCGCGCCAGCGCCTTGTAGGCGGGCTCGACATCGCCGCCGGCGATCAGCCGCTTGGCCAGCAGCACCTCGTGGATGATCTCCTTGAGCCACAGCTCCTTGGTCTGGTGGATCACGATGAACAGGAGCTCGTCGTGCCGGTCGCTCAGCGGCTTCTGGGCCGAGAGCAGCTCGTCCAGCGCGAGATACCGCGCGTAGGTCATGTCTTGCGCCATGGCCAAACCCTAGCGGCTTTTTTCGGGACATTGTCCTGGTTTGCGTCGCGCGCCCGCCCGGCGCTAGAACAATGTCCTTTCAGATCTCCGTTGAGCGGAACGAATGACCACACTCAGCCGGGTCGACCTCGCCATCCTCCGGGTTCTGGAGGCCGACGCCCGCATCTCGTTCGCGACCCTGGCCGAGCGGGTGGGCCTGTCGAAGTCGCCGTGCTGGTCGCGCGTCCAGGCGCTGGAGAAGCAGGGCGTGATCGCCGGCTATCGGGCGCGGATCGACGCCAAGGCCGTCGGCAAGGGCCTGACCGTCTTCGCCCTGGCCACGGTCGACTTCGCCCGCCACGAGGCGTTCGAGGCGGCGGTGTTGCGCCATCCGTCGATCACCGACTGCCACTCCACGGCCGGGGACGGCGACTACCTTTTGCGAATCGTCGCGGCCGACGTCGAGGATCTCGACACCCTGCTGCGCAAGGAGCTGAGCCGCCTGCCCGGGGTGCAGCGCTACACGACGACCGTGTGCATGAAGGCGATCAAGGAAGGCGGCGGGGTGATGGAGGGGGTGTAGAGCCTGGAAGCCGGGCCGCTCGAGCTTCTGCCCCCTCCCCCTCCGCGCGCAACTTGGCTAAACCCTCTTCATGGTTCAGTCGTCCGCGCCGGTTTCCCCCGCCCTCGTCACGCGCAGCCGCGTCGGCAAGCGCCTGTCCATCGTCGCGCCGTGCTTCAACGAGCAGGAGGTGCTGGACCTGTTCTTCGACCGGATGGAAACGGAGCTGGCCAAGCTGGGGCTGGACTACGAGATCGTCTGCGTCAACGACGGCAGCCGCGACCATACGCTCGCCGTGCTGCTGCGGCGCCATCAGCGCGACCCGCGCATCAAGATCATCAACCTGGCCCGCAACTTCGGCAAGGAGACGGCGCTGTCGGCCGGGCTGGACGCGGCGGCCGGCGACATGGTGGTGCCGATCGACGTCGACCTGCAGGATCCGCCCGAACTGATCGGCCAGTTCGTCGAGGCCTGGGAGAAGGGCGCGGACGTCGCCTATGGCGTGCGGATCGACCGCAGCGCCGACAGCTTCCTCAAGCGCCTGACGGCCCAGGGCTTCTACCGGGCGTTCAACCGCCTGTCCGAGGTCGACCTGCCCTACAACGCCGGCGATTTCCGGCTGATGGACCGGCGCGTGGTCGACGTGATCCGCCAGCTGCCCGAGCGCAACCGCTTCATGAAGGGCCTGTTCGCCTGGGTCGGCTTCCGGCAGGAGCCGGTGCCCTACGCCCGGCCCGAGCGGGCGGCGGGCTCCAGTTCCTGGCGCTACTGGAAGCTCTGGAACTTCGCGCTGGACGGCATCACCTCGTTCAGCGGCGCGCCGATCCGGGTGTGGAGCTATATCGGCCTGATCGCGGGCCTGCTGGCCGTGGCGTTCGCGGCCTCGATCATCGTCCGCACCCTGCTGTGGGGCCGCGACGTGCCGGGCTATCCGTCGCTGATGGTGGTGATCCTGATGAGCTTCGGGCTGCAGATGCTGGCCATCGGTTCGCTGGGCGAATATGTCGCCCGCATCTATCAGGAGGTGAAGGGCCGGCCGCTTTACGTGGTCATGGACCGCTACGGCTTCGACGCGCCGGGCGGCGAGGCGTGAGCGCTTTGCTGACCCCGGCCCGCCGGGAGTTCCTGATCTCGGCCCTGCGCTATGGCGTGGCCGGCGTGTTCAACACCCTGGTCGGCTTCTCGATCATCGTCGCCCTGGACGTGGGCCTGCATCTGCCCGCCCATCTGGCCAACGCCATCGGCTACGCGGTCGGTGTCTGCGTCAGCTTCGTCTTGAGCAAGCTCTTCGTCTTCAAGGCGCGGCGCACGGGCCGGTCGACGCCGGTCCGCTATGTGGTCGCCGTGGCGGTTGCCTTCGCGCTGAACCAGGGCGTGCTGACCCTGGCCAAGCTGGTCCTGCCCGCCGGGCCGCTGTGGAGCGTGGCCGCGCAAGGGGCGGCGGCGGTCAGCTATACCGGCGCGCTGTTCCTGCTGAGCCACTTCTGGGTGTTCGCGCACGCGGCCCCTCCATCCGCTCATCCCCGCGAAAGCGGGGACCCAAGCTGACGATAGGGACCGGACGCGGCGGCGCCACGCGTCGTCGACTCGGCTTGGGTCCCCGCTTTCGCGGGGATGAGCGGGGGTTGGCACCCCCTACTTCGCCGCGCCGTCGGCGATGCGCATCGCCTCCAGGCCCGCGCCCAGCAGTCGGGTGTCCGGCGACAGCCCGATCGCCTTGGGCATCACCGCGTCCGGCGTGTCGATCGTCACGCGCAGGGTGTCGCCCTTCAAGGCCTCGGGCGGCAGGGCCAGGACATAGGCGTGGCTGACCGCCACCTGGCGATCGAACACGAAGCGTTCGGAGACGCCGCCCGGGACCGAGACGATCACCGTCCGTTTGGCGAAGGGCGTCGGCAGGAAGGCGAACATCGCCGCCTCCAGCCGCGGAGCCTTCAGCGCGCGTTGCCACGGGGCGATCGGGATCTCGACGATCGAGCGCTTGCCGTCGGCCCAGACGCCGCCGGCCTCGGGGACCGACCAGCCCTCGCGCAGATAGGGCACGCCCGAGCCGCCGGCCTTGAACCGCAGCGACGGCGGCTCCAGGCAGGGGCCGGCGACAACGACCACCTGGCCGATCGGCGCGCCCTCGCGGCAGCCGGGCTTGTCGTAGGCGTCGCCGACCAGGGTCACGACGTGCGGGACGTCGCCCACCCGGTCCGGACGACCGTCGGCCATCAGGCTCAGCACGTTCGGGCCGTGCGGCGACTGCAGCATGGCGATGGTGGCCATGTAGGTGCTGATCGGCGGCAGCCCCGCGGCGCTGAACATCACCTGGTCGCCGCTCAGGCCGCGCGTGACGCGGACCTGGCGCACGTCCTCCATGACCGCGTTCAGCCGCGGGACGTCGAACACGCTGGGCCGCAGGAACAGGCACAGCATCACGACCGTCTGGGCCCCGAAGGCCAGGGCCGCGCCCAGCGGCCAGGGCCAGTTGGCCGGCACGTCCGAGAGGCGCGAGCGCACGCCCAGCAGGGTCAGGCCCCACAGCGGCACGATGAAGGCCAGCAGGCTCAGCACGCCGAAGCTATGCTTCATCACCGCGTAGTGCGAGCCGTCGTGCAGGATCTTGAACGCCGCGTACTGGGCCAGCATGGCGGCCGCGCAGGCCGCGCCCAGGGCGGCGAACATCAGGGCGGCGCGGTTGCTCTCCTCGGTCCCGGGCTCATCGGCCTCGAGCGGGCGCAGCAGCTCGGCCAGCAGCACCCAGCCCGACAGGACCAGCAGCAGCGCCGAGATCCCGGCCAGGCCTTCCATCGAAAGATCGGCGCCCAGGTTCAGGCTGCCGTTGTTGCCGGCGATGAACCGCATCTTGGCGAAGAAGGGGTTCAGCACGATGGCGGCGGGGATGGCGATCAGGCCGACCAGGCCGACGGGCTCGAACCGGCGCGTGGCGATCAGCTCGCGCAGCCAGGTGACGCCCAGCATGGCCATCAGCGCCCCGGCCAGCTGCAAGGTCGGCACCAGGTGGAAGCAGCCGCAGAACACGACGGCGGCCACGGCATAGGCCACGAAGATCGGCCGCGAGCGCGGCAGGAGCGCGACGGCCCCGACCAGGCACGCCAGATTGACCGCCTCGCCGACGATCTGCGGAAAGAAGAAGTTGTCGATCAACTCGCCGCCGAACGCCGCGCGGGAGGCGTAGATATTGACCACCGTCAGGGCCGCGCCGGCGCCCAGGAAGATCAGCGACACGCGGCGGGCCTGAGCGAACAGGCAGGCCCAGACCACCGCCGCCGACAGCACGCCGGCCATGGTCAGGGCGTTCAGGTGCCGCCAGCCCAGGGTCGCGAACAGCCCGGCGAAGCGGTGGCTGAGCTTGGGATAATAGGCCATCTCGGCCATCCACTCGTGGCCCTTTTCGGGGATCAGGAACGCGTGGCGGACCACCTCCATGACCTGCAGGTGGTAGGAGCTGTCGACCGACAGAGACAGGACGCGGTTGGCCGACAGGGCGCCCGCCAGCACGAAGCACCAGAAGCCGACCCCGATGCGCCAGATCCACCTGGCCTTGCCCCCGTCGCCCATGTCCGTTCCGTCCCTCGATTCCCCAGCGCGCGCGGCGCTGGCGATTACTAGCAGCAAAGCGTCGGCGCGAAAGCCCGCGAGCCTGGGTTGAGCCCCTCGGCGGCGCGGCCTAGGGCCCGGCAAGCTCGCCAGGTTGAACCGGCGTCAAGCCCGGCAGGCCGGCCAGGTCGCGACCGCAGGCGACCCCGCGCCCGAAGCGATAGCAGTCGCGCCTTTGGGCGATCGGTCCCAGGAAGCCGCCGCGCTTCATCTGGTTGCTCATCACCACGGTGATGCGCCGATCGCCGGGCGCGGCGTCTTGCATGATCAGCGGATTGGGCGGATCGCAGGGCGGGTCGTTGCCGCGGGCCGTGGCGAAGGTGTTGCTGGTTCCGCCGCCCCGGACGATCGCCAGGTTCATCTGCCGGATCACCCGAAGATCGCGCTGTGACGGACTGCAGAAATAGGCCGGAGCGAAGAACCACGGCCGTCGGACGGTCGCGCGGCTGTCGGTCAGGGCGCGCGGATAGGCCGAGACATCCGGCCCGGCGAACACCTGGCGCACGCCCTGCCGCAAGGGGCTGGTGTCGACCGCCTGCACCGCCAGGACGGCGGCCAGCACGGCCAGACCGGTCCGCCGCGGCAGGCGGCGGTGCGTCCACGCGACCGCGAGCGCGATCAGCAGATAGCCGACCGCCCAGAAGAATCGCCCGTGGGCGCGGAAGCCGCCGACGATCTCGGCCAGCCGGCCGCTGGGCCTGGGCAGGTCGTAGAGGTGGGCCTTGAAAGCGTAGGCGCTCCAGCCGACGGCCCACAGGGTCAGGCCCGTCATCGCCAGGATCAGCGGGCTCCACCGCGCCCAGAACGCGCGGGAGACGCCGCGCCGGCGCACGGCGTCGGCGGTCTCGACGCCGGTCATGGCCAGCACCAGGAGCAGGGCCCCGAAGCCGAGAAACTGGAAGCCCTCGAAGGCCTGGCCGCCGGTGGCGTCCAGCACGCCGCGGTACCACTCGCCATTCCAGGTTTGCCCCGCCAGCAGCGAGGCCTGCGGCCAGACCGGCCCGACCAGGTTCATCGAATAGAACCCCAGCGCCGCCGCCCCGCCGGTCCTGCCCAGGCCGTCCCGGTAGTCCAGGATGTTCATCGCCAGGTACACGGCCCAGAACACGAAGCCCGCCGCCAGCAGCGCCCGCCAGGCGCCCTCGGGCCGACGCTGCAGCATTTCCGACAGGGCCGCGGCGCCGGCGCAGGCGGCGATGGGGACGAGGTGGTAGGCGTGAATCCCGGTGGCGAGGCCGGCTAGCGCCCCGAACCCGAGCGCCCGGCCCAAGGTCAGGCCCTCGCGCGCCGAGGCGACGGTCAGCGTCAGGGCCAGCAGGATGATCCAGTGGCCCGAAAGGGCGACATGCCCGAACTGCCGCGCGATCCAGGCCGGAAACAGCAGCGCCAGGAGGCCGCCCAGCAGCAGCGTCCAGCGGTCGCTGACGCCCAGCGCGCGCAGCAGGGCGACCATGCTCCAGGCTTGCAGCGGATAGGACAGGAAGAGGAACAGCCCCACCGGGGTGATCAGCCGTCCAAGACCGCTGGCCTTCAGCGCCAAGGACAGCCACGGCAGGCTGTCGGTGAAGACGATCGAGACCGGCTTTTCCGTGAGCCCGGTCACCGTGGTGAGCGGCCAATGCCAGGGCTGGCGCAGGAAGGCCTCCCACGCGGCCGTCATGGGGGCCATGTCGCCCTTGGGCAGGCTCCAGAACCGCGCCCGCGCCAACGGGATGTCGAGGCCGAACATGAAGCCGCAAAGCAGGATCGGAACGATCGTGACCGCCACGGCGAAGGCGATCTGCTCGCGAGAATACCTGGTTTGAAGGCGCATGATCCCCCCGATGCTCAGGCTCCTTAGCATCGAATTGGCCATGCGATGGAGTCTCGGGCGAGAGCAAGCCTGAGGTTGCGCTCAAGCTTTACAACCCCACATCCAGCCCATGAGCGACCCGCGCGTCACGCTTGTTCTGATCCTTCTCGGCGTCCTGCTGGTCGTGCTGGGATACTGGGCGATCGGCGTGGTCAAACGCTCGCGTCGGTCGATGGCGCCGATCGCCGGCATGATGCTTCTGCTGGGCGCGTTCTTCACCGCCGATCCGCCGCCGCCTCCGCCCGCCGAGAGCGCCACGCCGCGCCCGGACGAGGCGGACGAGCCCAAGGAACCCCCCACAGATTAAGTCTGTAATTTTTCATCTTGCCGCCCCAGATTACGAATGTAGTCTATCCGAAAAGCGGAGGGCGCATGGCGGTCAGGGACTTTGGCGAACGGAAAACGCGGCGGCCGAGGATTCCGCTGATCCTGTCGGGGCTGGCCGTGGTCGGCACGCTCGCGGCCCTGCCGTTCGTGGGCCTGGACCTGGCGGCGTTCGAGCGCGCCAACGGCGTCCTGCCGCCGCCGACGCCAGAGGAGGCGGCCCGCTTCGGCCCCCGCGCCCGCGCCGAATGGCGGATCGCCAGGGCCCATCTGGAGACCCGCCTGCATCAGGCCTCGCCGCTGGAGCTGGGCGCGGTCTGGGCGACACGCGCGGGCCAGATCTGCGGCCTGGTCAACGGCCGGGGCAGCTTCGGCGGCCTGACCGCCATGACCCGCTTCTACACGGTCGACCAGCGGCCCGTGTTCCACCAGGACATCGACTACCTGGACTTTCAGCGCGCCTGGTTCCAGTGCCGCCGCGACCAGTACGTCATGTTGCACGAAGGCACGATGGAGCCCGGCTTCTGCGGAACGGAGCTGGGCCGGCGGCGGTGCTATTGGGTGCGGAACGGAGCGCGGGTGGAGCGGCCCTAGGTGTCGAAGCTATGAAGGTTGTTCACCCGGAGGCGGGCTTGAACGAAGCT
>NZ_CAMQSF010000051.1 GCF_947036865.1 uncultured Caulobacter sp. | reverse complement strand
ATGACGGTTATTCTTGGCAAGCGTGAAAGCGCCTTCCGCCCGCCGGAAGGGAGCCATCCTTACATCTCACGGCGAGACGATCGCCCGAACAGCCCTGCACGCTGCAGCCTCCAAGAGAGGTAAGGATCGCACCCGACGTGGGCGTCGGCTTTCTACCCTCGGCCGACTTTGGATTCGTCTCCCATGGGAGAGGGAGCATGTCCGCCCCCAATCCCCTTCCGTCCCCTACCGCGCCACGCTGGCCCGCGCTCGCCGCAACCCCGCCCGCGCCGCGGGCGCGGTGGCTTCGTTCTGTTCGAGGGCGTCCAGCAGGTCGGCCTTGACCGCGTTGACCTTGCGCGGGTCCGTCAGCTTCTCGCCCTCGGCGGTCTGGACGTAGAAGGCGTCGACCGCCCGTTCGCCGTAGCCGTCGATATGCGCCGACTGGATCGACAGGCCGGCGTCGGCCAGGGTCTTGGCCAGGGCGTGCAGCAGGCCCGGACGATCGCGGCCCGAGGCCTCGACCACGGTGGCGTCGTTGGAGGCGTCGTTGTCGACCGTGACGGACGGGGCGATGGCGAAGGCCGCGGCGCGGGCCTGTTCGGAGCCTCGGCGGGGCTCGAGCCCCAGGGCCTCGCCCTTGCCGGCCGCCTCCAGGGCGTCGGCCAGTCGGCGCAGGGCGCGCGGGTTCTCGCAGCCGAACGGCGCGCCGGTGACGTCCTGAACGTAGAAGACGTCGAGCGCCTGGCCCTGGCGGGAGGTGAAGACCCGCGCGCCGACGACATTGCCGCCCAGCGACGAGATGGCCAGGGCCAGATCGGCGAACAGGCCGCGCCGGTCCTTGGCCGCGACGACGATCTCGGCGGCGTTGGTGTTGGGCAGCACCCGACCCTCGGCGGCCGCGCCGCCCTGGATCGCCGCCCGGCGGGCCAGGGCCGCGTGCTCGAACAGGTCCTCGCGGGGGAAGGCGCTGAAATAGGCGTTTTCCATGGCCGTGACCCAGCCCTTGGCGGCGGGGTCGGTCTCCAGCAGGTTGGCGCGGGCCGCCTCGGCCGCGGCCTCCTGGTGGCGCTGGACATTGGCGGCGGCGTCGCTGCCGCGCCCGCCGCGGAACACGGCCTCGGTGGCGTTGTAGAGCTCGCGCAGCAGCTGGCCCTTCCAGCCGTTCCAGACGCCCGGCCCGACGGCGCGGATATCGGCGACGGTGATGACCAGCAGGAGGCGCAGGCGCTCGGGGTTCTCGACGATCCGGGCGAAGGCCGCCACGGTGCCGGGGTCGGAGACGTCGCGCTTCTGGGCGAAGTCGCTCATCACGAGATGGTTCTCGACCAGCCAGGCCACCAGCTCGACCTTGGCGCGGTCGAGACCCAGGCGCTCGCAGGCGCTGCGGGCGCTGCGGGCGCCGGCCTTCTCCTGGCCGCCGACCCCGCCCTTGCCGGTGTCGTGCAGCAGCATGGCCAGGAACAAGGCCTCGCGATCCTCGATCAGCGGCATGATCGAGACGGCCAGCGGATGGTCTTCGCCCAGGCGCCCGGCGGCGATGTCGCCGATCACCCCGACGGCCCGTAGGGTGTGCTCGTCCACCGTGTACGAGTGGTACATGTTGAACTGCATCTGGGCCACGACCCGGCCGAACTCGGGGATGAAGCGGCCCAGCACGCCGGCGTCGTTCATCAGGGTCAGGGTGCGGTAGGACCGCTTGCCGCGCGCCAGCAGATCCAGGAACGCCCGACAGGCGTCGGGATCGCGGCGCACCTTCGAGGTGATCAACGCCAGCGCCCGGGTCACGGCCGTGAAGGCGTCGGGATGCAGGTCAAGGTCGCGCTCGTCGGCGATCTTGAACAGGCGGATCAGATTGACCGGATCGGCCTCGAAGATCGCCGGCCCGTCGATATTGAGACGGCCGTTGTCCTCGTAGAAACCCTCGACATCCAGCGCCTTGCGCTTGGGCCGGCCGCCCGGGAGGAAGCGGGAGATGCCCTTGGGCTCGTTCTTGAAATGCTCGGCTTCCAGCTTGGCCGAGAAGGCGCGGGTCAGGGCGCCGACCTCCTTGGCGATCAGGAAGTAGCGGCGCATGAACCGCTCGACCGCCGGGGCGTCGCCGCGATCGCCATAGCCCATGCGGCGGGCGATCTCGGGCTGCAGATCGAAGGTCAGGCGCTCCTCGGGCCGGCCGGTCGTGAAGTGCAGGTGGGCGCGCACGGCGTGCAGGAAATCGAAGGCGCGGATGAAGGCCTTGGTCTCGCGGACCGAGAACACCTCCATCTTGAAGACGTCCTCGGGCTTGTCGACCGGGTGCAGATATTCGGCGATCCACATCAGGGTGTGCAGGTCGCGCAGGCCGCCCTTGCCCTCCTTGACGTTGGGCTCGACCATGTAGCGGCTGGTCCCGGCCCGGGCCTGGCGGTCGTCGCGCTCCTTCAGCTTGGCGGCGACGAACTGGGCGCCGGTGTTCTTCATCACCTCGTCGCGGAAGCGCTTCTTCAGATCCGCCGCCAGGCGCTCGTCGCCGGTCAGGCGGCGGGCCTCCAGGATCGAGGTGCGGATCGTGAAGTCTTCCTTGGAGAGGCGGACGCACTCCTCGATCGTGCGCGAGGCGTGGCCGACCTTGAAGCCCAGGTCCCACAGCGCATAGAGCATGTACTCGATCACGCTCTCGGCGTGCGGCGTCTGCTTGTAGGGCCGCAGGAAGAGGAGATCGATGTCGCTGAACGGCGCCAGGGTGGCGCGGCCATAGCCGCCGACGGCCAAGAGGCACAGGCGCTCGCCCTCGGTCGGGTTGCGGGCCCGGAACACGTGCACCGTGGTGAAGTCGTAGAGGGCGGTGATCACCTCGTCGGTGACGCCGCTGAGCAGCCGCGCGGTCTCGACGCCGCTGGCGCCGTTCTCCAGCCGCTCCTTGGCGATCATCCGGCCGCGAAACAGCGCCTGCTTGAGGATCTCGATGGCGCGCGAGCGCTGCTCGGCCTCGTTGCCGATGGCGTCGAGGGCGGCGGCCGAGAGGCGCGCCCGCAGGGCGTGTCCGTCGACGACGTGTTCCAGGCGGGTGGGGCGAAGGCGACGGGGCATGTTGGTTATATGGTTACCACAGCGTGACAGCCAAAAGTGGGGGCCGGTTTTGGCGACCGTCACGCGCCCCACTAAAGACTCTAGGTCTTTAGCAGACCCTTGAGACGATAGAGCGCCTCGAGAGCCTCGCGCGGGCTCATGCCGTCAATGTCGAGGTCGGCGAGGCTGGTCTCCACGGCGCTGGGCGCCGCTTTGGCGGGCGCCAGAGCCGCCGGCTGGCTGGCGGCGAACAGCGGCAGGTCGTCTAGCTTGGCCGGCGACTGGTCCTTGCTCTCCAGGCGGTCCAGCACCTCGCGGGCGCGGACGACGACCGGAGCCGGCACGCCGGCGAGCTTGGCGACCTGAACGCCGTACGACCGGTCGGCGGGACCCGACACGGCCTCGTGCAGGAAGACGAGATCGCCGTTCCACTCCTTGGCGCGCAGCGAGAGGTTGGAGACGAAGGCCATCCGCTCCTCCAGGGTCGCCAGCTCGTGATAGTGGGTGGCGAACAGGGCGCGGCAGCGGTTGACGTCGTGCAGGGCCTCGGCGCAGGCCCAGGCGATCGCCAGACCGTCATAGGTGGCCGTGCCGCGACCGATCTCGTCGAGGATCACCAGCGAACGCGGTCCGGCTTGGGTGAGGATGGCGGCGGTCTCGACCATCTCCATCATGAAGGTCGAGCGGCCGCGCGCCAGGTCATCGCCGGCCCCGACACGGCTGAACAGCCGATCGACGACGCCGAGCCGGAAGCTCACGGCCGGCACGTAGCAGCCGGCCTGGGCCAGGATGGCCAGCAAGGCGTTCTGACGCAGGAAGGTCGACTTACCGGCCATGTTCGGACCGGTGACGATCGACAGGCGCGGCCCGCCCTCGCCCGACGCATCCAGACAGCAGTCGTTGGGCGTGTAGGGCTCGCCGGCCCGCTTGACGGCGGCCTCGACCACGGGGTGGCGCGCGCCCTTGGCGTCGAAGGCCAGGGACGTGTCGACCATCGGCCGCGTCGCGCCGGCGTCCTCGGCCCATTCGGCCAGGCTGGACGCGACGTCGAGCCGGGCCAGGGCCTCGGCGGCGATCTGGATGGCGTCGGCCAGCGTCCGCGCCCGCTCGCGCCAGTCCTCGAAGGCCGCGACCTCCATCGCCAGCGCCCGCTCGGCGGCCTGAGCGATGCGCGCGTCGAGGTCGGCCAGCTCCACCGTGGTGAAGCGCACCTGGTTGGCGAGCGTCTGGCGATGGATGAAGGTCGCGTTCAGCGGCGGCTGGAACAGCGGATCGGCCTTGCCGGCGGTGGCCTCGACGAAATAGCCGAGCACGCCGTTGTGGCGGATCTTCAGCGGCACGCCGCTTTCCAGCGCGAGCCGAGATTCCAGGGCGGCGATGACCTTGCGGCTGTCGTCGCGCAGGGCGCGGGCCTGGTCGAGCTCGGGCCGCACGCCCGCCGCCACGAAGCCGCCGTCGCGGGCAAGGGCCGGCAGGTCGGGGCCGAGACCCTGCTCCAGGGCGGTCAGGAACTGCGACAGGCCCTCGTGAAAGGCCGGCGTCAGGGCCGCGAAGGCATGTTCCAGCTCGTACGGCGGGGGCGACAGCGGGTCGGGCGAGCCGCCGGCCATGCCGGCCAGACGCTCGCCGACCTTCAGCGTGTCGCGCAGGCAGCCCAGATCGCGCGGACCGCCGCGCCCCAGCGCCAGGCGCGACAGGGCGCGGGCCATGTCGCCGGCGCCTTTCAGCACTTCGCGCACCCGTTGCCGCAGCGCCCGATGCTCGACGAACCACGCGACCGCGTCCAGGCGCTGGTCGATGGCCGCGACGTCCAGCAGCGGCCGGGCCAGGCGCGAGGCCAGCATCCGCGCGCCGCCGGCGCTCACCGTGCGGTCGATGGCCGCCAGCAGCGAACCGTTCCGCTCGCCGCCCTGGGTGCGGTCGATCTCGAGGCTGGCGCGGGTGGCGGGGTCGATGGCCATGACGTCGGCGTCGGCCGCCCGCCGGGGCGCGCGCAGGGCCGGCAGCTTGCCGGCCTGGGTCATCTCCAGGTGGGCGGCGATCAGGCCCAGAGCCCCGATCTCGGCCGGCGACAGACCGCCAAAGCCGTCCAGGGTCTCCACGCCATAGAGCCGCTTGACGCGGGCCTCGGAGGCCTGCGGCTCCGACAGCGCCGACGGCATCGGCTGCACGAGGCCGCCGCAGATCCGCAACGTCTGGGACAGGCTGTCGTCCGACAGCAGCCGGTCGGCGATCAGGGTCTCGGAGGGGGCGAGAGCCGCCAGGATCGGCGCCACGGCCTCCTTGGCCACGGCGAAGACCTCGACCTCGCCGGTCGAGAGCTCGACCGAGGCCACGGCCGCCTGGCCGGCGCGCAGGGCGACGGCGGCCAGGCGATTGGCGCCCCGCGCGTCCAGCAGGCCGTCCTCGGTCAGGGTGCCCGGCGTCACCACCCGGACGATGTCGCGGCGCACCACCGCCTTGGAGCCGCGCTTCTTGGCCTCGGCGGGGTCTTCCATCTGCTCGCAGACCGCGACCTTGAAGCCCAAACGGATCAGCTTGGACAGATAGGCCTCGGCCGCGTGCTGCGGCACGCCGGCCATCGGGATCGGCTGGCCGTTGTGAGTCCCGCGAAAGGTCTGGCTGATGCCCAGGGCGGCGGCGGCCTTGTAGGCGTCGTCGAAGAACAGCTCGTAGAAATCGCCCATGCGGAAGAAGATCAACGCATCGGGCTGCCGCGCCTTCATCTCGAAGAACTGCGCCATCACCGGCGTCGCGCCGGTGGGATCGAGCGTGGCGGCTGTGGGCGAGGCGTGGGCGTTCATGACGCCATGACTTAACGTTTGACGCTGCTTCGCAGAAGCGCGATAAACAAACGTTCCCGTTTTGTGCCGTACGTTTTCGGCCAGTCGAGAGGCCTGAATGAGCGAGGGGGAAATCATCCTCTACAACACCGAGGATGGGCTCGCGCGCGTGCAGCTAAAAGCGAGCGACGGGACGGTGTGGCTGACTCAGGCGCAAATCGCCGAGCTATTCGCCACCTCCAAGCAGAACGTCTCGCTTCACCTCAAGAACCTGTTCATCGAAGGCGAGCTGGCGGCGGACTCAGTTGTCAAGGAATCCTTGACAACTGCCGCTGACGGCAAGGCATATTCCACACTCTGGTACAGCCTCGAAGCCATCCTGGCCGTCGGCTACCGCGTTCGCTCGGCGAGGGGCGTCCAGTTCCGTCAGTGGGCCACGACCCGCCTCCGCGACTATCTGGTGAAAGGCTTCGTCCTCGACGAGGTGCGCCTGCGCGATCCCGGCCCCTTCGACTATTTTGACGAATTGCTCGAGAAAATCCGCGACATCCGGGCGTCGGAGAAGCGGTTCTATCAAAAGGTGCGGGACGTTTACGCCACTGCCGTCGATTACGATGGAGGATCGGAGAGCGCGCAGGTCTTCTTCGCCACGGTGCAGAACAAGATGCTTTACGCGGTCACGGGCAAGACCGCTGGAGAGCTGATAGTCGCCCGGGCGGACGTGAGTGCCGCCAATATGGGGCTGACTCACTGGAAGGGCGTCAGGGTCCGCAAGGGCGATGTCGAAACGGCCAAAAACTACCTTACTTCGCACGAGGTCAGCGAACTCAATCGCATCGTGACCATGTTCCTCGATTTCGCCGAGGATCAGGCCAAACGCCGCAAGCAGATGACCATGGCCGATTGGGCGTCACGTCTCGACGCCTTCCTGGCGTTCAACGACCGCGATGTCCTGGAAAATGCCGGTAGGGTTGGGGCGGAGACCGCAAAGCGTATCGTCCACGAACGGTTCGAGGCCTTTGACGCCAATCGCCGTGCGGCCGAGGCGCTGAGGGCCGACGCCCAGCATGTCGATGAGATGCGAAGACTAACCGACGGTCTGTCTTCGAAGTCTCAGAAACCCTAGCTGCCCGTGACCTCTTCCCAGAACCTCTTCGCCTTGCCGACGAAGTTGGCCGACTTGGGGTTCTGCTTCTCGCCGCACAGGCCCGCCAGTTCGCGCATCAGCTCCTTCTGGCGCGCCGACAGGTGGGTCGGGGTTTCGACGAAGAGTTCGACCACCAGGTCGCCGCGCTGGCGGCTGCGCAGGGACGGCATGCCCTTGCCCTTGAGGCGGACGGTCTTGCCGGTCTGGGCGCCCTCGGGCACCGCGACCTTGACCTTGCATTCGCCGTCGCAGGCCTCGCCGCCCAGCAGGCAGGGGGCCTCGATCTCGCCGCCCAGGGCGGCCGTGGTCATCGGCACCGGCACGGTGCACAGCAGGTCGAGGCCGTCGCGCTCGAAGAGCTCGTGCGGGGTCACCGAGAGGAAGATGTAGAGGTCGCCGCGCGGGCCGCCGCGCGCGCCCGCGTCGCCCTCGCCCGCCAGGCGGATGCGAGCGCCGTCATCGACGCCGGCCGGGATGCGGACCGACAGGATGCGCTCGCGGCGCACCTGGCCGTGACCGCCGCAGTTCTGGCAGGGGTCCAGCACCAGCCGGCCCGAACCGCCGCAGCGCGGGCAGCCGCGCTCGACCGCGAAGAAGCCTTGCGTGGCGCGGACCCGGCCGGCGCCGCCGCACGTGCCGCAGACGGTGGGATTGGTGCCGGGCTTGGCGCCCGAGCCCTCGCAGACCTCGCAGGTCATGGCGGCGGGCACCTTGATCTCGACCTCGGCGCCGGCATAGGCCTGCTCGAGGCTGATCTCCAGGTCATAGCGCAGGTCCTGGCCGCGCTGCGGACCGTTCGACTGGCGACGACCGCCGCCGAACATCTCGCCGAACACGTCGCCGAAGACGTCGTTGAAGATGTCGCTGGCGTCGAAGCCCTGGCCGCCGAAGCCGCCCGGACCGCCTTGGCCGCCGTTGACGCCGGCATGGCCGAAGCGGTCATAGGCCGCGCGCTTCTGCGGATCGGAGAGGACCGAATAGGCCTCGTTGATCTCCTTGAACCGCCCGGCCGCGCTCTCGCAGCCGCCGTTGCGGTCGGGGTGGTGTTCCATCGCCAGCTTGCGGAACGCGGACTTCAGACCAGCGTCGTCGATGGTCCGGGTCACGCCGAGAATTTCGTAATAGTCGCGCATCGTCAGCGTCTGGCGCCCAAAAGGCCCACGAGAGTGGCGTTGATAGGACAAGAGGTGGGATGACCCGGGACCGGGCGCAAGGCGCTATCGGGTCCCAAGACAGAAGGTCGCGGCCGCGGAACGATCCAGTGGCGAATGTTCCGCGGCGCGCGCATCGGCTGCTTAAGCCGCCGGCTTGTTGTCGTCGACTTCCTCGAACTCGGCGTCGACCACGCCGTCATCGGCCTTGGCCTCGGCGCCGTCGCCCGAGCCTTGCTGGGCGGCGTACATGGCCTCGCCCAGCTTCATCGAGGCCTGGATCAGCGCTTGGGTCTTGGCCTGGATGGCCTCGACGTCCTCGCCCTCCAGGGCCGACTTCAGGTCGGCGATGCCGGTCTCGATCGCGGTCTTCTCGGCCGCGCCGACCTTGTCGCCGTGCTCGGCCAGGGCCTTCTCGGTCGAGTGCAGAATCGCCTCGCCCTGGTTCTTGGCCTCGACCAGCTGCTTCTTCTTCTCGTCCTGGGCCTTGTTGGCCTCGGCTTCCTTGACCATGCGCTCGATGTCGGCGTCCGAGAGGCCGCCATTGGCCTGGATGCGGATCGAGTGCTCCTTGTTGGTCGCCTTGTCCTTGGCGTGGACCTGGACGATGCCGTTGGCGTCGATGTCGAAGGTGACCTCGATCTGCGGCACGCCGCGCGGCGCCGGAGGGATGCCCACGAGATCGAACTGACCCAGGATCTTGTTGTCGACGGCCATCGGGCGTTCGCCCTGGAACACGCGGATCGTCACGGCCGACTGGTTGTCGTCGGCGGTCGAGAAGGTCTGCGAGCGCTTGGTCGGGATCGTCGTGTTGCGTTCGATCAGCGGGGTGAAGACGCCGCCCAGGGTTTCGATGCCCAGGGTCAGCGGGGTCACGTCCAGCAGCAGCACGTCCTTGACGTCGCCTTGCAGCACGCCGGCCTGGACGGCCGCGCCCAGCGCCACGACTTCGTCGGGGTTCACGCCCTTGTGGGGCTCGCGGCCGAAGAAGTCCTGCACGGCTTGCTGGACCTTGGGCATGCGGGTCATGCCGCCGACCAGAACGACCTCGTCGATGTCGCTCTTCTTCAGGCCGGCGTCCTTCAGGGCCTGCTCGCACGGACCGATGGTCTTGGCGATCAGGTCGTCCACCAGGGCTTCCAGCTTGGCGCGCGACAGCTTGATGTTCAGGTGCAGCGGACCCGAGGCGTTCATGCTGATGAACGGCAGGTTCACTTCGTACTGGGCGACCGAGGACAGTTCCTTCTTGGCCTTTTCGGCTTCTTCCTTCAGGCGCTGCAGGGCCAGCTTGTCCTTGCGCAGGTCGACGCCCTGCTCCTTCTTGAACTCGTCGGCCAGGTAGTCGACGACGCGCAGGTCGAAGTCCTCGCCGCCCAGGAAGGTGTCGCCGTTGGTCGACTTCACCTCGAAGACGCCGTCGCCGATCTCCAGGATCGACACGTCGAAGGTGCCGCCGCCCAGGTCATAGACGGCGATCTTCTTGTTGTTGTCCTTGTCCAGTCCGTAGGCCAGGGCCGCGGCGGTCGGCTCGTTGATGATCCGCAGGACTTCGAGGCCGGCGATCTTGCCGGCGTCCTTGGTCGCCTGACGCTGGGCGTCGTTGAAATAGGCCGGAACCGTGATGACCGCCTTGGTCACCGGCTCGCCCAGGTGGGCTTCGGCGGCTTCCTTCATCTTCTGCAGGATGAAGGCCGAAACCTCCTGCGGGCTGTAGTCCTTGCCGTGGGCCTTGACCCAGGCGTCGCCGGTCGGGCCCTTGACGATCTCGTAGGGCACCATGCCCTTGTCCTTCTCGACCACGGGATCGTTGGCGTTGCGGCCGATCAGGCGCTTGATCGCGAACAGCGTGTTGGTCGGGTTGGTCACGGCCTGGCGCTTGGCGGGCTGGCCCACGAGGCGCTCGCCGTCTTCCAGGAAGGCCACGACCGACGGCGTGGTGCGAGCGCCCTCGGCGTTCTCGATCACCTTGGGATTCTTGCCGTCCATGATGGCGACGCACGAGTTCGTGGTGCCAAGGTCGATGCCGATAATCTTGCTCATCTTCGTACCTGTCGCTCCTTTAGGCGGACGGCGGTGACAAGGGCCTTCTCGGAAGCGCCCCGGTTTTTCTCGTACCGTCCCCGTGGTTCGCACTCTCGGGGTTGACGTTCCACATCCTGTCCCGGCCGGCGAAAGCCGAACGGGCAGAATGCGTTGTGCGAAGTTGACGAGCCCGTCAACCCCGCTTCGAAGGCGGATATGGGGGATAGCTGTCGGCGCGCAAGCCCATAACCCCTCGCTCCAGGGGGGATTCTAGGGCCAGCCGCCGGAAAAAAGGCCGCGCCCCGAAAGGCGCGGCCCTGGAAAGAGCGGGCTGTTGCCGCTTTAGCCGTTCTTGGCCACCCAGGCGGTGATCGCCGGCAGGCGGGTCTGGCGGATCTTGGCGCGGTTCAGCACCGAGGCCGCGGCCTTGTCGGCCTCCTTGCGCGAGCCTTCGGCCAGGTTGGCGGCGGCCCAGGCCTTGATCTTGTCGGCCATGGCCGGGTCCGACGAGCTGGAGCCCAGGCCCGGGATGAACCGGGTGCGCGAGCTGGTGTCGACCTTGGCGTTGACCGCGTCCTTGTGGGCCACGGCCCAGTCGAAGGTCATGTCCGGGAAGCTGCCGGAGACCCGCGAGATCATGCTGCTGGACATCGTCTCGCCCGGTTCCGGCGTCAGGGCCAGTTCCAGGGCCTTCTTGGCCAGGGTCTCGTCCTCGGCCGCCGCCAGCAGCGAATAGAGCTGGTTGCGGATCAGGGGCGTCTTCTCGGCCTGGGCCTGGGCGTGGATGGCGTCCCAGGTGGCGGCGTCGGCGTGGCGGGCGACGACGCCCAAGATGGTCTTGCGCAGCGGGACGGGGATGGCCGTCGGGTCGGTCTTGTCGGCGTTGAAGCGACGAAGCGCCTCGGCCACGACGTCCGCGTCGCCCAGGCCGCCCAGGGTTCCGATCAAGTCGGTCCGCAGGATCGCGATATTGTCGGCCTCGCCCGGCTTGGCCGACCAGCCGACCTTGGCCAGCAGCGGCCGCAGGCGGGCGATGGCCAGCTTGCGGAACGCCGCGCGCTCGGCGGGCATGCCTTCGTAGTAGCTGTCGATGCCCAAGAAGGTCCCGGCCACCTTCGACAACACCTGCGGCTCGGCGTCGGCGGGCGTGGCCTTGGCGAGGTCGAGGAAGTCGGTGGCGGGCTGATAGCCGGCCAGGCCCATCGACCAGGCGTCGCTCATCACGCCCAGCTGGTCGATCGCCGGCAGCTTACCGAAGCTGGACACGATGCCCGCGAACTGGGTCGGGCCGTACTGGGTGCGGAAATAGCCGGCCTGGCCGGCGTTGACCACGACCGGACCGCAGCCGGCGACCGTGACCGAGCCCTTGCCGCCGGTGACCAGGGTCTTGGCCTCGCCGCCGTCGACCGCCTTGACCGTGACTGGAACGCGCCAGGCCAGGGGCTTCTTGCCGGGCATGTCCTTGCTGAACTCGCCCTGGGTGAGGGTCAGGGTCGTCTTGCCCGCCGCGCAGTTCTGGCCCGAGACGGTGATCAGCGGCACGCCCGGCTGGAGGGTGAAGTCGTGGGCGATGTCGGTGATCGGCTTCTTGGCCGCCGCCTCGACCTCGCGCCACAGGTCGTCGGTGACCGTGTTGCCGTGAGCGTGCTTCTTCATGTAGGCGCGCACGCCGTCGCGCCAGGCGTCGTGGCCCACATAGCTTTCCAGCATGCGGATCACCGACTCGCCCTTCTGATAGGTGATGGCGTCGAAGGCCTGGCTGGCCTGTTCGACGGTGGTCACGTGCTGCACCACCGGGTGGGTGGTGGACAGGGCGTCCAGGCTCATCGCGTATTCACGCGAGCCCACGGCGGTCAGGCTGGCGTTCCATTCGGGGTGGAAGTGCTCGGTCGCCCGGCTTTCCATCCACGAGGCGAAACCCTCGTTCAGCCACAGATCGTCCCACCAGGCCATGGTGACCAGATCGCCGAACCATTGGTGCGCCATCTCGTGGGCGACGGTGACGAAGACGTTCTGCTTGTCGCTCTCGGTCGAGATCTTCGGATCGAGATTCATCGCGTATTCGAAGTAGAAGATCGCGCCCCAGTTCTCCATGGCGCTGAAGAACTGGCTGCGACCCGGCGCGGCGATGTTGTCCAGAACCGGCAGCGGATAGGGCGTGCCGAAATAGTCGTTGTACCAGGGCAGGATCTTCGCCGCCGACCGCAGGGCGAACTCGGCCTTGGGCGTATCGCCCTTCTTGGTGACCACGCCGACATCGACGCCGGCGGCCTTGACCGAGGCGCGGTCGAACTCGCCCAGGCCGAAGAACAGCAGATAGGTCGACATCTTCGGCGAGGTGGCGAAGGTCACCACCGTCTTGCCGCCGCCCACGTCCTTGGACGAGGCGATCGGCATGTTGGACAGCGCCATCTGGCCGGTCGGCACCATGGCCTGGACGCTGAAGGTGGCCTTGTAGAACGGCTCGTCCCACGACGGGATGAAGCGGCGGGCGTCGGAGTTCTCGAACTGGGTGTAGATCGCGCGCTTCTTGCCGGCCTCGGTCTCGTAGTCGAGGGCGAACAGGCCGGCGGCCTGCTTGTAGATCTTGCCCGAATAGTCGAGGGCCAGGACGTACTTGCCCTTCGGCAGGGTCTTGCCGAACGTGAAGCTGGCGGTCTGGGCGTCGTCGTCCACCTTGACCTTGCCCGCGCCGATCCCGGCGATCTCGGCCTTGGCGAAGGTCAGGTCGGCGGCCTGCAGGGTGATCGTCGCGGTCGGCTCGACCACCTCGATGGCGATCTTGACCTTGGCGTCGAAGGTCATCTTGTCGGCGTCGGGCGTGAAGGCCAGATCATAGTGCGACGGCCGGACGTTGCGCGGCAGCTGGGTGGTCACGGTCGCGAAGGTCGCGCCCTTGGTTCCCATCGACGCGGTCGCCGCGGGTCGGGGCTTGGTCCCGGCCGGGGCTTTGGCGGCGGGCGCGGCGGAGACGCTCCCGGCGGCGAACAAGATCGCGGCGACGGCCGCGGAGGACATGAGACGACGCATGCTGGGTCCTAGATTGGGAAAATCGTCCGGCCCCCTCAGCCGGCGGCGCAAACCAACACCTTCCGCCCCTCCCGTGCGTGTTAAATTTCGTTAATGTTTCAGCCGCTCACCATCATGTCCGGTTTCGATCTCTGGCCGGGCCTCCTGGACCTTCCGGCCCAGCGCGCGCTGGTCGAGGCCGTCATGGCCGCCGCCGAGGTCGCGCCGTTCGCCCACTACGCCACGGCTTATGGCAAGCCGATGAGCGTGGCGATGACCGCCTTCGGTCCGCTGGGCTGGACCAGCGACCCGCGCGGATACCGTTACGCCGAACGCCATCCCGGCACGGACGAGCCCTGGCCGGACATGCCCCGGGCGCTGCTCGATCTTTGGACGCTGTTGGGCGATCCGGAGACGCCGCCGGACTCCTGCCTGGTCAATTTATATCGCGAAGGGGCCCGGATGGGTCTGCACCAGGACCGCGACGAGGCCGATCCGCGCTTTCCGGTGCTGTCGATCTCGCTGGGCGACACGGCGGTGTTCCGGATCGGCGGGACAAGCCCCAAGGACCCGACACGGAGCTTGAAGCTGAACTCCGGCGACGTGTGCCGGCTGTCGGGTCCGGCCAGGCTGGCCTTTCACGGGGTGGATCGGATCGTGGCGGGCTCCTCGACCCTCGTGCCGGGCGGCGGACGGATCAATCTGACGCTGCGACGGGCGCGGTGAAGATCGGGAACAAGAGCCCTCCGCCTTGATGGGGCAGTCGGGAGCTCGGTGATCCATCGAAGCCCCCAACGAAAAAGGCCGCCCCCTTCAGGGAAGCGGCCTCCTCGTCTCTCTCGACCGGAAACCGGTGTCGGCGCGGCGCGCGGTTCACCCCCGCAGCTTGCGCGTGATCGTCTCCAGGTCCTGGTTCAGCGCGTTGTCCTCGACGCGCAGCGCCTCGATGCGGCGCACGGCGTGCAGCACGGTGGTGTGGTCGCGGCCCCCGAAGCGGCGGCCGATGTCCGGCAGGGAGCGCGTGGTCAGCTGCTTGGCCAGCCACATGGCGGCCTGGCGCGGACGGGCCACGGCGCGGTTGCGGCGCTCGCTGAGCAGGTCAGCCTGCTTCATGCCGTAGTGGTCGGCGGTGGCCTTCTGGATGTCGTCGATGGTGATGCGCTTCTCGCCCGACCGCAGGTGCGGACGCAGGATCGCCTGGACCTCGTCGAGGGTCATGCGCGACAGACCTTCCCCGGCCCGGGCCGACAGGGTGTTGAGCGCGCCTTCCAGCTCGCGGACGCTGTCGGTGAAGCGATCCGCCAGGAACTGCAGCACCTCGGGCCGGACGGTGGGGTCGAAGCCCTGAGCCGCCGACAGGGTCTGTATCTTCCGCTCCAGGATGCCGAGGCGCAGGTTACGGTCGGCGGGCTCCAGGCCGCAGACGAGCCCCGCCGACAGGTGCGACCGCAGATGGGCGTCCATCTCGGTCATGGCCGCCGGCGGACGATCGGCCGAGAACACGACCCGGCCGCCTTCGCCGACCAGGGCGGTCAGGGTGTGGAACAGCTCTTCCTGGGTCGACTGCTTGCCGGCGATGAAGTGGACGTCGTCGATGATCAGGAGATCGGCCGCGCGCAGCTCTTCCTTGAAGGCCGCCGTCTGGCGATCCATCACGGCGCGCACGAAGGTCGACAGGAACCGCTCGGCGGTCAGATAGACCACGCGCTTTTCCGGCGCGTTCCGCATGGCTTCCCAGGCCAGGGCGTTCAGCAGGTGCGTCTTGCCGAAGCCGTAGGGACCGTGGAACAGCACGGGATTGAAGTGGCCGTCGGCCCAGTTGGCGATACGGCGCGCGACGGCGTGGGCGAACTCGTTGGCCGGACCCGGCACGAAGTTCTCGAAGGTGAAACGCTCCTGCAGGCCTTGGGTGCGGGGCGACTTGGCGGCCGGGGCGACGATGGCCGGCGCGTCGCTAGACACGGGCAGGGCGATCTCGATGGGCTCGGCGGCGACGGCGGACTTGGGCGCCGCCTCGACATAGGCGACGCCGGACCCGGCCTGGGCGGCTTCATATTCGAGGCGCGACTTCAGCTCGAGCCGCCGGGCGGTCGGGTCGTTCGCGGCCCACAGCTCGCCGATGCGGCGCCAGGCGCTGCGACGGATCCAGTCCCGGGCGATCCCGGTCGAGGTGACCAGAACGACGTCGCCGGTCGCGGCCTCGCGCAGCATGGCGGGCGCGATCCAGGACCCGAAGGCCGCGTCGCCCAGCTCGCGTTTCAACGCCACGCACACCTTGGACCACACGACCGCCGCCGGCTCGCAAGCCGTCGCGATCGCCGCCGAGAAGTCCTGGCTGGCCACCCCGCCCTTCATCGTCATTCGTCCACCGCCTCGCATAAAACAACCGCCGTCACCATTCAGCCGCCCGCCCCCCATGGCGTACGACCGGTTCTCTCAGCGCACACAGGTCCTCACTCGGCGAACACCAAGGGTCCGCCGCCGTCTCGTTTTGTCCAAGACTGGAGAAGCGCTGAGACGCTTAAACTAGCCAGGGACGGGGGCCGGTCAAACGGAAAACTTGCGTCCGATCGCGGATATTTCTGTTGACTCGCGAGAGGCCCTCGCCCCGCAAGGGAATAGCAAAGCCAACCCCTCAGATCACAGATTGCAACGTGAGAAATAGGACGTTGGAATCAAAGCAAAAGCCGACCGGGCGGACCCGATCGGCTTTTGTAAATACTTGAAAAGGTTGGATGAACGGCGTTCGTCCAAAATCTGGACTAGGCGGCGGCCTTGTCCAGCTTCTTCAGGCGGGCGGCCAGGCGCGACACCTTGCGCGAGCCCGTGTTCGGATGAACCACGCCCTTCGAAACGGCGCGCATCAGTTCCGATTGCGCTTCGACGAACGCGGCCTTGGCGACGGCGACGTCACCCTTGGCGATGGCGTCCTCGAACTTGCGCAGGAAGGTGCGCACGCGCGAGCGACGAGCGGTGTTGACTTCGGTGCGGCGAGCGATCTTGCGGATCGCTTTCTTGGCGCCGGGATTATTGGCCATAGGTAGGACCTTCAAACGGACAGCCCGCGGGCGGCCGCGAAGCAGTTGAAATCGAGCGCGCGGATATACGGGAAGCGCCGGCCGGGGTCAACGGCCCACGGGCCAGAATCCGGTCGACCGGACGACACCGACGTTCGCCGGCGCTCACGCGCCCTTGAAGGCGGGTTTGCGCTTCTCGACGAAGGCCGCCATCCCCTCCTTCTGATCCTCGAAGGCGAACAGCGAGTGGAACAGGCGCCGCTCCAGGGCCACGCCGGTGGTCAGGGTGGTCTCGTAGGCGGCCTCGACCAGCTCCTTGTTCATGGCCACGGCCAGCGGCGACTGGGCGGCGATCTTGGCGGCGATGGCCAGAACCTCGTCGATCAGCGTGTCGGCCGGGAACACCCGCGACACCAGGCCCGACCGCTCGGCCTCCTCGGCGCCCATCATCCGGCCGGTCAGGATCATGTCCATGGCCTTGGACTTGCCGACGAAGCGCGTCAGGCGCTGGGTGCCGCCGATGCCGGGCGCGACGCCGAGATTGATCTCGGGCTGGCCGAACTTGGCGGTGTCGGCCGCCACTATAAAGTCGCACATCATCGCCAGCTCGCAGCCGCCGCCCAGCGCATAGCCCGCGACCGCGGCGATGATCGGCTTCCGGCACTGCTCGACCGCCCGGGCGCCGGCGGTGAAGAAGTCGGCCTTGAACATCTGGGCGTAGGTCTTGTCGGACATCTCCTTGATGTCGGCGCCGGCCGCGAAGGCCTTGGCCGAGCCGGTCAGCACGATACAGCCCACCGCGTCATCGGCCTCGGCCGCCGCCAGGGCTTGCGCCAGATCCGCCAACAGCGCCGTATTGAGCGCGTTCAGCGCCTCGGGCCGGTTCAGGCGGATCAGGGCGACGCCGGGCGCGGCCTGCGGGGCCTCGACGATCAGGGTGCGGTACTCGGCCATCACGGTCTCCTGCATGAGCATCGCGGTTATAGAGAGGCGTCGGCGATCTTGGCGAGCCCTTGACGCGGATCGCTCGCGGTCACAGAACCGTCGCGCCCGCGCTCTAGCGTGGCGCCATCTTGGGTTTGGAACGGGTTTCATGAGCGAGATCGCCATTCAGCCGGGGGCGGTCGCGCGTCCCGATCTGGACAGGGGCCTGGGCGTGGCCGGCAGTTTGGGCATGGGCGCGACCATCCTGGCCGCCCTCGGCTATGTCGCCTGGAGCGTCTATTCCGACGCGGCGGCCGCCGGAGCCGGCATGACCGCCTTCCTGCCGTTCGCCCTGCTGTTCCTGGCCCTGCTGATCGCCTTGGGCTTCGAATTCGTCAACGGCTTCCACGACACGGCCAACGCCGTCGCCACGGTCATCTACACCAATTCCATGCCGGCCAATGTCGCCGTCGTCTGGTCGGGCTTCTTCAACTTCCTGGGCGTGCTGCTGTCGACCGGCGTGGTCGCGTTCGGCATCGTCTCGCTGCTGCCGGTCGAGTTGATCCTGCAGGTCGGCTCCAGCGCCGGCTACGCCATGGTCTTCGCCCTGCTGCTGGCCGCGATCCTGTGGAACCTGGCCACCTGGTATTTCGGCATTCCGTCGTCGAGCTCGCACACCCTGATCGGCTCGATCATCGGCGTGGGCGTGGCCAACGCCCTGATGCACGGCCGCAGCGGCACGGCGGGCGTCGACTGGACCAAGGCCACCGACACCGGCAAGGCCCTGCTGTTCTCGCCGCTGATCGGCTTCGGCGCGGCCCTCCTGCTGCTGCTGGCCCTCAAGGTGCTGGTCCGCAACAAGGCGCTCTATGAAGAGCCCAAGGCCGGCGTGAAGCCGCCGCTGTGGATCCGCGGCCTGCTGATCTTCACCTGCACCGGCGTGTCGTTCGCCCACGGCTCAAACGACGGCCAGAAGGGCATGGGCCTGATCATGCTGATCCTGATCGGCACCCTGCCCACCGCCTATGCCCTGAACCGCGCGGTGCCGGAGGCCTATGTCTCGCAGTTCCACGCCAGCTCGACCGCCGCGGCCCAGGTGCTGGCGGTGCGCGCCGCGCCGGGCCAGGCCGATCCGACCGAAAGCGCGGCCCGCCAGGCCGTGACCCGCTACATCGCCGAGAAGACGCTGGCCGACGACGTGACCCCGGCGATGGCCGTGCTGGTCGCCGATATCGACAGCCAGGTTCAGGAATACGGCTCGCTGGCCAAGATCCCCGCCGCCTCGGTCAAGAACGTCCGCAACGACATGTATCTGGCCTCGGAAGGGGCCAAGCGACTGACCAAGGAAAAGAGCCTGGCCTTCTCGGCCGCCGACAAGAAGACGCTCGACGCCTATCGCGGCGATCTCGACAAGGGCACCCGGTTCATCCCGACCTGGGTGAAGATCGCCGTCGCCCTGGCCCTGGGCCTGGGCACCATGATCGGCTGGAAGCGGATCGTGATCACGGTGGGCGAGAAGATCGGCAAGTCGCACATGACCTACGCCCAGGGCGCCACGGCCGAACTGGTGACCATGGCCACCATCTTCGGCGCCGACGCCGTCGGGGTGCCGGTCTCGACCACCCACGTGCTGAGCTCCGGCGTCGCCGGCGCCATGGTCGCCAATGGCTCGGGCCTGCAGACGGCGACCCTGCGCAACCTGCTGATGGCCTGGGTCCTGACCCTGCCCGCCTCGATCCTCCTCGCCGGCGGCCTCTATTTCGGGCTGTCTCAACTGCTCTGATCCACCCGGGCCTCGGCCCGTCGCTCCAGAACGTCAAACGCCCCGCCGCGCCATCGGCGGGGCGTTTTTCGTTTTCGGGAGGCTGGCCCGTCGTGCTTGCCGCCTGATGACAAGCGGGCTAAATTGAATTCAATTCAGGCACTGAGATCCGCCGTGACCCTCGATACGTCCCCCGCCGCAAGTCGGCTGATCCGAGCCGCCGGGGATGAACTGATCCACGGCCACGGGCTGCTCGAAATGCAGGCCGTCGCCCGGCGCGCGAAGGTGTCGGTCGGCCTGGCCTATCATCACTTCGGGTCCAAGGCCGGCCTGATCGCCGCCGTCGTCGAGGCGTTCTACGACCAGCTGGAGGACGTGGCGTTCAATCCGGCCAATCTGGTCTCTCCCGACTGGGCGGGCCGCGAGAAGGAGAGGCTCTCGGCCTATATCGCCTTCTACTATTCCCATCCGTTCGCGCCGGTGATCGTCGGCCCGCTCAGCCGAGCCGCGGAGGTGCAGGACGTCGAGCGGGCCTTCACCCAGCGCCAGCTCGCCGCCGGGGCCCATAATCTGCGGACCGGTCAGCGTCAGGGGGTGATCGCGCCCGATCTGGACCGGCGCGTGACGATCGCCCTGATGATCGGCGGCGTCCGGCAGGCCTTGATGGAGGCGCTCGCCAAGACCCCTCGGCCCGAGCAGGGAGCGCTGACCGACAAGATCTGGACCTTCATCGCCGGGGCCCTGCGCCTGCCGGCGCCTTCGGAGTCGACATGATCGCCCCCCACGACGTCCATGTCCCACAACCGGCCTATTCCAAGGCGGACCTGCTGAAGTCCGGCCTTGGCGGCTATTTCGGTCCCGGCAACGCCCAGCTGCCCGCGCCGCCGATGCTGATGATGGACCGGATCACGGCGATCAGCCTGGACGGCGGGGCGTACGGCAAGGGCCACGTCGTCGGCGAGCTGGATATCACGCCCGACCTCTGGTTCTTCGCCTGCCACTTCCCCGGCGATCCCGTCATGCCGGGCTGCCTGGGCCTCGACGCGCTTTGGCAGGTGGTGGGCTTCTGGCTCGGCTGGTCCGGGTCGCCGGGCAAGGGTCGCGCGCTGGGCGTAGGGGAAGTGAAGTTTCGCGGCGACATCACGCCGGCGACCAGGCTGGTCCGCTACGAGGTCGGCATCCGCCAGGCCCGACGCGGCAAGCTGGTCCTGGGCATCGCCGACGGCCAAGTCTTCGCGGACGGCGAACCGGTCTACACAGCGACCGGCCTGCGGGTCGGGCTCGTCTAGATCTGGCAGACCGGGCAGAAGAAGGTCGAGCGGCCGGCCTGGACCTGGCGGGCGATGACGCCGCCGCAGCCCGGGGTCGGGCAGGGTTCGCCCTCGCGGTCGTAGACCCGGAAACGGTGCTGGAAATAGCCCAGCGCCCCGTCGGCGGCGGCGAAATCCTTCAGGGTGGAGCCGCCGACCTCGACGGCCTCGGTCAGCACGGCCTTGATGGCCGTCGTCAGGGGCGCGAGGCGGCGTTTGGCGATACCGCCGGCCGGCTTGAACGGCGAGATGTGGGCGCGGTGCAGCGCCTCGCAGACATAGATATTGCCGAGCCCCGCGACGGTGCGCTGATCCAGAAGCAGGGTCTTGGGTCCCTGCTTGCGGCCCTCGAAGGCCCTCGCCAGCGTTCCGGCGTCGAACGCGTCGCTCAGCGGCTCCGGGCCCATGGTCGCGAACCACGGATGTCGCTCGACGCCGTCGGTGGCGATCAGGTCCATGAAGCCGAAACGGCGGGGGTCGTAATAGGTGACGGTCGCGCCGGCCTCGGTCTCGAAGATCACGTGGGCGTGCTTGTCGTCGGGCGTGACCGCGCGGGCGAAGTCGCCCGGTCTGATCGCGCCGTCGGGCGCGGCGATCTCGAATCGCCCGGTCATGCCCAGATGCATCACCAGGGTGTCGCCGCGATCGAGCGGGGCCAGGATATACTTGGCCCGGCGGTCGAGACGCAGGATCCTCGCGCCGGTCAGGCGCTGGACGAAGCCGTCGGGCAGCGGGAAGCGCAGGTCGGGGCGGTTGGCGCGCACCCTGGCCAGCCGCGCGCCGGACAGGACGGGTTCGAGGCCGCGCCGAACGGTCTCGACTTCGGGCAATTCGGGCAAGGATCATTCCTTAAGGCGATGACGCGGCGCGTGGCGCGGTCTAATAGCGAACGACCTTATAGAGAGTCCGGCCGAAAGACGTCATGAGCAACACCTCCGCCAGCTTCGGGTTCAAGGATGTCGACGCCGCGCTGAAGGCCGGCCTGGTGCGCGGGGTCTTCGACCGCGTCGCCAAGAACTACGACGTCATGAACGACCTGATGAGCGGCGGCGTGCACCGGCTGTGGAAGGACGCCGTGGCGGCGCGCCTGAACCCGCAGCCTGGCGAGGTGATCATCGACTGCGCCGGCGGCACCGGCGACATGGCCCGCCGCTTCGCCAAGATGGCCCGCTCGGCCCAAGAGCGCCGGGGCGGCCCGGACGCCACGATCAACATCGTCGACTACAACGCCGAGATGATCATGGCCGGCCTCGAGCGGGGCGGCGAGCCGGAGATCACCTGGACCGTCGGCGACGCCCAGCGCCTGCCGCTGCCCGACGCCTATGCCAACGCCTATGTGATCAGCTTCGGCATCCGCAACGTCACCGACATCGACGCGGCCCTGCGCGAGGCGCGGCGAGTCCTCAAACCCGGCGGTCGCTTCCTGTGCCTGGAATTCTCGCGGCCGGTGACCGAGGCGCTGGCGAAGGCCTATGACGCCTACAGCTTCAAGGTCATCCCCCAGGTCGGCGAATGGGTCGCCAAGGACCGCGAGGCCTATCAGTACCTGGTCGAGAGCATCCGCCGCTTTCCGGACCAGCGGACCTTCGCCGGCATGATCGAGGCGGCCGGCTTCAAGCGGGTGACCTACACCAACTTCACCGGCGGCGTCGCGGCTCTGCACCAGGGCTGGGCGCTGTAGGATCGTGGCCAGCCTGTCGGCCTTCTGGCGCCTCGCCGGCGCGGGCTTCGCCCTCGTCCGGGCGGACGCCCTGATCCCGCGCGAGGTCG
>NZ_CAMQSF010000050.1 GCF_947036865.1 uncultured Caulobacter sp. | reverse complement strand
CGTCGGCGCCGAGGCCTTCCGCGCGCCGGGCGCGGCGGGCGAAGGCTTGCGGATCTCGCTCGGTGCGGCGGCCAACCGCGCGACCCTGGCGCGCGGCCTCAAGGCGCTGGCGGCGCTGGCCTGACCGGCGCCCGAGGAGCGGCTTAGAACGCCTCGCCTTCGTCGTCCTCGGCGCCCTCGGCCTCGCCGCCCATGGCGTTCTCGAGGCTATCGATGATGTCGTCCATCTGGTCGGGCGTGATCGAGACGTAGATCGACTCGCCGCCGATGGCCGAGACCAGCAGGCGATAGCCGTCCTCGGTCTCCTGCAGGCTGAACGACTGGAGCGGCAGGAGCTTGGCCATGGGGGATCCTTCCCGAGAGAGCGAGGCGCTGATCTAGAGGGCGGCGCCCGCTACTTCAACGCCCCTCGGCGCAGCATGGCCACGTGGGTCGCGATCAGGGTCTCGCGATCCACCCACGGAAACTCCGGCCGGGCGATCAGCAGCGACACCAGGCCGTGCAGCCCGGCCCACAGCGCCTGGGTCACCGCCTCGACGTCGTCGCCCGCCACCAGGCCCGCGGCGTGGAGCTCTCCGACCACCTCGACGAAGGTGGCGAACACCGCCTTGCCGGCCTCCATCGGCCGGCCGCCGGTCTTTTCCAGGAACGAGCCGTCGGCCGCCTTCTCCAGCATGAAGGCCACGCGGTAGGCGTCGGGGTGATCGAGGCCGAACTGGATATAGACGCGAAGACACCGGTCGAAGCACGCGGCGGTCGGGGTGAAGTCGACGCGCGCCTGCGCCATGCGCTGGCCCAGGATCGCGAAGGCCCGCACGCACAGCTCGGCGGCGATCTCGTCCTTGGTGGCGAAATAGGCGTAGAGCGCCGGCTGCGAGATGCCGGCCAGCTCGGCGATCTGGCGGGTGGAGACCGCGTGGACGCCCTTCTGCCCGAACAGGGTCAGGGCGGCGTCCAGGATCTCCTCGCGGCGCTCGGCGCCCTGGCCCTTGGGTTTACGCGGGGAACGGGTCTTCGGAATCATCGACTGTCCTTGGCGCCGCCCTGGAAGCTTCACAAGCGCAAGCTTGACAAAGCGGCGTTGTCGATCACTGATAACTTATCAACGATCGATTTGGAACAGCTTATGTGGCGGACCCCGCTTCCTCCCCTGGCGGCCCTCCTCCTCGCGGCGAGCCTGGGCGCCTGCGGCGGTAAGTCGAAGACCGAGGCGCCAGCCGCGCCGACCCCGGTCGAGGCGGTGCGCGTGACCGCGCCCGACGCCGCCGGCGCGGTCGAGGGGGCCGGAACCCTGGAGCGCCGCCGCGAGATGGCCCTGTCGTTCCGCATCCCCGGCGTGCTCACCGCCATGAAGGTCGAGGCCGGCGACAGCGTCCGGGCCGGCCAGCTGATCGCCGCCATCGACCCGGCCGGGGTCGACGCCCGCCAGCAGCAGACCGCCGCCGACCTGGATCGCGCCCGCCGCGACGTCGAGCGCGACCGGGTGCTGTTCGACAAGGGCTATGTCAGCAAGCAGCGCATCGACGACCGCCAGAGCGCCTTGAAGGCCGCCCAGGCCGCCTATGACGCCGCCCGGTTCGACCGGCGCTGGGCCAGCCTGGTCTCGCCCGCCTCGGGCGTGGTGTTGGAGCGCCGCGCCCAGGCCGGCGAGGTGGTGGCCGCCGGCCAGGTGGTGGCGCGGGTCGCCGACCTCTCCAGTCCGCTGGTCCTGCGCCTGCCCCTGGCGGCGCGCGACGCGAACCGAGTCCGGGTCGGCGACGCCGCCGAGGTGACCGTGCGGGATCTCGGCGGCCAGCCCGTCACCGCCCGCGTCACCCGCGTCGGCGAGGCGGCCGACACCCGCACCGGCGCCATCCTGGTCGAGGTCGAGCTCGCCAATCCCCCCGCCGCCCTGCGCTCGGGCCAGGTGGCGCACGCCCGCCTGAACGTCCGCGCCGCGCCAGGCCAGGCCAGCGCCTATGCCCGCATCCCCGCCGAGGCGGTGCTGGAGGCCAACGGCCAGCGCGCCTTCGTCTTCCGCTTCGACGGCGGCAAGGCGCGGCGCGCGCCGGTCGGCTTCGGCGGCTTCGACGGCGACGACGCCCTGGTCTCGGGCCTGCCCAGCGGCGCCCAGGTGATCACCGCCGGGGCCGGCTTCGTCAGCGACGGCGAGGCCGTGCGGGTCATCGACCCCGCCCACCTGGGTCGCTGACCGTGCGCTTCGACCTTCCGACCTTCGCCGTCCGCCGCTGGCAGTTCACCCTGGTGGCCTTCGGCCTGCTGATCATGCTGGGCGTCAACGCCTTCACCAGCATTCCGCGCTCGGAGGACCCGCACTTCCCGATCCCGATCGTCATCGTCCGGGCCGTGCTGCCCGGCGCCGAGCCGTCGGAGATCGAGCAGCTGATCGTCGATCCGATCGAGGACGCGGTCGACGGCCTCGACAATATCGACAAGATCGAGTCGATCAGCCTGGACGGGGCGGCCGTGGTCTCGGTGCACTTCACCTGGGACGTCGATCCCGAGCGCAAGTACGACCAGGTCGTGCGCGAGGTGAACGCGATCCGGGGCAACCTGCCCGCCGGCCTCGCCCGCCTGGATATCCGCCGCGCCCGCACCACCGAGGTCTCGGTCGTGCAGGTGGCCCTGGTCAGCGACACCCTGCCGATGCGGCGCCTGGAGAAGGTCGCCGACCGGCTGCGCGAGCGGCTGGACCGCGTGCCGGGCGTGCGCGAGGCCGAATACTGGGGCGCGCCCCCGTCCGACGTGCAGGTCACCCTGGACCTGGCGCGGCTGTCGGCGCTGAAGCTGCCGGTCACCGCCGTCACCGACGCCTTGAAGGCGGCCGGGGCCGAGGCGCCGATCGGCGCCGTGCAGGCCGGCGAGCGGCGCTTCAACGTCAAGTCCGGCGGCGCCTTCCACGACCTGAAGACCATCGGCGACACGCCGGTGCGCGCGATCGGCGGCAAGGTCACGCGGGTGTCCGACGTGGCGACGATCGCCTGGGCCCAGCAGGAGCCGACGCACCTGGCCCGCTTCAACGGCAAGCGCGCCGTCTTCGTCACCGTCAAGCAGAAGGACGGCCAGGACGTCGCCAAGATCACCCAGTCCGTCCGCCAGGTGCTGGACGACTACGAGAAGACCCTGCCCGCCGGCGTCAAGCTGGAACGCGCCTTCTTCCAGGCCGAGAACGTCAAGCACCGCCTGAAGAACCTGTTCCGCGACTTCGGCATCGCGCTCGTCCTGGTGCTGATCACCCTGCTGCCGCTGGGCCCGCGCGCCGGCGTGGTGGTGATGGTGTCGATCCCGCTGAGCCTGCTGATCGGGCTGTCGCTGCTGCAGGCGTTCGGCTTCACGCTGAACCAGCTGTCGATCGCCGGCTTCGTGCTGGCCCTGGGCCTGCTGGTCGACGACAGCATCGTCATCACCGAGAACATCGCCCGCCGCATCCGCGAGGGCGAGGAACGGACCGACGCCGCCGTCAACGGCGCGCGGCAGATCGGCCTGGCGGTCGTGGGCTGCACCGCCACCCTGATGCTGGCCTTCCTGCCGCTGATGGCCCTGCCGGCCGGCTCGGGCGCCTATATCAAGTCGCTGCCGGTGACGGTGCTGTGCACGGTCGGCGCCTCGCTGCTGGTCTCGCTGACCATCATTCCGTTCCTGGCCAGCCGCATCCTGGACAAGCACTCCGACCCCGAGGGCAACGCCATCCTGCGGGCGGTCAATGGCGGCATCCACCGCTTCTACCGGCCCGTGCTGCACGGCGCCCTGGCGCGGCCCTGGCTGGCCCTGGCCCTGATGCTGGCCCTGTGCGCGACGACCCTGCCGCTGGTCAAGCTGATCGGCAGCTCTCTGTTCCCGCCAGCCGAGACGCCGCAGTTCCTGGTGCGCGTCGAGACGCCCGACGGCGCCTCCCTGGCCCGCACGGACCAGGCGCTGCGCTTCGTCGACCAGCGGCTGGCCAGGGAGCCCGACATCGTCTGGCGGGCCAGCAATCTGGGGCGCGGCAATCCGCAGATCTTCTACAACCAGAGCCAGCGCGAGAGCTCCAACACCTTCGCCGAGGTCTATGCCAGCCTGGGCGAATGGAAGCCGGCGAGCAGCCCCGCCGTGCTGGACCGGCTGAGGGCCGACTTCGCCAAGTATCCCGGCGCGCGGATCACCGTGGTCGCCTTCGAGAACGGCCCGCCGATCGACGCGCCGATCGCCATCCGCATCACCGGCCAGAACCTCGGCGTGCTGAAGGCTTTGGCCGCCCGCGCCGAGGCGGTGCTGAAGGCGACCCCGGGCGCGCGCGACGTCATCAACCCGATGCGGCTGGACCGCACCGACCTCGACCTCGGCATCGACGAGGCCAAGGCCGCCGCCCTGGGTGTGCCCGCCGGCGCCGCCCGCCGCGTCACCCGCCTGGCGCTGTCGGGCGAGGAGGCCGCCCGTTTCCGCGATCCGGACGGCGACGACTACGCCGTGCGCGTGCGGCTGCCGATGGCGACCGTCGACGGCGCGGCGCGCAATCCGCTGTCGGCCCTGAGCGGCGTCTATGTGCCCACCGCCGACGGCGAAGCCACGCCGCTGTCGGCCATCGCCACCCCGACCCTGCGCTCCAGTCCCGCCCGCATCGACCGCTTCGACCGCGAGCGCACGGTCACCGTGACCAGCTATGTCCGCACCGGTTATCTGACGGCCAAGGTGACCGAGGACGTCGTCGCGCGCCTCGTCCGCGAGGTCCCGATGCCGCCGGGCTACCGCCTGTCGCTGGGCGGCCAGGCCGAGGCGCAGTCCGAGAGCTTCGCGGGCCTGGGCGCCGCGGTGCTGGTGGCGATCTTCGGCATCCTGGCCGTGCTGGTCCTGGAGTTCCAGAAGTTCAAGACCGCCCTGGTGGTGGCCGGCATCATCCCGTTCGGCGTGTTCGGCGCGGTGCTGGCCCTGGCCCTGACGGGCAACTCGCTGTCGTTCACCGCCACCATCGGCCTGATCGCCCTGATCGGCATTGAGATCAAGAACTCGATCCTGCTGGTCGACTTCACCGAACAGCTGCGCCGCGACGGCATGAGCCTGCACGACGCGATCGAGAAGGCCGGCGAGGTGCGCTTCCTGCCCGTGCTGCTGACCAGCGTCACCGCGATCGGCGGCCTGCTGCCCCTGGCCCTGGAACGCTCGGGCCTCTACTCGCCGCTGGCCATCGCCATCATCGGCGGCCTGATCACCAGCACCCTGCTGAGCCGCGTGGCGACGCCGGTGATGTATTGGCTGACGGCGCGGGGGAAGCAGGACTAGGTTCGGGTTCCGATCAAACAGGGTCGACATTCTTTTCATCCCGGAAGCCTCGAAGAGGCTGTCCGGGACCCAGGGGCCGGCGCATCGCGGTCGCCCCTGGGTCCCGGCTCTCCGCTTCGCTTCGGCCGGGATGACAAGAAAAAGCTTCCCCATCCTAAGGGAAGGGAGACCACTTGCCCCGCGCGGGCGCCTCGACCAACACTCTCCGCGACTCGAGGAGGGCGCCTACATGGCCGACACCCGCACCCGCGACGCCGTCGTCATCGGCGGGGGCCATAACGGCCTCGTCTGCGCGTTCTACCTGGCCAAGGCGGGGCTGAAGGTCACGGTCTGCGAGGCCCGCGGCGTGGTCGGCGGGGCGGCGGTGACCGAGGAATTCCATCCCGGCTTCCGCAACTCCGTGGCCAGCTACACCGTCAGCCTGCTGAACCCGCGGGTGATCGCCGACATGGGCCTGCGCGAGCTTGGCCTGACCTTCCTGGAGCGGCCGATCTCGAACTTCCTGCCGATCAGCGACGACAAGTCTCTGAAGCTGGGCGGGGGTCTCGAGCGCACCCAGGAAGAATTCCGTAAGTTCAGCCGCCGCGACGCCGAGGTGCTGCCGGCCTATTACGCCATGCTCGACGAGATCGGCGACGTGCTGCGCGCCCTCGCCCAGGAGACGCCGCCGAACCTGGGCGACGGCCTGCCAGGGATCCTGCGGGCCCTGCGCCAGGGCGGGCGGCTGGCCATGCTGCCCCGCGAGCGCAAGCGCGACCTGCTCGACCTCTTCACCAAGAGCGCCCGCGACGTGCTGGACGGCTGGTTCGAGAGCGATCCGGTCAAGGCCGCCTTCGGCTTCGACTCCGTGGTCGGCAATTTCGCCAGTCCCGACACGCCCGGCTCGGCCTATGTGCTGCTGCACCACACCTTCGGCGAGGTGAACGGCAAGAAGGGCGCCTGGGGCCACGCGGTCGGCGGCATGGGCGCGATCACCCAGGCCATGGCCAAGGCGTGCGAGGCGGCCGGGGTCGAGATCCTGCTCGACGCGCCGGTCGAGGGGGTCCATGTCGACGGCGGCAGAGCCGTCGGCGTCCAGCTGGTCGACGGCCGGCAGGTGATGGCCCCGATCGTCGGCGCCAACGTCAATCCCGCCCTGCTCTACCGGAAACTGGTCCCGCCCTCGGCCCTGAGCCCCGAGTTCCGCAAGGCGGTCGACGGCTACAAGAACGGCTCGGGCACGTTCCGGATGAACGTGGCGCTGGCGGAGCTGCCCAGCTTCACCTGCCTCCCCGGCAAGGACGTGGCCGAGCATCACCAGTCGGGGATCGTGATCGCCCCCAGCCTCGACTACATGGACGCCGCCTATCGCGACGCGAAAGCCGAGGGCATCAGCCGGGCCCCGATCGTCGAGATGCTGATCCCCTCGACCATCGACACCAGCCTGGCCCCGCCGGGGCGGCACGTGGCCAGCCTCTTCTGCCAGCAGTTCGCGCCGGAGCTGCCGGACGGCCGCTCGTGGGACGACGAACGCGAAGCCGCCGCCGACCGGATCCTCGACACGGTCGAGCGCTGGGCGCCGGGCTTCAAGGCGTCGGTTCTGGGCCGGATGATCCTGTCGCCGCTGGACCTTGAGCGAAAGTTCGGCCTGGTCGGCGGCGACATCATGCACGGCCACATGTCGCTGGATCAGCTGTGGGCCACGCGCCCGCTGCTGGGCCACGCCAGCCACCGCGCGCCGATCAAGGGCCTCTACATGTGCGGGGCCGGGACGCATCCCGGCGGCGGCGTCTCGGGCAATCCGGGGCGCAACGCGGCGCGGGAGATCCTGCGCGACAAGGACTTCGCGACGGCGGTGAAGCTGTCGGCCGTCGGGCGGTAAGGCGGTTAGGCGGCGGCCTGGCTGGCCGCGCGGTTGCGGGCCCAGGCCGGCGTGCGCACTTCCGGCTCGTCCACATGCACCTGCGCCTGGCGGCCCTGCTCGCGCATGTGGCGCGCCAGCAGTTGGGCCAGGGCCTCGGCCTCGTGTTGCGAGGAGTAGCAGCCGATCAGCTCGGCCGAGTCGTTCCAGGTCACATGCCACACGCCGGCGACCGGGCGGACGTAGTAGTGATTCTCGGTCATGAAGACCTCCTTGGACTTACTCGACACAACGATAACCCCGTCGACATGACAGTTGTTTCGCGATCGCACAATTAAATTACGCTGCGACGCACAATGCACGGTTCGGGCCAAAGGTTCGCCAGAGCGCCGTTTGATTGATCGCTTTAGAAGCGGTCCCGCAGCGCGTACCAGCTCAGGCCGGCCACGGTGAGCGGCCAGCGCAGCAGCCGCCCGCCGGGAAAGGGCGGGGTCGGGACGCGCGACAGCAGGGCGATCGGCGCCGCCTGGCCCAGCGCGGCGTCGGCCAGCAGCTTCCCGACGTGGGGCGCCAGCATGAGCCCTTGTCCCGAATAGCCCGAGGCGATGCGCACGCCCGGCGCGACCTCGGCGACGACCGGCATGCGGGTGCGGGTGACCCCCAGGGTTCCGCCCCAGGCGTGGGTGATCGGGACATCCGCCAGGCGCGGATAGATCTTGGCCAGGTTCCGGCGCACCAGGCCGGCGATGTCGCGCGGAAAGCCGGTCCCGTAGCTCTCGCCGCCCCCGAACAGCAGCCGGCCGTCGGGGGTCTTGCGGAAATAGTTGACGACGAAGCGGCTGTCCGAGGCCGCCGCGCCCGAACGCAGGATCTCATCCGCCCGGTCGCCCAGCGGCGCGGTCACGGCGATGAAGTTGTTGATCGGCATAACCCTGGCCCGCGCCGCGCCGGCCAGGGGGTCCAACGCGCCGTCGCCCGTGAGGATCAGCTGATCGCAGGTGACGCGACCGCCCGGGGTCTCGACGACGATCCGGCCGCCCTCGCGCCGCCAGCGCTGGGCGCGCGTCCGCTCGTGGAGAACCACGCCGGCCGCGCCGGCGCGCGCGGCCATGCCCAGGGCCAGCTTCAGCGGATGGACATGGCCGCCGCCGCGATCGCGCACGCCGCCGAAATAGACGTCGGTCCCGAGCTCGCGGGCCAAGGCCTGGTCGTCGATGAGGTCGAGCAGGTCGTAGCCGTAGCGCTCGGCCATCCGCGCGACATGGGCCGCGTCCTCGGCCTCGCCGCCCGGCTTGTGGCGGGCATGGATCAGGCCCGGCCGCCAGTCGCAGTCGATGGCGGCGACCAGGGCGGCGAAATGGGCGCGAGCATCCTCGGCCAGCCGCCAGAGCGCCAGGGCGTCTTCGGCTCCGACGGTCTTCTCCAGCCAGGCCTGGTCGCGGCGATGGCCGGTGTGGACCTGGCCGCCGTTGCGCCCGGTGGCGGCGGCGCCGATCCGGTCGGCCTCCAGGACGATGGCGCGGCTTCCGAGGGCCATCGCCGCGCCGAGGCCGGTAAAGCCCGCGCCGACGATGCAGACGTCGGCGGAGGCGTCGCCCTCCAGCGACGGCAGGTCGGGGAAGTCACCAGCGGTATCCGCGTACCAATTCCCTCTCCCATAGGGAGAGGGGTAGGGGTGAGGGGTTTCACCGGCGACCATTGCAACCCCTCATCCTCCCACGCCTGCGGCGCGGGCCCCTCCTTCTCCCTCTGGGAGAAGGTTCAGATCCGCCGCTAAACATTCAGCAGCAGGAACTCCCGCTCCCACGGACTGATCGTGCGCATGAAGGTCTCGTACTCGGCCTGCTTCACGCGGTCATAGGCCTGGCAGAACGTCGGGCCCAGGATCTGGACCAGGGGCTGGCAGGCCTCGAACAGGGCCAGGGATTCCGACAGGCTGCGCGGCAGCTGCACGCCCAGCACGCTGGCGTCGGTGTCGACCGGGGCGCTGGGCTTCAGCCCCTCGACCATGCCCAGATAGCCCGCCGCAAGGGTGGCGGCGATCGCCAGGTAGGGGTTGGCGTCGGACGAGGGGATGCGGTTCTCCAGCCGCCGGTTGGCCGGGTCGGCGGGCGGCACGCGCAGGCCGCAGGTGCGGTTGTCATAGCCCCACTGGGTGTTGACCGGCGCGCCGCTGTCCCGCGCGATCCGGCGGTAGGAGTTCACATAGGGCGCCAGGATGCCCATGATCGCCGGCAGATAGGTCTGCTGCCCGGCGATGAAGCCGTGGAACAGCGGCGTCTCCTGGCCGTCGTCGTCGGAGAACAGGTTGCGCCCCTTGCGGTCGACGATCGACTGGTGGATGTGCATGGCGCTGCCAGGCTCGTTGGCCATCGGCTTGGCCATGAAGGTGGCGTAGATCTGGTGCTCCAGTGCCGCCTCGCGGATCGTGCGCTTCATCATGAACACCTGGTCGGCCAGCTCCAGCGGATGGCCGTGCCGCAGGTTGATCTCCATCTGCGCCACGCCGCTTTCGTGGATCAGGGTGTCGATCTCCAGGCCCTGGCGTTCGGAATATTCGTACATGTCCTCGAAGAGGGCGTCGAACTCGTTGACCGCGCTGATCGAATAGCCCTGCCGGCCGGTCTCCGGACGCCCCGAGCGGCCGACCGGGGGTTTTAGCGGATAGTCGGGATCGGTGTTGCGGTCGACCAGGTAGAACTCGATCTCCGGCGCCACGATCGGGCTCCAGCCCTTCTCGTCATAGAGCGCCAGCACCCGCCGCAGCACCTGGCGCGGAGCCTCCTCGACCGGGCGGCCGTCGGGGTGGAAGGCGTCGTGGATCACCTGCGCTGTCGGATCCTGGGCCCACGGCACGGCGGCCAGGGTGGCGAAGTCGGGGGTCAGGAAGATGTCGGTGTCGGACTGCACCGCGTTCACCGCCCCCTCGAACTCGGGGAAGTCGCCGGTGATGGTCTGGTAGAACACCGCGAGCGGCAGGTTCATCGACGGCGCGCCCAGGAACTTGCGCACCGGCATGATCTTGCCGCGCGCCACCCCGGCCAGGTCCGGGGCCACGCACTCGATCTCCTCGATGTTCTGCCGCGCGAACCAGGCGCCGGCCTCCTCCAGGGTCGAGACCCCCCGCGCCAGACTGTGCGCGCGCGTGGCCTTGCTGTGCTTGGGCTTCATGGGGCGCTCCGAGGGAAAGCTCGGTTTTTCCGGATTTGGTCTCGAACGGTTTCTGCTATCCTAGGGCATGGCGCGGCCCGAACCAGACATCTTCGACGAAGTGGAAGACGAAGCCGAGTTGGCGGCTGAAGCAGCGGCTGACGCCGATGTAGCGGCCGGCCGGGTTGTTCCACACGAACGTGTGCGAGAATGGCTTAAGACCGTGGGCACCCCCCACCAAACGCCCACTCCATATTCGTGGCGGAAGTAGTCTGGACCGACAGGGCGATGGCGGATTTTGAAGCCATCGTCGCCTATATCGTAAAACAGTCCAGGCCTTTGGCGGCTCAAAGAATGGGCCAGAAGCTTCTGACCGCCGGCGACAGCCTCGCCAGCGCTCCGGAGAGAGGCCGCCCCATAAGACGCGGTCGTCACGAGCTGACGATTGTCGCGCCCTATCTGATCCGCTACCGCATCGTGGCCGAGCGCGTGATCATTCTGGAAGTCCGCCACGCCGCTCGTCGTCGCCACTAGCCTCACGACAAAGTCTTCGGCTTCAATGCCCGCAGCACCGGCTCGGCCTCGTCCAGCGACTTGCGGATGATCGCGACCAGCGCGTCGGTCTCCCCGTGGCTGATCACCAGCGGCGGGCAGCAGACGATGGTGTCGCGGATGGCGCGCACCATCAGGCCGTTCCGGATGCAGAGGTCGCGGACGATCGGCCCGGCCTCGCCCTCCTTGTCGAGGAAGCGATGGTTGCTCCCCTTCTCGCGGACGATCTCGACCGCGCCCAGGAGGCCGATCGCGCGGGTCTCGCCGACCAGCGGATGGTCGTTCAGGCTGGCCAAGGCCTTCGCCAGATAGGGCCCGGTGTCGTCGCGCGTCCGCTCGACCAGCCCCTCGCGCTCCAGGATCTCGATGTTCTTCAGCGCCACCGCCGCGCAGGTCGGGTGGCCCGAATAGGTGAAGCCGTGGACGAAGTCGCCGCCCTTGTCGCGCAGCTCGGCGACGATGTGGTCGGCCACGCCGACGGCCGAGATCGGCAGGTAGCCGGACGACAGGCCCTTGGCCATGGCGATCAGGTCCGGCTGGATCCCGTAGTGCTGATGGCCGAACCATTCCCCCAGGCGCCCGAAGCCGCAGATCACCTCGTCGCAGACCAGCAGGATCCCGTACCGGCGGCACAGGGCCTCGACGGCGGGCCAATAGCCGTCCGGCGGAATGATCACCCCGCCCGCCCCCTGCACGGGCTCGCCGATGAAGGCGGCGACGTTCTCCGGGCCGACCTCGAGGATCTTGTCCTCGATGGCCTTCACCGCCCGGTCGCGGAAGGCGGCGGGGTCCTCGCCGAAGCCTTCGCCGAAGGCGTAGGGCTGCATCACGTGCTCGACGCCGGCGATCGGCAGGTCGCCCTGCTTGTGCATCGGCTTCATGCCGCCCAGCGACACGCCGGCCACCGTCGAGCCGTGATAGGCGTTCCAGCGGCTGATGAAGACCTTGCGCCCGGGCTGCCCCTTCAGCGTCCAGTAGTGGCGGACCAGGCGGAAGACCGTGTCGTTGGCTTCCGAGCCCGACGAATTGAAGAACACGTGGCTCAGCCGGCCGCCCATCTTCGACGCGATCTTGGCCGCCAGGGTCACGGTCGGCGGCGTCGCGGTCTTGAAGAAGGTGTTGTAGTACGGCAGCTCCAGCATCTGGTCATGGGCCGCCCGCGCCAGCTCCTCGCGGCCATAGCCGACATTAACGCACCACAGGCCCGCCATGCCGTCGAGGATGCGGCGGCCCTCGCCGTCCTGGATGTAGCAGCCCTCGGCCCGCGTGATGATCCGGCTGCCGCCCAGGTCCGCCAGCAGCTTGTGATCGGCCTGGGCCGGCAAGTGGTGCGCCAGATCCAGCCGCCGCAGCTCGCCGATGTCGTGATTGCGGATCGGGGCGGTCATGGAGGGGCTCCTACACTCTCATCCGCTCATCCCCGCGAAAGCGGGGACCCAAGCGGCGCTCGATCGTTCGCTGGAGCACGCGCCGCCAGCTCGGCTTGGATCCCCGCTTTCGCGGGGAGGATCGGGTTCGGGCTAACTCAACAACACCGCCGGCGAGCAGGCGTGCCAGCACAGCCACACGGTTTCGCCCAGCGCGAAGTCCTCCTGGTCCCAGCGGGTCAGGTTCGAGCGCTGGACCTTGATCCGGCGTCCCCCGGCGATCTCCACCTCGTAGGTCGAGGAGCCGCCCAGATAGGCCTCGTGGCGGATCACGCCGGCGACCGCGTTGGTTCCGGCCGGCGCGTCGCCGAGGTTCGGCGGGGTTTCGCCGGTCTTCTTGTGAAGCTCGATCTTCTCGGGCCGGATCGCCGCCCACAGCGTCGCGCCGCGCGCGCCGGTGACGCCGTGGTCGAGGAACAGGTCGACCGGCAGGTCCGGCGCGCGGATCACCGCGTGGTCCTGCTCGTCCACCGCCAGCACGCCCTCGAACAGGTTCACCTGGCCGATGAAGTCGGCGACGAACCGGCTGCTGGGGAACTCGTAGAGATCGTTCGGCGAGGCCACCTGCTGCAGCACGCCCTTGTTCATCACCGCGCAGCGGCTGGCCAGGGCGAGGGCCTCGTCCTGGTCGTGGGTGACCATGATGAAGGTGATCCCGACCTTCTCCTGCAGGGTGCAGAGCTCGGTGCGCATCTGCGCCCGCAGCTTGGCGTCCAGGGCCGACAGCGGCTCGTCGAGCAGCAGCACGCGCGGCCGCTTAACCAGAGCCCGGGCCAGGGCCACCCGCTGGCGCTGGCCGCCCGACAGCTGGTCCGGCTTGCGCCCGCCCAGGCCGTCCAGCTGCACCAGGCTCAGCGCCTCCTCGACCCGCCGGTCGCGCTCGGCCTTGGCGACCTTGTCGACCACCAGGCCGTAGGCGACGTTGTCGGCCACGGTCATGTGCGGGAAGACGGCGTAGGACTGGAACACCATGTTGATCGGCCGCTTGTTCGGCGGGGTGTTCGAAACATCCTGGCCGTCGATCAGGATCCGCCCCTCGGTCGGAACCTCGAACCCGGCCAGCATCCGCAAGAGGGTGGTCTTGCCGCAGCCGGAGGGTCCCAGCAGCGCGAAGAACTCGCCTTCGTTGACCGTCAGCGACACGTCGTCGACGGCCGCCAGCTTGCCGAAGCGCTTGGTGACGTTCTCGAAGGTGATGATGGGTTTGGCTTGGCTCACTTGGCTTGTTCCCCAACATGCAAAACCCCGTTCTCCCCGGCGAACGCCGGGGCCCAGATCGTAGGGCTGGGAGGAGCCAGGAAGGGTGGGCGCTCAGGCTGAATCTGGGTCCCGGCGTTCGCCGGGAAGATCGGAGAAAGGGAAAGGCTCACGGTTTCTCCCCCCCATGCCCCGCCGTCGCCGCCGAGGGCCCCTGCAGCTTCAGCGCCACCGCCGTCAGCAGCACCGTCAGCACGATCAGCACGGTCGAGGCGGCGTTGACCTCGGGCGTCACCGAGAAGCGCACCATCGAATAGACCTTGACCGGGAAGGTCACCGTGTCCGGCCCCGCCGTGAAGAAGGTGATCACGAAGTCGTCGAGGCTCAGCGTGAAGGCCAACAGCGCCCCGGCCACCAGGGACGGCGCCATGTGCGGCAGGATCACGTCGGCGATGGTGCGGAACTCGCCCGCCCCCAGGTCGCGGGCGGCCTCCTCCATCTCGCGGTTGAAGCTGGCCATGCGGGCGCGGACGACCACCGCCACGAACGGGAACGAGAACGACACGTGGGCGATGATGATCGCGCCGAGATTCAGCGGCCACGGCAGGTCCTGGGGCCACGGCAGCACCCGGGCGAAGAACACCAGCATCGCCACGCCCATGCAGATCTCGGGCACGACGATCGGCAGGGCCAGGGCGCCGTCCAGCGCCGTCTTGCCCGGAAAGCGGAACCGCCACAGCACCAGGGCCGCCATCGCGCCCAGCGCCACGCTCAGCACCGTCGAGGCCGCCGCGATGGTCAGGCTGTTGGCGAAGGCCTCCAGCAGGGCCGAGTCGTGGAACAGCTTGTCGTAATAGTCGAGCGTGAAGCCCTTCCAGACGATGTTGCGCCGGCTGTCGTTGAAGCTGAACGCCATCAGCGCGATCAGCGGCGCGTAGAGAAAGATCCCGACGGCCGTCAGCCACAGGCGCATGGGCCAGCGGCGCAGGTACTCAAGCGGGCCGGGAGGCGGCTTGCGGATCATGGGAGGCGCCCCTTGTATCCGTTTTCCCCGGCGAATGCCGGGGCCCAGATCGAACCCACGAGCGTTAGACAGGCGCGCGTGATCGGGAGGCGCGAAAACCCAAAAAGCTCAGGCTGAATCTGGGTCCCGGCATTCGCCGGGAAGATCGGATCTAGGTTCATCCCCTGGCCTCCGGCGTCCGCTTGGCCAGCACCGCCTGGATCGCGACGGCGATGAAGGTCAGGTACATCAGCACGAACGACAGGGCCGCGCCGAACGGCCAGTCATTGGCGCGCTTGAACTGGCGCTCGATGACATTGGCGATCATCTGGCTGTCGGGACCGCCCAGGAGGTCCGGCGTCAGATAGGCGCCGAGCGCCGGGATGAAGGTGATCAGCACGCCCGACGCTATGCCCGGCAGGGCCAGCGGGACGACCACGCGAAGCAGCGTCCGCAGGTGCCCCGCGCCCAGGTCCAGGCTCGCCTCCAAGAGCGAGCGGTCCAGCCGGTCCAGCGCCGCGTAGAGCGGCAGCACCATGAACGGCAGGTGGACATAGACGAGGCCCAGCACGACCGCGAAATTGTTGTGCAGCAGCTCCAACGGCTGGAACGCGCCCAGCGGCTTCAGGCCGACCAGCGCCGCCAGCGCGCCGCCGCCCTTCCACAGCCATTCCAGGCCCATATTGACATAGCCCTCGGTCCGCAGCACCGCGATCAGGGCGTAGGTGCGGATCAGAAGGTTCGTCCAGAACGGCAGCATGATCAGCAGCAGAAGCCAGGTCTTGGCCCGGTCGGCGGCGAAGGTGATGGCCAGCGCCACCGGAAAGCCCAGCACCAGGCACAGCGCCGTCGTCAGGCCGGCGACCCAGGCCGACTTCAGGAAGATCTGCAGATATAGCGGCGCGATCGCCCGGGCGTAGTTGTGGAACGTGCCGCTGATCGCGATCTCGGTCAGGCCCTGGTTCTGGCCGAAGCTGAACGCCCAGACGATGACCATCGGCGCCACGAAGAACACCACGAGCCACGCCAGCGGCGCCGCCAGCGCCGCGGCGAACACGGCCTTGGCCTGTTTCCACGACTGTTCCATCGGTGGCGACTCGTCCTTCTCCCAAGATCCTCCCCTCCTGGGGGAGGTGGCCCGAAGGGCCGGAGGGGGCAAGCTCGGCATCGGCCGGCGACGCCCCCTCAGTCACTTCGTGACAGCTCCCCCAGCGGGGGAGCATCACGCTACCCCTAAGCCGCCCGCACCCGGGTGATGATCTCCTCGTACAGGCTGGCCTTCTCGGCCCCCTCGAAGGCGCCGTATTCGCATCGCGCCATCACGTCGGCCGGCGGGAAGATCACCTTGTTCTCGCGATAGCTCTCGGGCATCAGCGCCTTGGCCGCCGCGTTCGGGGTCGGATAGAGGATCTTCCGGGTGATCGCCGCCCCCGCCTGGGCGTCCAGCAGATAGTTGATGAAGGCGTGGGCGTTGTTGGGCCTGGGCGCGCCCTTGGGGATGCACAGCGTATCGGAATTGATCAGCGTGCCCTCCTTGGGCACCACGAAGTCGAGGTCGGGATCGTCCTTCATCACCTGGGCGATGTCGCCGTTGAACTCGATGACCAGGTCGACCTCGCCCGAGGCCAGCAGGTCCTGGCCGTTGTCGTCGTGGAAGGCCTTCACGAACGGCTTCTGCTTGATCAGCATCTGCTCGATCCTCGGCAGCATGTCGGCCGGCACGCCGTTGACCGAGTGGCCCAGGTACTTGGCGCCGAGCCGCACCAGGTCGGCGGCCTCGGACACCAGGGCGATGCGGCCCTTGTACTTGTCGCTGTCCAGCACCCACTTCCAGCTGTCGGGCACGCCGTCGACCTTGCTCTTGCGATAGCCGATGCCCATCAGCAGCCAGGTATAGGGCATCGAGTACTTGCGGCCCGGGTCGTAGTCCGGGTTGAGGAACGCCGGGTCGATGTTCTTCAGGTTCGGGATCTTGCCGTGGTCCAGCGGCTCCAGCATGCCGGCCTGGGTCATGCGGGTGACGAACTCGTTGGACGGCACGATCACGTCGAAGCCCGGATTGCCCGCCTTCAGCTTGGCGAACAGTTCGTCATTGGTGGCGAACAGGCTCATATTGACGTCGACGCCGGTCGCCTTGCGGAAGTCCGCCAGCGTCGTCTCGCCGATATAGGTGTCCCAGTTGTAGAAGTTCAGCTTGGGCTCCTCGCCCCCCGGCGCGGCCTTGGGCTTGGCGCCGCAGGCGGTGAAGGTCAGGCCGATGGCGGCGGCGCCCGTGGCGGTCAGGAGCGAGCGGCGGTTGAGGCCTCTCCGCGTCAGGGTGGTCATGTTTCGCTCTCCCTCCAGAATAATCCCCCTCCCCCTTGGATGGGGGAGGGCCGGGGTGGGGGTGACACGGCCGGCCGCTTTCACCACGGCCGCGCCACATCCTGACCCGCTGTCACCCCCATCCCCGACCCTTCCCCCATCCAAGGGGGAAGGGAGACACGTCGATATCCTCACGCGTTCCGCAGATACCAGTCAAAGTCCAGTTCGGTCACCACCTCGAAGAAGCGCGCCTGCTCGGTGCGCTTGACGGCGACGAACATGTCCACGAACCGATCGCCCAGATAGTCGCGCAGCACCGTCGAGCGCTCGAAGAGGTCGACCGCCGCGAACCAGTGGGTCGGCAGACGCGTGTTCTCGCGCGCCGCCGCCGCGTAGCCGTCGCCGACCACCGCCGGGCCGGGATCGAGCCGCCGGGTGATCCCGTGATGGGCGCTGGCCAGCAGCACGGCCATCACCAAGTACGGATTGGCGTCGGCCCCGGCCACGCGGTGCTCGACATGCCGCGTCGCGGGCGGACCGGCCGGCACCCGCAGCGAGACGGTGCGGTTGTTGACGCCCCAGGTAGGGGCCACGGGGGCATAGCTGTTGGCCTTGAACCGGCGATAGCTGTTGGCGTTCGGCGCCAGGACCGCCATGCCCTCGCCCAGCAGCGCCTTCATGCCGCCGATGGCGTGTCTCAGCAGGTCCGAGCCCTCGGGATGCTCGGCGGCGCACAGATTGTTCCCGGCGGCGTCGTTGACGCTGAGATGCACGTGGAACCCGTTGCCGGCCCGGTCGGCCCAGGGCTTGGCCATGAAGGTCGCCTCGCGGCCATGACGCAAAGCGACGCCCTTGGCGGCGCGCTTGTAGAGCACCGCGTCGTCGGCGGCGCGCAGGGCGTCGGGCCTGTGCTTCAGGGTCAGCTCGACCTGGCCCGGCGCGAATTCCGAGATGGCGCCCTCCAGCGGGACGCCGATCGCGTCGGCGACGTCCCACAGCTCGCGCAGGAACGGGGCGTGGGCCTCCAGCTCGGGCAGCCCGTAGACCTGGATCCCCGTCGGCGTCTGGCCGGTCCGCATCGAGCGGGCGGGCATTAGCTCGCCGCGCGGCCCGCGCTCCAGGTCGACGAGGTAGTGTTCCAGTTCGCACGCGGCGACCGGGGTCAGGCCGTCGGCGGCGTAGCGGTCCAGCACCCTTCGCAGCACGTGGCGCGGGTCGAGGTCGTTGGGCGTCCCGTCCAGCTCGTACATCGACAGCATGACCTGGGCGACGTCGTCGCCGAGCCAGGGGGCCAGGGTCAGGGACCCGGGAACGGGCCGAGCCCGGCGATCGGCGTCGCCGTCCTCCCAGACCAGCCCCGTGGCCTCGCAGTCGGCGCCGGTGGTGTCGACCACCAGCACCGAGCCCGGCAGGAAGCGGCCGTACTCATAGACCGCCGGGAGTTCGTGAACCCGCAGCCGCTTGCCGCGCGGCACGCCGGTCATGCTGGTGAAGAACACCTCGACGAACTTGACCTGGGGGTGGGCGGCCAGGAAGTCGCGGCATTCCTGGGGATCGGCGACCAGGGTCATGCTTCACCGCCCCAAAAACCGACCTTCCCCGCGAAGGCGGGGATCCAAGCGGCTCCACAAGCGGAACCGCCGCGCGAAGTCCCGACCTCGGCTTGGGTCCCCGCTTTCGCGGGGAAGATCGGTTGAATGTTCATACGCGCGCCATCGCCGCCAACAGGTTCAAGCAGGTTGGCTCGATCAACCCACCCCGCCAAAGCAAAGGTACTTGGTCTCCAGATACTCCTCCAGACCCTCCGAGGCGCCCTCGCGGCCCAGGCCCGACTCCTTGACCCCGCCGAACGGCGCGACCTCGGTGGAGATCAGGCCTTCGTTGATCCCGACCATGCCGGCCTCGATCGCCTCGGCCACCCGCCAGCAGCGGCCGACGTCGCGGCTGTAGAAATAGGCCGCCAGGCCGAACGGCGTGGCGTTGGCCAGGGCGATCGCCTCGGCCTCGGTCTCGAACTTCACGATCGGGGCGACGGGGCCGAAGATCTCCTCCTGGAAGAGCCGCATCGCCGGCGTCGCGCCGGTCAGCACCGTCGGCTGGTAGAAGAGCCCGCCCAGGCCGTGGGCGTCGCCGCCGGTCAGCACCTGGGCTCCGCCCTCCACCGCCTCGCGCACCAGGGCCGAGACCTTCAGCAGCGCCTTGTCGTTGATCAGCGGACCGATCTGCACGCCCTCGGCGGTCCCCGGCCCGACCTTCAGCGCCGCGACCTTCTCGGCCAGCCTGGCGGCGAAGGCGTCGTGGATGCCGGCCTGGACCAACAGGCGGTTGGCGCAGACGCAGGTCTGGCCGGTGTTGCGGTACTTGCTGGCGATGGCGCCGTCGACGGCGGCCTCCAGGTCGGCGTCGTCGAACACCACGAACGGCGCGTTGCCGCCCAGCTCCAGGCTGAGCTTCTTCATGGTGCCGGCGCACTGCTGGTAGAGCACCTTGCCGATCGGCGTCGAGCCGGTGAAGGACAGCTTGCGCACCCGGCCGTCGTCGCACAGGGCCTTGCCGATGCCGGCCGAGTCCTTGCCGGTGACGATGTTCAGCACCCCGGCCGGCACGCCCGCCTCGACCGCCAGCCGGGCGATGGCCAGGGCGCAAAGCGGCGTCTCGGCGGCCGGCTTGACGACGACGGTGCAGCCGGCGGCCAGGGCCGGACCGACCTTGCGGGTGATCATGGCGATCGGGAAGTTCCACGGCGCGATGGCCGCGCACACGCCCACCGGTTGCTTGATCGAGGCCAGCCGCTTGCCGGGCGTCGGCGTCGGGATCGTATGGCCATAGGCGCGCTTGGCCTCGTCGGCGAACCAGTCGATGAACGCCGCGCCATAGGCGACCTCGCCCCTGGACTCGGCCAAGGGCTTGCCCTGTTCGGCGGTCATCAGCCGCGCCAGGTCGTCGGCTCGGGCCAGGATCAGGTCGCTCCACCGCCGCAGGATCGCGCCTCGGTCCTTGGCCGTGCGCGCCGACCAGGCCGGAAAGGCCCGGTGCGCGGCGTCGATCGCCAGCCGCGTCTCGTCGGGACCAAGGTCGGCGACCTCGGCGATCACCGTCCCGTCGGCCGGATCGCGCACCTCGAAGGTCCGGTCGCCGTCGATCCAGCGTCCGTCGATGAAGGCTTGGGTTTCGACAAGAGTGAGAGTGGTCATGGCGCTGCCTCGGCATGGGGGAAAGCCGACTTCCGGTCGGCTTGCTATGCAACGCGCGAGCGGCGCGGTCACGGGCAAAACGGCGCATAACATCGGAGGGGTCCGGGATCGGATCGCCGGCTCGCGCCTTGCCTTGGCGAACCCGGAGACCGCGATGACCTCACCGCCCGACGCCTCGCAACGGCTGCCGCTGCGCCCCGTGCACATCGCCCTGATCGCCGTGCTGGTCGCGGTGCTGGCCTTGCTGATCGTGGGCTGGTCCTACGCGGTCATGCCGAGGGCCGACCACGGCGGAACCGGCGCGCCCGACGCCGACCGCACCACGCCCGCCGAGGCGCAAGCCCGCAGCGCGGGCCAGGACCCGCGCGGCTCCAACACCAGCCAGGACGCCTATACCAGCCAGAACCAGAGCCGCCGGCCGGCCAACCCGCCGGACTAACCCCCCGGTCGGTACGACATCGCCACGTCGCAGCGCTCATAGCGGGCGCCGAACTTGGCCATGATCTCGGCGTCGTGGACGAAGCCCAGCTTCTCGTAGAGATGGATGGCGGCCGCGCACTTGGTGTTGGTCAGCAGATAGACCTTGTCCATGCCCAGGCTCGCGGCGCGCTCCAGCGTCTTGGCCAGCAGGAACTCGCCGACCTTCAGGCCGCGCGCGCTCTTCAGCACGCCCATCTTGGTCAGCTCGACCCAGCCGTCCTTCGAGACCATCAGCGCGCAGGTCCCGACCACGCCCAGTTCGGGCGTCTGCGCGAACAGCACCACCCCGCCCTTGTCGAGGATCAGTTCGCGCGGCCGCGACAGCAGGGTCACGTCGTTTTCCTCGAGGGCGAACATGTCCTCGATCCATTCGGCGTTGATCCGGTGGAAGGCCTCGGCCAGGTCGTCGGAGAAGTCGCGGATCCACATCGCGGGCGGGCCGGCCGCCCGCATCCGGGTCAGCAGCGAGCGTTCCTCCAGCCGGGCCTCGACCGTCGCCAGGTTCCGCAGAAAGTCGCCGGACAGGCCCTCGACCAGCTCGGCGGCGGCGGGGTCGATGCGGGGCAGCAGCTCGGTCTGGACCCGCTCCAGGAGCGCTTGCCCCGACGCGGTCAGGGCCAGGCGGCGGGAGCGCGCGTCGCCGGGCGTCGGCCGCGCCTCGACGAAGTCGCTCAGCGTCCCCAGCGCCCGCGTCACCGTCGGCTGGGCCAGGCCAAGCCGCTCGGCCAGTTCGCCCACCGAGATCGGCCCGTGCAGCCGGATGGTCAGCAGCAGCGACATCTGGGCCGGCTGCACCGGCAGATCCAGCCAGCGGGCGACCTCGGCCGCGTCGGCCTGCATCCGCTCGGCCAGCCGCTTCAGCCGGCTGCCGAGAAACCCCACGCCATAGCTCGCCAGAAGATCCACGTCGCGCCCCTTTCATAGCCTGCTATATAGCTAGCTATGTGCCCCCTTGAGGCGCAAGACTTTTCTCCGAAGCGACCCTTGACGCGCACTCGCTACATTTGTAGCGTACTCACGACATCACGGAATCACGCTTCATGACCGAACCCTCCGACCTCGAACTCGAAGTGCTGAAGGCCTTCTGGCGCGGCGGCGCGATGAGCGCGCGCGAGGCGCAGGGCCTGATCGAGCCGGAGCTGGGCTGGAGCGCCTCGACCACCCGCACCGTGCTGGAGCGGATGGTGGCTAAGGGCCTCCTGCTGCGCCGCTCGGTGCACGGCCTGGCGGTCTACGAGGCGCGCAAGGCCAAGGTCGACGTGATCGGCGGCGTCCTGAACCGCCTGCGCGGCCTGCTGGAGATCGACGGCCGCCTGCCCGCCTCGGCCTTCGCCGGCAGCCAGATCCTGTCCGAGCGGGAGATCGAGGAACTGGAGGCCCTGCTGAACGCCGCCAAGCCGGAGAGCGAGGCGTGAGCCCGCTGCTGGCCTCGACCGCTCTGGGCCTCGTGGCCGCCTGGCCCGTCGGCGTCCTGGGCCTGGGCCTTGGCCGTGTGGTCGAGCGGCTGACCGGCGACCCGCGCCCACGCGCCGCCGCCTGGAGCCTGGCCCACGCCCTGCCCGCTGCCACCCTCGCCGCGACCGTGGCCCTGACCCTGGCGCCGACGCCGGGTCTTGGCGTCCAGGCCAAGGGCGGCCACGCCGCGCCAGGCCCGGCGCCAGTTCCGACCGTGCTCG
>NZ_CAMQSF010000049.1 GCF_947036865.1 uncultured Caulobacter sp. | reverse complement strand
GGAGCCTGTCCTCGGGCGCGCGCTTCGCGCGACCCGTGGGGGCCACCTCCCCCAGAGGGGGAGGATCAACCAAACAGGCCATGGATCCACCACTTCGGCGCTTCATCCGACCCGAACAGGCCCTGGCGATAGATCCAGAACCGGCCGCCCGCCTCGTCCTCGACGCGGTAGTAGTCGCGGACCTTGCCGGGGCCCGTCTCGCCCTCGCCCACCCCGGCCCGCCACCATTCCTGGCCGATCCGCTCGGGGCCCTCGGCGCGGCGGACCCGGTGCGCGCGGCCGCGCCAGGTGAACTGGACCGGCGGATCGTCGGGCACCTTGGCGAGCGCGGTGATCGCCTCGGGCCGGCGGAACAGGCGCACCGGGCGCGGGCGGTCGGGGTCCCAGCGGGCGGTGGCGACCGGGTCCAGCGGCCCGGCGCGGACCACCGAGCGCTCGGGCACGTGACTGGGATGCGGATCGGCCCGCCAGACGCGGTGCTCGCCCAGCCGATTGACCAGCCGATCCACCAGCGGGGCCAGGGTCTCGTCCAGCGTCGCGTCGGGGTCGGCGTCCAGCCGCTCCTGGGCCGCCGCCATCGGCTCGACGGCGGCGGCGTGGACGGTGACCACCTCGATCCCGAAGCCCGGATCGACCTTGTCCAGCTTGGGAACGACCAGCCGGGTCAGCCGCCGGGCGTCGCGGCCGACCCGCGCCAGGCCCGCCCGCACCGGAAAGGCCTGGCCGTCCAGGCGGTGGAACACGACCTCGAACCGCTTGGCCCCGCGCCCTTCCGCCTCCAGGCGTCGGCAGATCAGGGCCAGGGCGTCGCCGGCCACGCGGGCCAGGTCCTCGGGCGCGCTGATCGGCTCGAAGAAGGCCAGGCGGTCGAACCAGGGCGAGGCCGGCCGGCGAAAGGTCAGGGCCTCGGCCGCCTGGCCCAGGGCCTGGTCCAGCCGCAGGGTCGTCGACAGGCCGAACCGCTTCGCCAGCTGGGCGCGCGGCAGGGCCAGGAGCTGACCGATCCGGCGCAGGCCCAGGCGCGGCAGCTGAGCCTCGGCAGCTTCCTCCAGGCGCAGGGCGGCCACGGGAAGGGCCTCGATCGCCGCGCGCTGGCCGCCCGGCGGGGCGATGGCCAGGTCGTCGCCGAAGCGCGCCAGGGCCCAGGCCGCGCCGGCCGTGTCGGCGATCGCCGCCCGCGCCGGCACGCCCCAGCGCGCCAGCCGCGCCACAAGATCGACCAGCATCGCCGCCTCGCCGCCCCACAGGTGGTCGGTCCCGGTGATGTCGAGAAACAGGCCGTCGTCGCCGTCGATCGCCACCGCCGGCGAGAACCGCACGCACCAGTCGCACAGGGCCTCCAGCGCCGCGCGATCGGCGGCCGGGTCGTGGTCGGCGGTGACCAGCTCGGGGACCAGGGCCAGGGCGTCGGCGGCCTTCTGCCCGGCGGACAGGCCCAGCGCCCGGGCGCGGTCGTCGACGGCGGCCAGGCGGCGGGTTCCGCGTTCCGAGACCAGGAGGGCGAAGGGGGAGGATCTATCCGACCCGGCGCAGGGGCTCCGCCGCCGACACGTCGTGATCGGCCAGTTCGGACACCAGACGGAAAGGATGCGGGCCATGGCCGGCCTCCTGCTGCTCCAAGATCCAGCCGCCGGGACGTCCGCCCCGGCAGCGCTCCAACGCGACCCGCCAGCGGGGCGGGCCAAGGCCGATGTCGTCCGGCGGCGGCGCGCCGGGGGCGGGCGCCACCCGCCAGCGGCTGAACGAGGCCGAGCCCGAGACCGCCCGCGCCTTGCCGCCGCCATAGGGCCGTCGGTGCAGCACCAGGCCCAAACCGCCGCGCTTCTCGCAGGCCAGTTGCAGGCGGCGGCCGGCGGTCAGGTCCGGCGGCTCGGCCTCGGCGATGGCGGCGGCGACCCCTTGGGTGGCCAGGGCGTCCTCCAGCACCGACAGGGTCTCGGCCTCGTCGCGGGCCCGCACCTGGATCAGCCGGTCGGTCGACACGCCCAGGCCCGTCAGGCCGGGCGCGAACAGGTCCGACCGCCGCGCGACCCAGACCACCGCCCCGGCCCTGGTTCCGCTAGCCATCAGCGACCGCAGCAGAAGGCCGGCGAAGACGGCGGGGGCCGCGCCGGTCTCGTCCTCCAGCCCCGCGCCGACCACCTCGTGCCAGCCGCCCAGCGGCAGGCCGCCGCCCGGAAAGCAGTCGTCGATAGCCGGATCGCCAAACGGCAGGACCGGAGTCGGAGTCCGAGTCCCCGCTTCGATCGCGGCGATCCGGCCTCTCAGGGCCGCAAGACGCGCCTCGCGCGATCCGGCCATCCTCCACTCCTTGTTCCACTTTTGTTCTGACCTTCAGGCAGGCCGGAGTCAAGCCTTGGAGAGTCGGGCCGGACCGGCCAAAGTGTCTCAAACGGCCGTATGAAGAGAGCTGCGATGTCCCTGTCCCGCGTCCTGATCGCCAATCGCGGCGAGATCGCCGTCCGCGTCGCCCGCGCCGCGGCCGAGGCCGGGATCGAAAGCGTCGCCGTCTTCGCGACGGACGACGCGGCCAGTCCGCACCGCGCCGCCGCCGACCGCGCGGTCGCCCTGCCCGGCGCGGGGGCCAAGGCCTATCTCGACCTCGCCGCCATCCTCGCCGCCGCCAAGGGCGAGGGCTGCGACGCCCTGCATCCGGGCTATGGCTTTTTGTCGGAGAACCCCGCCCTGGCGCGGGCCTGCGCCGAGGCCGGGATCGTCTTCGTCGGCCCCTCGCCCGAGCACCTTGAGACCTTCGGCGACAAGGCCGCCGCCCGGGCGCTGGCCGCCGAACGGGGCCTGCCGCTGATCCCCGGGACCGGCCCGCTCACGCTGGACGCGGCCCAGGCGTTCCAGGCCGAGCATGGGGCGATCATGCTGAAGGCGCGGGCCGGCGGCGGCGGGCGCGGCATGCGGGCCGTGCTGGACCCTGGCGAGCTCGCGACCGCCTTCGCCGCCTGCGCCCGCGAGGCCCTGGCCGCGTTCGGCGACGAGGGGCTCTACGCCGAAAAGCGGATCGAGCGGGCGCGCCACGTCGAGGTGCAGATCGCCGGCGACGGGGCCGAGGTCCTGGCCCTGGGCGATCGCGACTGCTCGCTGCAACGGCGGAACCAGAAGCTGGTCGAGATCGCCCCGGCCGCCCTGCCGGGCAGCCTGGCCGCCGCCCTGGCCGGCTGGGCCGAGCGGCTGTGCGCCGGCTATCGCGGCCTGGCCACCGTCGAGTTCCTGATCGACGCCGAAACGGGCGAGGCCTTCTTCATCGAGGTCAATCCGCGCCTGCAGGTCGAGCATACGGTGACGGAAGAAGTCACCGGCCTCGATCTCGTCCGCCTGCAGTTCGACCTGGCGGCCGGCCGGAGCCTGGAGGCGCTGGGCCTGACCTCGGCTCCCGCCGCCCGGGGCGTCGCGATCGAGGCGCGGATCAACGCCGAGACCCTGACCGCCGAGGGTCTGGTCAAGCCCTCGGCCGGGACCCTCGCCGCGTGGAGCCCGCCGGGCGGACCGGGCGTGCGGGTCGACGCCGGCGTCGCGGCCGGCCAGGCGATCGGCGGCGCCTATGACAGCCTGCTGGCCAAGGTGATCGCGCGCGGGCGGACCTCGACCGAGGCCTCGGCCCGGCTCGACCGGGCGCTGGCCGAGCTGGTGGTCGAGGGCGTCGCGACCACCGCGCCGCTGATCCGCGCCATCCTGGCCGCCGCCCCCGAGACGCCGACCACCCGCTTCATCGAGGACCACGCCGCCGAGCTGGTCGAGGGCCTGCCGTCGGAGGCGTCCGTCGCGACCTTCGAGGCCCCGGACGGCGCGATCGCCGTGGCCGCCCCGCTGCCGGCCATCGTCGGATCGGTCGCCGTGGCCGAGGGCGATCTCGTCCGCCCCGGCCAAGCCCTGGCCGTGCTGGAGGCGATGAAGATGGAGCACCTGGTCCCCGCCCCCACCGGCGGCCGGGTGGTCCAGATCCTGGTCCAGCCCGGCCAGACCCTCGTCGAGGGCCAGGCGCTGGCGTTGCTGGAACCGGTCGAGACGGCCGGCGCGGAAGCCGCCGAAGCGGTCGTCGAGGACCTCGACGCGATCCGCCCCGACCTCGCCGAGGTCTTCGCCCGCCACCGCCACACCCTGGACGAAGCCCGTCCCGACGCCGTCGCCAAGCGCCGCAAGACCGGCCACCGTACCGCGCGCGAGAACATCGACGACCTGGTCGACCCCGGCAGCTTCCTGGAATACGGCGCCCTGGCCATCGCCGCCCAGAAGCGGCGGCGCTCGACCGAGGACCTGATCGTCAGCACCCCGGCGGACGGCCTGATCACCGGGATCGGGACCGTCAATGGCGCCCTCTTCCCGCCGGACAGGGCGCGCACCGCCGCCCTGGCCTACGACTTCACCGTGCTGGCCGGCACGCAAGGCGCGATGAACCACCGCAAGTCCGACCGGCTGATGAGCGTCATCGCCGACCAGAGGCTGCCGGTCGTGTGGTTCGCCGAGGGCGGCGGCGGGCGGCCGGGCGACACCGACACCACGGCGGTGGCCGGGTTGGACGTGCCGACGTTCCGAAGCTTCGCCCAGCTGTCGGGCCTGGTCCCCAAGATCGCCATCGTCGCCGGCCGCTGCTTCGCCGGCAACGCCGCCATCGCCGGTCTGTCGGAGATCATAATCGCCACCCGCGACAGCAATCTCGGCATGGGCGGCCCGGCCATGATCGAGGGCGGCGGCCTGGGCGTCTTCCGGCCCGAGCAGATCGGCCCCTCGGCCCAGCAGTGGAAGAACGGGGTCATCGACCTTCTCGCGGACGACGAGGCCCACGCCACGCGGCTGGCCAAGCAGGCCCTGTCCTATTTCCAGGGCCCGCTGCCCAGCTGGACGGTCCCGGATCAGCGGCGGCTGCGAACCGCGATCCCCGAGAACCGCCTGCGGGTCTATGACGTCCGGGCGCTGATCGCCGGCCTGGTCGACGAGGGCTCGTTTCTGGAGCTGCGCGGCGGCTTCGCGGCCGGCATGGTCACCGGCCTGATCCGCATCGAGGGCCGGCCGATGGGCCTGATCGCCAACGATCCGCGCCACCTGGGCGGGGCGATCGACGGCGAGGGGGCCGAGAAGGCCGCGCGGTTCCTGCAGCTCTGCGACGCCTTCGCCCTGCCGGTGCTGAGCCTGTGCGACACGCCCGGCTTCATGGTCGGGCCCGAGAGCGAGGACGCCGCCGCCGTGCGCCGCGTCAGCCGCCAGTTCATCGCCGGCGCCAAGCTGCGCTCGCCGCTGTTCACCGTGGTGACGCGCAAGGGCTACGGGCTCGGCGCCCAGGCCATGGCGGGCGGCTCCTTCCACGCCCCGGCCTTCATCGCCGCCTGGCCGACCGGCGAGTTCGGCGGCATGGGTCTGGAGGGCGCGGTCAAGCTCGGCTACCGCAAGGAGCTGGAAGCCGAGACCGATCCGGTGAAGCGGAAGGCGCTCTACGACCAGCTGGTGGCGCGGCTGTATGCGGCCGGCAAGGCGACCAGCATGGCCGCGGCCCTGGAGATCGACGCGGTGATCGACCCGGCCGACACCCGGCGCTGGATCCTCGGCGGGCTCGACGCGGCGGCGGGGGTGTCGCGGCCGTGGGAAGTGCGGGTGGATAGCTTCTGACCCATCCCGGCCAAAATCCCGTTCTCCCCGGGGAATGCCGGGGCCCAGATTCATCCGGAGAGGTTGAGGTGGGCTCGCTCTACTTCCCGGTCAGCCGAGGAAGGCGCGTGGGTTCGGCTGGGCCCCGGCATTCGCCGGGGAGACGGTGGAAGGTCAGTCTTCCCGCGCCAGCCAGCGCGCCACGACGATCGGCCCGAAGTAGAAGCCGATGCCGCAGGTGTCCGCCACCACGTCGAACGGGTCGCAGTCGCGGCCGATGATCGGCAGGCCTTGCAGGATCTCGATGGCGATCCCGAAGCCCACCAGGACGAGGCCGATCTTCCAGTAGCGGCTCTTGGGCAGGGCGATCGTCGCCAGGAAGGTCAGGCCGTAGAAGACGATGAAGTGCTTGGCCTTGTCCCACGGGATCAGGCCCGACGTGTCGTCGCCGGGCGAGAGCGCCGCGAACAGGGTGAAGGCCACGGCGGCGACGAAGACCGCCAGGCCGGCCCGGTTGATCTTGCGGGGTAAGAGCGGGGACATGCGGGGCCTTGGGGATGTCCCTCTCCCCTCGCGGGAGAGGGTGGCCCGAAGGGCCGGGTGAGGGGTCGCGCCGACGGCGTCGAGAAACCCCTCATCCGGCCCTCCGGATGACACCCCGGATCAAGTCCGGGGCAGGCTCTTCTCCCGCAGGGGGAGAAGGACTTTCAACCTCAAAACGTCAGCGCGCGGGCTTCCTTCACGTGCGGCAGGGCCTGGATCTTGGCCAGAAGGGCGGCGTCCGGGGCCTGGTCGACGCCGACGAGGGCGATGGCGTCCTCGTCGGCGGCCAGGCGGCCCAGGTTGAAGGTGGCGATGTTGACGCCCGCCTCGCCCAGCAGCATGCCCAGCGCGCCGATGAAGCCCGGCTTGTCCAGGTTGTTGACGTACAGCATGGCCGGCGAGAAGGCCGCGTCCAGCTCCATGCCCTTGACCTCGACGATGCGCGGCGCGCCCGCGACCACCGCGCCGGCGAAGGCGCGCTTGCCCTTCTCGGTGGTGATGGTCACGCGCATCAGGCTGTCATAGGTGGGGCTGACCTCCTGGCGGCTTTCGGAGACGGTGATGCCGCGCTCCTTGGCGATGGCCGGCGCCGAGACCATGTTGATCTCGGCCAGCATCGGCTTCAGCACCCCGGCCAGGGCGGCCGAGGTCATCGGCTTGACGTTGAGGTTCGAAACCTCGCCCTCGTAGGCGATGTCGATGGCCTTGACGCCGAAGTCGACCATCTGGCCGGCCAGGGCGCCGATCTTCTCGGCCAGGGCCACGAACGGCTTCAGCTTGGGGGCCTCTTCGGCCGTGATCGACGGGCTGTTGAGGGCGTTGGTGACGGCGCCGGTCAGCAGGTAGTCGCTGACCTGTTCGGCCACCTGCAGGGCGACGTTCTCCTGGGCCTCGCTGGTGCTGGCGCCCAGGTGCGGCGTGGCCACCACCTTGTCGCTGCCGAACAGCGGGTTTTCCTTGGCCGGCTCGGTGACGAAGACGTCGAAGCCGGCGCCGGCCACGTGGCCCTCGTCCAGCAGCTTGCGCAGGGCGACCTCGTCGACCAGGCCGCCGCGAGCGCAGTTGACGATCAGCACGCCCTTCTTGGTCTTGGCCAGGTTCTCGGCCGACAGGATGTTGCGGGTCTTGTCGGTCAGCGGCGTGTGCAGGGTGATGACGTCGGCGCGGGCCAGGAGGTCGTCCAGCTCGACCTTCTCGACGCCGATCTCGACGGCGCGTTCCGGCGACAGGAAGGGGTCGTAGGCCACGACCTTCATCTTCAGGCCCAGGGCCCGGTCGGCGACGATCGAGCCGATATTGCCGGCGCCGATCAGGCCCAGCGTCTTGGCGTAGAGCTCCACGCCCATGAAGCGGTTCTTCTCCCACTTGCCGGCCTGGGTCGAGACGTCGGCGGCGGGGATCTGGCGGGCCAGGGCGAACATCATGGCGATGGCGTGCTCGGCCGTGGTGACCGAGTTGCCGAACGGGGTGTTCATCACCACCACGCCCTTGGCCGTGGCGGCCGGGATGTCGACATTGTCGACGCCGATGCCGGCGCGGGCGATGACGCGCAGCTTGTGGGCGGCGGCGATGACGTCCTTGTCGAGCTTGGCGCCCGAGCGGATGGCGATGCCGTCATAGTCGCCGATCACGGCGATCAGCTCGTCCTTGGAGAGGCCGGTCTTGATGTCGAAATCGACGCCGCGGTTCTTGAAGATGTCGACGGCGGCGGGGCTGAGCTTGTCGGCGATGAGGACGCGGGGAGCGGTCATGGTCTGAAGTCCTTCTCCCCTCCCCCTTGCGGGGAGGGGCCGGGGGTGGGGGTGCGAGCACTGAGGCGGCGGGGGTCACCCCCACCCCTGCCCCTCCCCGCAAGGGGGAGGGGTGGCTCGGAGCATGGGAGTTAAGCGGCGGCCAGTTCGGCGCTGACGGTGGCGAAGGCCCAGTCGAGCCAGGGCGTCAGGGCCTCGAGGTCCGAGGCCTCCACCGTGGCCCCGCACCAGATGCGCAGACCCGCCGGGGCGTCGCGATAGCCGCCGATGTCGAGGGCCGCGCCCTCCTTCTCGAGCAGGCTGGCCAGCTTCTTGGCGAAGTCGGCCTGGGCGTCTTCCGGCAGGGCCGCGATCTTGGGATCGACGACCTTCAGGCACACCGAGGTGTTCGAGCGGATGTCCGGCGTCGCGGCGAGGAAGTCGACCCACGGCGTCTTGGCGACCCAGTCGGCCAGCACCTTCAGGTTCTGGTCGGCGCGGGCGCGCATGGCCTCGAGGCCGCCGATGGACGAGGCCCACTTCAGGGCGTCCAGCGCGTCTTCCACGCAGAGCATCGACGGCGTGTTGATCGTCGCGCCCTCGAAGATGTCGAGCGACACCTTGCCGCCCTTGGTCATGCGGAACAGCTTCGGCATCGGCCAGGCCGGCGTGTAGCTTTCCAGGCGGGCCACGGCGCGCGGCGACAGGATCAGGATCCCGTGCGCGCCCTCGCCGCCCAGCGCCTTCTGCCAGGAGAAGGTCACGACATCGAGCTTGGCCCAGTCCAGCTCCTGGGCGAAGGCCGCCGAGGTGGCGTCGCAGATGGTGACGCCTTCACGGTCGGCCGAGATGAAGTCGGCGTTGGGCACGCGCACGCCCGAGGTCGTGCCGTTCCAGGTGAAAACGAGGTCCTTGGCCGGATCGACCTTGGAGGTGTCGGGCAGCTGGCCGTACGGGGCGCTCAGCACCTCCACGTCGCGCAGCTTCAGTTGCTTGGTGACGTCGGTGACCCAGTCCTTGCCGAAGGACTCGAAGGCCAGCAGCTGGACCGGGCGGGCGCCCAGCATCGACCACATCGCCATCTCGACGGCGCCGGTGTCCGAGCCGGGGACGATGCCGATCAGGAAGTCGGCGGGGACCTCCAGCACTTCGCGCGTCTGGTCGATGGCGGCTTTCAGGCGCGCCTTGCCCAGCTTCGAGCGATGCGAGCGGCCGAGGACGGCGTTTCTGAGATTTTCGGGGGTCCAGCCGGGCCGCTTGGCGCACGGGCCGGAAGAGAACTCGGGACGCGCCGGGCGGATCGCCGGCTTGGCGAGGGTGTCAGTCACTGCGATGTCTCCCATCCTTGCAGATGAGCAGCGCCCCGTTGGGAGGGCGTGGCCCGCCGGCGAGAAACCGCGTTTCGGCCCCGATTGCAAGGAGAGATTTTGCGGCGCGACGAACCGATCGTCCGCGTCCGGCAATTATTTTGCGAGTTGAGCCCGCTTGCGCCAGGCAAGCAGCGTGCCGATCAGGATGCAGAGCAGCACGCCCAGCGAGTCGAGATTATTGACGACGGCGTAGAAATGATCTCGCGGCAGTTCGCCGATGAGATAGTAGGCGTGCAGGCTGAACTGGACGGCTTGCAGGATCATGGCCGCGCCCAGCCAAACGCTCATATAGCGCAGCGCCAGCGCGAGAAAGCTCACCGCGACGAAGACCTCATCGATGAGCAACAGCGGGGCTTGAACAGCCTTCGGAGCCAAAAGATGAATCATCACCGCGCAGGCCGCCGAAACCAGCACTATCAGCGCGCCGATACGCTCCGCCGCCCCACCACGAAGCCATGCCAGCGCCAGAATGGCGACCAGCACAATCCACCCTAGGATCGGCGCAATCGAAGTGTACATGGAAAAGGCCTCTAACCGGAATTAGAGGCCTTAGGTGTTAAACTATTGCAATGTTGCTTTACGACGCGTCGCGGAGACCGCGAACGTCGCGAAGACCATTGGTTTCCGGCGGCTTATCTTCGAAGCCAACCATCTTGGTGCGCACGCCAATGCGCAGCTTCACGTCGTTCAGTTCGTTATGAGCCTCGACCATGGCCGAGCGCGCTTGGCTGAGCGCGGCCATCGCTTCGGACAGCTTCCGCGCGGCGTTATCGCCGACCACGGCCGACAGGCCGAGATCCTTACGCGCCTTCAGCAGGTCGGCCATCAGTTCGGCCGTTTCGACCATCGCCGCGTCCACGGCGCTCTCCGACGAAAACAGCTTCGTCGCAACACGTTGAGCTACAAAAACCTTTTCCACGCCCGCCTCCTTAACGAAAAACTAAGAGGAAGGGTAAACGAATTGTTAAGAGAAAAGCAATAATGAAATGTACCTTAGCGTTGTTTTGTCGCGTGGCTCGCCCAGGCTTGGAAGCGAACCGTTAGGAACCTTGCGGCACACTGAACCTAGTTTTCCGAATACCTCGGCGTGGGATGAGTCAGAACCACAACCATAGCGGGTCAAACCACGCGCCGCTGCAGGCGCGCATCGCCGGCGTGGCCTTGGCCACCACCGTGCTGGCGCTGGTGGCCGCTTGTCTGTGCTTCATGCTGCAGCAATGGAGCGTCGCCCGTCAGGAGGCGCGCGCCAACCACCAGATCCTGGCCCAGATGGCCGCCGCCGGCGCCGCCGCCCCGCTGGCCGACCACAACATGGTGGGCGTCTATCGCGCGCTGGAAGCCGTGGCGAAGGCGCCGGGCGTGGCGGGCGCGCGGATCGTCGGGACGGACGGCCGCGTCGTGGCTCAGCTCGGCCAGGCCAGCCTGGCGGACGCCGACGCCCTGACCCGGCCGATCAAGCTTTCCTCCCAGACCGTCGGCGCCCTGGTGCTGATCGTCAAGCGTCCCGGCCTGGGCGAGACCCTGGCCCGCGACCTGGCCCTGACCGGCGCCCTGTTCTTCGGCGCCGCCGGGCTGGCGATCCTGCTGGCCAACAGCCTGGCCCGGCGCCTGGCCCGGCCGATGGAGCGCCTGTCGGAAGCCATGCACGAAACGGCCGTCGGCGGCCGCTTCAAGCTGGTGGAGCAGACCGCCGACGACGACGTGTTCCACAGCCTGACCGACAGCTTCAACCACCTGGTGACGCGGCTGGAGGCCAATGATCACGACCTGCGCGGCGCCATGGCCGAGCTGGTCAAGGCGCGCGACGACGCCAACGCCGCCAATGTCCTGAAGTCGCACTTCCTGGCCAATATGAGCCACGAGATCCGCACGCCGCTGAACGGCGTGCTGGCCATGGCCGAGGTGATGGCCATGGACGACCTCACCGACGCCCAGCGCGAGCGCCTGGCGGTGATCCGCGAGTCGGGTTCGGTTCTGCTGGGCGTGCTCAACGACGTTCTGGACCTGTCGAAGATCGAAGCCGGTCGCCTGGAGATCGAGGACCGCCCGTTCGACATCGCCCAGCTGGCCCAGTCCATCCGCGAGACCTTCGCGCCCCAGGCGCGCACCCAGGGCCTGGCCTTCGAGGTCGCGGTGGCGCCCGAGGCGCAGGGCCTGTGGCGCGGCGACGCCGACCGGCTGCGCCAGATCCTGGGCAATCTGATCTCCAACGCCCTGAAATTCACACTGCAGGGCGCGGTCGCCGTGCGTTTCGCCTCGGCCGAGGACGGTTCGGGCCTGCGGATCGACGTGGCCGACACCGGCATCGGCATCTCGCCGGACATCCTGCCGCGACTGTTCGACAAGTTCGTGCAGGCCGACAGCTCGACCACGCGTCGCTTCGGCGGCTCGGGCCTCGGCTTGGCCATCTGCCGCGAGCTGGCCGCGCTGATGGGCGGTTCGATCCGGGTGCAGAGCCGCGAGGGCCGCGGCTCGACCTTCACCGTTCTGCTCGCCCTGCCGCGCGAGGAGACCCTGAAGGCCGTCCATTATATCGACGACGAGGCCCCGCCGCCGGTCGCCAAGCCGCCCAGGGCGCCGCCCGCCGCCATCGAGCGCGACAGCGAAGGCCCGCGCCTGCGGATCCTGGCCGCCGACGACAATCCGACGAACCAGCAGGTGGTCGCCGCCGTGCTGGCGCCGCTCGACGCCGAGGTGGTGCTGGTCGCCGACGGCGCCGCGTGCGTCGCGGCCTGGCGCGCCGATCCCTTCGACATCGTGCTGATGGACATCCACATGCCGGTCATGGACGGCGTCGAGGCCGCCCAGGCCATCCGGGCGATCGAGGCCGAGGAAGGCCGCGCTCGCACGCCGATCATCGCCGTGACCGCCAACGCCCTGGCCCATCAGGTCGACGGCTATCTGGCCGCCGGCATGGACGGTCATGTCGCCAAGCCGATCGAGGTCAGCAAGCTCTACGCGGCCATCGAGACGGCGGTTGAAGCCGCGCGCCCGGGCGGGAGCGCGCCGCTTCGCGCCGTCCAGATGAACGGCAGATAACGAGCGGCTCAGAACCGCTTCAGGCTGGACGTGGTCTTCTCTTCGAACCGTCGCTCCCTCCCCCCAGACGCGACGCAAAGTTCAGAGAGGAACCGAACGATGAAGAAGATCCTGATCTCGATCGCCGCGGTCTCGACCCTCGCGGCCGCCACCGTTCCCGCCATCGCCTCGGCCCAGTCGTTCTATGACCGCCAAGCCATGCTCGACCGCCGCATCGACATGGGCCTGCGCAACGGCTCGCTGACGCGAGGCGAAGCCTATCGCCTGCGCGCCGAGCTGCGCGACACCGAGCGCCTGGAGCGCCAGTATCGTCGCGGCGGCCTGAGCGGCTGGGAACGCGCCGACCTCGATCGCCGCTTCGACCGCTTGAGCGCCCAAATCCGCTACGAGCGCCACGATCGCGACTATGGCTACGGCTATGGCGAGCACCGCCCGGGCCGCTGGTAAGGCTTAGAGCGTGATGGCCGAAAGTGTGAGCGGTTTCGGCGGCTAGCACGCTCTAAATGTTTGAAAGCGAGCCTGTTTGTCTGCTTCGAATGAGTCCATTCGAAGCAGACAGGCTCTAGGCCGGCGCCACGCGCAGCCGGCTCTCGATGACCGTGAAGCCGCGGCCGCGCAGCAAGACGCGCGGGCCGCGGTTTTCGCATTCCAGGTCGCCGCCCCGGCCCGGATAGGCCTGGTGGAATTTCAGGACCTCGGCGCCCAGCTTTTCGCCGAACAGCGGCGCCAGGATGCAGTGCGCCGAGCCAGTGGCCGGGTCCTCGGGAATGCCGAAGCCCGGCGCGAAGAAGCGGCTGACGACGGCGTAGGGGCGATCGGCGTCGGCCAGCGCCACGGCCACGACCTGCCCCGGCCCGCCCGTCGCCTCGCCTTGCAGCGCTTTGATCGCGGCCAGATCCGGCTTCAGCCCGCGCACGGTCGCCTCGCTGTCCAGCACCGCGACCAGATAGGCGCCGGCCCAGACCTCCAGCGGATTCGCGCCCAGGGCCTCGGCAAGGCCCGCCGGGATATCGGTCCGGCGCGGCGGGTCGGCCGGAAAGTCCATCTCCAACCTCTCGCCGACGCGCCGCACGGTCAGCGGTCCCGACAGCGTGTCGAAGGTCAGCAGCGGGACGTCGACCGCTAGCTCCGCGAACAGCGCGTGCGCCGCCGCCAGGGTGGCGTGACCGCACAGCGGGGCCTCGAGCGCCGGCGTGAACCAGCGCAGGCCGTGGCGCGCGGGGTCATCGGTCTTGAGCAGGAAGGCCGTCTCGGCCTGGTTGTTCTCGGCGGCCAGCGCCTGCATCCAGGCGTCGGAGGGCCAGGCGTCGAGCGGCTCGACCACGCAGGCCGGATTGCCCTTGAACGGGCCGGCGGCGAAGGCGTCGATGGTCCACTGGCGCATGGCGGTCTCCCAGACTGGACATCGCTGTTATGCGCCGGCGCGGCGGCGGGCAAAGGCTTTATTGTCCCGGTGACAATCGGCGTGGGCGGTTTCGATCTGGACCCCGGCATTCGCCGGGGAAATCGGTAGAAGGAAAGCTATCCCTCGACCGTGATCTCCGGCCAGCGGGCCTTGGCCGAGCCGGTGGTCCGCTCCCATCCGCCGGCGCCCTTCACGCGCAGGGGATTGGGCCGCAGCCGCATGGCGAACAGGTCCTCCAGCCCGAACGGCGCCCAGACGCTGATCGAGTCGTCCTTCTCCAGCCGAATACCGACGCAGAAGGCGGTGGCCACGAAGCGCTTCAGGGCCGCGGCGCTGTTTTCCAGCGGCGGATAGGGCTCGTCGGCCCCGAACTTGCGGGCGAACCACAGGTGCACGCGGGCCTGGTTGCGCACCTCGACCAGGTCCCGCAGCGGCGGTTCGAAGGCGGCGGCGACGCGCCGGATGACCACGTCCTCGGCTTCGTAGCTGGTGTCGCGATCGTCGTGATAGGCGACGTCGTAGTCCTTGATGCCATAGGTCGGGTCGCGGCCGGTCAGGTGGTTCCAGACCGGCTGGTAGACGGCGCCCGAGAAGATCATCCAGTCGGGAAGGTCGAGGTCCCGCACCGTCTCCAGCACCGTCCAGGTGGTCGGGGTGGCACGGACGATGGCGCGCAGGCGGTCTTCCAGCGTCTGGCTCATCCGCGCAGCGTCCAGCCGTGGTCCAGCGGACCGTGGCCGGCTCCGAAGCCGGGAGCCCGCAGCATCGCCTCGTGGACATAGTTCCAGGCGCGGGCCACGGCGGCCTCCAGCGAGAGCCCTTGCGCCAGTCCAGCCGCGCAGGCCGAGGCCAGGGTGCAGCCGGTGCCGTGGGTGTGGCGCGTCTCGATCCGTTCGCCCTCGAAGGTGGTCTCGCCGCCCGGCGTCATCAGGACATCGACGACGCGCTCGCCCCCTCTTTCGCTTAGGGCCACGTGACCGCCCTTCATCAGCACCGCCCGGGCGCCCATCGCCAGCAGCGCCTCGCCGGCCCGGCGCAGGTCGTCGGTGGTCTCGACCGTAAGGCCGGTCAGCGCCGCGGCTTCCGGGGCGTTGGGGGTCAGGAGGGCCGCGCGCGGGATCATCAGGCGCTTCACCGCGCCGATCGCCGCCTGCGCCAGCAAGGGCGCGCCGCCCTTGGCGACCATCACCGGATCGACGACGGCGGGCACGCCGCCCGCGCGCGTCGTCTGGGCGTGGTCGATCGCGGCGGCCACGGTCTCGACCACCCCGGCGTCGCCCAGCATGCCGGTCTTGAGGGCGTCGGCCCCGATATCGTCCAGCACCGCGCGGGCCTGGGCGGCGATCACGTCCAGCGGGATCGGGTGAACGCCGGTGACGCCCAGGGTGTTCTGCACCGTCACGGCGGTGATGGCCGTGGCCGCGTAGCCGCCCAGGGCGGTGATCGTCTTGATGTCGGCCTGGATCCCCGCGCCGCCGCCGGAGTCGGATCCGGCGATGACGAGGACGCGGCCTTGGGGCTTGCTGGACATGCCGGCTGTGTAGGCCGGAATCGCGGCCCTGACAAAGCGCCTCAAGCCTGGGCGGACTCGCGGGCGAAACCTTGTGCGAGGCGGTAGGCGACGAAGGCGAAAAGGCCCACCGAAATCCCCAATCCAACCAGGGTCGAGACCTCCAGGATCCCCGGCGCCAGCTGCTTTAGGGTCGCGTCGAAGGGCAGGCGCAGGATCGTCCTGGCCATGTGGAAGCTCTCGGTCGCGCCGATCAGCACGCCCAGCCCTGCGGCGGTCACGCCGATATCGGCGATCACCCGGCGCCAGGGCCCCTTGGGCGCGCGCCAGGCGAGCGCCAGCGCGACGAGGATCGCCGGAACCGCCGCCAACATCGCGACGATCAGGATCCGCTGCGGCGCGGCCGCGTTGGCGAAGACCGAAAACCAGACCGCGATCGGCATAAGCGCTCCTACTTTCGCCAATCAGGATTACGGAAGTAATTTCTTAGGTCAAGCTACGCCGTCGCGATCGCCGTCTGGACCTCCAGCGCCTGGACCGTCTCGCGCACGTCATGGACCCGAACCGCCGCCACGCCCGCCGCGCCGCCGGCCAGATGCGCGGCCAGGGAGCCGCCCAGCCGGTCGGTCGCCTCTCCGGCCGAGGGATCGACGCCGGCGATAAAGCGCTTGCGGCTGGCGCCCAGCAGGATCGGATAGCCCAGGGCGACAAAGCGCGGCAGCGCCGCCAGCAGGGCCAGGTTGTGCGCCACGGTCTTGCCAAAGCCGATGCCCGGATCGAGCCAGATCTTGTCCCGCGCCACGCCGGCGGCCATGGCGGTCAGGGCGCGGGCCAGCAGGAACGCCTCGACCTCGGCGACGACGTCGTCATAGCGCGGGGCGTCCTGCATGGTCCCGGGCTGCCCCAGCATGTGCATCAGCACGACCTCGCAGCCCAGCTCGGCGGCGACCTCGGGCGCCTCGGGCGCGAAGCGCAGCGCCGTCACGTCGTTCCATATCGTCGCCCCGGCCTGGACCGCCGCGCGGGCGACCTGCGGCTTCATGGTGTCGATCGAGATCGGGATGTCGCTGGCCTGGCGGATCGCCTCGATCAGCGGGACCACGCGCGAGATCTCGTCGAACTCCGACACCGGCGCGGCGCCCGGGCGCGTGCTCTCGCCGCCGATGTCGAGGATGTCGGCGCCCTGGGCGATCAGCCGCCGGGCGTGCTCCAGCCCCTCGGCGAGGCCGACGAAGCGGCCGCCGTCGGAGAAGCTGTCTGGCGTGACATTGACGATCCCCATCACGCGGGGGCGGGCTCGGCTGGACATGCGCCCTAGTTAGCCGCTGCCCAGACGCGGGTCACCTGCGCCTCGATACCCAACATGGAGAACGACGTCCGCCGAACGCTGCAATATGCCGTTGTCGCCAGGTTAACGAAGGTTAATGTTCCAACGCCCGCGCTCTTGCGGGTTCCACATGGGGGAGTTTGAAGATGCAGTCTCGTTTGAAACTCGGCCTGGCGGCGCTGGCCATGGTCATGGCGGCGGCGAGCGCGGCCAAAGCCGAACAGTGGGTCGACTACGCGCCGGGCAAGGGCGTCTATGTGAAGACCTATGTTCACGTCGAGCCGAACAAGATCGACGACTATCTGGTCGGACTGAAGAAGACCTGGGCGCCGGGCGAAGAGATCATGAAAAAGGCCGGCCTGCTGCTCAGCTATTCGGTGCAGGTCAATGTCAACGCCCAGACGACCGAGCCGAACGTGGTCATGATCGAGCAGTACGCCAACTTCGCGGCCATGGACCCGAACAAGGCGCTCGACCTGAAGCTGAAGGCCGAGTTCGACAAGGCCTTCCCGAAGCCGCAGGCCGACGCCATCCAGGCCGAGCGCGGTAAGTGGCGGACCTTCGTGAAGCAGGAAATGTGGGCTCCGGTCGACTTTAACGTCCAGCCCTGACCGAGAGCGGTCGACGCCCTGGCGGGGGGCGTCGATCAGACCTCGCGCAGCATCCGGTCGATCCGGGTCGTGAGCTCGCCAATGCCGAACGGCTTGGTCAGCACCTCCATGCCGTGCTCGATATGGCCGTGGTTCAGCACGGCGTTCTCCGCGTAGCCGGTGATGAACAGCACTCGCAGGTCCGGCTTCAGCGCGCGGGCCGCGTCGGCGACCTGGCGGCCGTTCAGCCCGCCGGGCAGGCCGACATCGGTGATCAGCAGGTCCACCTTGGCGTCCGACTGCAGGATCCTCAGGCCCGCGGCGCCGTCCGGCGCTTCGAGACAGGCGTAGTCGAGCTCGGTCAGGGCGTCGACGATCAGCATCCGCACCGTGGGCTCGTCGTCCACCACCAGCACCGTCTTGCCGGACTTGGCGGGCGTCAGGCCCGGGTCCGGCTGGACCGCCTCCAGCTCTTCCTCGCCCAGGTGGCGCGGCAGATAGAGACAGACCATCGTCCCCTGGCCGACCTCGGAATAGATGCGGACGTGGCCGTTCGACTGCCGGGCGAAGCCGTAGACCATCGACAGGCCAAGGCCCGTCCCCTGGCCGATCGGCTTGGTCGTGAAGAACGGATCGAACACCCGCTCCAGGATCGCCTTGTCGATGCCCGCGCCGGTGTCGCTGACACAGATCGAGACGTATTGGCCGGGGTCCAGGCCGTGGTCGCGCGCCGTGCGGGCGTCCAGCCAGCGGTTGCCGGTCTCGATGGTGATCTTGCCCCCTCCCGGCATGGCGTCGCGGGCGTTGATGCAGAGGTTCAGAAGCGCGTTTTCCAGCTGGTTGGCGTCGACCAGACAGGCCCAGAGGCCCGTGGCGGCGATCATCTCGACCTCGATGCCCGGCCCCACCGTGCGGCGGACCAGCTCGACGAAGTCGGTCATCAGGCGATTGATGACCACCGAACGCGGCGCCAGGGTCTGGCGGCGCGAGAACGCCAGCAGGCGATGGGTCAGGGCGGCCGCGCGCCGGGCCGCGCCCTGGCCCGCCGACAGATAGCGCTCGACATCCGCCGAGCGCCCTTGGGACAGGCGCGCCCCGATCATCTCGAACGCGCCCGAGATGCCGGCCAGCAGGTTGTTGAAATCGTGCGCCAGGCCGCCGGTCAGCTGGCCGACGGCCTCCATCTTCTGGGCCTGGCGCAGGGCCTCCTCGGTCTCGCGCAGGCGCTGCTGCTCGGCCAGGCGCTCGGTGACGTCGTAGACGAACTGATACGCCCCGATCCGTTGGCCGTCGGCGTCCAGCAGCGGGTGAAAGCGCATTTCGTAGAAGCGCCGCGCGCGGCCGGGATCGCCGAACTCGCCGATCTCGACGAAGGCCTCGCCCGCCAGCGCCCTTTCCCACACCGCGCGCACCGCGGCCTGATGCCCGGGCATGCCCTCGAGCAGATCGAGCATGCGGTCGCCGACTTGCGGCCGCACGCCGTAGATGGCCTCGAACTCCCCCGCCGCGGCGCTGTTGATCGCCAGCCAGCACAGGTCCAGATCGACGACCTGAACGAAGATGTTGGTCCCCTCGACGATCTCGGCCAGAAGGCGGCGCTCGGCCAGGGCGCGGTCGACGCGGGCCTCCAGGGTCTCGTTCAGCCGATGCAGCTCGGCCTCGGCCCGCTTGCGGCTGGTGACGTCCTGGAACAGCACCGCCACCTGGCGCAGCTCGGGCGGCTCGATGCGGAAGGCCGCCAGCTCCAGGTGGCGCCCCGTGGCGATCAGCTCCTGCTCGAAGCGGATCGGCTGGCCCGTGCGCAGCACCGCGCCGTAGCGCTCGACCCAGCTGCCGGCCTCGGCGGCGGGCACCATCTCGCGCACCTTCTGGCCGACCACATTGGGGATGCCCGCGTGGCGCTCATAGGCGGCGTTGGCCATCACGTGCACATAGTCGCTGAGCGGTCCGAACGGCCCATCCAGGAATTCGATGACGCAAAAGCCCTCGTCCATCGACTCGAACAGGGCGCGGTAGCGGCGCTCGTCCTCCAGATGGGCCTGCTCGCGGCGGATGCGGGCGGTGATGTCGTTGCAGACCCAATAGGCCCCCGCGACGGCGCCGTCGTCGTCGCGCACCGGCGAAACCATCAGGTTGCACCACGCCGCCTCGCCGTCGCGGCGCGCATAGGCCACGGCCTCGCGCACGACGCTCTCGCCCGCCAGGGCCCGGGTCAGCAGCGCCGCGCCCTCGGGCACGGGAAAGATCGCGTCGAACGGCAGGCCCTGGGTCTGGGCGTTGGCCGCGCCGAGCATCGACCGGGCGGCGTCGTTGTGCAGGGTCAGCCGCTCGGCGCCCCAGCTCACGAAGGCCGGAATCGGCGAGGCCAGCATCATGCCCACGACGACCCTCAGGGCCGCGGGCCAAGCCTCCGGCGGGCCGAACGCGGTCGTCGCGCCGCCGCCGGCCAGAAAGGCTGGCTTGGCGGATACGCCCGGGGACTCGGCGGCGGCGAACTCGGTTTCCAACAGCCAACCCCCTCGGCGCGTGCTTCCGGTGGAGCTTCAACGGCCCTGGCGGCGAGCGGTTGCCGATCATTCGAGAAAAATCGCCTCACGGCCGGCAGCTCCAGCCGCCGGACGCCGGCAAGAAAAAAGCCGGCCCTTTCGAGCCGGCTTGATCCTTCGACCGTCCGTCGTCTCAGGCGACGACGCCCGCGCTGGCGGCAGGGGAGAGCGGCACCAGGGACGGCGCGACCACCGTCTCCTTGGTCTCTTCCTCGTCGCGCTTCGGCATCACGCCTTTCAGCACGCCGTTGATCTCCTCGCCGGACAGGGTCTCGTACTCGAGCAAGGCCTTGGCCAGGGTGTGCAGATCGTCGAGCTTCTCGGTCAGGATGCGGCGGGCCTCATCGAGGCCGTACTGCACCAGGCGCTTGACCTCGCCGTCGATCAGACGCGCGGTCTCTTCCGAGACGTTCTGGGTGCGGGCGACCGAGTGGCCCAGGAACACCTCGTCCTGGTTGTCGCCATAGGCCACCGTGCCCAGCAGGTCCGAATAGCCCCAGCGGGTGACCATGTTGCGGGCCAGGTCCGTGGCGGCCTTGATGTCGCTGGACGCGCCCGAGGTGATGTTCTCCTTGCCGAAGATGATCTCCTCGGCCACGCGGCCGCCCATCATGATGGCCAGGCGGCTGGTCATCTGCTGGTACTTCATCGAGTAGCGGTCGCCTTCGGGCAGCTGCATGACCATGCCCAGGGCGCGGCCGCGCGGCACGATGGTAGCCTTGTGCACCGGGTCGGCCGCCGGGACGTTGAGCGCGACGATCGCGTGGCCGCCCTCGTGATAGGCGGTGTTGCGCTTTTCGTCCTCGCTCATCGCCATCGAGCGACGCTCGGCGCCCATCATCACCTTGTCCTTGGCCTGCTCGAAGTCGCTCATGGTGACCATGCGGCGGTTCTTGCGGGCGGCCATCAGGGCGGCTTCGTTGACCAGGTTGGCCAGATCCGCGCCCGAGAAGCCGGGGGTGCCGCGCGCCAGGGTCTTGACGTCGACATCGGCGGCCAGCGGCACGTTCTTCATGTGCACGCGGATGATCTTCTCGCGGCCCGAGACGTCGGGGTTCGGCACCACGACCTGACGGTCGAAGCGGCCTGGACGCAGCAGCGCGGGGTCCAGCACGTCGGGACGGTTGGTGGCGGCGATCAGGATGATGCCTTCATTGGCCTCGAAGCCGTCCATCTCGACCAGCAGCTGGTTCAGGGTCTGCTCGCGCTCGTCGTTGCCGCCGCCCAGGCCCGCGCCGCGGTGACGGCCGACGGCGTCGATTTCGTCGATGAAGATGATGCAGGGGGCGTTCTTCTTGGCCTGCTCGAACATGTCGCGGACGCGGCTGGCGCCGACGCCGACGAACATCTCGACGAAGTCCGAACCCGAGATGGTGAAGAACGGCACGCCGGCTTCACCCGCGACGGCGCGCGCGATCAGGGTCTTGCCGGTGCCGGGAGGGCCGACCAGCAGGGCGCCCTTGGGGATCTTGCCGCCCAGGCGCTGGAACTTGGCCGGGTCCTTCAGGAAGTCGACGACCTCCTGCAGCTCTTCCTTGGCCTCGTCGACGCCGGCGACGTCTTCGAACGTGATGCGGTTCTTGTTCTCGGTCAGCAGGCGGGCCTTGGACTTGCCGAAGCCCATGGCGCCCTTCGCGCCGCCCTGCATCTGGCGCATGAAGAACAGCCAGACGCCCACGACCAGCAGGATCGGCAGCAGCTGGACCAGGATGGCCAAGAGGCTGATCGAACCGCTCTTGAACTTCACGTCGGCGTTCTTGGCCACCATGCGGTTGACCAAGTCGTCGGAGTTCAGCGGCGCGGCGACGGTCACCGTCTTGTTGTCTGCGGTCCGGGCGACGACCTGCTGGCCGGCGATCTCGGCCGACTTGATCTTGCCGGCGTCGACGTCCTTGAGCAGCTGCGAGTAGCTGACCTCGCCGCCATTATGCGTCCGCGCGTTCTGGCTGATGACGAACACGCCGGCCAGCACCACGACGATCACCAGCCAGATGGCCAGGTTCCGGAAATTCATACGCTTCGTCTTCCCAACGATCAGTCTCGACTTCCCAAGATAGGGCGTCGCGAGCGCTTGCGCCACGCGCGCGACATCAGGTCACGGATTCTTGGTCGCGAAGGCCGATCGCGGCCTGGAAGCGATCTCGAACGAGCAAACGCGCGCGCACTCCTCCTTCGGCCGCGAGGCCCGCATCGTCAAGCGCGAGGGTCCCCGGCGCCTCGTCTCGAAGCAGGATCAGCGGCAGACCGGGGCGGATGCTCGCCGACAGGGCGGCCAGGGCGGCGCGTTGCTCGGCTGGCAGGGCCGAGGCGCGGCCCTTCAGCGGAACCACGGTCAGGGGCTGGCCGCCGGCCGTGATCTCCCAGCGGCCGTCCCAGACCCCGGTCTCGCCCGGCGCCAGGGCCAGCGGCGCGAGACCGCCGCGCGCGGTTTCGCCGACGTCCCGGCAGACGAGGACCTTCGCCCCCGCCTCGACCCGCGCGCCCGCCAGCGTGGCGGCGAAGGGCTCGCCGGACCGCAGGCGCTCGACCAGGCGCCGGAGGCGCTCGCCGCGCGGCGGTCGCTCGGTTCCGGCGGCGCACAGCAGGGCGGCGG
>NZ_CAMQSF010000048.1 GCF_947036865.1 uncultured Caulobacter sp. | reverse complement strand
CCGCAGCCGCTCGGCCGTGCGCTGCTCGAACGCCACGCCCTCGGGCGTCAGGGTCGCCGGGCGCCGGCGGCCGTCGAGGTCGCCCGCCCCGCGCTCGACAAGGCCCGCCTTGCGCAGGTCGGCCAGGGTGCGGCTGGCGGCCTGCTTGGAGAGGCTCGTCAGCTTGGAGAGGTCCTGTACCCCGATCCCCGGCCGGCGGCGCAGCAGGAAGGCGGCGCGCCAGTGCGACCGGCCCAGCGGCAGGTTCTCGGCCTCCAGCGCCGCGTCGACGGCGGCCCACAGCGAGGCCTCGGCCAGCAGGATCAGCTCCAGCCCGCCGTCCAGCTCCTCCTCGCGGAGCACCAGACGCGGGTCGTCCGAACCGGGCTGCAACGGAGCGATCATCGCGCGGAGTCCATTTTATTTGACGCGTCTCCCCACGGGGCGTCTAAGGGCCGGGTTGCCAATAAGGAGGTCTTGGACCGATGTCTCTGGTTCCCTTCGATGATCGTGACGGATGGATCTGGCTGGACGGCCAGTTCGTTCCCTGGCGCGAGGCGAAGGTCCACGTGCTGACGCATGGGCTTCACTACGCCTCGTCCGTCTTCGAGGGCGAGCGGATGTACGGCGGCGAAATCTTCAAGCTGACCGAGCATACCGAGCGCCTGTTCAAGTCGGCGGAAATCCTTGATTTCGAGATCCCCTACACGGTGGAGCAGATCGACGAGGCCTGCAAGGCGACGGCCGCCAAGAACGGCCTGACGGACTGCTATGTCCGCCCGATCGCCTGGCGCGGCAGCGAGATGATCGGCGTCTCGGCCCAGCAGACCAAGATCCACGTGGCCATCGCCGTCTGGGAATGGCCCAGCTATTTCGATCCGGCCACCAAGGCCAAGGGCATCCGCCTGACCTGGGCCAAGTACCAGCGTCCAGACCCCAGGACCGCCCCGGTCGCCGCCAAGGCCGCCGGCCTCTACATGATCTGCACCATCTCCAAGCACGCCGCCGAGAAGGACGGCTATGCCGACGCGATGATGCTGGACTATCGCGGCTATGTGGCCGAGGCGACCGGCGCCAATGTCTTCTTCGTCAAGGACGGCGCGCTGCACACGCCCAAGCCCGACTGCTTCCTGGACGGCATCACCCGCCGCACGGTGATCGACCTGGCCAAGGCCAAGGGGATCGCGGTGATCGAGCGCCACATCCAGAAGGAAGAGCTCTCGGGCTTCTCCGAATGCTTCATCGTCGGCACCGCCGCCGAGGTGACCCCGGTGTCGGAAGTGGGCGAGTTCAAGTTCACGCCGGGCAAGCTGTCGCTGGACCTGATGGACACCTACGCGGCGCTGGTGCGCGGCCAGGCGATGGCCGAGGCTTAATCATGATCCTTCTCCCCCTGTGGGAGAAGGTGTCGGCGAAGCCGACGGATGAGGGGTTTCTCGGCGCTCGCCGTGCGACCCCTCACCCGACCTGCTTCGCAGGCCACCCTCTCCCGCAAGGGGAGAGGGAGTCGACAGCCGGAAAACTTGCCACTAAGTTCCTCCCGATGACCCTCGCCGCCAGCCACACGCTGTTTTGGTATTTTAGCTATCCGACGCCTCTGGCGCCGGGAGGGTTTCGTTCGGCCTGAGATCAAGGGCCACTCAAGAACACCTTCACCAGCCGCCAGGGACCCCCGGGCGGCTTTTTTGATGCCGCCGGACCTCCCCAAATCCGGAGTACGCCATGCCTTCCGCCGCCCACCTCGTTTCGCTGCCGGTTCCCACCGACGATCTGCGGATCGAGAAGCTCCAGACCCTCAGCCCGCCCGCCCAGGTGATCGGCGAGGCGCCCGCCTCCTCGCAGGTCGCCGAACTGGTCGGCGGCGCGCGCCGGGCCGTCAGCGACATCCTGCACGGCCGCGACGACCGGCTCGTGGTGGTGATCGGGCCGTGCTCGATCCACGACCCCAAGGCCGTCCTCGACTACGCCCAGCGCCTGGCCGCCGAGCGCGAGCGCCACGCCGGCGAGCTGGAGGTGATCATGCGGGTCTATTTCGAAAAGCCGCGCACCACGGTCGGCTGGAAGGGGCTGATCAACGATCCGGGCCTGGACGGCGGCTTCCGGATCAACGAGGGCCTGCGCCTGGCCCGCCGGGTGCTGCTGGACGTCAGCGCCCAGGGCCTGCCGGCCGCCTGCGAGTTCCTGGACGTGACGACCCCGCAATACATCGCCGACCTGGTCGCCTGGGGCGCGATCGGGGCGCGCACGACCGAGAGCCAGATCCACCGCGAGATGGCGTCTGGCCTGTCCTGCCCGGTCGGCTTCAAGAACGGCACCAACGGCGACGTCAAGGTGGCGGTCGACGCGGTGACCGCCGCCACCCAGCCGCACCATTTCCTGGCCGTGACCAAGGAGGGCCGCGCGGCCATCGCCACCACCTCGGGCAACACCGACAGCCACGTCGTGCTGCGCGGCGGCAAGACCCCGAACTACGACGCCGAGAGCGTCGCGGCCGCCGCCGAGCTGCTGCGCAAGGCCGGCCTGCCGCCGCGCCTGATGGTCGATGTCAGCCATGCCAACAGCGGCAAGAACCACGAGAACCAGCCGGCGGTGGTCGCCGACGTCGGCGCCCAGGTCGCGACCGGGGCCTCGCCGATCATGGGCGTGATGATCGAGAGCCACCTGGTGGCCGGCCGCCAGGACATCGTCCCAGGAAAGCCGCTGACCTATGGCCAGTCGGTCACCGACGCCTGCGTCGACTGGGAGACCTCCGTGCGGATGCTGGACGACCTGGCGGCGGCGGTGAAGGCGGGGCGGGCGCGTCGATAGATGGCGCGCCAGCTCAGGCCCGTCGCTTGCGTCGGGCCGCCTTGGCCGCGACCTCGGCCTCGGTGACGCGGTCGCTGAAGGCGTCGAGATCGACGCCGAAGCGCTGGCCGCAGGCCGGGCAGTCCAGCACCGGCAGCATCCGCACCGCGTCGATGCTGGCGGTCACCGCCCCGGCGCAGCGCGGGCAGGCAAAGGTGAGTTCAACGCCACCAACGTCCACGCTCGCCATGCGGTCGCTCCGACGTGTTCGTCTCCGAGTCGCAGGAGACCACGGAAACGATGACAGACGTGCGAGCGGCGCGGGCTGCGTCAGAGTGTCCTACATGCTTCAGGCGATCCCGAGGCCCCGCCAGCAGGGCAGGACGGTGTCGGCGAAGGCGCTGGCCTGCGCCTCCAGCGCCGCCAGCCCGGCCTCGGGCGCGAGCGCGACGCCGTCGGCCACCAGGGCCTGCCCCTGGCGCGCCAGGACCTCGGCGGCGAAGCGGGCCCACTCGGCCGGCCCGCCGCCGTCCCGCATGGCCAGCCAGAACAGCTGGTGAAAGCGCGTGGCGTTGATCGCGCCGCCGGTGACCGGGGCGGCGAGGAAGCCGAGGTCGCTCGCCTTGGCCGCCCGGCGGGCCAGTTCCAGGTTCAAGGCCCGGGCCGTCTCCGAGGCGCGGGCGGCCGCCGGCGCGGCCTGGGCCGGCTGGACCGCGTTCTGGCTGATCAGCATGACCAGCGAGGCCGTCAGCGCCGAGAAGTCCGCGCCCGGCGGCAGGCCCGCCTCCAGCTCGCCCAGCGTCCGAGGGGCGCCATCGGCCAACTGGTCGTAGATCGCGTCGATCACCGGGCCGGACAGCGCCATCTCGGCGAAGGTCCCTCGGGCGTGCGACGGCCGCTGGCTGGCGGGCCGGACCAGCACCACGCGCTGGTCGCGCAGCAGCCGGCCCTGGTCGGCCGGCGCGAGGCTCGAGGCGCCGCGCAGCCAGTAGTCGCGGCGGAACTGGGCCTGCACCGCGAAGTCGCGGAAGGTCTCGCGCAGCGACGGATCGGGCAGCCCCTGCAGGAATCCGATCATGCCCGGCGACAGGTTCAGCGCGTCGACGTGGTCGGACATGTAGGCCGAGGCCGCGAACGCCAGCTTGGCCGCCGACAGCCGCGCCTCGACGTCGGCGAACCACATCGGATGCCAGTCGCGGTTCATGTATTCGTGGACCAGATAGGCGCGGTCCTGGCGCATCACCGCCTCCAGCCGGTCGGTGACGCCGGGATTGATCCGCGAATAGACCGGATCCTCGGCGAAGAAGCGCTGCATGGTCGACAGCGCCGCCTCCAGATTGGCGGCGGGCCCCAGGCCCGGCGCGCCCAGGGTCTCGGCGTGCCGCTTCATCAGGTGGCGCAGCGGCCCGGCCAGCGCCCATCCCGGTTGCGCGTTGTAGGAGATGTAGACCAGGCCCCCGGGCTTCAGCCGCCGGCGCAGGAACGAGACGATCTTGGCGCGCGCCTCGTCATTGACCCAGCTCCACACCCCGTGCAGGGCCACATAGTCGAAGTCGGGCAGGCCCGGCCGCTCGGCGAACTCGTCGAAGGCGTCGTCGAAGAAGTGGGCCCGCGCGCCGCTGGCGGCGACCAGGTCGCGGGCGAAGACCGCCTGGGCCGGCGCGAAGTCGCAGCCCCACCACTCGACATCGGCCTGGGTCGCCGCGTGCACCGCCGCCGAGCAGCCTTGGCCGAAGCCCAGCTCGCAGGCCGTCTCGATCCTCGGCGCCCGCAGCCCCTTCAGCAGAAGGGGCAGGGCCGCGCGGACCGGGTTCAGCTCGGGATAGGCGCCGTAGGTATAGCCCGTCTCGACCACATAGCCGGCGCTCCAATCCTCGTTCATCGCCCGGCCTCGCCCCGCTGACTCCGAACGGCGACGCTGCGACGGCGGGGCGCGAAGGGCAAGGGGCGGGGCTACCCTGGGCGGGAGGATCCGCCCCTAGACGTGGCTGCCCAGATATTCGCGGACCTTCTCGGCGCTGGGGCCGACGTGATCGACGGCGGTCTTCAGGATCTCTTCGGTCACGCCCAGCTCCTGCGTCCAATAGCGGACCTCGTAGGCCTCGTGGACATTGATCCGGGCCGCGTCCTGGGGGCTGCGCTTGGTCTTGTCGTCCGACATGGCGGTCTCCTTTGGGGAGGGAATCCGGCGGGGCGGCGGGTGGTTCCGGCTCCCTCTCCGTTCTCCCCGGTGAATGCCGGGGCCCAGATCGAACCCAGGATGCTTGTGGGTCGGCAAGGCTCAAGGCGCGCCCACCCCAGCCGATCCGGATGAATCTGGGCCCCGGCATTCGCCGGGGAGAACGGATGAAGGGAAGGCCGTGTGGGAAAGCTTCCCTCGGGAAGGGAGCCTTCCTTACATCTCACGGCGAGACGATCGCCGGACTGTCCAGGTCACTCAAGGCCGACGCTGCGCGTCGCCGCGACGCGGTCGCCGGAGGCGAGCCTTGACTGACCTGAACAGTCCGGCACGCTGCAGCCTTCGAGAGATGTAAGGTTGAGTCCGACCCTAGCGGCCGGAGGGTCAAATCAAATGTCAAATCGCGAACCCAGATCGGGACACGAAGCAACTTTCGAGCGTCTCAAAGTTCTAACGCAAAATCTTCCCGCTCATCTGGAGATCCATCGACTGTTGCTCAATCTTGGTGATCCAGCCAATGACGAAATGTCTAAAGATCGGTATACCGCCCTTATCGCTGGCGGCTCTGTTGATGAGAGTTTGAAATTAGCGATTGAGAAAACTAGTGTAGCGCCCAAGAATTTCTTCGATCGTATTGAAAAGGCCAAAAACATAGGTCTCGTCCGTGATGGACAGGCTATCGAGCTTCACAAAATACGTCTGATACGAAACGTTTTCGCCCACGCTTTGGCCCCCATTGGCTTCGATGATCCTTCGATATCAGAGGCAACTAAGGGACTCTGGGATCATCCAGTTTCAAGCTGGAGTGGGTACTTCGCGCCTGTTTTTGCGCCTAGGCATCAGTACGCCATCGTATGCGGAGAATTCTGCAAGCAGCTCCTGCTGCCTCCCCAGTAGAAAGGCGGAGCCTCCCGGCCCCGCCCTCTCCGTCTAAACCAGCGCCAGCGCCAACCCTACTCCGCCGCCACCTTCGGCGAATACCCGAGGATCGCCTTCGTCTCCAGGAACTCGCCGAACGCGTGGTCGCCCCATTCGCGGCCGTTGCCGCTCATCTTGTAGCCGCCGAACGGGGCCATCATGTCGGGGGCGGCGCCGTTGATGTTGACCTGGCCGGCGCGCAGCTTGCTGGCCACCTTGCGGACCGCGTCGAGGTCGGTCCCCGAGACATAGGCCGCCAAGCCGTACTCGGTGTCGTTGCCGACGGTGACGGCCTCTTCCACCGTGTCGTAGCCCAGGATCGAGACCACCGGGCCGAAGATCTCCTCCTTGGCGATGGTCATGTCGTTGGTGACATTGGCGAAGACGGTCGGCTTGACATAGTAGCCCTTGTCCAGGCCCTCCGGCCGGCCGACGCCGCCGGTGACCAGGGTGGCGCCCTCGTCGATGCCCTTCTGGATCAGGCCCTGGATCTTGTTCCACTGGGTCTCGGAGACGACCGGGCCCATCTTGTGGTTGCCGTTCGGGTCGCCGACCGTGTGGCTCTCGGCGGCGGCCTTGGCGATGGCGATCACCTCGTCCATGCGCTGGCCGGGGACCAGCATGCGGGTCGGGGCGTTGCACGACTGGCCCGAGTTCATCATCACCGAGGCCACGCCGCCGGCGACGGCGCGCTGGAAGTCGGCGTCTTCCAGGATGATGTTCGGGCTCTTGCCGCCCAGCTCCTGGTGGACGCGCTTGACGGTCGGGGCCGCGTTCTTGGCCACCTCGATGCCGGCGCGGGTCGAGCCGGTGAACGAGACCATGTCGACCTGCGGGTGGCTGGAAAGCGCCGCGCCGACGGTGGGGCCGTCGCCGTTGACCAGGTTGAAGACGCCGGCCGGAACGCCGGCCGCGTGCAGGATCTCCGTCCAGATCTGGGCCGAGAACGGGGCGATTTCCGACGGCTTCAGCACCATGGTGCAGCCGGTGGCCAGGGCCGGCGCGACCTTGCAGGCGATCTGGTTCACCGGCCAGTTCCACGGCGTGATGAAGGCGCAGACGCCGATCGGCTCCTTGACCAGGCGGGTCGTGCCGCGGTCTTCCTCGAAGTGGTAGTTCTTCAGCACGGCGGCCGCGGTCTGAACGTGGCCGATGCCCATGGCGGCCTGGGCGCGCTGGGCCAGCCAGGCGGGGGCGCCCATCTCCTCGGTGATGGCCTTGGCCATGTCCTCGTAGCGCTTCTGGTACTCGGCGACGATGCGCTCGAGGATGTCGAGGCGCTCCTCGCGGCTGGTCTGGGAGAAGGTCTCGAAGGCCTTGCGGGCGGCGCGGACGGCCTTGTCGACATCGGCTTCCGAGCCCATCGAGATCACGCCGGCGACCTCCTCGGTGGCCGGATTGATGACGTCCAGCGTCTTGGGCGCGGTCGGCTCGACCCAGGCGCCGTCGATATAGAACTTGGTGTACTCGCGCATGCCGTTGCTCCTGCCCTGAGGATTGGCCCGCTCTGTGAGGCGAGCCTTCAAACGCACATTTTAATGATCGCCGTTCACCTGGCTAGAGCCCGTCGCTCAAACGTATCCCAACCTTGTCATCCCGGAAGCCTCGCAGAGGCTGTCCGGGACCCAGGGGTGAAGAAACGCGATGCGCGCCACCCCTGGGTCCCGGCCCTACGCTTCGCTTCGGCCGGGATGACAAGCTTTCATGGCCTCACCACATCGGATCGGCTTCCGCCCCGCCCAGCGCCTCGGCGATGCGGCGGCGGGTGGCCTTGGTCGTGTCCTCGGGGAGGTCGTCCGGATCGAACCAGCCCACCGCGTGGATCTCGCCGGCGGAGTCCGAGGCGCAGGGCTCCCAGGCCTCGATCCGGTAGAGCAGCACGTGGTCGCCGGGTTGCAGGACCTCGTTGCTGTGGGCCGAGATCAGGCGGGGGCGGGGGCGGGAGAGGGCGCGGACGCCGGCCTCCTCCTGGAGTTCGCGGACGACGGCGGTCTCGGCCGTCTCGCCGCGCTCGACGCCGCCGCCGGGCAGGTACCAGCCCTTGACGTAGGTGTGCTGGATCAAGAGCACATGGCCGGCCGCGTCGGTGACCACGGCGCGCACCCCCAGGGTCAGGCCGCGCGTAAGGCGGAAATACGCGTAGACCAGGGGCCGGGTGAACGGTTCGATGCGACGTCGCCAGAGCATGCGCGTTGTGTATACGGCGACGAACCGAAAACCTCGCCCTTCGACAAGCTCAGGGTGAGGTTTTCTACTGGCGCGGCGTCAAATTCGTCCTCACCCTGAGCCTGTCGAAGGGCGAGGACGCTCCCCCGCTTGCGATCCAGCCCCCGCGCCGCTAAAGCCGCTGCAACTGAAGTTCTTTTCCGGAGCCGCGCCATGCTCGCGATCGGTGTCATCGCCATCTTCCTGCTGGTCTTCATGGGCCTGAACGCCTCGGAATTCGGCCGCATCGACTAAGGCGCGACGCGCGTGTCTCGCGGGGTCGCCCTGGTCACGGGGGCGGGACGTCGGCTGGGCCAGGCGCTGGCCATGGCGGCCGCGCGGGCGGGCTATGACGTCGCCGTGCACCACCGGGCCTCGGTCGAGGAGGCGCTCGAAACGGCGCAAGCCGTCCGGGCGCTGGGACGCCAGGCCCTGCCGGTCCGCGCCGACCTCGCCGACGAGGGCGAGACGCGCGGCCTGATCGCCGCCGCGGGCGCGCTCGGCCCCGTCACCCTGCTGGTCAACAGCGCTTCGGCCTTCCACGACGATCGCGTCGGCGGGCTGTCGCGCGAGATCTGGGACCAGCATTTTTCCACCAATCTGCGGGCCCCGATCGTGCTGGCCGAGGCCTTCGCCGCCGCCCTGCCGGCCGAGCGCCAGGGCCTGGTGGTCAATCTGATCGACCAGCGCGTCTGGCGGCCCAATCCGCAGTTCTTCAGCTACACCGTGTCGAAGGCCGGCCTTTGGTGGGCGACCCAGACCCTTGCCCAGGCCTTGGCCCCGCGCATCCGCGTCAACGCCATCGGACCCGGGCCAACCCTGCCGTCGGTGCACCAGGCGCCCGGCGAGTTCGAGGCCGAGGCGGCGGGCATCCTGCTGCAACGCCGCGTCGCGCCCGATGACATCGCCGGCGCGCTCGCCTACCTGATTGACGCGACGTCGGTCACGGGCCAGATGATCGCCGTGGACGGCGGCCAGCATCTGGGCTGGAAGACGCCCGACATCGTCGCCCCGTAAGAAAGGCCGCCGCCTTGGCCGCTTCCCCGCTCGCGGAGACCGCTCCCGCCTCCCAAGCCGCCCGCATCATCGTCACCAAGGTTTTCGTCCGGGGCCTGAAGGTCGACGCCCAGATCGGCGTCTATGACCACGAGCACGGCCGCGTTCAGCCGCTGGTGGTCGATGTCGAGCTGGACGTGGCCGCCAGCCACTGCGAGCGCCTGCCCGACACCGTCAATTACGAGATGGTCGGCGAGGCCGCCCGCGCGATCGTCGCCGAGGGCCATATCGACCTCGTGGAGACCTTCGCCGAGCGCCTGGCGCAGGCCTGTTTCGCCGATCCCCGCGTGACCCGCGCCCGCGTGCGGGTCGAAAAGCCCCTGGCCCTGGCCCCGCACGCCGCCGCCGCCGGGGTCGAGATCACCGCCGTCAGAGCGTGACCCCCCTCTCGTGACTCAGGTCGTCCACAGCGCCCGCCTGGCCCCGTTCCAGCCCGAGACGGTCTGGACCCTGGAGGCCGGGACGCTGGTGGAGACCCGCGGCAAGGTCGAACGCCGCTTTCCGCTGGCCAGCCTGACCCGCTACAGCCTGGCCGCCGAGCCCGATGGGGGGCGGCGGCGCAGCCTGCTGGTGACCTTCGGCCGCCGGCGGGTGGTGATCGTGTCCCAGAGCTATCTGGGTCCTGGACGGTTCGAGGACCGGCTGACCAGCTTCTCGACCCTGGCGCGGGCCATCGCGGCGGTGGGGGCGGATCTGGCTCCCCGCGCCCGGTTCGGCCTGGCCCGGCTGGAGGCGCGGACGGCCTTCACCTGGGTCATGGGGCTGACCGCGTTCGGCGCCGTCGCGACGCTGCTGTTCTCGGTGAGCGCCGGCATGGCGGCGGTCGGCGTCGACATGGCCGCGCGGATGAGCTTCGTGCTGATCCTAATGGTCGCCGCCCTGCCGTGGCTGGGCCGAGGCCGGCCGTTCGATCCGCACGATCCGCCCAGCGATCTCCTGCCCTGACCAAGAAAAGCCCCGGCCGTTGGGACGGCCGGGGCGCAGGGGTGCGGGTTACGAGGAAAGCGTGGGATCAGCGCGGCATCAGAACCGAGTCGATCACGTGGATGACGCCGTTGCTGGCGGCGACGTCGGTGGCGGCGACGGTGCTCTGGCCGCCCTTCTCGTCGGTGATCACGACCTTGCCGGCCTTGACCGCGGCCTTGAACTGGCAGCCGCCGACGGTCTTGATCGTATAGGCGCCGCCGTTGGCCTTGATGGCCGCGAGCAGATCCTTGGCCACCACCTTGCCGGCCACGACGTGGCAGGTGAGGATCTTGGTCAGGGTCGGCTTGTTCTCCGGCTTGACCAGGGTTTCCACCGTGCCGGCGGGCAGCTTGGCGAAGGCGGCGTTGTTCGGGGCGAACACCGTGAACGGGCCGGGACCCGACAGGGTGTCGACCAGGCCGGCGGCCTTCACGGCCGTGACCAGGGTCGAGAAGTCGGGATTGCCGGCGGCGACGCCGACGATGTTGGGGGCGTGGTCGGCGGCCAGGGCGGGCGCGGCGACGGCGGTGGCGGCCAGCGTCAGGGCCGCGGCGCGGCTCAGAATCGAACGCGTCATAGTCAGGACCTCATGATGGGGATGAGCCTTGGCTCGGGGGTGTCGACGGCGCGCTGTCGATGGCTTTTACGGTCCGCTTTCCGACGCGGATGGACGCGGGCGCATGACTCTTTGGTAATCTTCGGCCAGCCGGACCCGATGACTTCGGCTTCATGAAGCCGGCTTCATTTGCATAGCGGCCCGATCGGCGCGACGATCGGGCCAACGACGTTCTTTCAGGCTCGAAGACCGTGACCGACCCGCTCGTGGACCCCGCCGTCCCGTCCAAGCTGCAGGACGACAAGTCGCTGCCGGTGATCGTCTATGCCCTGCACATCGCGGGCGTGACGACCGGCGGCTTCACCTGCCTGATCGGCGCGATCATCGCCTATGTCAGCCGCAAGGACGCGCCCGACTGGCTGGCCAGTCACTACCAGTTCCAGATCCGCACCTTCTGGCTGGCCCTGCTGTTCAGCGTGATCTCCCTGATCCTGACCGCCGTGGGCGTCGGCGTCGTGATGCTTGTCGCTGTCGGTCTGTGGCTCGTCGTGCGTTCCATCGTCGGCCTTTCCACCTTGCTGAAGGGCCAGCCCTATCCCATGCCCAAGAACTGGATGCTGTGACCCCATGACCGACGCCGCCATCGTTGAGACCCGCGCCGAGGAGGACAAGATCCTGCCGGCTGTCGTCTACGGCCTCTATCTGCTGGGCTGCACGAACGGCCTGACCATCCTGGTCGGCCTGATCGTGGCCTATGTGAACCGCGACACGGCCGGACCGATCAATGCGAGCCACTTCACCTTCGCCATCCGCACCTTCTGGGTGGGCATCGCCTGGTTCCTGATCGGCGCGATCGTGCTGGGCCTGGGCATTCCGCTGTCGATCGTGCTGATCGGCATTCCGATGCTGGTGATCGGCGGCTTCATCCTGGGCGGCGTGGGGATCTGGTTCGTGGCGCGCTGCGTCGCGGGGATCTATTATCTGGTCCGTGGCGAGGCGTATCCGCGCCCTCGCAGCTGGTTGATTTAACGGCGCCGCGCCCGCCGGGCGCCCACGGACAGGTCACCGGCGCGCGACCCTTCCCCTGCCGGTTGAGACGGCTCGACGCGGGAAGGGGCGTGCGCTGACGTCCGCGGTCTGGCGGATGGGGCGCCCCTTTGGGAGCGTTCGGGGGAACGTGATGCTGGCGCGACTGGTTGGGATCGTATTGGGGCTGATCCTGGCGACGTCGGGATACGTGGTGGCGGGCTGGGGCTCGCTGGGAACATGGGCCGCGCATCTCGACCTCGGACCGTTCGAGCCGCATCGCTCCAACGTCGGCATGGCGGCGGCGATCGTGGGCGGGGTGCTCATCGCCGCCGCCCTGCTTCCCCGTCGCCGGCCCAAACGCCGCAAGCGCGCGCCGATGGCCTTCGGGCTCGAATTGGAGCCGGCCGCCGCGCCCGTGGCCGCGCCGAGCGTCGCGACGCCGGTCAGGGCCGCGGCCGATCCCGTCCAGGCCGCGCCCGCCGCGCCGCAACCGCCTCAAGCGCCGCCGCCCAAGCCCAAGACCTTCTCCGAGCTGCGCGCCCATCTCGTGTCGCTGAGCCGCGACGAGGCCTGGGCGGAGGCCGCCCGCACCCTGTCGGCCATGCGGACCCTGGCCCGGAGCGACGAGGAGCTGGCCATCGTCCACCGCGATCTCGGCGACTTCGCCCGCGCCCAGGGCCAGATGGACGACGCCGCCGAGGCCTATGACCACGCGGTCTACTACGCGCGCCAGGTGCGCCAGGCCCGGCCGACCGACGACAGCGCCGAGCTGCTGGCCGGCGCGCTGTCGGGCGTCGGCGACGTCGCCGAGGCTGAGGGCCGACTGGACGCGGCGCTCTCGGCGTTCGAGGAGGCCCTGGCCCTGCGCCGCTCGCGCGGCGGCCGCGAGGCCGGCGACCCCACCGCCCAGCGCGCCCTGTCGGTGAACCTGGAGCGCCTGGCCGACCTGCGGGAGGATCGCGGCCATCGCATGCGGGCGCTGGATCTCTATCGCGAGAGCTACGACATCGCCGGCCGCCTGGCCGCCGCCGATCCGGCGCGCTTTGGTCCGGACCTCGCGGCCACACGCGCGCGCCTCAGCGAGCTGGAAGCGCGGATCTCGACCTGAGGCGCGGGCGCGCCGGCGGCGTCCGGGCGCGGGATTGAGCCGCGTTCGGATTTATAGGCTTGCTCTATTCCGACTAGAAGATTTATCAATTTGCTCGATTGACGGCGGCCCTGTAGGACAAGCGCATCCTTTCCAACCGGAGCGTCCCATGTCGCTGATCAACACCGAGATCAAACCCTTCACCGCCCAGGCCTACAAGGACGGCAAGTTCGTCGAGGTCAGCGATGCCGACGTGAAGGGCAAGTGGTCGATCTTCTTCTTCTATCCGGCCGACTTCACCTTCGTCTGCCCGACCGAGCTGGAAGACCTCGCCGACAACTACGAGACGTTCCAGAAGCTGGGCGTCGAGATCTATTCGGTGTCGACCGACACCCACTTCTCGCACAAGGCCTGGCACGACAGCTCGCCGGCCATCGGCAAGATCAAGTACACGATGATCGGCGATCCGTCGGGCCTGGTGACCAACAACTTCGACATCATGCGTCCGGGCGTCGGCCTGGCCGACCGGGGCACCTTCCTGGTCGACCCGCAAGGCGTCATCCAGTTCCTGGAAGTCACCGCCGAGGGCATCGGCCGCAACGCCGCCGAGCTGCTGCGCAAGGTCAAGGCCGCCCAGTACGTGGCTTCGCACCCGGGCGAAGTCTGCCCGGCCAAGTGGGAAGAGGGTGAAAAGACGCTCGCCCCCTCGCTCGACCTCGTCGGCAAGATCTAAGACCTGAATACCCGCGTCGCCGGCCCTCGGGGTCGGCGACGCGCCCCTCTCTCGATCGTTCGCCGCGTTCGATCGTTCTCCCCCTCGACAATCGAACGCCCTTTTCACTCTCCTAGCCCCTAGGGAGCCTGCCATGCTGGACGCCGGTCTGAAGACCCAACTGAGCACCTATCTGCAGAACCTGCGCCAGCCGATCGAACTGGTCGCCTCGCTGGACGACTCGGCCGGCTCGGCCGAGATGAAGGCCCTGCTGGGAGACATCGTCGCCACCTCCGACAAGGTCAGCCTGAACCTGGCCGGCGACAACGACCGCAAGCCGTCGTTCGCCATCACCCGCGCCGCCGGTGACGCGGACGTGCGCTTCGCCGGCCTGCCGCTGGGCCACGAGTTCACCTCGCTGGTGCTGGCCTTGCTGCACGTCGGCGGCCACCCGCCGCGCCTCGACGCCGAGGTGATCGAGCGCATCAAGGGCCTGGACGGCGACTACCGCTTCGAGACCTATTTCTCGCAGTCGTGCCAGAACTGCCCCGACGTGGTGCAGGCCTTGAACACGATGAGCGCCCTGAACCCGCGCATCCGCCACGTCGCCATCGACGGCGCCTTCTTCAAGGCCGAGGTCGAGGAACGCCAGGTGATGGCGGTGCCGACCATCCTGCTGAACGGCCAGCCGTTCGGCCAGGGCCGCATGGACGTCGAGCAGATCCTGGCCAAGCTCGACACCGGCGCGGCCGACCGCATGGCCGAGAAGATCAAGGGCAAGGACGCCTTCGACGTGCTGGTGATCGGCGGCGGTCCCGCCGGGGCGGCCGCGGCGGTCTACGCCGCCCGCAAGGGCATCCGCACCGGCGTCGCGGCCGAGCGCTTCGGCGGCCAGGTGCTGGACACCATGGACATCGAGAACTTCATCTCCGTCCCGCACACCGAGGGCCCGAAGATGGCCTCGGCGCTGGAGCAGCACGTCAAGGACTACGACGTCGACATCATGAACCTGCAGAAGGCCGTGGGCCTGGTCCCGGCCAAGACCGCCGGCGGCCTGATCGAGGTCAAGCTCGAGAACGGCGCCAGCCTGAAGTCGCGCACCGTGATCCTGTCGACGGGCGCCCGCTGGCGGAACGTCAATGTCCCGGGCGAGGCCGAATACAAGAACAAGGGCGTGGCCTATTGCCCGCACTGCGACGGCCCGCTGTTCAAGGGCAAGCGCGTGGCGGTGATCGGCGGCGGCAACAGCGGCGTCGAGGCGGCCATCGACCTGGCCGGCATCGTCGCCCACGTGACCCTGATCGAGTTCGACAGCCAGCTGCGCGCCGACGCGGTTCTCCAACGGAAGTTGGCGAGCCTGCCGAACGTCAAGATCGTCACCTCGGCCATGACCACCGAAATCCACGGCGACGGGGCCAAGGTGAGCGGCCTGACCTACAAGGACCGCAACGGCGACAGCCTGCACCGCGTCGACCTGGAAGGCGTGTTCGTCCAGATCGGCCTGGTGCCCAACACCGAGTGGCTGAAGGACTCGGGCGTGGCCCTGACCCCGCGCGGCGAGATCGAGGTCGACTATCGCGGCGAGACCTCGCTGCCCGGCGTTTTCGCCGCCGGCGACGCGACGACGACGCCGTACAAGCAGATCATCATCGCCATGGGCGAGGGCGCCAAGGCCTCGCTGTCGGCCTTCGACTACCTGATCCGTCAGCCGGCGGAGGAAGAGGCGGTCGCCGCCTAGGCGACCTTCGGTTTCCGGTCCCCCTCTCTCCTCCCCATTCTCGGGGCGGGGGAGAGGGGGGCGGACCCGCAACGCCGAGCTTGCCGCCTCGCGAGTTTCAGCTACCGTCGCTCCCAACAGAACAATGATAACCTAGGGAGTGAGACCATGACGCCGCCCGACGGCGCGTCGCCCGCGCGCGACGTCTCCAGCGTTCCGTTCAAGCCCCTGGCCATGAAGGGCCCCGACGTCAGCGTCGAGCGGCGGCCCGATGGTTCGATCGTCATCACCTCCAACCACGCGCCCGGCGAAGGGCCTCGCTCGATCGCCCACCTGCTGGCCGCCAAGGCCGCGGAGCATCCCGACCGCCCCTATCTGAAGCAGCGCCTGCCCAACCACGGCCCCTGGCGCGGCGTCACCTATGGCGAGGCGCTGCGGTCGGTCGAGGGGATCGGCCAGTGGCTGCTTGATCGCGGTCTGACCGCCGACGACAGCGTGATGATCCTGTCGGGCAATTCGATCGAGCACGCCCTGATCACGCTGGGCGCCTACACCGCCGGCGTGCCGGTCGCCCCGATCAGCCCGGCCTACAGCCTGATCTCCACCGACCACGCCAAGCTGAAGCACTGTTTCGAGAAGGTCGCGCCTCGCGTCGTCTTCGCCCAGAGCGGCGCGCTGTTCGCCAAGGCGCTGGAGACGCTGAAGGCGCTTGACCCGACCCTCGCCGTGATCACCGCCGACGCCACGGAGGGGACGATCCCGTTCGCCGAGGTCGCCGGAACCGCTTCGACCGACGCCGTAGCGGCCGCGCGCGAGACCGTCGGCCCGGCCACCGTCGCCAAGTACCTGTTCACCTCCGGCTCCACCGGCCTGCCCAAGGCCGTGCCTCAGACCCACGGCATGATGGCGGGCGTGATCGCCGGCCAGGAGGGCCTGCGCCTCGACGCGCCCGACGACGGCGAGGTCCCGCAGAGCCTGGAATGGATGCCCTGGAGCCATATCTCGGCGGGCAATATCGGCTTCAACGCCGTGATCTGGTCCGGGGGCACGCTGCATATCGACGAGGGCAAGCCGCTGCCGGGGATGTTCGAGACGACGATCAAGAACCTCTACGAGGTCTCGCCGATCGTCTTCGGCTCGGCGCCGATCGCGTTCTCGATGCTGGCCGAGGCGATGGAGAACGATCCGGCCCTGCGGCGCTCGTTCTTCAAGAACCTGCGCTATATGGGCTACGGCGGCGCGACGCTGTCCAACGACGTTTATGAGCGCATCCAGGCCCTGGCGATCGCCGAGACCGGCCAGCGGATTCCGCTCACCACCATGTACGGCGCCACCGAGACCCAAGGCATCACCGTCACCCACTGGATCACCGAGCGGGTCGGGCTGGTGGGCCTGCCGCTGCCGGGCATCCAGCTGAAGCTGGCCCCCAGCGGCTCCAAGTACGAGGTGCGGGTCAAGGGCCCGACCGTGGCGGCCGGCTATCACAAGGATCCGGAGCGCACGGCGGCGGCCTTCGACGAGGAGGGCTTCTACAAGCTGGGCGACGCGGCGCGGTTCGTCGATCCGGACGACCCGGCCAAGGGCCTGGTGTTCGACGGCCGGGTCACCGAGGACTTCAAGCTGGACAGCGGCACCTGGGTCAGCGTCGGCGTGCTGCGCCCGGACCTGGTGGCTGCCTGCAGCCCCTACATCCACGACGCGGTGATCACCGGTCAGGACAAGCCGTTCATCGGCGCGATGCTGTGGCCCTCGCCGGCCGGGCTGGCCGCCCTAGTCGCCGATCCGGGGCCGGGGACGCCGCTGGAGAAGCTGGTGGCGATCCTGCGCGACCGCCTGGCGGCCTTCAACGCCGAGGCCGGCGGCTCCTCGCGCCGCATCGGCCGCTTCACGATCCTGACCGAGCCCCCCTCGATCGACGCCGGCGAGATCACCGACAAGGGCTACGTCAACCAGCGCGCGACGCTGGAGCGCCGCGCCGATCGGGTGGAAGCGCTCTACGCCAAGACGCCGGGCGAGGGAGTGTTCGGGGTCTGAGGCTCCCCTTTTTCCGACTTCCCGGCGAACGCCGGGACCCAGATGGAGCAGCGTCGTGGCGGACTCTAGGGGCGCCGCGCTCCTCCAGTCAGCCTAGGCGCCCTGAGATCTGGGCCCCGGCGTTCGCCGGGGAGACGGTCTAAAAGCTCACCAGCTCAGCCCCGCCCGCACCAGCACCGCCGTCTTGTCCGACTGGCCGAAGGCCATCAGGTCGGCCGGCTTGGCGGGCGGGGGCTTGGCCAGGGGCGGCCAGCCGTCGTGGTGCTCCAGGGCGGCGACCTCGACCTTGCCGGGCCCGGCGGTGGTGAAGCTCAGCGTGACCCCGTTCGGGTCGGGGGCGTGGTAGGTCAGGCTGGACCACGCGCCGGGCGCGGTCGCCAGCGCGATCGGGCGGCCGTTCAGGCGCGGCGCGCTGAGGGCCGTGGTGGGCCGCAGGCGGATCGTCGCCACCTCGGCGCCCGGGGCGGGGATCAGGCGGATCAGCAGCCGGTCCTCGGTCCGGTCGACGGTCAGGCGCGGCGCCTCGACAGGGACGACGCGGGTCTCCGACATCCACACCGGCTGGCGCCAGAAGGGCGGCAGGGACTGCTTGGCCGGCGTCGAGCCGCCGTCGTCGGGCAGGGCCGCGCGGGTCCAGTCGTCGAGCGCGGCCTGGTCGCTGACCCGCCAGGCCTTGCCGGTCGAGAGGTCGGCCACGTGCACGGCCTGGGTGATCGCCGGCCGGTCGGGCGCGCCGCCCAGGCGCGCGGCGTTGGCGATCAGGGCGACGCCGACCACGGCCAGGACTCCCGCCGCGCGCCAGCCCCCGCGCGTGGCGGCGAAGTCGTGGGCCAGCGGCGACAGGGCCGGGGCGGCCAGCATGGCGAACAGCGCCAGGATCGCCGGCTCCATCAGTCCGACTCCGGCGAAGGTCCACGCGCCCCAGGCGGTGAGCTGAGCGGTCGACAGCACCGCCAGCAGGCCGATGGCCAGGGTCAGGGCGAGGGCCACGCGCTTGTCGCGCGTACCGCCGACGCCGATCACCAGGGCCGCGCCGAAGGCGGCGACCAGCAGCGGCCAGGTCAGCATCACCGTCGCGCCGGGCGCCAGGACCTGGGCGGCGGTCGCCAGGATCAGCAGCACGATCATCCCGCCGATCCAGGCGCCCAGCGCGCCCGTGCGATAGCCCAGCGCCGTAACGGCGAGAACGCAGGTCGCCACGCCGAGGCCCAGGCCGATCGGATCGAAGCCGCCGGCCAGGCTGCACGCGCCGCCCAAGGCCAGGGCGACGATGCTGGGAATGATGCGGCCGGCGCCCCGCGCCTGGGCCGTGGCGACGCCGAGACCGGCGGCCACCGCGAGCGCGCCCGCGCCCCACAGCAGCGGGTCGAAGCGGGTCAGCAGCGCATAGTAGCGCTGCGCGTCGACGATCATCAGGGCTCGCCCGGCCAGGTGCAGCAGCAAGGCTCCGCTGCTCGCGATCAGCAAGAGACCCGCCGCGCCGCGCGCGATCTCCCAGCCGCCGGCGCCCCGGCCGGCCACCGCCCGCCAGGCGGTGAAGGCGATCAAGGCCGCCGCCAGCGCCAGAAGACCCCAGCCCACGGCGGGCGGATAGCTGATCAGGAACAGGCCGAGCACGTCGGAATAGATCGCGTTCCGGCCGCGGGCGGGCAGGGCGGCGGCGTCGGCCAGGGCGCGCACGGTCGGCAGGACCTGGTCGCCCATGTGCTGCAGGCTGCCGACCTCCAGGTGGGCGGGGCGCGCCAGGGGCGTGTGATAGCCGAGCTGGTCGTCGATGAAGGCGAAGTTCAGCCCCGGCATGCCGCGCTTCACCGCGTGGGTGAAGTCGGTGTCGTTGGGCATCTTTTCATAGACGGTCGAGGCCAGGGAATTGGCCGAAGGATCCTTGGCCGTTCGCGCGAACAGGTCCATCAGCGCGCCGTTGCCGGGTCCGGTCTGGAACATGGCCGCGCGGCCGGCGTCGCCCCGCGCCTCCATGTTCACCACCAGGCCGACGCGCGCCAGCAGCGGGTCGCGGGCGAAGAAGGCGTCCGCGCCCAGGAGGCCGGCTTCCTCGGCGTCGGTGAACAGGAAGATCACGTCGCGCGCGTGGGGGCCGCTGGCCTTGAGCGCGCGGGCGATCTCCAGGGCGGCCGCGACGCCCGCGGCGTCGTCGGCGGCGCCGGGCGAATTGGGCACGGAGTCGTAGTGGCTCATGACCAGGATGGCCGGCAGGCTCCGGTCGCGGCCTGGCAGGACGCCGATCAGGTTCTGCACCGCCGCCACCCCCAGCGCGCGGCCCTGGTCGCCATAGGGGCGGAAGCCCTCGCCCTGGTGGACCGCGACCTCCAGGCCCAGGCCGTTGATCCGCGCCAGCAGATGATCGCGGACCTTGGCGATCTCGGCCGAGCCGGTCGGGTGGGGACGGGCGGCGATCAGCGCCACGTCCGCCATGGCGCGCATCGCCGAGAAGTCCGTGGCCGGAGCGCTGACCGGGATCGGGGCCGGCGGCCTCTGGCTCCAGGTCCCCAGCGCCAGGCCGAACGCCAGGCAAATCCAGAATCCGAGGAAACGGATCGTCTTCATCGGCGGGCCTCCGGGTTGGCGACGAATCCCCGGGGAGGCCTTCCCGCGCGCCAAGCAAGCGGACGAGAAGGCCTCCCGCTGGATAACCGAACCTGTTTATCCCGCTTCGCCTGATTCAGGCGAAGAGGGACAGGCTCGGGCGCATGCTGGGCCTATCCGGCGCGGACCCGCAAACGGAAAAGGGCGACCCGGTCGCCCAGATCGCCCTTCCTCTTCCGAAAGCCGGCGCGGCGGACCGCGCCGGTTCCCCCTCCCGTCAGAACTTCGACCGCAGGGTCACGCCGTAGGTGCGCGGCGCGCCGAGGAACGCATCGTAGGTGATCGTATCCAGGGCCGGATTGTAGGTCTTCTGCGTGGCGCTGAGGCCCGAGGAGCCTTGCAGCGGCCCGTTGAAGGCCACCTGATAGTACTTCTCGTTCAGCAGGTTCTGCGCCCACAGCTCGACCGTCCAGCGCTCGTCGGCCGAACCCAGGCCCACGCGGCCGTTCACGACGGTATAGGCCTTCTGGACCTTCGGCGGGAACAGGTCGGAACCGGTGTTGTAGGACGACGAGTACTTGCCGCCGATGTTGAAGCGCGCCTTCAGATCGCCGCCGATCGGGGTCTCGTAGGTCAGCGAGGCCGAGCCGGAATATTTCGGCGCCAGCGACAGGTTGCTGCCCGGCAGCAGGGCCAGGGCGTTGCCCGGATCGTTCGGGATCGGCTGCTTGCCGTACTTGGTGTCGGCATAGGTGAAGCCGCTCTGGATCGTCAGGCCGTGGACCGGGGTGAACCACAGGAAGTCGGCGTCGACGCCCTTGGAGTTCACCTCGGGGATCGAGCGAACCACGAACGAGGTGCCCAGGAAGGTGTTCAGCTGGAAGTCGGTGAACTTCTGCTGGAAGAGGCTGACATTGAGCAGCACCGTCCGATGGAACAGGGTGTTCTTCATGCCCAGTTCGTAGCTGTCGACGAACTCGGCCGGGAACGAGGTGTCGAAGATCGGCGTCACGCCGGCGCCGCCCGAGGGCAGGCCGTTCGACGACTGGGTGCGGTCGAGGTTGAAGCCGCCGCCCTTGTAGCCGCGCGCGAACGAGGCGTAGGTGAAGACCTCCGGCGAGAAGCGGTACGAGGCCTTCAGGGTGCCGCTCCATTCCTTGTCCGTCCGCTCCTGCTTGGTGCCGCGACCGTTGAACAAGGGGTTGGCCCAGGGCAGGCAGAGGTTGCCGATGACCGTCGGCGTGGCCGCGCCGGCGATGCCGGCGATGCGGGCCTGGCCGGCCGGCGTCAGCGCGGTGCCGCAGCCGATCCCGCCGTCGCTGTTGGTCTGGTAGGTGTCGAGCTTCTTGTTTTCCGAGGTGTAGCGCAGGCCGGCGGTGATCTCGAACGCGTCGGTCACGTGCCAGGTGTCGTTGGTGAACAGGGCGATCGTCTTGGCGCGCTGGTCGTAGCGGTCATAGATGCCCTGGCCCGGCGTGAAGCTGGTGTTCGGGGCGCGCCCGGTCAGCAGCGCGATGAAGTTGGGGACGCCGCCCGGCGCGGCCGAGGCCGAGAGCAGACGGCCCAGATACTGCTCGTAATCGTTGCCGAACAGGAAGTTGGTGCGGGTCGCCAGGCGCTCGTCGGCCAGGAAGGCGCCGACCAGCCAGTCGAACTTTTCGGTCTTGCCGGCCAGGCGCAGTTCCTGGGTGTAGGTCGTGAACTGCGAATAGTTCGTGCCGTCCTTGTTGCGGTAGGTGATGTCGGCCGTGCTGAAGTCGGCGTCCTGGCCGTTATCGGTCCGCCACTGGCGGATGGCCGAGATGCTGGTCAGGGTGACGTCGTGCGGCAGCTCGATGTCGCCCTGCAGCGAAACGCCCTTGTCGACGATGGTCGCCGGCGCGCCGCGGTTCGAATAGGCCACGCGCTTGAACGGATCGGCGGTCGTCGCCACGGCCTGCTGGCCGGACACCAGGGCCAGGACGCCCGACGTCGGACCCGTGCGGATCTGCACCGCGCCGCAGCAGTTTTCGTCGCGCTTCGAATAGTCGGCGATCATACGGAAGGTCGCCTTGTCGTCCGGCAGGAACAGCAGCTGTCCGCGAACGGTGTAGAAGTTCTGGTCGGCGTCCTGGTCGCGCTTGGACGGACCCTTGCCGGTGACGACATCGTTGTAGCCGTCGCGCTTGCGGCCGGCGACATAGAGGCGGCCGGCCAGCTTGTCGCCCGCCAGCGGACCGGTGACCGACACCGCCGCGCCCTTGGCGTTATAGTTGCCGAAGGTCAGCTCGGCGTTGGCGCCGAAGTTGAACTCCGGTTCCTTGGTGACCACGTTGATGACGCCGGCCGAGGTGTTCTTGCCGAACAGGGTGCCTTGCGGGCCCTTCAGAACCTCGATGCGTTCCATTTCACCCAGGTCGCCGAAGCCGACGCCGTTCCGCGGGCGATAGACGCCGTCGATCACCACGCCGACCGAGCTTTCCAGGCCCGGGTTGTCGCCGACGGTGCCGACGCCGCGCACGCGGGCGGTGGTCGAGGCTTCCGACGAGGTCGAGGTCACGGTCAGGCCGGGGGTCAGGATCGTCAGATCCTTGATGTCCTTGACGCCCGTGTCCTGCAGCAGCTTGGCGCCGACGGCAGTGACCACCACCGGCACGTCCTGCAGATTCTGTTCCCGCTTCTGGGCGGTGACGATGATGCTGTCGACGGTTTGGACGTCGCTCGTTTGGGCCTGCGCGGCGCTGGAGGCGCCAAGACCGGCGAGCACGACCGCGGACGCAGTGCCGCAAAGCACCTGGGTAAAGCGCATTTCCTACCTCGGTTCGTTGGCCGAGAACGCTTGCCCGCTCCCGGCTTGTTTTTCGTTGTTCCCCTCGAACGATTGTTCGAATGGATCGCCAAGGGTTAGGCGCCGCTTGCCCGCTCGGCAAGCGAAATCCCTTGTGGGCAAAAGGTTCTGGCGGTTTCTGTTGCCGGGAAGCGACAGGCGCTCGGGGCCGTCATCGAAATTCGAAAGGGGCTTGTGTCGGAACGGTCCCGA
>NZ_CAMQSF010000047.1 GCF_947036865.1 uncultured Caulobacter sp. | reverse complement strand
GCTTCCTGGGCGGCGCGGGCGCGCGCCTCGGCGGCGGCCTGTTCGGCTTGCTGCCGGGCCTGAGCCTCGCGGGCGGCGTCGACGACGCGCTGACGGGCGCGCAGCTCTTCCTGCGACAGGCCCCCGGTCGAACCGCCGCCTTGCGGCGCGGACTGCGGACGCGGCGCGGGCGCGTCGGGCGAGTGGCGACGTTCTGCCGAAGACGGCGCGGCGAGATTGCCGCCGGCGGGCGCGTGCGGGCGCGTCCGCTTGGTTTCCACCACCACCGTCTTGGTCCGGCCGTGGCTGAAGCTCTGCTTCACGACCCCGGCGCTCACGGAGCCCTGACGGGGCTTCAGCGTCATGGGGGGTCGTCCGCCGGGTCGGCCGTTTTCGTTCTCGTCGCTCATGCGCTCGCTTGTACTTCCGCCAGGCGGTACCTGGCTAAAAAACCGATGTTTCCATGTGAGAAAAGGGCCTGGACGTACCTCCAAAAAGAGGCGCGTTTCCCGACCCTTAGCTCACGAACGCGACCCGAATAGCCGCGCCCAACGTCGAAGATCCTAGAGCTTTTCGATCGCACCGGAGCGGATCCGGCGGGCGCGAAAAGCCCTAGAGCCCATTTTTGGTCGGCGCGCCGACCAAGGCGAGCAGGCTCGCCTTTCGCCAGAGGACGTCTTGACCGCCAAGGCGGCCGGACCTCTAGCTTTCCTCACGTCCGTTCGCCGACCATTCGGGAGGCAAAAGCGGGCGGAAGCCTGATAGACGCTCGACATCCTGTGTCCAGCGATCGAGACCGCGCCCGGCGAGGAGTGCGGTGTGTATCACATTCTCCCCGCCCAAGGCCAAACCCAATTCGTCCGAATTGAACGCACCCAGAAGACGGGGCGGCGAGGGGGCCTTGCGGGCGGCGGAGAGAATCTTGCGGCGACCGTCCTCGGCCCCGTCGGAGGCCTCGATCAGCCAGGCGACCTTGCCCGTCGCCAGGGCCGCGATCACCTTCTCGTATCCCGAGATAATGCTCCCGGCCTTCCGCGCAAGGCCCAGGCCGTCGAGGACCCGCCGCGCCAGAAGCAGCTCGACCTGATCCGCCAGATCGGGCGCGGCGGTCAGCTTGGTCTTGGCGGCGCGGGAGAACAGCCCCTTCTTGGCCGCCAAGGCGATGGAGTCCCGGTCGGCGCCGACCCAGATCCCGCGGCCGGGCAGCTTGCGCGCCAGATCGGGAACCACCGTCCCGTCCGGCCCCGCGACGAAGCGGATCAGGCGCGCCTCGTCCGTCGCCTCGCCCAGGACGATGTCCTTGCGTTGACGGCTGGCCTGCGCGTGGGTCCTGGGAGTCTGATCGGTCATGACGCTCGATATTTCTCCGTCTTCCCGGCGAAGGCCGGGACCCAGATTCATCCTGAGCGTCAGCAGGGCTTGATCTGGGCCCCGGCTTTCGCCGGGGAAACGGGATAGGGTTAAGCGACCTAAGCCTCTTCGCCCTCGGCGACGGCCTGGCCCTCGCCTTCGAACTCGCCCTCGACCTCTTCATATTCAGGCTCCGGCGGCGCTTCGACCCAGCCCATGGCGACGCGGGCGCGCATGATCAGGGCCTCGGCGTCTTCCGGCGACAGGTTGAAGCTCTCCAGGATGCCCGGCTCGCGCACGCGCTCGCCGTTCTTGGTCTCGAACCAGCCGCGCATGTCGTCGGGCACCAGGCCGGCCAGGTCCTCGATGGTCTTCACGTCGCCTTCGCCCAGCGCCACGGCCATGGCCAGGGTGACGCCCTCGATCGTCAGCAGCTCGTCCTCGACGCCCAGCGCCTTGCGCTTGGCGTCCAGCTCGGCGGCTTCCTTTTCCAGGTATTCGCGAGCCCGGGCCTGCAGCTCCTCGGCGGTCTCGTCGTCGAAGCCCTCGATCGAGGCGATCTCATGCGGCTCGACATAGGCCACGTCCTCGACGGCCGCGAAGCCCTCGGTGACCAGCAGCTGGGCGATGACCTCGTCGACGTCCAGGGCTTCCTGGAACAGGGCGGTGCGCTCGGCGAACTCGCGCTGACGGCGCTCGCTCTCCTGGCTCTCGGTCATGATGTCGATCTGCCAGCCGGTCAGCTGCGAGGCCAGACGCACGTTCTGACCGCGACGGCCGATGGCCAGCGAGAGTTGTTCGTCGGGAACCACGACCTCGACGCGCTCGTCCTCCTCGTCCATGACGACCTTGGAGACTTCCGCCGGGGCCAGGCCGTTGACGATGAAGGTGGCCTCGTCTTCCGACCACTGGATGATGTCGATCTTCTCGCCCTGCAGCTCGGCGACCACCGCCTGCACGCGCGAGCCGCGCATGCCGACGCAGGCGCCGACGGGGTCGATGCTCGAGTCGTTCGAGATGACCGCCATCTTGGCGCGCGAGCCCGGGTCGCGGGCCACGGCGCGGATCTCGATGACGCCGTCATAGACTTCCGGCACTTCCTGGGCGAACAGCTTGGCCATGAAGCCGCCGTGGGCGCGGCTCAGCATGATCTGCGGGCCCTTGGTCTCGCGGCGGACGTCGTAGATATAGGCGCGGATGCGGTCGCCGACGTTGAAGTTCTCGCGCGGGATCGACTGGTCGCGGCGCATGATGCCTTCGCCGCGGCCCAGGTCGACGATGACGTTGCCGTATTCGACGCGCTTGACGCTGCCGTTGACGATCTCGCCGACGCGATCCTTGTACTCGTCGTACTGACGCTCGCGCTCGGCCTCGCGGACCTTATGCATGACGACCTGGCGGGCCATCTGGGTCTGGACGCGGCCGATCTCGAACGGCGGCAGGGCTTCCTCGTAGACCTTGCCGATCTCGGCGTCGCGCCAGGCGCGCTTGGCCAGCGACAGCGGCATCTTGCCGATCTCGCCTTCCAGCTCGGCGTCGTCGGCGACGACCTCGATCACCCGCTTCTGGGTGGTTTCGCCCGTCTTCGGGTCGATCTTGACGCGGATGTCGTGCTCGGCGCCGTAGCGGGCGCGGGCGGCCTTCTGCAGGGCGTCCTCGATGGCCTCGATGACGACTTCCTTCTCGATGCCCTTTTCACGGGCGACCGCGTCGGCGATCTGCAGGAGTTCGAGCCGGTTGGCGGCGATGCCGATGGCCATGGTCAGTCCTCTTCACTTTCGGACAGGTCGTCGTTGTCGGATTTGAGGCGGGCGGCGCGCTGCTGCGCCCCCCGCTTCATCAGGGTGTCGGTCATGACGAGCTTGGCGTCGATGATCCAGGCGAAGGGGAAGTAGACGGTGACGTCGTCCTCGCCCTCGATATTGAGGCCGACCTGGTCGTCCTCGATCCCGGCCAGCTCGCCCTTGAAGCGCTTGCGGCCCTCGGCCACGCGGTCGAGCTCGATACGGGCCTCCAGACCCGCATAGTCCTCGAAGTCTTTCAGGCGGGTCAGCGGCCGGTCGACGCCGGGGCTGGAGACCTCCAGCGTATATTCGCCGGCGATCGGATCGGCGGCGTCCAGCACCTCGGACACCGCCCGCGACAGCCGCGCGCAGTCCTCGACGTTCATGTCGCCGCCGCTGCCGTCCTCCAGCAGCGGATGCTCGGCCATGATCTGCAGGCGGCGCTGCTCGGTGCCACCCATCAACCGAAGGCGGACGATCTCGTAGCCGAGGCTCTCGGCCACGGGATCGAGCATCTCGATCAGATCACGGTCTTCCTGCGTCTTGCCGCGCACGGGTCTCTCAATGCTCAGGGCCGCTCGCCGTTCGGCCAAACAAAAAGCGGCAGCCTTTCGGGCCGCCGCTCGAAAGCGCCATCTAGCGCTAACGGACGATGTGAAGACCTTTATAGGTCAACAGACGAGCGCTGTCGACCCATTGATGGGAAATCGCCGACTCCGGCTTCCGCGCCGCGGCGTTTCCGGCCTATAAGCCCAGCCGCGCAGGACCGCCTCCCCGCGGACCTCAGATATTCAAAGAGTCACAATGGACCTCTCCAAGATCCCGACCGGGGCCAACCCGCCGTATGACCTGAACGCCATCATCGAGATCCCGCAGGGCGGCGAGCCGGTGAAGTACGAGATCGACAAGGAAAGCGGCGCCCTGATGGTCGACCGCTTTCTGCACACGGCGATGTTCTACCCGGCCAATTACGGCTTCATCCCGCACACCCTGGCCGACGACGGCGACCCGGCCGACATCATGGTGGTGGGCCCGACGCCGGTGGTGCCCGGCGCGATCATCCGCTGCCGCCCGATCGGCACCCTGATGATGGTCGACGAGGCCGGCTCGGACGAGAAGATCCTGGCCGTGCCGGTCGACAAGCTGCACCCGTTCTACACCGGCGTCTCCAGCTGGCGCGACCTGCCGACCATCCTGACCGAGCAGATCGCCCACTTCTTCCAGCACTACAAGGACCTGGAAAAGGGCAAGTCGACCAAGATCACCGGCTGGGCCGACCCGGAAGAAACCGCCGACATCATCCGCGCGGCGATCAAGCGCTACAACGAGACGTACTGAACCCTTCCCCTTCCATAGGCGAAGGTGGCCCGCGCAACGGGTCGGATTGGGGGTGAGCACGGCCGACGCCGCATCACCCCCATCCTCGCCCCTTCCCCCATCGAGGGGGAAGGGCGCTACACCCTGACGAAGTCCAGGAACACCGGCGCGCAGTCGCCCAGCTTCTTTTCCTCGTAACGGGTGGTGACGTGATCGGCCGGAACCGCGTTGCGATCGGCGTCCGCGACGGCGAAGCGGAAGCGCGGATCGGCCAGCACGCGCTCGATCGTCCACTCGGCGTAGTCGGCCCAGTCGGTGGCGAAGCGCAGCGCCGCGCCCGGCTTCATCACGCGGGCCAGCCTCGCCACGAACTCGGGCTGGATCAGGCGGCGCTTGTTGTGGCGGGCCTTGTGCCAGGGGTCGGGGAACATGATGAACACCCGGTCCAGGCAGGCGTCGGGCAGCCAGTCGACGACGTCGCGGGCGTCGCCCTCGTGGATCCGCACGTTCTTCAGCGCCTGTTCCTCGACGTGGCGGACCGCGCTGGCCACGCCGTTGACGAACGGCTCGGCGCCGATGACCAGGGTTCCGGGATGGCGGCCGGCCTGGGCGGCCATGTGCTCGCCGCCGCCGAAGCCGATCTCCAGCCACACCGCCTGGGCGTCGGGCATCAGGTCCAGCGGCCGGAACGGCCCGGTCGGAACCGCGATCTCGGGCAGCAGGGTGTCCAGCAGGGCCTGCTGGCGCGGCTTGACGGGACGGGACTTCAGGCGCCCGAACGAGCGCAGCGGCCCGTGGGGTTGTTGCGGGTTGGTCATGGAGCGCGGTCTTAAAGCCGGAAGCGGCCCGGCGTAAGGCCCCTTCGCGCGTCAGAGCGCCGGCAGATCCAAGGTCACGTTCAGCCCGCTCGCCTCCCACCGGGTGGAGACCTCGGCGTTCAGCTGTCGGACCAGCTGGCCGATCAGACGCGAGCCGAAGCCGTGGCGCGGGGGCGGAGCGACGGCGGGACCGCCGCTCTCGGACCAATCCAGCCGCCGGCCGCGCGGCCCGACGCTCAGCCGCACCCGCACGCAGCCGGCCTCCGCGCTCAACGCGCCGTACTTGGCGGCGTTGGTGGCCAGCTCGTGGACGATCATGCCCAGAGGCTGCACCTCGGCGGGGGCCAGGACCCAGTCGTCGCCAAGCACCTCGTACTGGCCGCCGCGCCCGACGGTCGCGAGCTCGCCCTCGACCACGTCGCGGGTGCGGCCGCCTTCCCAGCGCTCGGCGGCCAGCGACCCCTGGGCGCGGGCCAGGGCGCTGACGCGGCCCAGGACATTCTCCTGGAAGGCCTCGATGTCGGGCGCGCGGGTCAGGCGCACGATCGACTGCACGACGGCCAGGGCGTTGCGGGCGCGATGGTCGACCTCGCGCATCAGCAGGTCGCGCGTCTCCTCGTTGCGCTTCTGCTCGGCGATATCCCGGACCTCGATAATGGTGCCGATGGTGTGCGAGGTCTCGTCGCGGATCGGACTGGCGGTGAAGGCGACCGGATAGAAGCCGCCATCGGGGCGGACGAAGACCTCCTCGCCCTGCTGCTGGTTGTTTTCGGGAAAGGCCCGGTCGATGGCGCAATCCTCGATCGGAAAATGCGTCCCGTCGGGATGGGTGTGATGGATGACGTCGTGCAGCGGACGCCCCTGGACCTCTTCGAACCGGTAGCCGGTCAATCGCTCGGCCGCGGCGTTCATGAACGAGCAGTGCTGCCGATCGTCCATGACGAAGATCGCCACGGTGGCGTTGTTGAGCACGGCGTTCAGGCGCCGTTCGCTCTCGATCAGGGCGGTCTCGACCCGCAACCGCTCCTGAGCGATGGCCACGTAGCGCGTCAGGGTCTGGAGCACGACCAGCTCCTCGGGCGAAAACGGCCTGGCCTCGCGCCGACCGAAGCCCAGGACGCCGAGCAGCCGGCCGTCGGCCATCAGCGGATGGCAGGTGTAATGTCTCAGACCGGCGCGACGCAGGAAGTCCAGCCGGGGATCGTCGGAGCGGTGAATTTCCGCCGCGTGCATCGCCGCGCGGTCCCGCGCGACACAGCCGCAGATCGACCCTTCGAGGGTGAGCCGCGCGCGCTCCTGACGATGGGCTGGGCTGAGGCCGCCGGCGCCGGTCAGAACCAGCTGCTCATCGCGCAGGGAATAATGGACGTAGACGTCCAGCCCCAGCGCGTCGCTCGCCAGGCCGAACAGCGCGTCGATCAGCTGATGCGGATTGCTGATCGCCAGCAGTCGCGACGCCGCCGCGTCCAGCAGGGCGAGGCCATCGCCCGCCGCGCCTTTCGGCCTGATCCCGTCGTCCATCCGCCCTCCGCCGCCCTGCGCGGGCGCCTGCCCGGTCCACATCCATAGCGTGAACGCGCGAGCGGCGTCGGTCGGTTGGCCGCCTTAGGGCCGCGGCGAGGAGGTGCGACGATTCGACGCGGGCGGCGGCCTAGGCGAGGCCCTTCAGGTCGCTGACCAAGTCGGTCTTCTCCCACGAGAAGCCGCCCTCGTTATCCGGCGTGCGGCCAAAATGGCCGTAGGCGGCGGTGCGGGCGTAGATCGGCCGGTTCAGCTGCAGGTGCTCGCGAATGGCGCGCGGGGTGGCGCCGCCGATCAGCTGCGGCAGCGTCTTTTCCAGCACCGCCGGATCCACCTTGCCCGTGCCGTGCAGGTCGACGTGGAACGAGACCGGCTGAGCGACGCCGATCGCGTAGGCGATCTGGATCGTGCAGCGGTCGGCGAGGCCAGCCGCGACCACGTTCTTGGCCAGATAGCGGCAGGCATACGCCGCCGAGCGGTCGACCTTCGTCGGATCCTTGCCCGAGAAGGCGCCGCCGCCGTGCGGCGCCGCGCCGCCATAGGTGTCGACGATGATCTTGCGGCCGGTCAGGCCGGCGTCGCCGTCGGGGCCGCCGATCTCGAAGCGGCCCGTCGGATTGACCAGCCATTGGGTCTTCTTGGTGACCAGGCCGTCCGGGAAGATCGGCAGGATGTGCGGCTTGATCAGCTCCAGCACGCGCTTGGAGGTCGCGGCCTTGCCGTCGATCTTCTTCTTGTGCTGATGGCTGACGACGATCGACACGACGCGCTGCGGACGGCCATTGCCGTCGTACTCCAGGGTCACCTGGCTCTTGGCGTCGGGCTCCAGTTCCGAGAGCTCGCCGGAGTGGCGCAACTCGGCCAGGCGCTTGAGGATGTTGTGGCTGTACTGCAGGGTCGCGGGCATCAGCTCCGGGGTTTCGGTGCTGGCGTAGCCGAACATGATGCCCTGGTCGCCGGCGCCCTCGTCCTTCTTGTCCGTGGCGTCCACGCCCTGGGCGATGTGCGCCGACTGGCCGTGCAGGAAGTTGGAGTACTTCGCCTTCTGCCAGTGGAAGCCCTTCTGCTCGTAGCCGATATCCTTGATCGCCGCGCGCACCTTGGGCTCCAGCGAGGCGATGATGTCCTTGGTCAGCTGCTTGTTGGCCTTCTTGTCCCCGTCCGGCTTGCCGGCGCGGACTTCGCCGGCCAGCACGATGCGGTTGGTCGTCACCAGGGTCTCGCAGGCGACGCGCGCCTCCGGATCGGCGGTCAGGAAGGCGTCGACGACGGTGTCGCTGATACGGTCGGCGACCTTGTCGGGATGGCCTTCGGAGACGCTCTCGCTGGTGAAGATGTAGGACGAACGGTTCAAGAGACAGCTCCGGCCTTGAGGATGCGCGCGAGCGCGCGGGCGCCCGGTGCGACGCCCATTAGACCCGGACCATATAAAGATATGTTTATGCGAGCAAGCTGACTTGCGCCTACTCCGCCTCGGCGGCGTCCTCATCGTCGGCCATGGACCGCACCAGCTCCAGGATGCGGCGGCGGACCTTTTGTCGCGAGATCTTCGGGAACACCGTCGCCAGTTCCAGGCCTTCCGGCGTCATCAGGAAATCGTGCACGAAGGGCTCGCCGGACTCGGCGAGGCCGGCGCTGTTCGTATCGGCCAGACCCTCGAAGAAGTAGGCGATGGAGGCGTGCAGGCTTCGCGCGATTTCGTAGAGCTTGCTGGCGCTGACCCGATTGGCGCCGCGCTCGTATTTCTGGATCTGCTGAAAGGTCAGGCCGAGGTCCTCGGCCAGACGCTCCTGGCTCACGCCGAGGATCTTTCGGCGCATGCGGATGCGCGCGCCAACGTGCAGGTCGACGGGATTGGGATGGCGTTCGGTGGCCGGCGGTTCGCTCATGCCAAAGCTTGATAGCTGAAATTGCGGTTTTAATTCAGCCTGAGTCTTACAAGCGCGCAATAGAGGAGTAGGAATTCCCAGCCCGGAGGCGAGCTGACGCAACCGCAGATATCAGTAGAAGCCCAAGCAACGGGATATCTCCCAAGTCGTCGAAGGGCGTGGTCTTACCCATTTCCGGTATTGCCGCGTCGATGACTCCGCTTTGTCCTAAATCCAGCCGCGCGCCGGGCGCCACGCGGCCCCGCGCGTCGATCACGGCGCTGACGCCGGTGGGGGTGGCGCGCAGGATCGGCTTGGCGCTCTCGATCGCCCGGTAGCTGGCCAGATTGAGATGCTGCAACGGGCCGGAGGTCACGCCGAACCACGCGTCGTTCGAGATATTGATCAGAACCTCGACCGCGCGATCACGCTTGGCGAGGCCTGGAAACAGGCTCTCGTAACAGATCAGCGGCTGGACGGTGAGGCTGGGCGTCAACCGCAGAGGCGCGGGGCGAGGCCCCGTCGCGAAGCCATCGCCCAGATGGGCGAGACTCTTGAAGCCGACGGCGGTCAGAAGCCCTTCGGCCGGCAGATACTCTCCGAAGGGGACGAGGCGGTGCTTGTCGTAGACCCCGATCAGCTCCAGGTCGCTCCCGGCGCGGCGCAGCGCGATCAGGCTGTTGTAGTAGGTCGGCCTGTCCACCGGTCCTTCGTAGCGATAGCCGCCGATCAACAGCAGTTGGCCCGGGCGGAGGCTGTCGACGATCGCCTGACGCACCCAGGTCCCCGGAGCCAGATAGTCGTTGATCGCGGCGGGCAGGGCGCCTTCCGGCCAGATCACGATGTCGGCGGGCTTGCCGCCGTAAGACTTGCTCGTCAGCGTCACGTAGGACTGGACGATCTGGGAAAACCGCGCCGCGTCCCACTTGGCCTCCTGCTGGATGTCGGCCTGGACGATCCGCACGGTGATCGGCCGGCCCGTCGCCTCGGGCGCGGACAGGGCGACGGCGCCATAGCCGTAGAGAGCCGCCAGACCGGCGGCGGCGGCGCCCAGCGCGATCTTGCCCGCGCGCCCCTCGCGCCAGACGGCGGGCGCGGCGGCGATCGCGACGGTGATCCAGGTCAGGCCATAGGCGCCGACCAGGGCGGCGGCTTGCGAGGGCCACGAGCCGGCCCGCCAGGTCTCGCCCGGCAGATTCCAGGGAAAGCCGGTCAGGATGTGCCCGCGCGTCCACTCCAGGGCCGCGAGCGCGCCGGCGAAGGTCAGGACCCGCCAGACGCCGGCCGGCCGGACCAGACGATAGACAAGACCCGCCAGCCCCCAGAATAGCGCCAGCCCCGCCGCCATGGCCGCGACCGCGAACGGCGCCATCCAACCCTGGTTGGCCGCGTCGACCAGAAAGGCCTCGCCGATCCACCAGGTGCCGAGGCCGAAATAGCCGACCCCCGCCAGCCAACCGCGCCAGAAAGCCGATCGCAGAGGCCTCTCGGCATGGGCGTCATCGAGCAGCCACAGCAGGCCGGCATAGCCCAGCAAGCCGGGTAGGACCCCGAACGGCGGATGGGCCAAGGCCGCGGCGAGACCCGCGAGCAGGGCCAGCAGCGGGCCGCTCCAAAGCCGGCCACGAAAGGCGGTCCACGCCGTCACGAAACGGCGACGCCTTCGGCCAGGGTCGCCGCGTCCGGCGCCGGGCCGCCGCGGACGCGCACGCGGCGCACGCGGCGCGGATCGGCCTCGACCACCTCGAACTCGTAGCCGTCGGGATGGGCGATCACCTCGCCGCGCTGCGGCACGCGTCCGGCCAGGGCGACGACGAGGCCGGCGACGGTGTCGATGTCCTCCTCCATCTCCGACGGCGCGAGGTCTCGGCCCAGGGCGGCCTCCAGTTCCTCCAGCGGCGCGCGGGCCTCGGCCTCGAACACGCCGCCGGGGCGGGCGACGATGGCCACCGCGGCCGCGTCGTCATGCTCGTCGTCGATCTCGCCGACCACCGCCTCGATCAGGTCCTCCATCGAGACCAGGCCGTCGGTGCCGCCGAACTCGTCGATGACCAGGGCCATGTGGATGCGGCTGGTGCGCATGCGCAGCAGGAGGTCGGCGGCCTTCATCGAGGCCGGCACGTACAGCGCCTCCCGGCGCAGTTTGTGGAGAACCAGATCGCCGGGCGCCGGGCGCCTCTCGGCGTCGGCCAGCAGGCGGAAGATGTCCTTGACGTGGACCACCCCGACGGGATCGTCCAGCGTCTCGCGATAGATCGGCATCCGCGAATGCTCGGCCTCGGCGAACTGCGCGACCACCGCCTCGAACGGGGTGGACAACTCGACGGCCACGATGTCGGCGCGGGGCGTCATCAGGTCGGCGACCCGCAGGGTCTGGAACGCCTCGGCCTGGTCGACGATGTCGACGGCGCCGGTCGCCGGCGGCGGCTCGGGCGGACGCGCGGTCTCTCCGCCGCCGGTCAGCTGTCGGCGCATGCGTCGAAGGAACGCCCGCACGCCCCGGCTTCTTCGCACCGGCGCGGCGGGCTGTTGACTAGGCTCGTCGCTGGGCATGGCCCGTTATCAGCGCCCCTCTTCGTCCCCGGCATAGGGGTCCGGAACATCCAGCCCCGCCAGGATCTCGCGTTCGAGCGCCTCCATGGCTTCCGCCTCGTCGTCGCCCTCGTGATCGTATCCTAGGAGATGTAGCACCCCATGCGCCACCAGATGTTGCAGGTGGTGGGCCAGCGGCTTGCCCTGCTCGGCCGCCTCGCGCGCGCAGACGCCGTAGGCCAGGGCGATATCGCCGATCTGGCCTTCGGGATTGGCCTCGGGATTTCGCGGCGAGGGGAAGGACAGCACGTTGGTGGCGTAGTCCTTCTGGCGGAAGTCGCGGTTCAACGTCCGAACGCTGTCGTCGTCGGTCAGCAGGATCACGATGCCCCGCCCCTCGATCTCCTCATGCGCGTCCAGCACGGCCTGGGCCGCGCGCCAGACCAGCGCCTCGGCGTCCTCGACGCCGGTCGTCCAGGCCTCGTCCTCGATCTCGATGTCTACGGTGATGCTCATGTCACCGGGGTGTATTCTGCGCCGCGTCCGCGTCATAGGCCTTGACGATCCGCTCGACGAGCGGATGACGCACGACGTCCGAGGCGGTGAAGCGCGACACCGCGACACCCTCGACGCCTTCCAGGATCGAGACGGCGTGGGCCAGACCGGAGTCGCGCGGATTCAGCAGGTCGACCTGGGTGGGGTCGCCGGTGACCACCATCCGCGCGCCCTCGCCGATCCGGGTCAGGACCATCTTCATCTGCAGGCGCGAGCAGTTCTGGGCCTCGTCGACGATGACGAAGGCATGGGCCAGCGTGCGGCCGCGCATGAAGGCGATCGGCGCGACCTCGATCTCCAGCTTCTCCCGGCGACGACGCAGCTGGTCGGCGCCCATGATGTCGGTCAGGGCCTCCCAGACCGGCGCCATGTAGGGATCGACCTTTTCGTTCAGGTCGCCCGGCAGGAAGCCCAGCTTCTCGCCGGCCTCGACGGCGGGACGGGTGACGATCAGGCGGTCGACCTCGCCGCGCAGCAGCATGCCCGCGCCGTGAGCCACGGCCAGGAAGGTCTTGCCGGTGCCGGCGGGACCCAGGCCGAACACCAGCGGATGGGTCGCCATGCGCTCCAGGTACTGGGCCTGGCTCTTGGTCTTGGGCGAGACATTGCCCTTGCGCACCGCGCGGGGCGAGGCCTGTCCGCCGGTCTCCTGCGCGCCGCCGATGGCGATGCGGACATCGGCCTCGATGACCTCCTCGCCGGCGTCGGCGCGGGCGGCCAGGGCGTTCAAGGCGCGCTTGGCGCCGGTTCGGCCTCGCGCGTCGCCGGTGATCGTCACCCCGCCGCCGGGCGTCTCGATCAGCACCTTGAAGGCGTCCTCGATCAGGGCGGCGTGGCGGCCGGCCGGGCCGGACACGGCGTGAACCGCGTCGTCCGACAGCGGCAGGAACTCGGGGGTGCGGCTCAAGCGGTCTCCAGAACAGGGTCGAGCCGGCCCGCCAGGCTCATCTTGGCGGCGCTCTCGATACGGACGGGAACGATCGTCCCGATCAATTGTTCGCCGCCCTCGCAATGGACGGCCTGCAGGTAGGGGCTGCGGCCGACGATCTGGCCGGGGTGGCGGCCGGGCTTCTCGAACAGCACCGGCAGCACCTTGCCCACCTGGGCGGCGTTGAAGGCCCGCTGCTGCTCGTCGAGCAGCTGGTTCAGCCGTTCGAGGCGCTCGGCCTTGACCGCCTCGTCCACCTGCCCCGGCATGGCCGAGGCCGGGGTGCCCGGACGGCGCGAATACTTGAACGAGAAGGCGCTGGCGAAACCGACCTCGCGGACCAGATCCAGGGTCTTCTCGAAGTCGGCGTCCCGCTCGCCGGGGAAACCGACGATGAAGTCGCCGCTCATGGCGATGTCGGGCCGCGCGGCGCGGATGCGCTCGACCAGCCGCACATAGCTCTCGGCCGTGTGGTCGCGGTTCATGGCCTTGAGGATCTTGTCGCTACCCGCCTGCACCGGCAGGTGCAGATAGGGCATCAGCTCCGGCAGCTCGCCATGGGCCTCGATCAGGTCCTCGCCCATGTCGCGCGGGTGGCTGGTCGTGTAGCGGATACGGTCCAGTCCATCGATCTTGGCCAACTGGCGGACCAGCTTGGCCAGGGTCTGGCCGTCGCCGTCATAGGCGTTGACGTTCTGGCCCAGCAGGGTGACCTCGCGCACGCCCTGGCCGGCCAAGCGCTTGGCCTCTTCGACGATGTCGTTCACCGGCCGCGACCACTCGCCGCCGCGCGTATAGGGCACCACGCAGAAGGTGCAGAACTTGTCGCAGCCCTCCTGCACGGTCAGGAAGGCGGTGACGCCGGTCACGTGGCGTTCGGCCGGCAGGGCGTCGAACTTCTCGTCGGCGGCGAAGTCGGCGGCCAGCCGCTCGCCGGTCGCGCGGTGGGCGCGGGCGATCAGCTCGGGCAGCTGGTGGTAGGCCTGGGGCCCGACGACCAGATCGACCGCCTTCTGGCGGTGCATGATCTCCTTGCCTTCGGCCTGGGCCACGCAGCCGGCCACGGCGATGGTCATGCGACCGCCCGCCTCGGCCTTCCGGTCCTTCATCTGCTTGATGTAGCCGAGCTCGGAATAGACCTTCTCGGTGGCCTTCTCGCGGATGTGGCAGGTGTTCAGCACCACGAGGTCCGCGCCCTCGGGATCGTCGACGACGCCATAGCCCAGCGGGCGCAGGACATCGGCCATGCGCTCGCTGTCATAGACGTTCATCTGACAGCCGTAGGTCTTGATAAAAAGACGCTTTCGCGGGGTCTCGCTCATCCGGCGAGGTTATGGGGTCGAGGAGGGCTCGGCGCAAGGGTCGCCCCCTCGGTCGGCTTCGCCGACAGCTCCCCCATGCAGGGGGAGCAGGCCCTCCAAATCTACTCCCCCTTTATGGGGGAGGTGGCCCGAAGGGCCGGAGGGGGCCGCGCCGCCTCACTCCTCGATCGGCACGCCGTAAAGCTCCAGCCGGTGATCGACCAGCTTGTAGCCCAGCTTCTGGGCGATGGCGTTTTGAAGGGCCTCGATCTCCTCGTCGACGAACTCGATGACCTTGCCGGTCTTCATGTCGATCAGGTGGTCGTGGTGGTGGGTCGGTGTCTCTTCGTAGCGCGAGCGGCCGTCGCGGAAGTCGTGGCGCTCGATGATGCCGCTCTCCTCGAACAGGCGCACGGTGCGATAGACCGTGGCGATCGAGATGTGCGGATCGATGGCGTGGGCGCGGCGGTGCAGCTCCTCGACGTCGGGGTGGTCCTCGGCCGACGACAGGACGCGCGCGATCACGCGGCGCTGGTCCGTCATCCGCATGCCCTTTTCAATACAGGCCTTTTCGAGTCGATCCACGGCGGGCGCTCCGTCTTGAGTCGGCGGCAAGATAGGCGGTCGGCCCTTAAGTGTTAAGCGCTCGCCGCATGACCACGGCGTCCTTGGCGCCGTCGGCGTGGGGATAATAGCCCTTGCGAAGACCGACCCTTGAGAAACCGGTCGCCTGGTAGAGGGCGATGGCGGCTGTGTTGTCGGCGGCGACCTCCAGGAACATCGCCTCGGACCCGGTTTCGCGCGCGATCCCCGCCGCCATCGCCACGAGGGCCGCGCCCCAGCCGCGCCGTCGGGCGGCGGGATCGACCGCGATGGTCAGGATCTCGGCCTCGCCGGCGATCGCGCGACACAGGACGAAGCCCTTGGCCGTGGCCGGCTCGCCGGCCTCGCCCAGCACCGCGAAGACGCCGGGCGATTTCAGGAGTTCGTCGAACGCCAGCGCCGTCCAGGGCCGGTCGAAGGCCTTGTCGTGCAGATCGGCGAGATCGAAGGCCGCTTCGGACCCGACGGGGCGCAGGTTCATGCGGCGGGGAGGGTCGCGTAGGGCGCCCGCAGATAGAGGGGGCGGGGCGAATGGGCCGGGGCCGGCCGGGCGGCGGCGAGGCGCGCGACGGCGACGGGGTCGGGCGCGGCGGGGGTGAGGATCCGAGCCCCGCCCAGGACGTCGGCCAGCAGCGGCGCGCCGGAGCCGATCAGGGTCGCGGGTCCGCCCGAATAGAGCTCGGCCAGGCGCGCGGCGGCCGCGCCCAGGTCGAGAGCGTCCGGCGCCATCAGCGAGACGCCGTCGGCGAAGACCTGCAGATAGATCTGGCCCATCCGCGCGTCGAGCACGGCGGCGACGAAGCCCTGGGTTGCGAAGGCCAGGCTCTCCAGCGTGTTGACCCCGACGCACGGGATCGACAGCGCCGTCGCCAGGCCCTTGGCGAAGGCGAGACCAACGCGGAGGCCGGTGAACGAGCCCGGCCCGACCGTGACGCCGATCCGCGACAGGTCGGCGAAGGCGACCCCGGCCTCGACGGCGACCTCGCGCGCGATCACGCCGATCCGCTCCTGGTGCCCGCGCGTCATGGGCTCGGAGCGCGCCGCCAGAACGCGCTCGCCATCGACGAGGGCGACCGAACTGGCCCCCAGGCAGGTGTCGATCGAGAGAATCATCAGGCCGAGCCGACGGCGGCGCCCTCGGCCGGGCGCCAGACGAGCTCGTTCAGCTGGCCCTTGGCCTTCAGGACCGCCTCGGGCGGCAGGCCCTGGCCGGCCCAGCCCGGAACGCCGAACACGTAGGACACGGTCGGCGCCTCGGGACGGACGCAGACGGTCTGGTTGACCTCGCGGCCCTCGCCGGCGCGGCACTGGTCGACCTTGAAACCGAGGTCGGCCCACTTGGCCAGCAGCCGCTCGTCCTTGGGGCCGCGCACGTCGCCGGCGGCGAGGCGGACATAGGCGATCTCGCCCTCGTCGGTCTTGCCGATCTCGGCCAGCGGCGTGTTGTCCTGCTCGATATTGATGATCGGCTGGGCGGGGCCCGCGCCGAAATGCAGGAAGGCCTGCTCGACCTTGGCCTTGGGGAAGAGGACCTTCAGGGTGGCGAGGTCGAAGGCGGTGGCGCCGTTGATCGGGCCGACGCCGTCCCTGGTCATCTTCAGCGGGCCGCCGACATAGGGAGCGACCGCGACGCGCACCGGCGCGTCGGCCTTGGCGGGGGGGCCGGCGTCATCTCGCTTGGCCGGCCCGCAGGCGGCCAAAAGCACGAGCGGCAGGGCGAGAAGGACGTGGCGGAGGGTCATGCCGGCCTTGTAGCCCGCGCGCCCGCCGCCGTCACCCGATCAGAGGATCTTGGCGGCCTCGTCGAAGTCGAGGCGCGGATTACGCGGGAACAGGCCCTCGTCCGTGCCGTGGCCGATCGAGACGATGAAGTTGCTCTTGATGTTGGTCCCGGCGAAGAACTCCGCGTCGACCGCGGCGTTGTCGAAGCCCGACATCGGACCCGCGTCCAGGCCCAGGGCCCGGACCGCCAGGATGAAGTAGCCGCCCTGCAGCGAGCTGTTGCGCAGCGCGCCCCACTCGCGGGCCTGCAAGTCGTTGAACCAGTTCTTGGCGTCCGGCGCGTGGGGGAACAGCTTGGACATGGTCTCGGGGAAGTCGAGATCGTAGCCGACGATGACGGTGCAGGGCGCCTGCCGGATCTTCGGCGCGTTCGAACCGGAAGCGTGCTTGGCCAGGCGCTCCTTGGCCTCGGGAGAGGTCAGGAAATAGAACCGCGCCGGGGTCGAGTTGGCGGCCGTGGGACCGAACTTCACCAGCTCGTACAAGGCGCGCAGGGTCTCTTCCGGCAGCGGCGTGGGGTCCCAGCCGTTGCGCGTGCGCGCCTCGGTGAACAGCTGCGCGAGGGTGGCGTCTTCGAGCTTGGCCATGGTCGATCCTCTGGAAAGGCGATCTGTAACTCTAAGAGTTGCGATATAGCCGCCCCGGCGACGGGATCAAGCCTCTACAGCGTCTGCTCGACCCGGGTCACTTCCGGCACATAATGCTTGAGCATGTTCTCGACGCCGGCCTTCAGCGTGGCCGACGAGGACGGGCAGCCAGAGCAGGCGCCGCGCATGTGCAGCCAGACGACGCCGGTCTGGGGCTCGAAGCGCGAGAACACGATGTCGCCGCCGTCCTGGGCGACCGCCGGGCGGATGCGCGTGTCGAGCAATTCCTTGATCTCGGCGACGATCTGCGAGGTCTCCTCGTCATAGACGCCGTCCTCGTCGTGGCCGCCCGCCGCCTGGGCGTCGAGCAGCAGCGGCCGGCCGCTGGTGAAGTGGTCCATGATGGCCGCCAGGATCGGCGCCTTCAGGTGCGGCCACTGGGCGTCCTCGCCCTTGGTCACGGTCAGGAAGTCGGGGCCGAAGAACACCCGCGTCACGTCGCCCAGGTCGAACAGCGCCTTGGCCAGGGGCGAGGCCTCGCCATCCTCGGCCGTGCGGAATTCACGCGCGCCCTCCCCCAGCACCTCGCGGCCGGGCAGGAACTTCAGGACCTCGGGATTGGGCGTGGTTTCGGTCTGGATGAACATGGTCCTGAAATGGACCTCGCGACCTTCCGACGCAAGTCCGCGGGTCGGTCGCATTTTAAAAGTGACACAGGCGTCATTTTCTGGCGTCATGCTGGCAAAACAGCGATCCGCCGGGAGGATCTGATGAGCGACGGTTCCGTGGACCTGAAGGCCGAGGCCAAGGCGAGGGCCTATTCCATTCCCCTCGAGGACTATCATGTCGCCGATCCGGCCCTGTTCCAGGCCGACGCCATGTGGCCTTATTTCGAGCGACTGCGGAAGGAAGACCCCGTCCACTATTCCAAGGGCGACGAGGAGGTCGGCCCGTACTGGTCGATCACCCGCTATAACGACATCATGACGGTCGACACGACCCACCAGGTCTTCTCGTCCGACGCGCACCTGGGCGGCATCACGATCCGGAACTTCGACGAGGACTTCGTCCTGCCGATGTTCATCGCCATGGACCAGCCCAAGCACGACATCCAGCGCAAGACGGTCAGCCCGATCGTCTCGCCGACCAATCTGGGGCGGCTGGAAGGCATCATCCGCGAGCGCGTCCAGAACATCCTCGACAGCCTGCCGATCAACGAGCCGTTCGACTGGGTCGACAAGGTCTCGATCGAGCTGACCACCCAGATGCTGGCCACCCTGTTCGACTTCCCCTGGGAGGAGCGCCGTAAGCTGACCCGCTGGTCGGACGTGGCCACGGCCTCGCCCGAGAGCGGCATCGTCGAGAGCGAGGACGCCCGCCGCGCCGAACTGCTGGAGTGCCTGTCGTACTTCACCAATCTCTGGAACGAGCGGGTCAATCTGACCGAGCCGGGCAACGACCTGATCTCGATGCTGGCCCACGGCGAGGCCACGCGCGACATGCCGCCCTTCGAATATCTGGGCAATGTCATCCTGCTGATCGTCGGCGGCAACGACACGACCCGCAACTCGATCACGGGCGGCCTCTACGCCCTGTCGAAGAACCCGCAGGAAGAGGCCAAGCTGCGCGCCGATCCCAGCCTGATCCCGAACATGGTCTCGGAGATCATCCGCTGGCAGACCCCGCTGGCCCATATGCGCCGCACGGCGCTGGCGGACTTCGAGCTCGCAGGCAAGACCATCAAGAAGGGCGACAAGGTCGTGATGTGGTACGTCTCGGGCAACCGCGACGACACGGTGATCGAGGACGCCGACAAGTTCATCATCGACCGCCCCAACGCCCGCCGCCACCTGTCGTTCGGCTTCGGCATCCATCGCTGCGTCGGCAATCGCCTGGCCGAGATGCAGCTGAAGATCGTCTGGGAGGAGATCCTCAAGCGCTTCCCGAAGATCGAGGTGCTGGAGGAGCCCAAGCGGGTCTATTCGACCTTCGTGAAGGGCTATGAGCGGATGATGGTGCGGATCCCGGAGCGGGTTTAGGCTTTGGGGCATGAGCCTTCCCGACCTGGTCCGCCTTAAGGCCCGCCGCACTTTCGGCGAATACAGACCAAGCGTGCTGGTCGAGAACCTGTCGCCGGATAGCCAGGCGCGCGCCTTCGCCCGCGCCGAGAGCGGTCGGGGCGCTCCGGTCGCGCTGTTCGAGGCAGGCAATCGCTGGACCCTGCTGACCGACAGCCACCTGGTCGGAACGACGAACCTCGGTGTCCGCGCCTTGCCGCTCGCCATGGTCGGCGAGGACTACCGTTTACGCGGCGACCAAGAGAGCGACGACAAGGTCCTGCTGAACTGGGTGTCCTACGACGGCGAGACCTGGTTCTGGGCGCCATCAGCGCCTGATCTCTCGCTGTTGCTGAACGTCCTCCTGTCGGCAGCGCGACGGAATGGAGGCCTAAACGCCTAACCCAGTTCCTCGATCTCCGCGTCCGTCAGGTCGCCCGGCACCACGGTGACGGGCAGCTTGCGGCCGGAGAAGCCGACGCCTTCCTTGGCGATGGCCGCGATCAGCGGGCCGGGACCCCGGCCAGCGGTCGAGGTGGCCAGGACCAGGATCTTGATGGCCGGGTCGGCGGCGATGACCTGCTTCAAGGCCGCGCGGACGCTGTCGGCCGTCTCGACGATCAGCTCGGGCGGTAAGCCGGTCTCGGCCACGACCTGGGCGGAGAGGCTCCGCAGCAGGGCCTGCGCCTCCTCGCGCTCCTGACGCTCGATCTCCTCGCGCACCCCGCTCCAGTGCTCGAACTCGGCCGGCGCGATCACCTTCAGCATGGCCACGCAGCCGCCGGTCGAGCGGGCGCGGCGACAGGCGTATTTGAGCGCGGCGGCGAACTCCGGGCTGTCGTCGGCGACGACCAGGAACTTGCGCGGGCTCGGGACGGCGACGTCGGTCATGCCGCGACAAGACGCCGCTTCACGAAAGAGCTCAAGCCCCCCAGAAGCCGACCAGCTTCTTGACCTCGGCCAGGGTCGGGGCGGCGGCCTCCGACGCCTTGGCCGCGCCCTTGGCGAGGATCGCGTCCAGCACCGCCGGATCGCCCAGCAGGCCGCGCATCCGGTCGCCGACCGGGGCCAGCGTCTCGACCGCCAGCTCGGCGAGGGCCGGCTTGAAGGTCCCGAAGCCCTTGCCGGCATAGTCGGCCAGGACCTGCGCCTTAGTCTGGCCGGACAGGGCCGCGAAGATGCCCACCAGGTTGTCGGCCTCGGCGCGGGCGGCCAGGTCCTCGACCGTCTCCGGCAAAGGTTCGGGATCGGTGCGGGCCTTCTTGATCTTGGCGGCGATGTCGTCGGCCGTGTCGGTCAGGTTGATGCGCGAATAGTCCGACGGATCGGACTTGCTCATCTTGGCCGAGCCGTCGCGCAGGGACATGACCCGCGCGCCCGGCCCCTGGATCAGCGGCTCGGGCTGCGGGAAGAAACCCGGCGCGCCAAAGTCGTGATTGAACTTCTGGGCGATGTCGCGGGTCAGCTCCAGGTGCTGCTTCTGGTCCTCGCCGACCGGCACGTGGGTGGCCTTGTAGATCAGGATGTCGGCCGCCTGCAGCACCGGATAGGTGTAGAGGCCGACCGAGCTGCGCTCCTTGTGCTTGCCGCTCTTCTCCTTGAACTGGGTCATGCGGTCCAGCCAGCCCAGGCGCGCCACGCAGTTGAAGATCCAGGAAAGCTCGGCGTGCTCGCGCACCGCCGACTGCGGGAAGATCGTCGCCTTGTCGGGATCCAGGCCCGAGGCGATGTAGGCCGCCGCGATCTCGCGGGTCTGCTGGGCCAGGGCCGCCGGGTCCTGCCAGACGGTGATGGCGTGCAGGTCGGCCACGAAGATGAAGGTGTCGATCTCGTGCTGCAGGCGGGTGAACTTCACCAGCGCGCCGAGATAGTTGCCCAGGTGCAGGGCGCCCGAGGGCTGGACGCCCGAAAGCACGCGGGACGGACCCGCATAGGCGACGGGAGCTTGGTCGGTCATGGCTGTGAGCCTTGGCTGTCGAATTTCAGGATCGTGGCGAGCGCGCGAAGGCGCATCCGCGTCGAAGCGCGGAAACGAAGGTCAGCGGGAGCCGCGCCATCGCGGCGCGAGGAGACCGATCGAAGCCATGGCCCGCTGGTTAGCGCCCTCGCCCGCACGGATCAAGCCTTGCCCCGCCGCAGCGCCGCCTTCAGCTCGGCCGGCTTGACCCCGCCGAAAAGGAAGAGCAGCGGCGGATAGAGCGCCAGACCGACGAGGCAGGTCAGGGCCAGGGCGAACTCCTTGGCTCCGAGCGTGTGGCCGGTCAGGCCAAGACTCCGCAGCGGCGCCTCGATCAGCGCGCGCCCATGAGACGCGGCGGCCAGGACGAGACCCATGCCCAGGCTGGCCAGCAGGATGCGCGCGAGGCGCGACCAGGTCTGGGCCGACGGGCCGTACTCGCCCTTGCGCGCCAGCACGAAGGCCATCTGGCCGACATTAAGCCACGAGGCGATGGCGGTGGCGGCGGCGATGCCCTTGACGCCCACCAGCTGGAACAGGGCGACCCCGAAGGCGATGTTGACCGCCACCGAGACCAGGGCGAAGCGCATCGGGCTCTTGGTGTCGCCCCGCGCGAAGAAGGCCCGCGAATAGAGTTGCTGCAGCACGAAGGCCGGCGTCCCCAGGCCGTAGAAGAACAGCGCCGCCGCCGTCTGGCTGGCGTCGAAGGCGGTGAACTGGCCGCGCGTATAGAGGCCGTCCGACAGGAAGCCCGGCATGGCGACCAGGGCCGCGGCGGCCGGCAGGGTGAAGGCCATGGCCAGGGTGATGGCCTGGTCCATGGCGCTCTGGGCGTCGGCCTTGTCGCCCGAATGCACGGCGCGCGACAGGCGCGGCAGGAGGGCGACCCCGATCGCCACGCCCACCAGGCCCAGCGGCAACTGATACAGGCGATCGGCGGTGGCCAGCCAGGACCGGCCGCCCGGCACGTGGCTGGCCAGGTTGCCCGAGATGAAGATGTTGACCTGGGTGGCGCTGGCGGCCAGGGCGCCGGGGATGGCCTTGCCGATCAGCTCGCGCACCTCCGGCGTCAGGCGCGGCAGCCGCCAGTGGACCTTGGCCCCGGACTTGTTGACGCCCCAGGTCAGCAGCGCCGCCTGGGCGACCCCGGCGACGATCACCCCGACCGAGCCCCACTTGGCCGCGTCGACCGCCGAGGTCTGGGGCAGGATGAAGGCCAGGGTGCAGATGTTCAGCAGGATCGGCGCGCCGGCCGACAGAATAAAGCGGTCGCGGGCGTTCAGCACGCCCGACAGGTGCGCGACGATCGCCATGCACGGCAGATAGGGCATGGTGATCTGGGTCAGCAGCACCGCCAGCTTGTACTTCTCGGTGCCCCAGCCGAAGCCCGGGCTGATCAGCATCATCAGCCAGGGCATGGCCAGCTGGCAGACCACGGTGATGACGATGGTGGCGGCCGCCAGGCTGGCCATGGCGTCGGCCGCCAGGATGTCGGCCGTCTCCTCGCCGTCGCGCTGCAGCGACTTGGCGTAGGCCGGCACGAAGGCCGCGGCGAAGGCGCCCTCGGCGAAGAACCGGCGGAACAGGTTCGGGAAGGCCAGGGCCGCGTTATAGGCGTCGGCCGCCGGGGTGGCGCTGGCCCCCATCCGGTAGGACACCGCCAGGTCCCGCGCGAAGCCCATGAACCGGCTGACCAGGGTCAGGCCGGAATAGATCATCGACGACTTCAAAAGCCCGCCCTTCTTGGCGGGCGCGGGCTCTTCGGCGGAGGCGGGGGGGACGGCGTCGGTCACGAGCGGCTTCTGGGGGTTTGGCGAGAGGGCGTCAAGGGCGCCGGCGCTGACCGCCCTTCCCCCTGGACGGGGGAAGGAACGTGTTTTATCGGCCTCACGCGGCGCGGCCGCTGAAGGGGCTGGACAGGGACGCGGAGCGCCGGACAGCGTCCGGAGAAGACTGAGAATTACCGTTTCGACGAAGCCAGACGCTCCGCGCGGTCGTTATCCGGAAGCGTGGTCCCGTGACGCTATTGGCGCCCCGGAACCCTTGAAGCCTCCGGCGGGCGGGCCGGGTCGCGAAACCCGGTCCCGGACGTCCG